>NZ_CP042582.1:0-709166 GCF_008728835.1 Hypericibacter adhaerens
ATGAAGGCAAGCGGGCTTGACAGCCAGCTCAACGCGAAATGGGCGCGTGTGCGGGGAAGGCTGCGCTCCGAATATGGCGAGCAGGCCTACCGCAGCTGGCTGAAGCCCCTGACCCTGGTGGGGCACGACAACGGCGCCTTCAAGATCGCCGTGCCCACCCGCTTCATCCGTGACTGGGTGATGCAGCATTATTCCGACCGCCTGCGCCAGCTCCTGGCCGGCGAGGTGAACGAGTTCCGCGCGGTCGAGATCGTGGTCGACAGCGCCAAGGCGCCGGCCGACGCCGAGGCCAGCCAGCCCGCCTATCTCCAGGCGGCGCCCGCGGCGGTGGCCGAGCTGCCCTCCCCGGGTCCGGGCGCCGACGATGTCAGCGCGCCGCTCGATCCGCGCTTCACCTTCGAGAACTTCGTCGTCGGCAAGTCGAACGAGCTCGCCTATGCGGCCGCGCGACGGGTCGCCGAGAGCAAGACCGTGCCCTTCAACCCGCTCTTCCTTTATGGCGGGGTCGGGCTCGGCAAGACCCACCTGATGCATGCCATCGCCTGGCATATCAAGAAGGCCCAGCCCGAGCGGCGCGTGATCTATCTCTCGGCCGAGAAGTTCATGTACCAGTTCATCCGGGCGCTCCGGCACAAGAACACCATGGCCTTCAAGGAGCAGTTCCGCTCGGTCGACGTGCTGATGATCGACGACGTGCAGTTCATCAGCGGCAAGGATTCCACGCAGGAGGAATTCTTCCATACCTTCAACGCGCTGGTGGACCAGAACCGCCAGGTCGTGATCTCGGCCGACAAGTCGCCCTCCGACCTCGAAGGCCTCGAGGAGCGGATGCGCTCGCGCCTCGGCTGGGGCCTCGTCGCCGACATCCACCCCACCACCTACGAGCTGAGGCTCGGCATCCTGCAGAACAAGGGCGAGCAGCTGGGTGCGGAGATCCCGCCCAAGGTGCTGGAGTTCCTGGCCCACAAGATCCTCTCCAACGTGCGCGAGCTCGAGGGCGCGCTCAACCGCATCGTCGCCCATGCGACGCTGGTGGGCCGCCCGGTGACGCTCGAGACCACGCAGGAGGTGCTGCACGATCTCTTACGCGCCAACGACCGGCGCGTCACGATCGAGGAGATCCAGCGCAAGGTGGCCGAGCATTTCAACATCAAGATCTCGGAGATGCAGTCGGCCCGGCGCGCCCGCGCGGTGGCGCGGCCGCGGCAAGTCGCGATGTATCTCGCCAAGCAGCTCACCTCGCGCTCGCTGCCCGAGATCGGCCGCAAGTTCGGCGGGCGCGACCACACCACGGTCATGCATGCCGTGCGCAAGGTGGAGGAGCTGCGCTCGACCGATTCCTCCTTCTCCGAGGATGTCGATCTGCTGCGCCGGATGCTCGAGGCCTGAACCGGCCCGACGCCGCTTTCCCGATCCCGTTTCCGCGACTCGGAAACCCCGGAATCGGCCTTTTCGGCCGGTCGCCGCCGCTTCGTGGCGCCTACGGGCGGCGGCCCCGTCCGGGGCCTCGCGGGAAGTGCTGATTTCAGGCCCTTTTTCGGCTTGCCGCCGGGCCTGGGAAAACAGGGAAATCGCTTCCCAAAACAAGGGCTTGTGCTAGTATAACAAACCGTCCTGCCGCGCCTGCGGCGAGGCCCGGCCTGGGCGCCTTCCGCCCGCATCTGCCGGCCCGCCCGAAGCCTTATTTCCGGCCCTGGCCGGACGGCCATAAGAACAAAGGCGCAATCGGAAACCCCCAAGACACCAGCCATGAAACTGACCATCGAACGCGGTGCCCTCCTCCGGTCCCTTGGCCATGTGCAGAGCGTCGTCGAACGGCGCAACACCATCCCGATCCTTTCGAACATCCTGATCGAGGGATCGAAGGAAGCGCTGCACATGACGGCGACCGACATGGATCTCAGCATCGTCGAGCGCACGCCGGCGTCGATCGGGCAGGCGGGTGCCACCACCGTGCCGGCCCACACGCTCTACGACATCGTCCGCAAGCTGCCCGAAGGGGCGCAGGTCGAGATCGACGGGGCGAGCGATGCGGGCCAGCTGGGCCTGCGCGCCGGCCGCGCCCGCTTCTCGCTGGCGACCTTGCCGCGCGAGGATTTCCCGGCGGTCAATGTCGGCGACCTGCCGCACCGCTTCCATGTCCCGGCCGAGGAGATGCGCGCCCTCATCGATCGCACCAGCTTCGCGATCTCGACCGAGGAGACGCGCTATTACCTCAACGGCATCTATCTGCACGCCCATACCCAGGGCAAGGCGAAGGCCTTACGCGCGGTCGCGACCGACGGCCACAGGCTCGCGCGGATCGAGCTGGGTCTGCCTTCGGGCGCCGCCGAGATGCCGGGCGTGATCGTGCCGCGCAAGGCCGTGGCCGAGCTCAGGAAGCTGATCGAGGAGATCGACGGGGCAGTCGAGGTGGCGCTGTCGGACACGCGCATCAGCTTCGCCTTCGCCGACGTGCTGCTCACCTCCAAGCTGATCGACGGCAGCTTCCCGGACTATCACCGCGTGATTCCGACCGGCAACGACAAGCTGCTCACGGTCGACCGCAAGAGCTTCATGGAGGCGGTCGACCTGGTCGCCACCATCTCGAGCGAGAAGTCGCGCGCGGTGAAGCTGTCGCTGAAGGAGGGCCACCTGACCCTCTCGGCCTCGAGCCCGGAAAACGGCACGGCCACCGAGGAACTGGAGGCGAGCTATGCCGGCCAGCCGATCGAGATCGGCTTCAACTCGCGCTACCTCATCGACATCCTGCGCCAGATCCAGGGCGACAATGCCGAGATCGCGCTCGCCGATGCGGCGTCGCCCACCCTGATGAAGGATCCGGCCAACGGCGCGGCGCTCTATGTGCTGATGCCGATGCGCGTCTGAGGCGGCCGGTTTCCCACGAGGCATTCCGACGAGGCAGATGACCCTGACTGCGCTGGCGAAAACCGATCCGACCGTCATCGCGAGGCCGCTTGCGGCCCGGCCGGCGGCGGCGCATCTGACGCGCCTGGCGCTGGCCGATTTCCGCTGCTACCGCGAGGCGGTGCTGGAGACCGACGCGCGGCCCGTGGTGCTGGCGGGCCCCAACGGTGCCGGCAAGACCAACCTGCTCGAGGCCATCTCCTTCCTGGCGCCGGGCCGCGGCCTGCGGCGCGCCCGGTTGACTGAGATCGAACGCCGCCCCGTGACGCCGACCCCCGATCTGCCGGGCGCCTGGGCGGTCGCGGCGCGGCTGGTCAACGGCCCCGGCCCCGGCCCCGAGATCGAGATCGGCACGGGACGCGATCCTGCGGCGGGCGAGGGCACTGTCGAGCGCCGCGTGGTGAAGATCGACGGCGCCTTCCGCAAGGGCCAGTCGGCGCTGGCCGAGCGCCTGGCGCTGGTCTGGCTGACGCCGCAGATGGACCGCCTGTTCCTCGACGGCGCCGGCGACCGGCGGCGGTTCCTCGATCGCCTGGTCTATGGTTTCGATCCGGCCCATGCGACCCGTGTCTCGGCCTACGAGCAGGCCCTGCGCGAGCGGGCACGGCTCCTGACCGCCGGTCAATGGTCAGGGCAGGGTGCCTGGCTCGACGGGCTCGAGGCGCAGATGGCGGAGCTGGGCGTCGCCGTGGCGGCGGCCCGGCGCGATCTGCTGTTGCGGCTCAAGGCCGCCGCAGCCGACGGGTTCGGACCCTTTCCCGGTGCCGCGATCGCGCTCCAGGGGCTGGTCGACGAGGCGCTCGCCGCCATGCCGGCGCTGGCCGCCGAGGACGCGCTCAAGGCGAGGCTTGCCGAGACCCGGGCGCTCGACGCGCAAACCGGCGGGGCCGCGGTCGGCCCGCACAAGAGCGATCTCGCCGTGACCCATCTGGGCCGCGGCCGGCCGGCGGCCGAATGCTCGACCGGCGAGCAGAAGGCGCTCCTGCTGGCGATCGTGCTGGCCTATGCCCGGGCGCTGGCCGAGGCGCGCGGCAGCGCGCCCTTGATCCTGCTCGACGAGGTCGCGGCGCACCTGGACCGCGCCCGCAGGCGGGCCCTGTTCGAGGCGATCCTGGAGACGGGGGCTCAGGCCTGGCTGACCGGGACCGATATCGAGCTCTTCGCCGAGCTGGGCGAGGCCGCCCGGTTCGTCGCGGTCGAGGAGGGGCGCCTGCGGCCCCGCCCGGGCGCGCCCTGACAAGGGATTCGAATTCACGAGAGGCGGGCGCGTTTTCCCGCGACCGCCTGAACCCACGACGCTCGCATTGAAAGATCCGAAGACCATGACGCCTGAAGCCACCAAGAAAGCCGCCGCTCCCACCCCGGAAACGCCGGGAGCCACGTACGACGCGGATTCGATCAAGGTGCTGCGCGGCCTCGATGCCGTGCGCAAGCGGCCGGGCATGTATATCGGCGACACCGACGATGGCTCGGGCCTGCATCACATGGTCTATGAGGTGGTCGACAACGCCATCGACGAGGCCTTGGCCGGCTATTGCGACCAGATCATCGTGCGCCTCAATGGCGACGGCTCGGTCACGGTCTCGGACAATGGCCGCGGGATTCCCGTCGACATCCACAAGGAGGAAGGCGTCTCGGCGGCCGAGGTCATCATGACCCAGCTCCATGCCGGCGGGAAATTCGACCAGAACTCCTACAAGGTCTCGGGCGGCCTCCATGGCGTCGGCGTCTCGGTGGTGAACGCGCTTTCCTCGGTGCTGGACCTCAGGATCTGGCGCGACGGCAAGGAGCATTTCATGCGCTTCCGCGACGGCGATCCGGAAGCGCCGCTGGCGGTGGTGGGCGAGGCCAAGGGCAAGCGCGGCACCGAGATCACCTTCACGCCGTCCTCGGCGACCTTCACCAAGACGGTCTTCGACATCGCGACCCTCGAGCATCGCCTGCGCGAGCTCGCCTTCCTCAATTCCGGCGTGCGGCTGACGCTCGTCGATGCGCGCGGCGTCGAGCCCAAGACGGTCGAGCTCCATTACGAGGGCGGCATCGAGGCTTTCGTCAGATATCTCGACCGCAGCAAGACGGCGCTGCACACGCCCGCCATCGTCATGACGGGCGAGCGCGAGGGGATCGTGGTCGAGGCGGCCATGGAGTGGACCGACAGCTACCACGAGACCATGCTCTGCTTCACCAACAACATCCCGCAGCGCGACGGCGGCACGCATCTGGCGGGCTTCCGCGGCGCGCTCACGCGCCAGATCAACCAGTATGCGGGCGACAGCGGCATCGCCAAGAAGGAGAAGGTGGCGCTCTCGGGCGAGGATGCGCGCGAGGGGCTCACCTGCGTCCTCTCGGTCAAGGTGCCCGATCCCAAGTTCTCGTCGCAGACCAAGGACAAGCTGGTCTCCTCCGAGGTCCGGCCGGTGGTCGAGAGCATCGTCAACGAGCGCCTTAACCAGTGGTTCGAGGAGCATCCGGGCGAGGCCAAGCGCATCGTCGCCAAGGTGGTCGAGGCCGCGGCCGCGCGCGAGGCGGCGCGCAAGGCGCGCGAGCTCACGCGGCGCAAGGGCGCGCTCGACATGGCCTCGCTGCCGGGCAAGCTCGCCGATTGCCAGGAGCGCGATCCGTCGCTGGCCGAGCTCTTCATCGTCGAGGGCGATTCGGCCGGCGGCTCGGCCAAGCAGGGCCGCGACCGCAAGTCCCAGGCGATTCTCCCCTTGCGCGGCAAGATCCTCAATGTCGAGCGCGCGCGCTTCGACAAGATGCTGGGCTCGCAGGAAATCGGCACGCTGATCGCGGCCTTGGGCACCGGCATCGGCGCCGAGGAGTTCGACCTCTCCAAGCTGCGCTACCACAAGATCATCATCATGACCGACGCGGATGTGGACGGCTCGCATATCCGCACGCTGCTGCTCACCTTCTTCTACCGGCAGATGCAGGACCTGGTGGAGAAGGGCTATCTCTATATCGCCCAGCCGCCGCTCTATCGCGCCAAGCGCGGCAACTCGCAGCGCTACCTGAAGGACGACCGCGAGCTGGAGGGTTACCTGGTCGATGGTGGCCTCGACGGCACCGTGCTCAAGCTCGCCGACGGCAGCCAGGTCGCAGGCCCCGACCTGCGCGAGCGCGTCGAGCGGGCGAGCCTCGCGCGCAACCTGATGCAGCCTTTGATCCGCAAGGTGGGCAACGCCGCCGTGGTGGAGCAGGCGGCGATCGTGGGCGCGCTCAACCCGCAGCTCATTCCCGACCAGGCCATGGCGACCGAGGCGGCCACCGCCATCGCCCATCGCCTCGACGGGCTCTCGCCGCTGACCGAGCGCGGCTGGGTCGGCAAGGCCGAGGCCGATGGCGGGCTCTCCTTCACCCGGCGCCTGCGCGGCGTGACCGAGTATCACCTGATCGACGGGCCGCTGATCCGCAGCGCCGAGGCCCATCGCCTCGATTCCATGGCGGCTGAGTTCCAGGCGAGCTTCACCAAGCCCGCGGTCCTGGTGGCGAAGGACGGCAAGGAGACGGCGATCGCGGGGCCGGTCGAGCTGATCGACGCGGTCACCGAGATCGGCAAGCGCGGTGTGTCCATCCAGCGCTACAAAGGGCTGGGCGAGATGAATCCGGAGCAGCTCTGGGAGACCACGCTCGATCCCAACAGCCGCACCATGCTGCAGGTCAAGGTCAGCCATATGGACGAGGCCGAGGAGGTGTTTTCGACCCTGATGGGCGATCTGGTCGAGCCGCGCCGCGACTTCATCCAGCAGAACGCGCTCTCGGTCGCGAACCTGGACGTGTAAGGCACCGGGCCGGGGAACCGACCGATGGCTGCCCCCGGCGCCAGCCCGGCCAGGACGATTGCCGATCCCGCCGATATCGGGTCGTTCGGGGCGGAGTGTCGGCGACCGTGAACAAGCGCATGCCTCCCCTGATCGCTCTCCGGGCCTTCGAAGCCGTGGGCCGGACCGGAAGCATCCGCGCGGCCGGTGACGAGCTGGGGGTGAGCCATACCGTCGTCTCCCGGCATGTCCGGAATCTGGAAGAGTATATCGGGGCCGATCTCATCGAGCAGCATGGCCGCGGGATCGTCTTGACCGCGCAGGGTCGGCGGTTTCATACCCGGATCAGCGGCTCCTTCTCGGACATCCTTCGCGCGACGGCGGAACTCTCGCCGACCTATCGGCGATCCCTGGAGGTGTGGTGCATGCCGGGGATCGCGCACCATCTGTTGCTCTCTGTCCTGGACGAGCTGAGATCGAGCCTCCCCGACGTCGATCTCTCCTTCAAGCCGACCTTGGAGCGACCGGATCTGGCCCATGGCCAGGCCGATGCGGAGATCTTCTATCTCGACCGGACGGAACTCGACGAGGCGATCCGATACGAGGAGCTCGCCCGGCCCCGTGTCTTCCCGGTGGCCAGCCCCGATTTTGCCGGAGCCCATCCGGAGATCCGCAGGATCGAGGATCTCCTGGTGGCGCCTCTCCTCCACGAGCAGTCGACCCGGTACTGGACCGCCTGGTTCGCCGCCGCCGGCATGGCCGACATTCCGGCTCTCCCGGGTCCCAAGCTCTGGCACGCCAATTTCACGCTCGATGCGGCGACGCAGGGGCGGGGAATAGCGCTGGCAAACGATGTCCTGATCCAGCGTTTCCGATCGGGCCTCGTCGAGCTGCTGGAGACCCGCGTGACCATCGGCGCTTATTACCTGATCGTTCCCACCAGCCGGTGGAACGAAGCCGACATCAAAGTCCTTGCCGCCTGGGCCAAGCGAGCGCTGAGCGCCTGAGACATCTGGTGCTCAAAATGCACCAGAGCGCGGCAATTACGTATTAGTCGGTCACAGCTTTGACATCCTAGTCTCGCCAGGCCTCGGGCGCCTCGACCCGACGGCCATTTTTGTCCGCATAGCAAAACCGCGCCGCCCTACGCGTAGCCATAAGAGGATTCTGGAATGAAGCTGAAGAGATTTCTACTGCGTCTGGCCCTGAGCCTGATTGTGCTGGCCGGGCTCTCGACATCGTTCTCGGCGCGAGCCGAGACGCTGGCCGAGCTGCGCGCGGGTGGAACCCTGCGTGTCGGCGTCGGCATCATGGGGCTCAAGCCCTATATCTGGCAGAATCCGGACGGGTCCTATACCGGTCTCGAACATGACATCCTCCAGTATGTCCTAAAGGAGATCGGGGTCCCGAAATACGAATATGTCCTGACGGAGTGGCAGACCCTGATTCCGGGCCTGAAGAGCGACCGTTGGGACATCATCATGTCCGGCCTGGGCTTCAACCAGGAGCGGCTGGGCGTCGGCGGCATCGCCTTCGCCCATCCCCATCTGCTCTATGTCGACTATGTGATCGTGCGCAAGGATTCGCCGATCCAGAAGCTCGAGGATCTGAAGGGAAAGACCGTCGCTTCCGTTCTCGGCTCGATGGACTCGCTCAATGCGCATAACCTGAAGGACGCCGGCAAGATCGGCGAGGTTCAGGATTTCAATGGCTGGGGCGAGCCCTTCATCGCATTGCGTAACCAGCAGGTGGATGCCGTCATCATCGACCAGATGACCTATCTGGGGCAGGTCGCGGAGCTCCAGGATCTGCGGCTCGTCGGCGAGCCGATGCCTTACCAGCCGAAACCCGAATGGGCCGAGGCCGAAAGCAAGGCCGACTACAAGTTGGGTGCGGCCGGGATCATCCTGCGTTCCGACGATGTGGAGCTCAAGGAAGCCATCGACAAGGCGATCGACAAGATGTTCGCCGATGGCACCCACGAAGCCCTGCTGAAGAAATACGGCGCTTGGGATCCCAGCCAGGCGAATCCGATGAAGTAAGACTGCCGACCGGAGGCGGCCCCAGGCATTCTGCCTGAAGAACCGGGCCGCCTCCGATCTTCCGGGCCGGGCCACCTGCGGTTCGGCCGGCGAAACCACCTCGCCAGAAATCTCCCCCGCCGCAGAATGAAAGTGCGACATCCCATGTTGAGGAACTATCCGGGCATCATTTCCGAAGAGGATTTCCGCTATCACCGGATGATCAGCATCTTCGCCTCGGAACCGGAGCCGCCCTTCGAGAGCGTGCCGGAGCAGACGGAGATCTGGGGGCGGCGCTGGGGATGCTCTAACGATGTCGGCCGGCTGCGGGTCGTGCTGATGCATCGGCCCGGCGACGAGCTCAACAGGGTCGATGTCGCCAAGACGATGCCCGAGATCGGCGGCTTCGGCGATCCCAAGACCGGCTGGTACTGGCGTGGTGCCGAAGGGCCGAACTTGGCCGCGATGCAAGAGCAGCATGACCGGCTGACCGCTCTGCTCGAGCAGGAGGGCGTGGAGGTCGTCAGGCTCAAGCGCACCGCCACCGGCCGCATGAAATCCTGCTACACGCGGGATTCCTGCATCGCGGTCAAGGGCGGCGCGATCGTCACGCGTCTGGGGGCCCGGGTCCGCCGCGGCGAGGAACGCCCGGTCGCGGAAACCCTGATCGATATCGGTTGCCCCATCCTTCGGACCATGAGCGGCAACGCCATCTTCGAGGGCGGTTCGTTCGCCTGGATCGACAGCGCCACGGCGGTCGCTGCCATCTCCTCGCGCGGGAACATGGAAGGCGTCCGCCAGCTCGAGGAAGTGCTGCGCTCGCAAGACGTCAAGCTGCTGGTGATCTCCGTGCCCGGCTATCGCCTGCATATCGATGGCGCATTCGTGATGGTGGACAGGGATACCGCCTTGATCAATCCGACCCAGCTTCCGTTCGATTTCCTGACGGAGCTGAAGGAGCGGAAGATCAGGCTCATCGACGTCCATCCCGAGGATTCGGTCTGGACCATCAATTGCCTGGCCCTGCGGCCGGGCCGGGTGGTGATGAGCGAGGGGGTGTCGCCGCGGACGGTGGACCGTCTCGGCGCTGCGGGGATCGAGGTGGTTATGGTACCTTACGCCAATGTGACCTCGGGCGGCGGTGGCATCCATTGCAGCACCTCGCCCCTGGTGAGGGACGATCTATAGGGGCCGAAGGTGACCTGGTTCAGCACGCGGTCTTGCGGCGAGGGTGTGACGCTGATCTGGGAGCCGGAGGTGAGGCTCGGCATCCGCTGCAACATCTGGCATGTCCGTGGCGGCGCGCGCGATCTCCTGATCGATTCCGGCATGGGGGTGGTGCCGCTGAAGGCCGAGCTCGGCGGACTGATCCGGGCAAACACGCTGTGCGTGGCCACCCACACCCATTTCGACCATATCGGCGGCCACCACGAGTTCCGCGAGCGGGCGATCCATCCCGCCGAGGCCGCCATCCTTTCGGCACCGACCCGGAAGAATACCGCAATCGACATCTATGTCGACGAGAAGACCTTTCTTTCGCCGCCCCATGCGCGGTTCGACTGGCACGACTACGATATCGAAGCGGCGCCGCCGACGATGCTGCTCCATGACGGCGATATCATCGAGTTCGGCGATCGCCGGGTGGAGGTCATGCATCTCCCCGGCCATACACCCGGCTGCATCGCGCTCTTCGAGGCAGCGACCGGGATCCTGTTCTCCGGCGACGTGATCTATGATGGCACGCTCTACGACAATCTGGAGAACTCCTCGATCCCGGACTATCGCCGCAGCATGAGGCGGTTGCGCGATCTGCCGGTGACGATCGTGCATGGCGGCCATCGCGAGAGCTTCGGGCGGGACCGCATGATCGAGATCATCGACAGCTATCTGGCGAAAACAGACGGCCAAGGCTGAAGATCGAACGGCCAAGGAGGGCGTACTCTCTTGCATAAGGACAGGCGGGCGGCATTGCCATGCTAGATTTCTTCGTCAATGTGGCTCCCGCTTATGTCCCCGCCTTGTTGCGGGGCGCGCTGGTCACCATCGAGCTCTCGTGCCTCAGCATCCTGCTCGGCACCGCCCTGGGGCTTCTGGTCGCCTTGGGCCGGCTCTCCTCGAGCAGCATCCTCAGGCATCTGCTGGATGCCTATGTCGAGATCTGGCGCAACGTCCCGCTGATCGTCCAGCTGCTGCTGATCTACTTTTCCCTGCCTCATGTGGGAATCCGGCTTCCAGCCTTCGTCGCGGGCGTGGTGGGCCTGAGCCTGAACCTCGCGGCCTACCTCTCGGAAGTCTTTCGCGCGGCCATCATCTCGATCTCCAAGACCCAGTCGGAAGCCGGCATCTCGATCGGCATGTCGCGCGGGCAGGTCTATCGGCGGATCATCATCCCGCAAGCGGCCCTCATCGCGATCCCCACGGTCGGCGGCTATTTCATCTCGCTGCTCAAGGATTGCGCGCTGGTCTCCTTCATCTCGGTGAATGAGCTTCTTCGCGAAGGGACCATCATCATCAGCGCGACCTTCCGCTCCATGGAGGTCTATCTTCTGATCGCGCTGATCTACTTCATCATGAGCTTCGTGGCCGCCCGGCTGGTGCGCCGGCTGGAATGGGCGCTGACGCCGCGATATCTCCGAAGCAGGCTCTCGCAATGACCGAACCGGAACCGATCCTCTGTGTTCGCGGGCTGAAGAAACGATTCGGCGATCATATCGTCCTCAACGGCATCGATCTCGATGTCTTTGCGGGCCAGGTCGTCGTCCTGATCGGCTCCAGCGGCAGCGGCAAGAGCACGCTCCTGCGCTGCCTGAATTTCCTGGAGATGCCCTATGCCGGTGCGATCCTGTTCGGCGGAAGGGCCCTGTGCCGGGAAGGCGCGCAGGGCTTCGATGTCCTGCCGGAACGCGAGCTTCGCGGCGTGCGGGCGCAGATGCCGATGGTGTTCCAGCAATTCAACCTCCTGAGCCACCGGACCGTGCTGCAGAATGTGATCGAAGGTCCGACGGTGGTGCTCGGGAGGCCCCGCGCCGAGGCAATCGCGGAGGCCAGGGAGGCGCTGGCACGCTTCGGTCTCGACGAGAAGCAGGACGCCTATCCGGGCGAGCTGTCGGGCGGCCAGCAGCAGCGCGTCGCCATCGTGCGGGCCGTGATGATGAAGCCGAAGCTCATTCTTTTCGACGAGCCGACATCGGCGCTCGATCCGGAGCTCGTGGCGGGCGTTCAGGCCGCCATCCAGTCGCTGGCGGCGGACGGCATGACGATGGTGATCGTGACCCATGAAATGGGTTTCGCGCGGCGGCTTGCCGATCGCATCCATTTCATGGCCGGTGGGAGAATCGAGGAATCCGGCGAGCCCGATGCGATATTCGGCTCGCCGCGAAGCGCGCGGCTGAAGGCGTTCGTGGCGTCCATGATTCATTGAACAGCCTCTTCGCTGGATACCGTCGCGGCCTCTTCTGTGGCAAGCTTCTCCGATCGGCTCGGCGAAGCGGGCCCGATCCTGCTCCGGGGCTGCGATGCTGCGCGACGACCATATCCAGGAGGAGGCCGACCGCCATCACGGGCCGGGCGGTGCGACGCGTGCCTTCGCGCAGTCGCTCCACCTGCTCGGCACGAGGCGCTTCGGCACCTTCTGCTTCGCGAGCCTGCTCTCGAACTTCGGGACCTGGGCGCAGAACGTGGCCGAGCCCTGGCTGCTGCTGACGCTGGGCGCCTCCTCCTTCCTGATCGGTCTCGATTCCTTCGTCATGTCGGCGCCGGTCTGGGTGCTGACGCTGGTCGGCGGGCTGCTGGCCGACCGCAGCGACCGCCGCCGCGTGATCGCCACCTGCCAGTCGATCCAGATGCTTTGCCCGCTGCTGCTGGTCGTGCTGCTGCTGACGGGCGGCGTGCGGCCCTGGATCGTGATCGCGTTGGCGCTCGTGGTGGGCGTGACGGACGCGCTCTCGATGCCCTCCTTCACCTCGATCGTCCCCAGCATCGTCGAGCGCAAGGAGATCCCCGCCGCCCTCGCGCTCAATGCGACGCAGTTCAACCTCTCGCGCGTGCTGGGGCCGGCGCTCGCGGGCGTCATCATGGCCGGCGTCGGCGCCGTCGGCTGCTTCGCGTTGAGCTGGGCCTCCTATCTGCCCTTCATCTGGGTGGCGCTCTGGATCCTGCCGCGGGGAAAGCCGGCGGCGACGGAAGAGGACGGTCCCGAGAACCGCCGGATCCGCGCCGGGCTGCGCTATGTGATGCGCACGCCGAACCTGCGCTATGCGCTGCTGACGGTGCTGTTCACGAGCATCCTCTGCGGGCCACTCATCGTCTTCTGCCCGGTGCTGGTCAAGCAGGCGTTCCAAGGCGATGTCGGCGGCTTCAGCGCCGCGGTCAGCGCCTTCGGGATCGGCGGGCTCCTGGGGGCCGTGGCCCTCCTCGGCGTCGACCCGGCCCATGACCGCCGGCGGATGAGCTCCTGGCTGGCGGTGGCCTATGGCGCCACCGTCGCGCTCGTCGCCGTCAATCCCTGGTTCTGGGGATTGCCGGTGTTGCTGGCGCTGGCCGGGCTCTTCATGACCGTCAGCAACACCTCGGCCAACGCGCTGCTGCAATCGACCTCGCTCTCGGCGATGCGGGGCCGCACCGTCAGCCTCTATATGCTCGCCATGCGCGGCGGCATCGCCATCGGCAGCCTGGCGACGGGCCTGGCGGTCGATTGGCTGGGCGTGCGCGATGCACTGCTGATCGATGGCGCGGCCGCGATCGTCCTGCAGCTTCTCGTCGGCATCGCATGGTCACGGACGCCAGCGCCGCTGCCTGCGAACCCTCAAGCATAGTGCGGCACCAATCCGCGAGACATCCGCGCCAACGGCTTATTCATTGATGAGCCAGCTAAAAGGCGATGCGCCACGGAGTACCGTCGGCGCTCTGCGTTCGCTCATCTCGCGGTTGCGAACAAGGTCGGCGGGCGGATTTCCTTGAAGCCGATTTCATCGCTTGCCTACAATCGGCGCAAACGAGAAACGCGGGGAGGAAAAACATGCTGCGTCTGACCAGGCTTGCGCTTCTATCCGTCGCTGTATTGGCGATCTCGGCGGTTTCCGCCGGCGCCGACACGTTCAAGATCGGTCTTTCGAATGGCTGGGTCGGCTCCGAATGGCGCACCCAGATGATCGAGGAAGCCCAAGCCGCCGCCGCGGCGTGGAAGGCGAAGGGCCAGAACGTCGAAGTCGTGGTTCAGAGCGCCAATGTCGACGTGCCCGGGCAGATCGCCCAGGTCCGTAACTTCATCAATGAAGGCGTCAACGCTATCATCATCAACCCGAACAGCCCGACGGCGTTCGACCCGGTTTTCGCGCAGGCCAAGGAAGCCGGCATCCTCGTCATCGCGACCGACGCCGAAGTCTCGTCGCCGGACGCGATCTATGTCGGGATCGACCAGAAGGCATGGGCCGAAGCCAGTGCCAAATGGCTCGCCGAGACGCTGGGCGGCAAGGGCAATGTGGTGGCGATCGACGGCGTGGCCGGCCATCCGGCGAACGAAATGCGCGTCGCCGGCTACCGGGAGATCTTCAGCCAGTATCCGGGCATCAAGATCCTGAACGAGGTGAATGCCAACTGGGACCAGGCGCAGGGCCAGCAGGCGATGCAGAACCTGCTCGCCACCTATCCCGACATCAACGGCGTGTGGGTGCAGGACGGCATGGCGGCGGGCGCGTGGAAGTCGATCATGGATGCCGGAAAGACCGGAACCATCGCCGCGACGGGAGAGATCCGCAAGGACTTCATCGACCTCTGGAACAAGGAGAAGCTGAACTCCGGCGCTTCGGTCAACCCGCCGGGCGTCATGGCCTCGGCCTTGAATATCGCGGTCCTGATGCTGATGGGCAAGGAGCTCAAGCAGCCCGCGACCGCGGGCCAGTACAAGAACGCCCTTTATCTGCCAATCCCCTTCATCGACAGCAAGAACCTTGCCCAGGTGACCTCGGCCCTGGAAGGCAAGCCCGGCTACTACTCCTACACCAGCCAGCTTTCGATCGAGGACGCGGAGGCGCTCTTCAAATAACGACCTCCCAGCCGCGAGCGCGGTCTTGGCACCGCGCTCCTTGTTCCGTCGATCCGGGAGGTGCGATGTCCAAGCTGAAGCTCGGCGGCGTGAGCAAGACTTACGGCGCCACCGTGGCGCTCCGTCGCGGCGATCTCGAGGTCGAGGCGGGCGAGGTCCATGTTCTGATCGGCTCGAACGGCTCGGGCAAGAGCACGCTCTGCAAGATCGTCGCCGGCAGCGTTCGTCCCGATTCCGGCGAGGTGCTGCTCGACGAGAAGCCCGTCGATATTTCTGGGCCCGGGGCGGCGCGGGCGCTGGGAATCGGCATCTTCTACCAGGAGCTCAGCCTCGCCGCCCATCGCACGGTCGAGGAAAACATCTGCCTGCCCGACCTGCCGAGGAAAGCCGGCTTCTTTGTCGATCGCGAGGCGCTGTCGCGGAAGGCCGCGCGCTATATCGCCATGTTCGAAGGAGTGGCCGGCGAGGGCTTTGCGGCCGAGGCGACCATGGAGAACCTTCGCCCCGACCAGCGCCAGCTCGTCGAGATCATGAAGGCGCTCGCCAGCGAAGCGCCCATCCTCATCCTCGACGAGCCGACCTCCGCCCTCGATCGATCGCAAGTCGACCGCTTCTTCGAGATTCTGCGCCGGCTCAAGGGCGAAGGCCGCGCCATCATCTTCATCTCGCACCGCATGGACGAGATTTTCGCCATCGGCGACCGGGTGACGGTGATTCGCGACGGCCTCACCGTCGGCACCTCGCGCATTCCCGACACCAATCCCGCCGCCGTCATCCGGCTGATGGTGGGCGAGCAGGAGGCGCTCGTCGCGCCCGCCCCCGCCGCCGCGGGCGCGGGCGTCGGCGCCCCCGTGCTTTCGGTGCGCGAGCTGGCGGGCCCGGGCTTCTCCCAGGTCGCGTTCGAGGTCGGCCGGGGCGAGATTCTGGGTTTCGGCGGGCTGCATGGGCAGGGCCAGTCGGCTGTCCTGCGCGCCCTCTTCGGGGCCTTGCCGCGCATCTCGGGCGACATCGCGCTCGGGGGCGAACGGTTCGCGCCCAGGGCGCCCCGCGATGCGATCCGCCGCGGTGTCGCCTATGTCTCCGGTGATCGCCGGCGGGATGGCGTCATCCAGGGCCGCCCCATCATCGAGAACCTCATGCCGGTTCATTTTCTGCGCGGCAGGCAGCTCATCGCCCGACCCGCAGACCTGCAGGCCAAGGCGAAGCCGGCGGTCGAAGCCCTGCATACCAAGCTCGCCCGCCTCGGCGATCCCATCGGCGCGTTGTCGGGCGGAAACCAGCAGAAGATCGTCATCGCGCGCTGGCTGATCGACCGGCCGGACGTGCTTCTTCTCGACGATCCGACCAAGGGCATCGACCTGTCGGCCAAGGCCGATCTCTTCGCCTTGATTCGAAAGCTCGCGGCCGAAGGACTCGGCATCGTCCTCTATTCGTCGGAAGATGCCGAGCTCCTCGCCAATGCCGACCGTATCCTGGTCTTCAATGGCGGGCGGGTGACTCGCGAGCTGACCGGCCCGGAGCGCACGCGCTACAACCTCTATCAAGCCGCATACGAGGCTGCATGATGGCTGCGGTCGCGGCGGCGCCGTCCCGCGGGATCGATCGCGTGAGGCGCGCCTTCCAGCGCTTTCCGTTCCTGCCGGCGCTCATCATCCTCGTCGCCCTGCTTCTCCTGAACGGCCTCTATCAGCCGCGCAGCGTTAGTTTCATCGGCATCACGGGGCTGGTGAAAACCTATCTCGCCCTCATGCTGCTGTCGGTCGCGCAGACCTATGTGGTCTATGCGGGCGACATCGATCTATCGGCCGGCGCGATCGTCTCGCTGGTGAACGTCGTCATCGTCGTTCTCATGGAGCAGTGGGGCGGCGGCGGATTTGCGGTGCTGGGAGCGATCGGCATCGGGCTTTGCGTCGGGCTGGGTTGCGGCATCGTCAACGGCATCGCCGTCGCGGCCCTCCGGCTGCAGGCGATCGTCGCCACCTTCGCGACATCGATCTTCTTTGCCGGATTGGCGCTTTATGTGCTCCCGGTCGCCGGCGATCCCGCCCCGGCCGCGTTCTGGCGCACCTATGGCGGAAAATTCTTCGGGATACCGTTCGTGTTCTACGCAGCGGTCCTGCTGGCCCTTGTGCTTTACGGGCTGGCACGGATGCGTCTGTCGACGCAGCTGCTCGCCGTCGGCGACGATCCGCAGGCGGCCTTTCAGAGCGGCCTGCCGGTGACCGCCATCCGCATCAAGGGCTACGCGCTCTGCGGATTGTTCGCAGGCCTCGCGGCCCTCTGCGTGACCGGCGACACGGCGAGCGGCGACCCGCTCGTCGGCGGCAAGATGACATTGTTCTCCATCGCGGCCGTGGTGCTCGGCGGCAGCGCGCTGTCGGGCGGTTTCGGGGCGGTCACGGGATCGGTCCTGGGCGCGCTGATCATCGGCCTGATCAATTCGCTGGTCTATTTCGTCGGCACGCCGTCGGAATGGCAGAATCTCGTGCAGGGCCTGGCCATCCTGATCGCCCTGATGGCCGGCGTCGTCGTCGGGCGGAAGGCGCGGGCATGACGGCGCCCCTGGATCTCGCGAGGCAGCCGTTCCTGGTCGCATCGGCGCTGATCGTGGCGCTCCTCGCCGTCGGCGAGGCGATCTCCCCGGGCTTCGCCGCACCGCAGCAGATCCTGCGGCTGCTCATCGTGGCGGCCCTCCTCGGCATCGTGGCCGCGGGTCAGAACCTGGTCATCCTCGGCGGGCGCGAAGGCATCGATCTCTCGGTCGGCGGCGTCGTATCGCTGTCCGCGATCGTCGCCGGCAATCTGATGAACGGCGCCGATGCGGGCATCCCCCTGGCCGTGGTCGCTTGCCTGGCGACGGGCGCGCTGTTCGGGATCGCCAACGGGCTCGGCGTGACGCTGCTGCGGATTCCGCCTTTGGTGATGACGCTCGGCATGCTGGGCGTTCTGCAGGGCCTGCTGGTCGTGGTCCGGCAAGGCATCCCGTCGGGGCGCGCCGCACCGGCGCTGTCGGAGTTCGTCACACGGTCCCTTCTTCTCGGTGTCCCGGGGATCATCTGGCTCTGGCTGCTGATCGGTATCGTCATGGTGCTGCTTCTGACCCGCACGGTCTTCGGTCATCGCATCTATGCGATCGGCTCCAACGAGCGGGCGGCCTATATGACGGGCGTGCCCGTCAAGCGCGTCCGGATCGCGCTTTTCACGCTGTCGGGCATGTTCTCGGCCATCGCCGGCGTCTGCCTGCTGGGATATTCGGGTTCCTCCTTCGCCAATGTCGGCGAGCTCTATATCCTCCCCTCCATCATCGCGGTGGTCCTCGGCGGAACGCCCTTGTCCGGCGGCAAAGGCGGCTATCCCGGCACCATGGCCGGTGCCTTGCTGCTCGTCATCCTGCAGAGCATCCTGACGACCGTGAACATTGCCGAATCCGGCCGCCAGATGGTGTTCGGCGCGGCGCTCCTGGTGCTGATGCTCTTCTATGGACGCGGGAGGGCGATGCGCGCGTGAGCGGCAGGCCGATGGCGCATGAACGCCCACAAACCCGGGATGGACGGGCGGCGGGTCGGGTGAACGAGGGCGTCGTCCATGGTCTCGTGGTTTCGAGAACGGAGGTTTCAGCATGACGGATTTTCCGAAGGACAAGCTGCGCGTCGGCTTCGTCGGCAGCGGCTTCATCGCCCATTTCCACCTGAGGGCCATGCTGGGCGTGCGCCATGTCGAGGTGACCGGCGTCCACAGCCGCAAGCCGGAGAACCGCGCGCGCGTCGTCGCGGCGGCAGCCGAGCTGGGGCTTGGGCGCTGCCGCGCCCATGACAGCCTCGAATCGCTGTTCCGGGCGGAGGATGTCGACGCGATCTGGATCCTGTCGCCCAACGATACGCGGCTCGCCGTGATGCGCCGGCTCCATGCCGAGGTCAAGGCCGGGCGGTCGAAGGCATTCGCGGTGGCCTGCGAGAAGCCGCTTGCGCGCACGGTGGCGGAGGCCCGCGAGATGCTGCATCTCGCGGAGGATGCCGGCCTGAACCATGGCTATCTGGAGAACCAGGTGTTCGCGACGCCGGTGCAGCGCGGCAAGGAGATCATCTGGCGACGCGCCGCCTTGGCCACCGGCCGCCCCTATCTGGCGCGGGCGGCGGAAGAACATTCCGGCCCCCACGAGCCCTGGTTCTGGCAGGGCGACAAGCAGGGCGGTGGCGTGCTTTCCGACATGATGTGCCACAGCGTCGAGGTCGCACGCCATCTCTTGACGGAACCCGGCGCGCCGCGCGGATCGCTGAAGGTCAGATCCGTCAACGGCACCGTCGCCAATCTCAAATGGACCCGGCCGCATTATGCGGATCAGCTCCGGGAGCGTTTCGGTGCCGAGGTGGATTACCGCAACCGTCCGGCAGAGGATTTCGCGAGGGCCAACATCTCGCTCGAGGATGGCGACGGCAATCCGTTGATGATCGAGGCGACCACCTCCTGGGCCTATGTCGGCGCCGGCCTGCGCATCCAGCTCGAGCTGCTGGGCCCTGAATATGCGATGGAGTTCAACTCGCTGGGGACGGGCCTGAAGATCTTCATGTCGCGTGCCGTGACCGGCCGGCAGGGCGAGGATCTGGTCGAGAAGCAGAACGCCGAACAGGGCCTGATGCCGGTGCTGGAAGACGAGACCGGCGTCTATGGCTATACCGACGAGAACCGTCACATGGTCGAGTGCTTCCGCAAGGGGAAGACGCCGCTCGAGACCTTCCATGACGGGCTGGCCGTGGTCGAGCTGCTCATGGGGCTCTACAAGTCGGCCGAGACAGGTCGGACGGTCACTTTCCCCGACCCGGAGCTGGAGACCTACATACCCGTGGTGGCACGGCCGTCGATCCGGCCCTGAACGCGCGAGAGCTGGAAAGGCCGAGGCCCGGGACCGTCACGGGAGGCCGAGCGGCTTCTCCATCCGGAAGTTCGTGAAGCCCTGGCCGCGCACGGTGATCGTCTGCTGCCGGATCAGCATGAAGCCGCGCCGCTCGAAGAAGGGCCGGGCGGTGAGGCTCGCATGGGTATAGAGGTTGTCGATCCCCTGCTCGTGCGCGGCCTGCTCGACCTGCGCCAGGAGCGCCGTGGCGATGCCGCGGCCCTGATGGTCAGGATGCACATACATCATGTCGAGATGGCCGTCAGGCTCGAGGTCGCTGAAGCCGACCGGCCGGCCGCCGAGCGCCGCCACCCAGGCCGGCCGGCGCTCATAGCGCGCGATCCAGGGATCGCGGTCGATCTGGTCGGGTGCCCAGGCCAGGAGCTGGGCCGGCGTGTAGTCGCGGCCCGCCACGCGCCGGACGGCGGCGCGGAAGAGCTCGATCAGCGCGTCGATGTCGTCCGGCCGGACAGGCCGGATCGTGCCGCTTCCGGAGAAGGGCGTGGCGACAGGGAATGGCTCGTCCGGGGTCCTGCGCATCGGTCTAACAATCCGCTCTCTAGCCTTGGCTTTCCTTTCGCGCCGGCCGGCAGCCTTGGCGGGCCGGCGAGATTCCCGATCCTATTAGCCTCGATTGCCCGTGCTGCCCAATGTCCAGTTTTTCATCTGCCCCCGAAGGGCGGTCAAGCGCGCCAGGGCCGCCTTACGCCTTCTCAATCCCGTCCTTCGACCTGCTCGAAGATGAACCGCTCGAGGTCGGCGATCGGCGCGGGATCGTCGTAGATGGCGGGCCGGCGCCGCTCGATCTCCTGGCGCAGATGGCGACGGTGCTCCGGATTCCGGCCCAGCGCCACGGCCAGGTCGACATACTCGTCCGCGCTGCCGGCGATCGTCTCCTCCATCCCCATCATGGAGAGCAGCGCGAAGGAGTGGCGTCCTCGCATCTCGGGGCCGGGCCAGGTCACGATCGGAAGGCCGCAGGCGGTCGCCTCGTGGGCGGTGTTGTTGCCGGACCAGAGCACGGTGTCGAGAAAGACGTCGCAATCGAGATTGAGGCGGAAGAAGCCCGCGGGCTTGAGATAGCCGTGGAACCGCAAGTGGTTCTCGGCATCGAGCCCGAGCGCGGCGAAGGCCCGGGCGAGGCGGCCTTGGAGCCGCTCCACGCGGCCCGTGTTCTCGCCGAGAAAATGGAACTCGGCCGCCGGCAGCGCCGCCGCGATGCTGGCCAGCAATCCATCATGCTGCGGCAGATATTTGGAGAGATTCTGGGCACACAGGAACCGCACGCGCGAGGCATCCCGCTCGGCGGGCGGCGGCGGCGCGTTCTCGATCTGCCGGGCCAGCTTGGCCCAGCCATAGCGGGAGCCGCTGCCCGACAGCCGCACCAGGGCCTCGCTGTAGTGACGCTCGCCGTCCGCCGGCTCCATCCGCGCGCTGCTGAGCGCATGGGTGAAGCTCGCCATGCCGGAGGTGATCGGGTGGCCCAGGGCGTTGGCCTGCACGGGCGCCAGCGGCAGTGCCGCCAGGAGCTGCAGCTCCAGCACCATGCCGTGATCGAGATAGATCAGGACGTCGAGCTGGTCCGCCGCGATCGTTGCCGCCAGCCGGGCGATATCCGTTTCCTGGCGCCAGTGATCGGCCGCTGCGCGGACCATATCGGTAAAGCCGGGATCCTCGCGGCGCGCCGGGTAATAGACGTACTTCTCGATCGCCGCGCTGCTGTCCGTGATCCAGCCCGACCAGATCTTCCAGATCGTATGCTCGTTGAGAAAGGCGGAGAGGAATCCGACGCGCGGCCGCCGTCCGCCCGCGCGCGGCCGTCCCGTCCGCCGCGGGCGTTCGGCCAGGTCGGGCCACCGCGCGGCCGCGACCCGCGTCAGCACGCCGCCATAGAGCTCCTGCTCGCTCCTGTTCTCGACGCCGCGGTAATGGAGATGGAAGTTCGTGACTTCCTGGACGGCCGTCACCGCCTCGTTGATGCGTTCGGGGTTGTCGAGCCTGAGATCGGCAGCGGCGGCACCGATTGCCTCGCGCCAGTGCCGGCGCTCGATCGCCACATCGGATTCATGATCGAGCACCGGCGCCAGCAGATTGGCCGCGATCCAGCGCGTCCGAAAGCTCGTCGGCCTCGACGCCACCGCGGCCTTGCCCAGCGCGGCAGCAGTCGAAATGTCGCCGCGCTTGGCGGCGATGCGCGCTGCCAGCAGCTCGGCTTCGCCCGAACCGCCGGGCCGCTTCGCCGCGGCCTGGGCGTCGGCGAAGGCCAGCTCCAGCTTGTCCTGCCGATGGCGCGCGCGGGCGCGCCAGAGCAGCAGCTCGGCGCTGTCTTCGCCGGCCTCGATGGCACGGGTGAAATCGCGTTCCGCCTCTTCGTGCTGCTCTTCGATCATCGCGGCCTGGCCCATCATGAAGATGGCCTTGCCGGCCAGGCGCGGTTCGATCCGCATCGCCTCCCGGGCCAGCCGGCGCGCTTCTTCCGCCTGGTTCTGCCGCACGCGCACGCGCGCCAGCCGGAGCATCGTGACGGCGCGGCCGGGCGCCTGCCGCAACACGGCCTCGTACTCGCGGGCGCCCTCGTCGAACTGCTCGAGGCAGCAGAGCGCGGTGCCGAGATCCTCGCGCTCGGCCAGCGCCCGCGGATCGATCGCGATCGCCCGCCGGAAGCTCGCCGCCGCGTCGGAAAAGGCGCCTTGTGCCGCCTGGATGCGCCCCAGATCGCCGAGGACGGTCGCGTTCTGCGGCGCCTGGCGCGCCGCGGATTGCAGCGCCGCTTCGCCCGCCGACAGCAATCCGCGCCTGAACAGGATCAGCCCCTTGAGATGCAGGGCTGCCGCGTCTTGCGGAGCCGCCCTGATCCGGGCCTCGACGATATCGAGCGCCTGCGCCACTTGTCCCGCCGCCAGCGCCCGGCGGGCCCCGCCCAGCGGGTCGTTGGACTTGATCATGGCGGCAAGGGCGACGCCTCGGCCGCCAGCCGCTCGAAGCCGTCGCCATCGAGCGTGCAATAGAGCGCGGTCGTATCCTCGACGGCGAAGCGTGCGTAGTAGCGCCGCGCCGGCTCGTTCGACGTGAAGACCGGCCACCACATGCCGTTCCAGCCGCGCCGCCGTCCCTGCCGGGCGGCCTCGCCCATCAGCGCGCTGCCGATGCCGAGCCCCCGCGCTTCCGGCAACACGTAAAGGTCGGAGAGGGTGATGACGGTCTCGGCCTCCTGCGTCTCGTAGGTGGGCCAGAACATGGCGTAGCCCAGGGGCTCGGCCCCGCGCTCCGCGATCAAGGTCTCGAAGAAGGACGCCGCGCCGAAACCGTCGCGGGCGAGCCGCGTCTCGATCTCGGGCGGCGGCGGTTCCTTCATGTCGGCGAAGAGCCCGGCGAGAAAGCGGCCCAGGGCCGGGACATCCGCGAGGCGGCCGGCGCGCAGCGCGATGCCTGCGGGCGGGGGCTGCCGGCAGAGCGCCGCGAAGCCCGCCTCCTCGACGCCCCAGAGCGTCATCCCGAGATTCTCGACGCCGCCGATCGAGCGGTAGAAGCCGCGGGCCAAGGGATTGCTTGCGAGCACGCCCCAATAGGCCATCTTTGCGCCATAAGCCTTACCGGCCGCCGCCGAGGCCGCCATCAGCGCCCGGCCGATGCCACCGCCGCGCGCCGTGTTTTCGACAAAAAGATCGAGCACATGGACGCAGCGTATCAACCGGTCGGTATCGTAGTCCCGCATATGCAGCGCATAGCCCACCGGCCTGCCGTCCCGCTCGGCGATCAGCCCTGCGAACAGCGCCTCGGACCCGCAGCCATGTCGGCGGAAATCCTCCGCCGTGAAGGCCGGCGTTCCCGCGCCCTCATGAGCCGCGAGCGCGGCGCACATCCGCGCCATCGCCTCGCCGTCCCGCGGCCCCGCCGCGCGGATATGAAAAGCCCGATTCGTCATGGCGGGCCGGATCATGCCGGGCAGGCTCCCGCCTGGCAATCGCCGCGGTTTTCCGGGCTTTGCCGGCCCGCGCTAGCCCCGGAGTCGCGAATCACTTAGAGAGTGAGCCATGGCGGGTCGCGGCAGGAAGAAGGACAGCGGGCAGAAGGCGAAGCGGAAGGGCGGCGGCAGCTGGCGGGAGCGCCACGGCCTGCTGCTGGGCTTCGCCAAATGGGGCCTGGTGGGGGCGGTCTGGAGCTTCTTCCTCGGCCTCTGCTTCGTCGGCTGGCTCGCTTACGACCTGCCCGACGTCTCGCGCCTCAACGAGATCGACCACAAGCCGAGCGTGACGCTGCTCGCTTCCGACGGCACGATCCTCGCCTCCTTCGGCGACCTCTACGGCAAGCCCGTCACGCTCAAGGAGCTGCCGGGCTATCTGCCCCAGGCGGTGATCGCGACCGAGGACCGGCGCTTCTACAGCCATTTCGGGCTCGATCTGCGCGGTCTCGCGCGCGCGGTCTATGTCAACCTGCGCTCGGGCGCCTGGGTCCAGGGCGGCAGCACCATCACGCAGCAGCTGGCGAAGAACGTGTTCCTGACGCCGGCGCGCACGCTGCGCCGCAAAGGCCAGGAGGTGCTGCTGGCCCTCTGGCTCGAGCATAACTTCACCAAGGACCAGATCCTCGAGCTCTATCTCAACCGTGTCTATTTCGGTGCCGGCACCTATGGCGTCGATGCCGCGGCCCGGCGCTATTTCGGCAAGCCCGCCTCGCAGGTGACGCGCTACGAGGCGGCGCTGCTGGCGGGCCTCCTGAAGGCGCCCTCGCGCTACAGCCCCTTCAACGACCGCGATCTCGCGCAGGCGCGCGCCAAGCTCGTGCTCTCGAACATGGTCGCCGCCGACTACCTGACCCAGGACGAGGCCGACGCGGTCGTGGCCGAGGGCTTCGGCCACAACACGCCCGCGCGCAGCGGGCCGCTGGGCCAATATTTCGCCGACTGGGTGCTGGACCAGCTCCCCAGCTTCGTCGGCTATTCCGACCGCGATCTGGTGGTGACGACGACGCTCGACCCGGTGCTGCAGCGCCAGGCCGAGGGCAAGCTTTCCGAGATTCTCACCAAGGACGGCCCGCCCCAGGATGCGAGCGAGGCGGCGCTGGTCTCGATGACGCCCGAGGGCGCGGTCAAGGCCATGGTCGGCGGGCTCGACTATGGCAGCACGCAGTTCAACCGCGCCACCCAGGCGCAGCGCCAGCCGGGCTCGGCCTTCAAGCCGTTCCTGTTCCTGACGGCCTTCGAGAACGGCTTCGATCCGGACAGCCATTTCACCGACGCGCCGGTCTCGATCGGCAACTGGAAGCCCGACAACTACAACGACCGCTATTACGGCGACGTGACCCTGCGCGAGGCCTTCGCGCGCTCGCTCAACAGCGTCGCGGCGCAGCTGATCCAGCGCGTCGGGCCGAAACGCGTGGCCGCGACCGCCGAGCGCCTCGGCATCTCCAGCAAGCTGATGGCGACGCCGAGCCTGGCGCTCGGCACCAGCGAGGTGAACCTGCTGGAGATGACGGGCGCCTATGCCGTCTTCGCCAATCGCGGCGAAGGCGTGTGGCCCTATGCCATCACGGAAGTTCAGGACCGGAGCGGAAACCTGCTCTACCAGCGCGAAGGCTCGGGGCCGGGGCGCATCGTGGCGCCGCGCTATGTGCTGCAGATGCAGGACATCATGGCGGCGGTGGTCGATTGGGGCACCGCCAAGGCCGGTCAGATCGGTAGGCCCGCCGCCGGCAAGACCGGCACCACGCAGGATTACCGCGACGCCTGGTTCATCGGCTTCACGGCCGAGCTCGTCACCGGCGTGTGGGTCGGCAACGACGACGGCCATCCCATGAAGAAGGTCGCGGGCAGCGGCCTGCCGGTGAAGATCTGGCAGGGCTTCATGGCGGCGGCGCTGGAGAAGGAACTGCCGCGCCCGCTGCCCTGGCCGGGCGGCGACGAGCCGCTGGTGGCGGGCGTGCCCGACGGATCGGCGACGACGGCGTCGGCTGCCGGCGGCACCTCCTCCGGCATCATCGTGGCACCCGACCCGGTGACGGCGGCCAAGGAGACCGGCAACGATTCCTTCGCCGACTTCATCCAGCGGCTGGTGAACCAGCGCGAAAACAAGAAATAAGCGGCGGTGCTAGCGGGCTACGGTTCGCACTCGCCTGATTTCAGTTTCTGCAGGATGCCGGCATCCTTTAGCGGCAAGGCGTTGGTTCCCGGAGCCGCGCATTTTCCGCCGTCCGGCGCCTTGCCCGGCTGCGCCTTCGTCGCGGCGTTGCAGGTGATGAGCTGGATCGACCCGATCGGGTAGCGCCATTCCTCCTTTGTGAAGTTCGGAAAGGCTTGCCCCGGCTCCAGGAAGCCGCCGCATTGGATGAAGCGGGGCATCATGCAGATCTGCCACTCGCCGCTGACGATCTCGATGGACGAGATCTTCTGGCTGATGCCGCTCAGCGTCGGCTCCGTGCCGGTCGGGGCATAGGCCAGCTCATCGAGATTGGAGGCGCTCGCCCAGAAGGTCGCGGACGGGCCGCTCAGGCCCGGATCGGCATAGACCTTGATCTCGCAATAGCCGGCCCCCGCCGCCGCGCTGCCGGTCATGAGCAGCGCGCACAGAGCTATCGCCGCAGCCCTTGCTGTCCTCATGGCGGTTCCCCTGAAAAAAGGCCGTGCAGTCTTGCATGAGGCGGCCGTCGCGCCAATGCGGAGGGCGCGACGACGCTAGGCCGCCGGCTTCTCCCAGGGCCGCACCAGGAGCCAGTAGCCCAGCGGGCCTGCGATGGCGCTCAGAGCGAGCGCGATCACCATCGGCATCTGCGTGCCGTCGGCGGCATGGCCGATGGCCGCTCCCACGAGGGCCGCGATCGACATCTGGGTGAAGCCCAGAAGTGCGGAGGCGGCGCCGGCGGCGCGCGGATAGGGGCCGATGGCGCCCGCCATCGAGTTCGCCATCACCATGCCGACGCCGAAAAGATAGACGCTGGTGGGGGCGACGATCGCCGCGACCGTGTCGACCCCGGCCCAGGCCAGCGCCAGCACCACGATCCCGCCCAGAAGCGCGATCGCGCCGCCGCTCGCGATCATGCGATGGAGGCTCACCTTGTGCGCGAGCCTGCCGGCCAGCGTGGCGCCGGCGATATAGCCCGCCACCACGGCCGCGAAGCAATAGCCGTAGGCATGGGATTCGAGCTTCATCATCCCCATCAGCACGAAGGAGGAGCCGGAGATGAAGGAGAAGATGCCGCTATAGGCGAAGGCCGAGGAGAGCACATAGCCCAGATAACGGCGCTGTCCCGCCAGCATCAGATAGATCTCGATGATGGTCACGGGCCGCGTCGCCAGCGGATTCCTGTGCAGGTTGGTCTCGGGCAGCATGACCACGGCGCCGACGAGGCCCATCAGCCCGTAGATCACCAGCACGGCGAAATTGGCGCGCCAGCCGAACCAGGTCTGGAGATAGCCGCCCAGGATCGGCCCCAGCAGCGGCGCGATCGCCATCGCGGCCGCGAGATAGGACAGCACCCGGGCCGCCCCTTTCTGGCCATGGACGTCGCGCACCACGGCGCGGCAGAGCACCGGCCCGACGCAGGCCCCCAGCGCCTGGAAGAAGCGCGCGGCGACCAGGAACTCGATCGAGGTCGCCAGCATGCAGGCGATGCTGGCGAGGAGATAGAGGCCGAGCCCGGCCAGCAGCACCGGCTTGCGCCCGAAGCGATCGGAGAGCGGGCCGTAGATGAGCTGCGAGGCGGCGAGGCCCACCAGGAAGACGCTGAGGGTGAGCTGGACGTCGGCTTCGCTCGCCGCGAAATACTGCATCAGGCTCGGCAGCGACGGCAGATAGAGATCCGTCGAGATCGGTCCGAGCGCCACCAGCATGGTCAACAGAACGGTGACGGAAAGGCTGTCGGCGCGGCGCATGAGAGGCAATGATTCTTTCTTCCCCAACCCTTCGAGGGGAGGGGTCATTTCAGGGTAGAGTGCAGCGTAGATCGTAGTCCTCTTTCTAAGCTAGAAAGTAGAGCGCAGCGATGAAACAGAATCAGGAGCCATGACCAAGAAACGGCCCGAGGACCAGGCGCCCTTCATGCCGGCACCCGAGTACGGGCGCAGCCTGAAGGGCTTCGGCGTCAATCTCCTGGTGCGCGACGTGCCGCGCGCGGTCGCCTTCGCGCGCGAGGTGCTGGGCGCGGTGCTGGTCTATGGCGATCCCGATTTCGCCGTGCTGCGCCATGGCACGGGCGAGAACGCGGCCGAATGGATGCTCCATGCCGATCACACCTACGGCTCGCACCCGCTGCTGGGCCTCACCGGCGACGGCGCGGTGCGCGGTGTCGGCGTCGAGCTCCGGCTCCATGGCTGCGATCCCGACGCGGCGGTCGCGCGCGCCAAGGCAGCGGGTCATTACGTGATGGCGGAAGCGGCCGACAAGCCACATGGCTTGCGCGAGGCCTATATCGGCGATCCCGACGGCTATATCTGGGTGCCTGATGTGCCCTTGCGCTGACGCGGGTCTGCGAGCCGCCGGGGGATGACCGAGCCGCTGCCCGCGGGTAACGCACCTTCCAAGCGGCCACCGCTTGTGAGGCCGTTGATCGGCCTCTGGTTGCTGATGCTCGTCGGCGGCGGGCTGGTGGGCGGCTTTGTCTTGCCGCGCTGCGCTGAAAGCCTGCCGCCGGGCGCCTCGATCGCCGCGGTGATCTTCACGGGACTGGCTGGGGAGTTCGCGCGCCGACGCAAGTTCAAATGGTACTGGCTGCTGTCGCTTCTGCTGATCTACGCGATGCTGTCCTGGCTCACGATCGCGTTCGCGGTCGCCGTGGGCAACATGTTCGCCTCGGGGCTTTGCCGGCTGTTCTGAAGCGGGTTATCCGGCACCTCGGCTCTCAGGCCGGGATCTGCCTTCGCCAGAGCTTCGAAGACGCAGATCGCTCAAGCCGGCAGCGGATCCTCGATCGGCCGGTCGCTGTCGCTGCGGCCGTAGCGATGGAGATCGGGGCCGTGCTCGGCCAGCCAGTCGCGCGCCTTGCGCGCATGGGGCGTCAGGTCGTCGACGAGGCGCCAGAAGCGCGGCTCGTGATTCATCTCGCGCAGATGCGCGACCTCGTGCGCCACCACATATTCGAGCACCCATTTGGGCGCCAGCACGAGCCGCCAGGAGAAGGCGAGCTCGGCCGAGGCCGAGCAGCTCGCCCAGCGCGTCTTGGGATCGCTGAGGCGAATCCGGCGCACCTTCTTGCCGATCTGCGTGGCCTTGGCGTGGGCGATCTCCGCGATCTCGCGGCGCGCCTCGAGCTTCAGCCAGTCCTCGACCCGGCGCGGCAGATGCTCGGGCCGGCCCGCGACATGGATCTCGCCTTCCTCGCACCAGACCACGCCGCGGGCCTTGGGACGGTGGCGGATGCGGTGGGGCTGGCCCAGGAACGGGACCACTGAACCGGTCTCGAACGGCACGCCCTCGGGCAGGAGCTCGACCCGCTCGCGGATCCAGGCGCGGTGGGCCTGGGCGAAGCGCCGGCCCTCGTCATAGGTGGCCCGCGGCGGCAGCACCACGACGATGCGCCCGGCCGACTGGTCGAACCGCAGGATGATCCGGCGGGCCCGAATATTGCGCTGATAAATGAGGGGAATCCGCCGGTCGTCGAGGGTCATGACCTGACCTTCGACCAGCCGTTTGACCTGCCGGCGAGGACGGCGCGAAGCGGAACCGGAGCGGGCTTTGCGACGAGACATCACTTTCGGTTATGCGGTCTGCCGGACCGCTCTGCCAAGACCTCCCGTCGGGGCATAGGACTTATTTCCTGTGGATATCTACCCTTTCGGCCTCCCGGGTCAGAAGTTCCTGCTTCACCCCTTTACCCCACCGGTAGCCGGTCAGGCTGCCATCGGCACCACAGGCGCGATGGCACGGAATGACCACCGCCACGGGGTTGGTGGCGCAGGCCCGGCCCACGGCCCGGGCGCTGCCGGGCTGGCCCAGCCGGCCGGCGATTTCCCCATAAGTCAGAGTCTCGCCAAGGGGGATTCGGCGCAGTTCCTCCCAGACCCGCTGCTGGAAGGCGGTGGCGCGGATGTCCAGCGGCAGGTCGATATGGGGGGCCCGGCCCTCCAGATGGTCCAGGATGGCGGCCAGGGCGGTCGACAGCGCCCGGTTGTCGCGATGGACCCGGCTGGCGGCGGGGAATTCCTCCTTGAGCGCCTCGACCAGGGGGCCGTCGGCCTTGCCGATCGAGACGAAGCAGATGCCCTTGGGGGTGGCGGCGACCAGGAGCCGGCCCAGGGGCGAGCCGGCTGTGGCATAGCCGATCTCCGCCCCTTCGCCGCCCCTGGCATAGCTGGCGGGCGTCATGCCCAGGGCCTGGGGGGCCCGCTCATAGACCCGCGAGGCGGAGCCGAAGCCCGCGTCATAGGTGGCGGCGGCCACGCCCGCCCCCTGCTGCAGCCCGGCCTTGAGCCGGTCCAGGCGGCAGGCATCGGCATATTGCCGGGGCGTCACGCCCATGGCCTGCTTGAACAGACGCTGCAGATGCCAGGGGCTGACGGCGCATTCGCGGCCGAGCTCGGCCAGCGTCACGGGGCCGGGATCGCCGGTCTCGTCCTCGGCGGCGATCTTGCGCTCGATATAGCGGCAGGCGCGGCGCACCGCATCGAGCCGCTGCGAGCGGACGGCGCCCGCGCGGGTCTGCGGATTGCGGGGAGCGCTTTCGACCGGCTGGCGGACGGCCATGCTGAACTCGTTCATCATTTTCTCCCAGGGCGAGCATATAAGGTGGCGTGGCCCCACTCCTAGCCGGTGCCGCGCGGGTTTCTCTATCCGATCCTTGCGCGGCGATTTGCCGAGCGTTTCCGGGGCCTTGGCCCGCACCAGACTGATTGCCCCGCCCGCGCTCGATCATGTCCAGCCCCGCCGTCCCCCTCGAGCCCGCCCCGCGCCGCGTCCTGCCGCTGCTCCTGCTGCTGTTCCAGGGCACCGCCTGGGGGCTCACCTTCCCGACCTCGAAGATCGCGGTGGAGAACGGCATCGGGCCCGCCGCCTATGTGTTCTGGCAGACCCTGGGCGCGGGCGCGGTGCTGCTCGCGGTGGCGGTGGCGCGCCGCCGCCTGCCGCGCTGGGATCTGCGCCATCTCGCCTATTACGCCTATTGCGGCCTGGTCGGCATCACGCTGCCCAATGCGATCCTGCTCGCGGCCATGGCGCATATGACGGCCAGCGTGCAGGCGCTGATCGTCAATCTCTCGCCGCTGGTGACGCTCGCGATGGCGCTCACGATCGGCATGGAGCCGTTCCAGAAGCGTCGCGCGCTCGGCCTGGCGATCGGGTTCGGCGGCGCCGGCCTGCTGGTGATGAACGGTGCCGGTCTCGGCGGCAGCGCGGCGCTGGGCTGGCTGCTGATCGCGTTCCTGGGCCCGCTCTGCTATGCGAGCGTCTCGGTCTTCAACCAGCGGTTCCGTCCTCCGGGCAGCGATTCCCTGTCGCTCGCCTGCGGCATGCTGATCGTGGGCTTTCTCGGCGCGGCGCCGCTGGCCGCGATCCGCGGCGAGATCCAGCCGCTCTGGCCGGTGGGACCGGGCGAGCTCGCCGTCATGATCCAGATCGCCGCTTCCTGCTGCGGCACGGTCGTGCAGTTCGAGGTGATCCGCATGGCGGGCGCGGTGTTCTTCAGCCAGGTCACCTACATGACCGCGGCGTCGGCGCTTATCTGGAGCTACCTGCTGCTGGACGAATCGCTCACGCCGCTGCAGGGGCTGGCGATGCTGCTGATCTTCGCGGGGCTGGTGCTGGTGAACTGGCCGGGGACGCAGCGCGCCATTGTCCCCTCCCCCGTTCAGGGGGAGGGCTAGGGAGGGGGTTGCTCGCTGTCTCATATCGCGCAGCCCCCTTCCTAACCTTCCCCCGCAAGGGGGGGGGAAGGGACAACAGCGGGGTCACTTGATCCAGGTGACGATCCGTTCCTCGGCGTCCTCGACATCGTCCTCGCTGACGACCTTGTTGCGCACCGAGATGCCGGCCTTGTGCACGCTGTTGGGGTCGCCCGAGACCAGCGGGTGCCACCAATGGAGATCCTTGCCTTCGTCGATCAGGCGATAGGCGCAGGTCGAAGGCAGCCAATGGAGCTTGCCGATCATGCGCACGGTGAGCGCGATGCAATCGGGCACCAGCGTCTTGCGTTTCGCGTAGTTCTTGCAGCGGCAGCTCTTGGTGTCGAGCTGGCGGCAGGCGACGTCGGTGAATTCGACGCGGCCGGTATCGAGATCCTCGAATTTCACCGTGCAGCAGCGCCCGCAGCCGTCGCAGAGCGATTCCCACTCGGTCTTCGACATTTCCTTGAGCGACTTGGTGCGCCAGAAGGGCTCGTTCGCCGGCTTCGCCTTGCCGTTGGCGCGTTTCGGCGCGGCCTCGGCGGCGGTCTTGGCGGATTTGCGGCGGAGCTTGGCGAGGCGCATCGGAGCTGCTGGGTAACGCCGGGGCGGGATCACCGGAATATGAGCGAGCGTCCGGTCTCAGGCAAGCAAGGGCTTCTGACGTTGCCGTGATCCCGATTCCGCCGGTCCTACCAGGGTGCGATCTCGAGTCCCTGCGGAACGGAGGCGCCCTCGATCCTGAGGCCGCCGGGTCCGATCGGCAGGCGCAGCGCCAGGCCCGCGACCGGCCAGCTCACCTCGAGCGAGAGCGGGCGCTTCGAGAGCGGCTCTTCGGCCGTGGCCGATCCCAGCGCGCCCGCCTTGCCGGTCTCGATCACCGCGAGATAACGGCGCTCGTCCCAATAGCTGCGCAAGACCGCGGCCTTCTCCGGATCGCTCGCGGTCACCAGGAAGCGCGACACCACCTTGCCGTCGCTCGCGAGCGTCACGAGGCCCACCACATGCGGATCGGCCAGCCGCTTGTCGGCCTCGTCGTCGGGCGGCACATAGAAGCCGGCGGCGTTGCTGCTGCGGATCTGCTCGTCGTCGATCGTGGCGAAGATCAGCGGCTCGGCCATGGTCTCGAACAGCAGCGTGCCGGTGGCGAGGTCGTTGATCTGCCACCAGTCGAGATCCTCCAGGCCGCGATCGATCTGGAACAGGCAGTCGGCGAGGATATGGCCCGCGGCCCCCTCGGCCTCGATCGTGTAGAGCGGCGTGCCCGTCGTGCCGGTCTTGGCCTCGAAGGCGTCGAGGCGGACATGACCCTCGGCCTCGGGCGAGTTCACGTCCCATTGCTGCGTCACATGCAGGCGCAGCAGCATCCGGTCGGCATCGAGCGCCTGCCGGCAGGAGCTGAAATCGAAGCTGGTATTGTCGAGCATGCGCGCGTCGCCCTGGGCCGAAGCCTTGCTCGTCGCGGCGATCTCCTCGGCCGCGGCGGGCAGCGCCAGCAGCCCCGAGATCCCCAAGGCCAGCAGCAGCGGTTTGCAGGTCAGGCGCAGGCCGGCCATCGATATCCCCCCGGAAATGGAATGGCGCTCAATCGGTCAGACGGTGATCGGCAGGCGATGCGGATCGGCCGCCCTCGATCAATAGGGCGCCAGCGCGTCGCGCAGCGGCTGGGCGTTCGGGTTGGAGAACCGCCGCTGGATCAGGATCGCGTAGGGCGTGGCGCCGGTGCCGTAATAGGCGACGTTCCAGCTGTCGCGCTTGAGCACGCCCGCGCCTTCGAGCGACAGGCCCCCGAACAGGCCCGAGGTCTTGGCGAAGCTGTAGACGTCGGCATCGAGATTGGTGGTGGTCCCGGCCTCGAGCCCCTTGCCCAAGGGGCCGGCCGCGATCGACACGTCGCCGCCGAACTTCATCTGGTTGTCGATGACCGCGTCGAGCGCCTTCTCGCTCATGATGGTGAGCACGACCTCGGAGACCTCGCCGCCGATCTGCAGGCCGAGGCTGCCGGCCGCCAGCGTGTAGAAGGCCGGATAGCTCCAGCCCAGCTTGTCGTCGCGCACCATGAGCACGCCCGAGCCGCCCTCGGCGCCGATGATGAAGCCGCCCTTGATCAGGGACGGGAAGACGATCACGGCCTTGGCCCTCTTCACATAGCCCGGCAGCTCCGCGAATTCGGGACTGGTGATGAGCTTGTCGAAGGTGATGCGCGCCTTGTCGACGATCTCCTGCTGATCGGTCAGGGCTGCGGCCGGACGTGCCGTGGCGAGGCCCAGAAGGGCGAAGCCCAGGACGGCCAGCAGCGTGCGCATTGGTTTCATCGAGCGGTCTCCGGATTTGTCGAGTCGCGGGTTGGTGCGGAGCTTAAAGGAGCGGCGGATTTTGGCAATTCCGAGGCAACCGTCCCGAGTCGCGAGGCGAAATCGGGGGCGAAGAGTCGCGGGACACAGATTGAGTGTCGAGTGCCGAGTGGCTCGCTCGTTTCTTCTGATCCCTTCCCCCTTGCGGGGGAAGGTGAGGAAGGGGGGTGATCGTCGATCGCGGTGGTTGCCCCACCCCCTCCCTGACCCTGCCCCATCAAAGGGGAGGGATGAGAACGCGGGGGGAAGGGACAATGTCTTCGCCTACTCCACCAAAGCCGCCGGATGATTGACCGCGGCCACGCGCCAGCTGGCGGCGGGGAGTCCGTCCTCGCTCGAGGCGGCGGCGCCGATATGGTCGATGCGGGTGAGGGAGCAATTGTCGATGACGAATCCGAGCGCCCGCTCCGGATCGATGCCCAGCGCCAGCGCCAGGGCGGCGCGGATCGTGCCGCCATGCGCGACCGCGATGATGTCGCGGCCTTGATGGAGCCGGGTCAGGCGGTCGACCGCCTCGCTCACGCGCGCGATCACCTCGACGAAGCTCTCGCCGCCCGGCGGCTGGTGGCGGGCCGGCGCCAGCCAGAAGCGATGCCAGGCGCCGTCGCGCCGCGCCGCCAGTTCGTCATGGGTCAGCCCCTGCCAGTCGCCGAAATGCTGCTCCGCCAGCGTCGGCTCGACGAGGAGGGCCGGCATCGGCTTGCCCGCGGCCTCGAAGATCGCCGCCGCCGTCTGGTGCGTGCGGGCAAGGTGGCTCGCGATCCAGGTGGCGTCGGTCGGCAGCCGTCGCGCGAGCCCGGCGAAGCTCGCGAGGTTCGAGCAGTTGGCCGGCACATCCGTCTGCCCGTAGATGCGCCCGCCATGGGCCGTCACCGGCGCATGACGGATCCACCACCAGCGTGTCACAGGAATGGTCATGCGCGTTCGTCCTTCACCATGCGGCGGCGGCCACGGCGAGCACCGCGATCTCGGAGAGCTGCTCGATGGTGCCGAGAAGATCGCCGGTATAGCCGCCGATGAGGCGCCGGCCGAGCCGTGCGATGATCCAGGCGACGGCGAGGACGAACAGCAGCGCCAGCGCCGCGGCGACGGGACCGAGCGCGATCCAGGCGATGACGGCGGCGATCGCGAGCGCCAGCCAGGCGGATGTCTCGGCCGGCTTCCCGGCCGCGGCGCCCAGGCCGCCGCTCTTGGCCGGAGCGCCGCGCGCCATCACCGGCACCATCGCGGCGCGGGCCAGCGCATGGGCGCCGATCAGGGCCGCGATGCCCTGATCCCCCGGCAGCGCCGACAGCAGCGCCGCGCGCGTCGCGACCGAGAAGATCAGCGCCAGCACGCCATAGCTGCCGATGCGGCTGTCCGACATGATGGCGAGGCGCCGGTCGCGATCATGGCCGCCACCCAGCCCGTCGGCACTGTCGGCGAGCCCATCCTCATGGAGCGCGCCGGTGATGAGGCCGGTCGCGGCGATGGCGAGAAGCGCCGCGCCCAGCGGCGGCAGCTCAAGCCTGAGGCCCAGCGCGTAGACGAGCCCGCCGCCGAACCCGACGACGAGCCCGACCAGGGGGAAGCAACGCACCGCCGCGGCCAGGGGCCGGGGTGCCACCGTTCCCGGCATCGGCAGCCGCGTCAGAAAGGCCAGCGCGAGCCGCAGATCCTCGATCCAGCCCCCGAGATTCCAGACCGGCCTCTCTGCCTCGCGAATCGGCGTCGGCGCCGAGTCGGGCGGGGTGGTTTCTTCGGAGGAAGCGGGGTCCTGCATCGGGCGTCGCGTGCGATCTTTTCCGGCTGGCGCGGATGCGGGGGTTATAGGACAGTTGCGTCCCCCGGCGCAAAGCCGCCACGGGCCATGGGGGCCCCGCGGGCGCGGCGTCGCGGAAGGACCATTTCCGAGCGCCTCTCCTGCAGCTTCCCTTGCTGCTTCGCGTTCCCATCGCGGTCGCCGGTTCGACCCCGATCCTGCCTCAAGGTGCCCCGATGCCCAATGAACCCAAAGACGGCCAGCCTGCCCCCAACAATCCCGCCAACGACCAGCCCGCCGCCAGCTTCGCCGAGATCCGCGCGGTGATCGCGCAATGGGCCGGGCCCGATCTTGCCGCCGGCACGCTCGCCGCTGCGCGCGAGGGCCAGCTCACCAAGCCGCCGGGGGCGCTGGGGCGCCTGGAGGAGATCGTGCAATGGCTCTGCGAATGGCAGGGCCGTCATCCGCCGCGGCTCGACCGTCCGCGCGTCGCCGTCTTCGCCGGCAATCACGGCGTCGCCGCGCGCGGCGTCTCGGCCTTTCCGGCGGAAGTCACCAAGCAGATGGTGGCGAACTTCGTGGCCGGCGGAGCCGCGGTGAACCAGCTCTGCCGCGCGGTCGATGCGGAGCTGCGCGTCTACGAGATGGCGCTCGACGATCCGACCGAGGATTTCACGCGGGCACCGGCGCTCAGCGAGGAGGAATGCGCGCGCGCCATGAGCTACGGCATGATGGTGGTCGAGCCCGGTATCGACCTGCTCTGCCTGGGCGAGATGGGCATCGCCAACACCACCAGCGGCTCGGCGCTGGCCGCCGCCGTTGTCGGCGGCACGGGGTCCGACTGGGCGGGGCCCGGCACCGGCGTGGCGGGCTCGGCCCTCGCCAAGAAGATCGCCGTGATCGATGAGGGGCTCGCACTTCATCGCGCCCATTTCAAGGATCCGCTCGAGATCCTGCGCCGGCTGGGCGGGCGCGAGCTGGCGGCGATCGCGGGCGCGGTGATCGCGGCGCGGCTCGCGCGCGTGCCGGTGCTGCTCGACGGCTTCGCCTGCACGGCGGCGGCGGCGGTCTTGCGCGGCATCGATCCGCGCGCGCTCGATCACTGCATGGTCGCCCATGTCTCGGCCGAGCCCGGCCATAAGCGGCTCTTGGAGGCGATCGGCAAGCGCGCGCTGGTCGATCTCGGCATGCGGCTGGGCGAGGCCTCCGGCGCCACGCTCGCGATCGGCATTCTGAAGGCGGCCGTCGCCTGCCACACCGGCATGGCGACCTTCGCCGAGGCCGGCGTCAGCGGCAAGGATGGCTGATTCCGTGTCGGTGCTTTTGCTGTCTTCGCCTCCTTCCTTTCTTCTTTCTTCTCCTCCCCCCTTGAGGGGGAGGTCAGGGTGGGGGGTGATCGCGGAACACGACGCTGCAAGCGCATTCCATCGCATCTACAAGCTTGCATCGAGCTTGCGGCTACCCCCCACCCCAGCCTCCCCCTCAAGGGGGGAGGGGAAAAGCTCTGGGCTTTTTTCGAAGCGCATCCACGCGGATAACGGTAGCCAGCGCCTGTCATGACCAAGCCGCGTTCCGTCTCCTCCTCCGAGCTGCGCCGCTTCCTGCTCGATCGGCAGGGGCTGTGGGGGCCGTTCTGGGAAGAGAAGGACGCGTCGGCGCGCGCCGTCGATCTCGCCATGTGGCAGATCGATTCGATCCGCATCACGGGGCTGCGCAACCAGGAGATCGCCTGGGCCGCGCGCAGCGCCTCGGCGCCGTCGCATTTCTACGACCTGCTCTATGGGCAGAGCGCCTTGGTCGAGACCCACTATCCGATCTTCGCCACGCGGCGCGACTGGCTCGGCCACATCTCGGAAAGCCTCGCCGATCCCGCAACCCTCCGGAAGCCCGTTACCCCGCGCCTCAAGCGGGTCATGCAGGAGGTCGAGGATTACATCCGCGCCCACGGACCGACGGGGCCGGGCAGCTTCAAGAGCCGGCGCATCGTGGGCGGCTTCAACACCATCAAGGAGACGACGCGCGCGCTCGAGGTCATGTTCGCGCAGCGCAAGCTGGTGGTGGCGGGGCGCGACCGGAATTTCCAGCGGCTGTTCGACCTGACCGAGCGGCGGGTGCCGGAGTTCGTGGCGCCGCCTTCGCCGCGGGCCAAGGACTGGCGCAAGGCCTACGATGCGTTCCTGGTCCGCTCGGCGCTGCAGGTGCTGAAGCTCGCGACCGCCGAGCAGATCGCCCAGCGCACCCATCATCATTATGGCCCTTGGCGGCCCGGCGGCGGCATCAAGCGCTGGCGCGAGCATGTGGCGCAGGCGCTCGAGGCGGGCGTCGCGGTGCCCGTGCAGGCGGTCGACCTGTCCGACCAGCCGGTCTACTGGTACCTGCCCGAGGACGAAGCCGGCTGGAACGCGGCCTCGGATTCGAGCGATATGCCGACGCGGCTCCTGGCGCCGCTCGACCATCTGCTCTACAGCCGCCCGCGCGCGAAGGAGCTGTTCGCTCTCGACTACAAGTTCGAGGCCTACACGCCGGCCCATAAGCGGCGCTTCTATTTCGCCCTGCCGGTGCTCCAGGGCGAGCGCGCCGTGGGCATGGTCGACGGCAAGCTCGACGGCAAGACCTGGTGGCTGCGGCGCCTCGAGCTCGCCGAGGATGCCGACCCCGAGCAGTTGGGAGCCGCGATCCGCCGCTTCGCGAAGCTTGCCGGCGCGGAACGCGTCGGCGTGCGGGCACGCGCACCGCAGCGGGTCAAGGACGCGATCAAGGGGAAGGCGGAGTAGGGCTCTGCCGTCGGTGGCTTCGTTCGTGACCTACGCCCCCATCGTCACCCCCGCGAAAGCGGGGGTCCATGCTTCAGCTTGGTTGCGCGGGATCGGGATGGATCCCCGCTTTCGCGGGGATGACCGTAAGGAAGGAGATGACCGTAAGGAAGAAGCGCGAATGCTTCTTCCTTACGGTCACTCCCCCATCTGTAGCAGCGCGCCGCGTTCGCGGGCGATGCGGAAGGCGAAGAGATAGATCGCGAGGCCGACCGCGATATAGATCAGGTTCAGCCCCACGGCGCCCCAGAACAGCGTGGTGTCGAAATGCTGGTGGAACAGCACCTCGCGCATGCCCTCGAACACATGGGTCGAGGGCAGGCACCAGGCGATCGGCTGCAGCCAGGCGGGCAGCACCGTCACGGGATAGTAGATCGCGCTGATGGGGGCGAGCAGAAAGATGATGAACCAGACCAGGTTCTCGGCGCCGAGGCCGTAGCGCATCAGGAGCGCCGTCGAGAGCATGCCGATGCCCCAGGCCATCATCACCAGGTTCACATAGAAGGCGAGGAGCGGCAGGCCCATCGCGAAGATCGAGAACTTGTAGAGCAGGATCGCCAGCACCGCCGCCGGCAGCACGCCGATCATGGTGCGCAGCACGCTCATCGCCATCAGCGCCAGGATATGCTCGGCCGGCCGCAAGGGACTCACATAGAGATTGGCGAGGTTGTGCGCCCACATCTCCTCGAGGAAGGAGAGCGAGAATCCGAGCTGGCCGCGGAACAGCACGTCCCACAGCATCACGCCCGCCATCAGCACGCCGAAGGCCTGGGCCACGTAGGAGGTCTGGGTATAGAAGAACTGCGAGACGAAGCCCCAGATGATCATCTGCATGGTCGGCCAGTAGGCCATCTCGATCAGCCGCGGCCAGGAGCCCTTCAGCACATAGAGATGGCGCAGCAGGATGGCGCCGATGCGCCGCGGCGAGATCGTGAAATCCTGGACGGTCATGCTCATGATCGGATTCAGCCCGCCTCCGGCCGGGCTTCCTCGGAGGGGGCCGCGACCGGCTGGCTGCGGTCGCGCGCGATGTCGAGGAACACCTCCTCGAGATTGGCGCGGCCATAGCGGCGCAGCAGCTCCTTCGGCGTGCCGTGATCGACCACGCGGCCGCGGCGCATCATCAGCACCTCGTTACAGAGCCGTTCGACCTCCGCCATGTTGTGCGAGGCGAGCAGGATGGTGGCGCCGGTCTGGCGGCGGAAGGTCTCGAGATACTGGCGGATCCAGTCCGCGGTGTCGGGGTCGAGCGAGGCGGTCGGCTCGTCGAGCAGCAGCAGCTCCGGCCGGTTCAAGAGCGCCTTGGCCAGCGCCACGCGGGTCTTCTGTCCCGCCGAGAGCGAGCCGCAGGGACGGTCGATGAACTCGCCCAGCGCCAGCTGCTCGCTGAGCTCGGCGATGCGCCGGGTCGGATCGGCGACGGCATAGAGGCTGGCGAAGACCCTGAGGTTCTGGCGCGGCGTCAGCCGGCGCGGCAGGTCGACATAGGGCGAGGAGAAATTCATGCGCCCCAGCACCCGGTAGCGGTGCTTCAGCATGTCCTCGCCCAGGATGCGGATGCTGCCGGAGGTCGGGATCAGGAGGCCCAGCAGCATGGCGATGCTGGTGGTCTTGCCGGCGCCATTGCCGCCCAGGAGCCCGATCACGGCGCCCTTGGGCGCCGAGAAGCCCAGCTGATCGACGGCGATCACGGGGCCGAAACGCTTGGAAAGCCCTTCGACGAGGATGGCGGGTTCGGACATGCGATTTCGCACTATGCCTGGAATCCCGGAATCCGGCTAGGCGCGGGCGATGCAAATCTCATATGCGCGGCCTGACGGAGCCACTCGGGGATTGCCAGGGAGCGTTCACATGGATTCCATATCGGCGGAATGTCGTACGTCAGGCCCGTCGGTATCCGCCCTTGTCCCTCGTCTTAAGGATTCTTGCGTTGGCTTCGGGCCTCTGGCTTGCCCCGATCGTTTCCGCGACGGCGGCTTGCGATCCCTCGGCGCTTGGCCCGGCGGTCATCAAGGTTAATGAGGCACGCGCCGAGCTTCGGGCGCTGCCGGTCGAGGGCGAGGCGCCGACCGATGTGACGCCCGCGGCGCAAGCGGCAGTCGCGGCGATGAAGGCGCGACTGGACGAGCTTCTCGATGCCTATATGCGATGCGCGGCCCGGGACCTCGATCCCGACCGGACTGTCGCGGCGCTGATGAAAGATCTGGCGACGCCGGAGCCTGCCGCCGACGCTCCGGTTCATTACGGCGACCGTCTGGTCCTCGCGGCCCAACGCCCCGACAACCAGCCCCGGCTCCTCGCCGTCACCGCCACATTCGCGATTCCCTGCGGCAGCGATGCGGTGCTGTTCGTCTTCGAGCCGGACGGCGATCGATGGCGCGAGGTCTTGCGCTGGCAGAGCGGTCCTTATGACGAGATCAGCGGCGTCCATAACCGGATCTGGGTCCGGCATTTCCAGGTGACGGGCGACGCGGTGCGCCGGATTCCGCCGATCGCCCTCTCGCCGCGCGATTTCGCCGATGAATGGATCGCTGCCGATTGGGCCCAGGCCCGATCCTGGTCGATGACCGAAGTGCGGGCGGCGTTGAAGCCGTGGCATGAACGGTTGCACGCTCTGCGCTATTTCGAGTTCGGGGCGATCCGGCGGTGCGACGGGCCGGCCGAGCATTATCAGGCCGCGCTCAGCCCCGAGACGCAGGATGGCGCCGTCTATCTGCGGCTCGAAGGCCCGGTTTCCGCTTTCCGGATGACGGGCGTCGCGACCGAGCCCGCGCCGACCTGCAGCGGGCCGGATCTGTCGGGAAGCCTGGCGACACCATAGGGGAAGAATCCGCTCGCCAGGGGACGCCCCTACCGCGATCGGCCTCTTGCGGCGCGCCCCGGTCTGGTCTTTCCTGGCAGCATCATGACCGCCGACAATTCCCTGGTTTCGGGACGTGCGGGCCGCGTGCTGGGCCGGCGCGACAGTGCCGCCCCCGCGGTCGGCGGCCGGGTCCGCCGCGGCACGCTCAACACGATCCGCTGGGTCGCGATCCTGGGTCAGCTCGCGGCCCTGTTCTTCACCCATTTCGGTCTGGGCTACGAGCTGCCGCTGGGCTGGGCGCTCTGCGCGGTCGCGGCCTCGGCGCTGGTCAATCTCTGGGCCAGCCGCGGCGGCCGCGCCTCCTCGCGACTGTCCGACCGGGAGGCGGCGCTCTATCTGGGCTTCGACCTGGTGGAGCTGGTGGCGCTGCTCTACCTCACCGGCGGCCTCAACAACCCGTTCGCGATCCTGATCCTGGCGCCGGTGACGGTCTCGGCCGCGACCCTGTCGCGCGCCACCACCGCCGTGCTGGCCGTTCTCGCCGTGATCGCCGTGGTGCTGCTGTCGTTCTGGCATCTGCCGCTGCCCTGGCCGACGCCGGGCTTCACGCTCGAGCCCGTCTTCATCCTGGGCCTGGCCGCGGCCCTGGGGCTGTCGACCTTGTTCCTCGGCATCTACGTCTTCAGCGTGGCGGAGGAGGCGCGGCGCATGTCCCACGCGCTCTCCGCGACGCAGATGGCGCTCGATCGCGAGCAGCAGGTCTCGGCCCTGGGCGCGCTCGCCGCCGCGGCCGCCCACGAGCTCGGCAGCCCGCTCGGCACCATCGCCGTGGTGGCGAAGGAGCTGGCGCACGATCTGCCGCCCGACAGTCCCTTCAAGGAAGACGTGCAGCTCCTCTTGAGCCAGAGCGAGCGCTGCCGCGCCATCCTCGCCAGCCTCGCCGCCAAGCCCGATGTGGGCGGCGGCACGCCCTTCGACAGCGTCGGGATCAAGCAGCTCGTGGAGACGGCGGCGGCTCCGCATCGCCGCCACGAGGTGGACCTGCGGATCCAGGAACTGGTGCTCAACAGCGACGGCAGCACCGCCGCTCCCAAGGTGCCGCGCCGGCCCGAGATCCTGCATGCGCTGGGCACCCTGCTGCAGAACGCGATCGAGTTCGCCCGCAGCCAGGTCGAGGTCAAGGCGCTCTGGCGGGACGGGGCGCTCAGCCTCACCATCGCCGATGACGGACCGGGCTTCCCCTCGGACCTGCTCGGCCATCTGGGCGAGCCCTATCTCTCCGGGGGAGACCAGGGACGCGGCGGCGAGCATATGGGCCTGGGCATCTTCATCGCCGAGACCCTGCTGGCGCGGACCGGCGCCAAGGTCAGCCTCGCCAATCGACGCGAGGGGGGCGCTCAGGTTACCATCGAATGGCCGCGCGGTCCGCTGGCAGACGCGGATTGAGGGCCGGCGCCGATTTTCGTCCGGACGCCCGACCGTCCGTCCCCTAGGAGTTCAGGTCATGACCGACAAGCCTGTAGCCACCGACAAGCCCGCCGCCGATGCGCCGGCCGGGGAGCGCACGCTGCTCCTGGTCGATGACGACGGTCCGTTCCGCCAGCGCCTGGGGCTGGCGATGGAGCGGCGCGGCTATGACGTGGCGCAGGCCGACAGCGTCGCCGCCGGCATCGCCGCGGCCAAGGCGAGGCCGCCGCTCTTCGCGGTGGTCGATCTCAGGCTCGGCGACGGCTCGGGCCTCGATGTGGTGACGGCCCTGCGCGAGGCGCGGCCGGAAACGCGGATCGTGGTGCTGACCGGCTACGGCAATATCGCGACCGCGGTCGCGGCGGTGAAGCAGGGCGCGCTCGACTACCTGCCCAAGCCCGCCGATGCGGACGCCGTCGAGGCCGCGCTGCAGCAGCAGGGCGACGCGCTGCCGCCGCCGCCCGAGCAGCCCATGACCGCCGACCGCGTGCGCTGGGAGCATATCCAGCGCGTGTTCGAGCAGTGCGACCGCAACGTGTCGGAGACGGCGCGCCGCCTGCGCATGCATCGGCGCACGCTCCAGCGCATCCTGCAGAAATACGCGCCGAGGACGTGACCCTAGGGGCGCTCGCGCGAGCGCTCTTATGGTCATGCTGACGAAGGTCAGCATCCACGAACACCGACGGTCGGTGTCCAGGCCGGATCGTCGGGTGTTCAGGGATGCCGGTCTGAAGCCGGCATGACGTCTTGGGTTAGGACGCCGCGCGCTGGGTGGGCGCGGCAGCCGCTGCCGGTGCGGCGGCGGCTCCGCCGGCGACGCGGGCGCGCATCAGGGCGTCGAAATGATGGCCCTGATACATGGTGATGCCGAGCTTCTGGCCCAGCTCGAGGCAGGCCTCGTTCTCGCAGCGCGAGAGGATGACGCGGTCGCGGCCGATGCGCTCGATCGCCTCCTGCACGTCGTGCGCCACCTTGTTGTCGAGATTGGTGGAGAGGTCGGGCGTCCATTCGAGCTTGACCAGATCGACGCCGAGCCGCTCGCGGTCCACGAGCGGCATGAGCAGCGGCTTCACCCCGTCGACGCAGATCTTGTAGCCGCGCTCCTTGAGCCATTCGCGCGCGAACATGTAGGAACCCGGATCGGCATAGATGTCGATCTGCTGCAGCTCGATGACGGCGGCGCTGGCGCGCTCGGCGCCGACCACGCGATCGAACTCCTGGAATTCCGGGGAGAGCACGGTCGCCACATTGAGGTTGAGCGAGAAGCCGCGCTTGGGATCGATCTCGCCCTTGCTCTTGAGCAGCGACAGGACGCGCTGGTCGAGCAGGCGGGTCAGGTGCTGGAACAGCCAGCGGTCGGCGGCGATGTCGACGCCCGGCATCACCGCGCGGCCCAGCTCGCCGATCGAGACGAAGATCTCGAGCAGGAGCGGCTCGATCTGGCGGTTCTCGATCGCGAGGCAGATCGGCTGGCGGCGGACCAGCGGCGAAAGATCGGCGGTGGCGATGGTCTGCTCGATCTGGCCCAGGCGGCGCGGATCGAGCGGCTCGGCCTGCGGCTTGGGCTTCGGGCGCTGCGTGGCCTCGGCCCGGCGCTGGGTCAGCGCCGTTTCCGCCGCCTTCTTCAGCTCGGCCCAGTCGGTCTCGAGGTTGAACCAGGTGCAGAACTTGTCTTCCTGCGTGCCGGCCATGCTCAGCAGCGGATCGAGGCTGAAGAGATAGCGCAGCCGCGTGACCGGCTCCTCGATCTCCTCGATCGTGGCGCCCTTGGTGATGAAGACATGGTCGCCGGAGGCAAGCCGGAACAGCGCGCTCTCGTGCTTCTTCGACAGCTTGTCGAAGCAGGAGGCGGCGATGCGGAAATGATGCTCGCGCCGGTTATAGGGCCGCAGCTCCGACAGATGCACGATGATCGCGCGCCGCCCCTCGGCGAAGCGCTCGAGCCGGACCACGTAATCGAGGAGCGCCTGCTCCTGATCCACGGTTTTGCCATCTCGCATGCGATCGTTCATGGTCTCTCTCGGTTTCTTCCGGCGCCGGTCCCGCTCGGGATCAGGCCGGACGGTGCAGCCACCAGCCCGTATCGTTGACCGAATAGACGGGCTTGTAATGCTTGATGCTCGATGCCGGCACGACCTTCTGGATCTGGTTGTCCAGCACCATCGGCGTGCCGTCGACATAGACGACCAGGATGGCATGGCCGAGGCCGAGATTGAGGTCGTTGAGGGCGACGATGCGCATCTGGTCGGTCGACACGCCGGAATCGCGCAAGGCATAGAACTTGGCGATCGCGTAATCCTCGCAGTCCCCGTTCTTGCGCAGGAACTCGAACGGCGTCGCCCAGTAGTCGGGCTTGCCCCAGTTCACCTGGTCGAGAATGTAGGGATGCGCGTTCATGATGCTGTTGATCGTCCTGAGCTTGGTCTTGAGGTCCTGGTCCTTCGCCTGGGCGACGATGTTCTTCCAAAGCTTGGTGTTGCAGAGATTGGCGGGGCAACCCTGCAGCTCCTTGGCGAACCGATCCATCACGCCGGTCCATTTCGGGAACTGCTTGAGGCTGGTGCCGTGGAGCTCCTTGGTTCCGAAGAAGGACGGGGTGAAACCCGCCGCCTCGGCCGCTGGTCCGACGACCAACGACCAGAACGCCATGCCAATCACGAGGAGGGCGACCGCTTCGCGCCCAACCCGACGGACCCCTGCATTCATGACCGAACACCCCGGTTTGCACCGATCGAGGCCCGTTCAATCCTTACCGGGCGATCATCGGCCTTAGCTTGAAGGGACGTGCTTAACGTGTGCTTAATTGCTAGAACTCTAATCGAATAGTGAAAAGATTGTCCGCAACCGGCTGGTTGATTCCCTGATGCGGCCCTACATTGCCCCTCGAGATTTTCCAACTAGGGCAATGATGGCGCCCTTCCAGGGCGGCAGCCAGGGTTGCCGTTATGTTCGCGCTGCCGGCCAGGGGTGCTCATAGGGCCGCCGGCGGAGATTTAGGGAGACGTTCCTTGTCAGACATCGAAGAAAGAGCCGCCCGGCAGCGCCGCAAGGCGGGCGTGACCCTTGCGATCGGTTTGATCGTGCTGGCGGCGGTCGCGGCCATCGGTGTTTTCCTGGTCCTGCGCTTCGTGGAGAATCAGCGCCAGCAGGATCTGCTCGCCTGGCAGACGCGGCTCAGCATCGTCGCCGACAGCCGCAAGGCCGATATCGAGGGCTGGGTCACGCGCCAGCTCGACGATGTCTCGAGCCTCGCCAACAACGCCTCCCTGCAGCTCTACATGGCCCAGCTCCTGATGGGCGGCTCGCAGGAGGAGAACGGCGGCGACAATAGCGGCGGCGGCGACAACAGCGGCGAGACGCCGTTCGAGGCCGACTATCTGAGCAATCTCCTGACGGTGGCGGCGGAGCGCGACGGGTTCGCGGCGCCCAAGCCGACCGAGGTCAATGCCAATGTCGCGTTGCCGGCGGTGGCGGGCATGGCGCTGGTCGACAAGGACGGCAAGGTGCTGGTCGCCACCGCAGGCATGCCGCCGATCGAGGGGGCGCTCAAGGATTTCGTTCTCAACCTGAAGCCCGGCACGCGCGGCGTGATGGATGTCTTCATCGACGCCACCGGCGAGCCGGCGATGGGCTTCGCGGCCCCGGTCTATGGCGTGCAGGCGGACACGACCTCGCAGGCGCTGGGCCTGGTGGTCGGCGTGAAGCAGGTGGCCAAGGAGCTCTTCCCGCTGCTGCGCCAGCCCGGCGAAAGCCTGAGCACGGCCCGCGCGCTTCTGGTGCGCAAGGTCGACGAGGACACGGTCGAATATATCTCCCCGCTCGAGGACGGCACGCCGCCCCTGGGTCTGCGGCTCAGCAAATCCACGCCTCAGCTCGATGCGGCCATGGCGGTCACGGTCGCATCGGGGTTCGCCATCAGGCTCGATCATTCCGGCCGGGAAGTGCTGGCCGCGACGCGCGGCGCCTTCCGCGACGTGCCCTGGGCCCTGATCTACGAGGTGGAGCGCAAGGAAGCGCTCGCCGACAGCGATGCCCGCGCGACGCGCCTCCTGGTCATGCTGCTGCTGGCGGTGGCCCTCGTGGCGGCCGCCCTGCTCGCCGCCTGGTGGCTCATCTCCTCGCGGCGCTATGCGGAATCGGCCGAACGGCATCGCGCCACCGCCGAGCGGCTCGAAGCGCAGCGCCGATTGCTGCGCCTCGTCACGGACAGCCAGCCGACCGAGATCGCGATCTTCGACGCCGACAACAAATACCGCTTCGCCAACAAGGCGGCCGCCACGCGCGGCGGCCTGGCGCCGGAGGATCTCGTCGGCAAGCCGGTCGAGAACGTGCTCGGGCCCGCGGCGGCCGAGCCGATCGAGGCGCTCAACAAGAAGGCGCTCGAGAGCAATCAGCTGGTCGAGGAGACCCGCAAGCTCACCTCGGGCCGCGTGGTGCATTCCATGCATGTGCCGGTGCCGGCCGGCCCCGGCGAGCCGCCGGGCGTGCTGGTGACGAACGAGGATCTGACCGACGCCTTCCGCGAGCGCGAGCGGCGCGAAAGGCTGCAGGATCAGCTGGTCGGCGCGCTGGTGGGCGTGGTCGACCGGCGCGATCCCTTCTCGGCCGAGCATTCGACCCGCGTCGGCAAGCTCGCCCGCGAGATTGCGACCGAGATGGGGCTGACGCCGGTGCAGATCGCCACCGCCCAGACCGCGGGCCAGCTCATGAATTTGGGCAAGATCCTGATCGACCCCGCGCTGCTCACCAAGGGCGGCGATCTCAGCGAGGACGAGCGCCAGCAGATCCGCCGGGCCATGCTGGCCTCGGGCGACCTGCTGCAGGGCGTCGAGTTCGACGGGCCGGTGTCGGAGACCTTGCGCCAGTCGCTCACGCGCTGGGACGGCACCGGCGTTCCCGCCGGCCTCAAGGGCGAGGACATCCTGCCCACGGCCCGCGTCATCACGGTCGCCAACGCCTTCGTCGGCATGATGAGCGCCCGCGCCCATCGTTCGGCGCTCTCGGTCGACGAGGCGATCAACGCCGTCATGCGCGATGTCGGCAAGGCCTTCGACCGGCGCGCCGTGGCGGCGCTGGTCAACTACATGGACAATCGCGGCGGGCGCGCCGAATGGGAGCAAGGAGCGAGCGCAACCTGATCCCGGTCCCTGAGCTTCCGGCCGGTCGGCGCATCTACGCGATCGGCGACGTGCATGGCCGTGCCGACCTGCTGGCGCAGATCCATCGCCGGATCGAGATCGACCTGGATCTCCATCCGGTATCGGATCCGCTGCTGGTCTGCCTCGGCGACTATGTCGATCGCGGCGCCGATTCGGCGGGCGTGATCGATCTGCTGCTGAAGCCGGCGCCCGGCGGCATCCCGCGCGTCGCGCTCATGGGCAATCACGAGGCGCTGATGCTGCGGTTCCTCACCGACGAGAGCGCCGCCCCGGTCTGGTTCGCCAATGGCGGCGATGCGACGCTCGACAGCTACGGCGTCGATCCGATGCTGTCCTACGACCGGGCCCGCCGCGAGCTCCAGCGCCGTCTGCCGCGCCGCCACCGGGAGCTGCTGGAATCCCTGCCGCTCAGCCATGAGGAGGGCGATTACTTCTTCGTTCATGCCGGCGTCAGGCCGGGCGTCGAGCTGGGGCTGCAACGGCGCGAGGACCTGCTCTGGATCCGCGGCGAGTTCCTCCATTCCGAGGCCGACCATGGCAAGGTCGTGGTGCATGGCCATTCGATCTCGGCCGAGCCGGAGCTGCGGGCGAACCGGATCGGGATCGATACCGGGGCCTATGCCTCGGACCGGCTCACCTGCCTGGTGCTGGAGGGGCGCCGGCAGACCTTTTTTGCCACCTGAGCGCCGCTTCCTTGCCACCGCTTGCCGACCGGCGGGAGTGATACAAGGTCGGTCCGCCGGCCAGACCCTTGGAAAGACGGCCTTTAACCGGGCGACAAGGTCGGGCTGCTAACAGTGACCGCCAGGGCCAAGGGGAGTTCTCGATCATGATGCTGCGCAAGCGCGTACTCGTCACCGGCGGGGCCGGGTTCCTGGGCTCGCATCTGTGCGAGCGCCTGTTGCGCGAGGGCGCCGACGTGCTCTGCGTCGACAACTTCTTCACCGGCACCAAGGACAATGTCGCGCATCTGCTGGACAGCCCTAATTTCGAGCTGCTGCGCCACGATGTGACCTTCCCGCTCTATGTCGAGGTGGACGAGATCTACAATCTCGCCTGCCCCGCCTCGCCGATCCACTACCAGCACGATCCCGTCCAGACGACCAAGACCTCGGTCCATGGCGCCATCAACATGCTGGGCCTCGCCAAGCGCCTCAAGGCCAAGGTGTTCCAGGCCTCGACCTCCGAGGTCTATGGCGATCCCGAGGTGCATCCGCAGACCGAGGATTACCGCGGCAACGTCAACCCGATCGGGCCGCGCGCCTGCTACGACGAAGGCAAGCGCTGCGCCGAGACGCTGTTCTTCGACTATTACCGCCAGCACAATCTGCGCATCCGCGTGGCGCGCATCTTCAACACCTATGGTCCGCGCATGCATCCCAATGACGGGCGCGTGGTGTCGAACTTCGTGGTCCAGGCGCTGCGCGGCGAGCCGATCACGATCTTCGGCGAGGGCATGCAGACCCGCGCCTTCTGCTATGTGGACGATCTGATCGAGGGCTTCCTCCGGCTGATGGCGGCGCCCGACGACCTGACCGGTCCCGTCAATCTCGGCAATCCCGGCGAGTTCACCATCCGCCAGTTGGCCGAGATGGTGATCGAGCTGACCGGCTCCAAATCGAAGCTCGTGTTCCATCCGCTGCCGGCGGACGATCCGCAGCAGCGCCGCCCCAACATCAAGCTGGCGCAGGACCGCCTGGGCTGGGAGCCCAAGATCCCGCTGGTGCAGGGCCTGGAAAAGACCATCACCTATTTCGACGGCCTCCTGGCCCGCCTGCCCAACCACGTCTTCCAGCGCTGAGGGCTGTGGCCGCCGCCGGAGTCTGGCGCCGCGCCGATCCGGTCAGCGGTCGAACGCCTCGTAGTGGGTCGCGGTCGGCTCGAGCTCGACCAGATAGTCCTTGTCGAAGGGATAGTATTTCGCCGTTTCGACCGGCGTGCCGGCGAAGCGCTCGATCGCCGCGAGCGAATCCCAGAAGGTCAGCATGTGGAAATGGGCGAGATCGCCCTCGATGCGCCGCAGCGCATAGGCCCCCTTGTTGCCGGGCGTGGATTTGTAGTCGGACAGCGCCACGTCGCGCATGAGCTTGAGGTAGCTGTCGGCTTTGGCGACCGGGGTTGCGCCATGCCAGATGCGAACGATCATCGCCCTGTCTCCCGCTGCTGTTGACGGCTGGGTAGCCTTCGGCCCCTCGCAACGCCTCATCCTCCCGGATGGTTCCGTCGCGTGGCATCTCGATGTCTAGTTAGGGACCGCCCCGTGGGATTCGAGGGGGTGCCCGGGGTCGCGCCGGTTCAGCCGCGCGCCTTCGCTTCCAGCCGCGCCATGAACTTCGCGTCATCGACGATGAAGCGCTCGTGATGGCCCCTGCCGATCACGTCCTTGTCGTCGCGGGCTTCGACCTTGAAGCGCAGGCGCCGGCCCTCGACCGCCACGAGCTCGATCTCGCAGGTCACGGTCATGCCGATCGGGGTTGCCGCCTCGTGGCTGAGATCGACATGCGTGCCGACCGTGCGCTGGCCGGGTTCGAGATGGGGAGCGAGCGCCGCGACGCAGGTCTCCTCGACGAACCCCACCATGAAGGCGGTGGCGAAAACCGGCGGCATGTCGTGGAAATGCGGGAAGGCCGGCGAGACCGCCGGCACGGTCAAGGCCCGATCGATCTTGACGCTCTCGCGATGACGCAAGCCGACAGGGGGCACGGGCATGGGCGTCGGTCCTTCCCCAGGCGCTGCTATTTGGCGAAATCGAGATTGGCGGGGTTGCTGCCGCAGACCAGGACCGCCACGTGCTCGCCCGCGCGCGGGCGATAGCGGCCCGAGAGCAGGCTGGCGAAGGCGGCGGCCCCGCCCGGCTCGGCCGCCAGCCGCAGCACGCGCCAGAGCGCCGTCTGCGCCTGCGCGATGGCCTCGTCGGGGACCAGCACCACGCGCTCCACGTGGCGCTGGGCGATCGGAAACATGAGCTGCCCCACGCGGCGCGGCGCCAGCGAATCGGCGGCGATGCCGCCGGCCTCGGCGTCGACCGGCTCGCCCGCTTCGAGCGCACGATAGAGCGTGGGCGCCGTCTCGGGCTCGACGCCGACGATCCTGACCCGTCCGCCGAACCAGGCCGCGATGCCGCCGATGAGCCCGCCGCCGCCCACGGCCACCAGCAGCGTGTCGATCTGCGGCGCCTGTTCCTCGATCTCCTTGCCCACGCTGCCCTGGCCAATCAGCGTCTCGACCTGGTCGTAGGCATGGATGGGAAGCGCGCCGCTTTGCGCCACCCAGGCCTCGCTCCGGGCCAGCGCATCGGCATAGCGCTCGCCGCCGACCACGAGATCCGCGCCATAGGAGCGGATGCGCTCGATCTTGGCGGGCGAGGCGACGCTGGGCACGAAGATCTTGGCCGGCACGCCGCGCTTCATCGCGGCATAGGCGACAGCGGCGCCGTGATTGCCGCCCGAAGCCGCGACCACGCCGGCTGCCGGCACCTCGCGGAGCAGGAGGTTGGCGAAGGCGCCGCGCGGCTTGAAGGAGCCGGTATGCTGCAGGAGCTCGAGCTTGAGCTCGAGGGAACCGATATCGAGGCCGAAATCGGCGCTCTCCACGCGCATCATCGGCGTGCGTCGGATATGGGGCGCGATCAGCGAAGCCGTGGTCGCGATCCGATCGCGGCCGATCGTCCAGTTGTCCTTGTCCGTCATCGGGTCCGTTTGGAAATAGGGTTCGGGAAACGCCGCCCGATCCTACAATGTCAGCTCCCAGGTTTCGCCGACAAGATCGTGGCCGAAGCTGCGATGCGGCTCCGACTTGATCAGCCGGAAGCCGAAACTCTCATAAAGCTTCCGGGCGGCGGTGAGGTTGCTGTTGGTCCAGAGCCGGACCCGGCGATAGCCGCGGTCCCGCGCGAAGGCGAGGCATTCCTCGACCAGCCGCCGCCCCAGCCCCAGGCCGCGGGCGGAAGGTTCGACCAGCAGCATGCGCAGCTTGGCGATGGTCGCCGTTTCCTGCACGAGGAAGACCGAGCCCAGGATCTCGCCCCGGCGCTCGGCGATCCAGCAGCGCTCGCGCGCCGGATCGAAGTTCTTGACGAAGCCGGCCACGATCTCCGCCACCAGCGCTTCGAAAGTCCCGTCCCAGCCATATTCGGCGGCATAGAGCGCGCCGTGACGATGCGCCACCCAGCCCATGTCGCCCGGCCGGTGCGGGCGCAGGACGATGTCGGCGGCGGCCTCCGCCTCGCCATCGTGGGCGTCCAGCATGCTCTCGATCTGCCGCATGGCGGTCTCGAGCCGGCCTCGATCCGGCTCCGACAAAGGCTCGAGCAGGCCCGCGATCTGGCGGCGGGTGACGCGATCGAGGCCGGCGAAGGTCTTGCGGCCCTTGGCGGTGAGGCTCAGATGACGCTGGCGCGCATCTTCGGCCGAGGCCGCGCGCGACAGCAGCCCCTGCTTCTCGAAGCCGCGCAGGATGCGGCTCAGATAGCCGGGATCGAGGCCCAGCGCCTCGGCCAGGTCTGAGGCCGTGGGCCGGTTGCGATGGGCCAGCTCGTAGAGGATCCGCGCCTGGGTCAGGGTGAAGGGGCTGTCCAGGAGCCCCTCGCCCAGCACGCCGATCTTGCGGGTGTAGAAGCGGTTGAAGCGGCGCACCGCCTGGACGCGGCGATCGAGATCGGCCGAAAGCGCCATGGGAAGGTCTCCGGGAAGGGCAGGGGCCCATTCTCGGCAAAATAGTTGACTGAGTCAACTATGGGGGCAGACGGCGGCGCCCGCGTCCGGCGCGTCCAGCGCGCGGGTCATGATCGTGTTGGCGCGCTTCTTCACATAGGGCCCGGGATTGACCGCCGACCATTCGTCGGGGTTGGGCAGCACCGAGGCAAGCAGGGCCGCCTGGTAGCGCGTGAGCTCGCCGGCGCTCTTCTTGAAGAAGCGCTGCGAGGCGGCCTCGGCGCCATAGGTGCCCGGACCGAACTCGATCACGTTGAGATAGACCTCCATGATCCGCTGCTTGCCCCAGACGAGCTCGATCAGCAGGGTGAAATAGGCTTCGAGCCCCTTGCGGACCCAGTGGCGGCCCGGCCAGAGGAAGACGTTCTTCGCGGTCTGGTTGGAGATGGTGGAGCCGCCGCGCAGGCGGCTGGAGCCCGCCTCGATCTTGTCCCAGGCGGCCTGGATCGAGGCCCAGTCGAAGCCGTGATGCTCGCAGAAATGCGCGTCCTCCGCCGCGATCACGCTGCGGATGAGATGGGGCGAGATGCGGTCGATCGGGACCCAGTCCTTGTGGATGCCGCGGCCCTCGAGGAGACCGCCGATCATGAGGATGGTGATGGGCGGCGGCAGGGTCGCGTAGACGACCGTCAGGATGACCGAGAGGCCGAAGAAGCCCGCGCCCAGCCGCAGCAGCCAGAGCCAGATCCGGCCCGGCAGCGAGCGGCGCTGCCGTCCGGCGGGCGATGGAGTCGCGAGGCCGGATCCCGGCGTCACGGCCCCGTCTCGTGGATCGACCTCTCCATCTCCCAAGGCGCTGCCGGCTCCCGCTGCTCCCAGCCGCAATCTACCGGCCTGACGCGGGCTCTGCCAACATGCTAGCGGAAAGCGCGGGCCACGGTTGCCGCCATGGACAAGACCCGAGGGGCTCGGGCAGAGTCGCGGCACCCATGGCACTCCCCGATCCCGAAATCGCGCTGAAGCTGGCGCGCGGCGTCAGCCGCTTCCTCGAGAATCTGGGCTACGGCACCGTGACCGAGTTCTCGCTCGCCACCGGCCGGCGCGCCGACGTGTTCGGCGTGAACGAGCGCGGCGAGACCGTCATCGTCGAGGTCAAGAGCTCGCCGGTCGATTTCCTGACCGACGGCAAATGGCCCGAGTACCGCGAATTCTGCGATTACTTCTATTTCGCGGTGGCGGTCGATTTCCCGCGCGAGATCCTCCCGGAAGAATGCGGGCTGATCGTCGCCGACGCCTATGGCGCCGAGATCCTGCGGGCGAGCGACCTGGTCTCGCTCAATGCCAGCCGGCGCAAGGCGCTCCTGCTGCGCTTCGCCCTCACCGCGAGCCAACGCCTGCGCCGACTGCTCGATCCCGATCTCTGACGGCGCTATCCCGGCTTTTGCGGCGTCTCGGCCGCACGGTCGAGCAGCGCGATCACCTCGCGATCGTCCATCTGGTGGAAATCGGCGTAGAAATAGCCGATCGCGCCGAAGCCTTCGGGCTGCGTCAGGGCGACGACCTCGTCGCAGTCGCGCGCCAGATCGGCGACTGTTTCAGGAGGCGCCACCGGCACCGCCAGCACGAGGCGCGCCGGATTCTGACGGCGCACCGCATGGAGGGCCGCGCGCGCCGTGGCCCCGGTCGCGATCCCGTCATCCACCAGGATCGCGGTCTTGCCCTTGAGGCCCGGATGCGGGCGGTCCTTCAGATAGAGCCGGCGCCGGCGCGCGATCTCGGCGAGCTCGCGTTTCGCCGCCCGGTCCACATAGTCCGCCGGCAGATCGAGCGCCGCTGCCACATCCTCGTTGACGACGATCTCGGGATGCTCGCCATCGACCACGGCACCGACCGCGAGCTCCGGTTGCGAGGGCGCGCCGATCTTGCGCACCAGCACCAGATCGAGCCCGCAGCCCAGCGCCCGGGCGATCTCACAGCCGACGGCGACGCCGCCGCGCGGCAGCGCCAGCACCACAGGGTCCTGCCGCCGGAACTTCTCGAGCGCCGCCGCCAGCTGGCGCCCGGCATCCTGCCGATCGATGAAACGCATGGGATGCCCCCGATGTCTTCGTCCCGGCACGAACCGGGGCGGAAAGAGATACCGAAACCGGACTCAATTCCTCGTCCCGCCCCCGCGTCAATGCGTTGACCTGAATCAAAGCGCCAAACCCGGCGGCCCGGCGAAATAAACGTGTGGCGGGGCAGGCGCTTCCCGGAAACGGGCCGGTGCCGTTGAAGCCCCGGGGTGGGACAACCATGTAAAAATCATGGGTCTCGCTTTGGTGGAGCGGCCAGGGGAGGACAGGCAATGCCGGGACTGAAGCCCAAGGACATCCGCGAGATCGTCGGCGAGATCGACGATCAGCGCGTCACCGAAATCCTGGCCCTGGAGCCGACCGCGGCCGAGCTCGCAGAGGCGGCGGCTTGGCTCTCGGACGATGACGCGCAGCGCCATGAAGCGGCGGCCCTGCCCGCCGGGCGCGTGGCGCAGATCTGCGAGATCCTGGCCGCCGACGAGATGGAAGAGGAGGACCGGCGCTCCTGAGGGAGCGGCTTCGCCTGGGGACGCGCGCCGGCGAGGATCGCGTCGCCCGCAAGATCGAGTTCCGCGTCATGAGAGGATCCCCGATGAGAGAAACGACAGAGTTGCCCTCGCTCACGATCAGCTATCGCAATCTCGATCCTTCGCCCGCGCTCGAGACCGAGGTCCGCCGGCGCTTCGACAAGCTGATGAAGCTCGGACGCGAGCGGTTGATCGCCTGCCATGTGGTGATCTCGGCCCCCAACCGGCGGCGCCAGCAGGGCAAGCTCTATTCGGTCAATCTGCGCCTCGAGCTGCCGCGCGGCAGCCTGCCCGTGAATCGCAATCCGCCGCTCGACCATGCGCATGAGGATGCGCATGTGGCGATTCATGACGCCTTCGACGCGGCGCTGCGCCGGCTGGCCGAATTCCGCCGCCGCTTGAACGGAGAGATCAAAACCCATGCGGCAAAACGTCCGCGCCTGCGCGCCGCGCGCGACAGCCATGCGGACGAGGGAGAGTCCTGAGCTATTGAAAGATTCCAGGGGCGGGTCCAACTCGCTGCATCGACGGCGGTTTTACGGTTCGAGCGGAATTGCACAGCATAGCCGCATGAATTGCTGGGCCGCCGGTTCGAGCTTCGAGATCACCCTTTAATCATTTGGCAAGGCTGGGGGATTCCGTTATCCCCTCCGGCCTCGCGCGTTGCCATTAGAGACCGGACCCGCCCGCCATGCGTCACGCCCGCCAGATCACGCTCGTTCTGCAGGATCGCGACAGCGATGCTCCCGCCGAGCTCGACCTCGACACCATGCAGGAGCTGCTGGCCCAGAAGCCGCTGATCTCCCACACCGACGCCGGTGGCCGCCTGCTGATCTACAGCCTCGACCGCCACCATGAATCGGCCTGCAAGATCGTCCTGCGATCGGCCGCCAACGATCATCAGCCGAAGAAGTAGCCGCGACCGTCGGCCAAGTGCCGCTCTCGCAGCGGAGGAACCGCGGCTCTCCTAATTCTCCGCCCACATCCGCAGCAGGTTCATATGGACCTTGATGAGCTGCTTGGTGTCGGCGGCATCGGGGGCTTCGCGGTTGCGCGTGTCGGCGATCTGCGACAGCTCGTAGAGCAGGTTGCGCTGGTGCGGATCCTTGACCAGGCTCTGGATCCAGAGCACCGCCGCCAGCCGCTCGCCGCGCAGGATCGGCTTGACCTCGTGGTAATAGATCGTCGGATAGAGCACGGCATCGCCCATCGGCAGCTTGGCCGTCTTCACGCCGAACTCGGTCTCGAGCGACAGCTCGCCGCCTTCATAGCTGTCGGGATCGGACAGGAAGATCGTCATCGAGAGATCGATGCGCATGCGGTCCTGCTTGCCCATCACGGCGGCGTCCATGTGCATGCCGTAATGCATGCCGACGCCATAGCGGCTGTAGATCGGCCGCGTGATGGATTTGGGGCGGGCGGCGGCATCGAGCGTCTGGTTGCGGGCCAAGGCCGCCATGACGGTACGGTCGAGCTCGGGCTTGGCCGGAAAGCGGAAATCCAGCTCCTCGTTGGCCTTCCGGTTGCGGCCCAGATTGCCGGCCGAGGACTTGCCGTCCTGGAACTGCCCGCTGCGCAGGGCCGCGACGATCTGCTCGCACTCGGCCGGCGTCAGAACCTGCGGCAACCAGAACAGCATTCCCTTCGCTCCCGTTTCGTCGGCCCGGCCTGACCCGCAGCCTCACCAGCCATTGCCGGTCTGGCCGCGCAACGACATCAGATAGGCGATGATCGAATCCAGCTCCGCCGGTTCCAGCGGCTCCTCGGGCATCGGATCGCGCGGCGCGTGGATATAGCTGCGGAAATAGGCCGCGTCGCGATTTTCCTGATGCGCCGCCTGCCAGAAGCTCGGCGCCTTGAATTCCTCCTCGCCGGTCTCGGTCTCGATCAGGACCGGCGGCGGGATCGCCTGCTCGAAGGCGACGCGATGGCAGCCCGCGCAATATTTGCGTGCGAGGGCCTGGCCGCGGGCGGCGGGATCCTCGTCGGCGCGGGCAACGGGACCGGAGGCCAGCGCGAGGCCGAGCAGGACTCCGGACAGCAGAACAACGGACAGACGCAAACGGGGTCTCCAGCATTCCCGACGGGCGCTCAACAGAGCATCCGGCGCGTGACCTTGTCCAGAGACCGTGGGAAAGGCCCTCAAGGGCCTGCTGTCTCGCCCAGCGCGCGACGCGCGTTGGCGAGGGTCCGGTCGGGCGCGCCGCCCGCATCGACGCGGTGCCAATCCAGGGGCCCTGCCTCGTAGCTCTGCTGGCGGCGCACCACGGCAACATTGGCGTCCGAGGCATCGCGTTCCCGCCGGGCCACCCGGTTCTCGAGCAGGGTCGCCGGCGCCTCGAGCCAGAGGCCGGCGAAATCCACGCCGGCCTCGCCCGCGATCGCCGCGATGGCGGCGCGTTCCCCGGCGCGCGCGAAGACGGCATCGGCGATCACGCTGCGGCCCGCGCGCAAGGCCTGCAGCGCCGCCTGGCCCAGGGCGGCATAGACCTGGCTCGTGACCTCGCCCCGATAGGCGCTCTCCGGCAGACGGGTCTCGGGCTCGACCCCCATGAGCCGCTTGCGGATCATGTCGCTGCGCAGCACGCGGGCACCGGGTGCCGGGGCCCAGCTTGGGGCCAGCCCATAGGCCAGCGTCGATTTGCCGGTGCCGGACAAGCCGCCGATGGCGACGAGCTTCGGCTTCGCCGGCTGCAGCAGCCGGATCGCGAGATCGAGATAGGCCTGAGATTGCGCTTTCGAGAGGGCGGCCTTCGGCGTCTCGCCCTGCCGCTCGGCGGTCGAAGCGGAGACATGGGCGCGGATCACCGCCCGCACCGCCATGAACAAGGGGAGGGCCGCCTGGCCTTCCTCGCCACCGCCGCGGTCGAGATAGCGATTGCAGACACGGTTCGCGAGCCCGCGCGCATCGCGATGCTCGAGATCCATCAGCAGGAAGGCCAGGTCATAGAGCAGGTCGATGGTGGCGAGATCTTCCGAGAACTCGATCGCGTCGAACAGCGTCGGCCTGCCTTCCCAAAGGCAGATGTTGCGCAGATGAAGATCGCCATGGCAGCGCCGCACCAGGCCGGCCTCGGCGCGGGCGTCGAGCAGCGGGCGCAGCGATCGCAGGGCCGTGTCGCAGAGCCTGTTCATCCCGTCGATCTTGCCGGGATCCAGCGTGCCCGCGGCCCGGGCCCGTTCGAGCTCGCCGAGATTGCCCGCCATCACGCGGCCGAAGCGCGCAGCGCCCCCGCTCGTCGCCGCCGGCGGGAGCGATTGGTGGAACTGCCAGATGATGTCGGCCAGATCCTGCATCAGGGCGGGCGTGAGCCGGCCCTCTTCCGCCATCCGGCCGAACAGCAGGCCCTGGTCGAAGCGCCGCATCTCGATCGCCCAGTCGAGCGTCTCGCCCGCGCCGTCGAAGCGAAGCCGTCCGTCGGCCTCGCGGGTGATCTTGCGGATCCCGAGATAGATCCCGGGTGCCGTGCGCCGGTTGATGGCGAGCTCGGTGCGGCAGGACTGCTCGCGCAGCGCCAGGGTGGAGAAATCGAGATAGGCGAAGCGCACGGCGCGCTTGAGCTTGAAGGCTCGCTCGCCGGCGAGGAACACCGAGGCGACATGGGTGTCGATGCGCTCGACCCTTTGCCCCGGCGGCAGGCCGTAGCTCTGAGGCTCGGCGAGGAAGTCGATGACGGGCTGCTGCGGCTCGGACATCCCCGACCTTGGCGCGGTTGAGAGAACGGAAGCGTCCCTTGCTGTCTATTGAGAGGGGATAAGGCGCGCTCTTGTCGAGCGGAAAGGAAGGAGCGGCCGGGGCCGGCTCAGGCGCGCTCGCGGCCGACCTCGCCTGCGGCGGCCGGCGCGGGCGCGGCCTTGGCGCCATAGAGCATATAGAGGCCCGCGCCGACGATGAGGGCGGCGCCCGCGAGCGTCGCCGCCCCCGGCACCTCGCCCCAGAAGGTGAAGCCCCAGAGGCTCGCCCAGATCAGCCCGCTATATTCGAAGGAGGCGACCAGGTTGGCCTCGGCCAGCCGATAGGCCTGGGTCAGCAGCACCGTGCCCACGGCGGCGATGGGGCCGGTGGCGGCCATCAGCAGGAGGTCGCGGGTACCCGGCACCGTCCAGCCCCGCATCAGGAAGGCGAGGCTGGCCTGCCGCTCGCCCTCATAGGCGCCGCCGCCGAAGATGGCCGCCAGCAGCAGGGCGCCCATCAGGAAGAGCGCGTTCTGGTAGAAGGCCATCACCGGCGCGCTGTCGGTGGCGCCGAGGCGCCGGGCCATCAGCGCCGCCGAACCGTAGCAGAAGGCGGATGCGACCGGCAGGAGCGACGCCCATTCGAACAGGCCGCCGGCCGGGCGCATCATCACCACCACGCCGGCGAAGCCCACGAGCGTGGCGATCCAGCGGCTGAGGCCGATCTTCTCGCCGAGGAACGGCCCGGCCAAGGCTGTGATGAACAGGGGGACGGTGAAATAGAGCGCCACGATGCTGGCGAGCGGCAGCGAGGGAAAGGCCAGGTAGTAGGTGGTGTAGGAGACCATCAGCATGGCGCCCCGCAGCACCAGCCATTTCAGCCGCGGCGACAGGAGCGTGCGGATACCGGCATCCCAATGCAGCATCGCCAGCAGGATCGGGATGCTGACCAGGCAGCGGATGGCGACCACCTCATGGACCGGATAGCTCCCGGCCACGGTCTTGATCACTACATCCTGGAAGGAAAAGACGAAGATTCCCGCGCACAGCGTCGCGACGGCCTTGAGCGAACGGCGATCGCGCAGTTGCGGCAAAGGAAATCTCTCCCCAGGGAACGATCGGGATGCGGCACCGGCAGGACGGGCGCCGACGCCGCTCGAATCACGCGGCGGGAGACTAACAGATCGGACAGGATTTGCGGGAGGTGCTCGGAGGGAGGGGGCAGCCCCCTCCTTCATCCTCCCCCGCGTCGCGGGGGAGGAGACCGATAAGAAAGCTACGCCGCCGCTTGCTCGGTCAGCATCGCGGTGTTGCGGGCGGCGAGGCTGCCGGGGGACGGGGCCTCCGGCAGGGTCACGACCGGGCAGGCGGCGCGCAGGCGGTCATGGAAATCCCGGATCGCATGCTCATAGTCCGAGAGCGGGCCAGGCTCGTAGCCGTTGGAGCGCAGGCCCATCTGCACCCGCTCGCTCAGGTCCCGGTCCTCATGGCCGACCTGCCGGTTGATCCGCGCATTGAGATAGCGCAGCAGCTTCGCCTCGCGCCTGGCGTCGGGCCGGCTGAAGACCGGGAAGCGCATGAGGCAGGTCTCGGCCGACTTCGGCAGGATCTGGAAGATGTCCATGCTGTCGGGATAGATGTCGATGCCGATATTGGGCGCCATCGAGAAGAACAGCCAGGTGCGGCGGTTCTTCTCCGGCAGGTCGGTCAGCACCTCGGGCGCCAGCTGCTGGTAGAGCCGCTCGCTCCAGACCGGCGACAGGCGATCCCTGAGCACGCTCTCGCTCACGGCCACGCCATGCTCGTTGATCTCGCCCATGAGATCGTTGTCGAGCATGCGGTGATAGCCCGGATGGCCGACCGGCACATGGTAGTTCTCGAGATTGTTGTCGACCGCGACCTTCCAGTTGCAGTTCCAGCTGCCGGTCCAGAGCTGGTTGACCGGCTCCATCTCCTCGATCCGGTAGGGACGCACCAGCTCGATGAAGTCCTTGAACATCAGGGCCAGGCTGGGGCCGCCGGGAATGAGCCGCACGAAGACGAGGCCGAGGATGATCTCCATCTCGACGGGCTTCAGGCCGAAATCGGCCTTCTTCATGCCGGGGAAGGTCTGCTCGGAAGGCACGCCCACGAGCCTGCCGTCGAGCGCATAGGACCAGCCGTGATAGGGGCACTTGACGCGGCCCTTGCAGCTGCCCTCGCCGTCCAGGAGCTTGGCGCCGCGGTGCCGGCAGACGTTCGAGAAGGCGCGCAGCTCGCCATCCTTGCCGCGCATGACCACGACGGAATCGCGCATCATGTCGAGCGTGGCGAAATCGCCCGGCTGCTTCAGCTGGTTCACATGGCAGACGAACTGCCAGGAGGGCAGGATCACGCGCTCGTACTCGAGCTGCGTCAGCTCCTGGTTGAAATAGGTCCAGGCCGGCAGGCCGTAACTCAACGAACCGCCCTCGGTCAGCGCAATCGGGGTCTGTTCGTTCATGGCGTTCTCCTGTCGGTTCTGGGTGATCGGGGTCATGTCGCTATCCTTTGGGCGTATCGGTCGGTCGGCGTTGGCGGGCGAAGGCCTCCGGGAACGAGCCCGCGAGATAATTGAGGGCGGTGCGCTGGGCTAAGCCGCGGTCGAAGGCGGCGCCTTCGACCATGATCTCCTGCCAGAGATATTCGAGGACGCCGATGAAGCCGGTGGCGACCGCCTCGGCATCGAGATGCTCGTGGCCGCCGCGTCGGATCAGCTCGCCCATGATCCGCACCATGTCCTCGTGGTAGCGGGTGTCGATGGGGCCGACCCGCTCGAGATAGGTGCTGCGCGATCCGGCCTCGCCCCAGAAGGCGTACCAGACCGAGACCTTGTCCGGCGCCGAGACGGCGGGATCGAACATGGTGGCGATCAGCCGCGTCAGCGCCTCGACCGGGTCCTCGGCCGCGCCTTCGAGCGCCCGGGCGCGGGCTCGCTCGAACTCGTTGGCCAGATGGTCGAGCACCTCGACCAGCAGCGCCTCCTTGCGCTTGAAGTGAAGGATCACGGTGCCCGGGGCGACCTTGGCCGCGAGCGCCACGCGCTCGACCGTGGTGCCCGACAGGCTCTGGCGCGCGATCACGCCCACCGTCGCCTCGAGGATGACGGCGCGGGTGGCGGCCCCGCTCTGGGGCGACGTCCGGATCAGGCGGGCCGCTTCGGCCATGGGACCGAAATCCTTCTCTTTTGTTTCAGTTTCAATAGGATAATACTACTGAATGAATATTCATTTACAGGCCCCAGGCGGCCGTGTCAAGCTCGGCTCCGGAAATCCAGCCGGTTCCGGGGCTTACCGGCAGGGTGGCGGAGGCCGCCCCGGCCTGATCGGGGACGGGACCCAAAAAAGGAGGGGATGATGGGAACGGGAACGAGGGGCTTGCGGAGGTTCGCACTGCTGGCGCTGGCCATGCTCGCGATGGCTGTCGCGCGGCCGCTCCATGCGGAAGAGCCGGCGATCGATCTGCGCGTCATGACCTTCAACATCTGGTATGGCGGCGCCCAGGTCGATGCTGGGCAGGTGGTGGAGGCGATCCGGGCGGCCAAGGCCGACATCGTCGGGCTGCAGGAGCCGGACGGCACCTCGCGGGCCATCGCCGATGCGCTCGGCTGGCCCTATGCGGATGAGCGGCGCCACATCATCTCGCGCTATCCGCTGTTCGCGCCACCCGGCGATCCGCTGTACACCTGGGTCGAGCCGCTGCCCGGCCGCATCGTCGCGGTCGCCAACCTGCATCTGCCCGCGACACCCTATGGACCCGAGGCGGTGCGCGACGGCGAGGATCTGGCGGCGGTGCTGCAATTGGAGACCGATACGCGCCTGCCGGCGATCCAGCCCTATCTCGAGGCGCTGCCGAAGGTGGCGCAAGGCGGCGTGCCGGTGTTCCTCACCGGCGACTTCAACTCGCCCTCGCATCTCGACTGGACCGACGCGGTGGCCAAGGCGCGGCCCCAGGTGAAATATGCGGTCGAATGGCCGGTCAGCAAGGCGATCGCCGATGCGGGCCTGCGCGATTCCTATCGCGAGGCCCATCCCGATCCGGTCGCGCGCGCAGGGCTGACCTGGACCGCCGGCTATCCCCATCCCTGGGTCAAGGCGAACGAGACCTTCGACCGCATCGATCTGGTCTGGAGCGCCGGGCCCGCGACCGTGACGGCGAGCGAGGTCGTCGGCGAGGAGGGCGGCCCCGATGTCGACATCGCGGTGACGCCCTGGCCGTCCGACCACCGCGCGGTGGTCTCGACCTTCCATGTCGTCCCCGCCGTGGCGCCCGCGATGGTCGGCGTCGACCGCTATGTCGTGAAGCAGGGCGACGATTTCATCCTGCGTTTCGGCATCGGAACCCTCGAGGATGCGCGCATCTCGGTCGTGCCCAAGGGCGGCGATCCGGCGAAGAACGCGGTCGCGACCATGGCCACGGGCGATGCCAGCGACCGGCCCTCGATCAAGCTCGCCTCGAGCTTCATGAAGGCCGGCGCCTACGACGCCGTGCTGTCGGACGCGGACGGCAAGGAGCTCGCGCGCACGGGCTTCTGGGTGCAGGCGCGCGACGCAGCGCCCTTGGTCGTGGTGAAGAAGTCCAGCTACAAGCCCGGCCAGACCGTCGAGGTCTCCTGGCGCAACGCGCCCGCGCTCAAGCTCGACTGGGTCGCGATCTATCACGCGGGCGATCCCGACATCTACAACTACATCGCCTATATCTATACGGGCGCCACGGTCGAAGGCTCGGGCGCCCTCGACAAGGACACGATCGGGGCCGATCTCGAGCCGGGCAATTACGAGATCCGCCTGCTGCGCGACGATTCCTACGTGCTGCTGGCGAAGGCGCCCTTCACGGTGAGGCCCTGACGCGGGCACGGCGAACTTCTCTCCCTCTCTCGCTCCGGCACGCTTATGCTGGCGCGGCCCCCGCGAGCGAGAGAGGGAGAGATCCATGAGCAAGATCGATCTGGCGTCGGTGCCGCGTCATGAAGGATCCGGCTATCCGCCGCCCTATGACGCGCCCTGCCGCCACCGCGTCCGCCAGGCGCTGGGCGACGCGGCGGGCCTGACCCATTTCGGCGTCAACCTGCTGCGGCTGCCGCCGGGCAGCTGGTCGAGCCTGCGGCACTGGCATTCGGCGGAGGACGAGTTCCTCTGGGTCCTCGAGGGCGAGCTCGTGCTCGTCACCGAGGGGCGCGAGCAGGTCCTGCGGCCGGGCGATTGCGCGGGCTTCAAGGCGGGCGTCGCCGACGGGCACCACCTGCAGAATCGCTCGGACCGTCCGGCCCTCGTTCTCGAGGTCGGAACGCGGCGGCCGGACGAGGATGTCACGGATTATCCCGACGTCGACCTGATCTGGGGCCCGGCCGGCCGCACCCACAAGGATGGGACGCCGTACTGAAGGCCGCGAGCGGGGCCTTATCGCTTCCGGTGCGGCGGAAACGCGTCGCCGTCCAACGTCTGCATGAAGAGCAGATATTTCGTCTGCGCGATCTGGGCGGTGCGGTAGAAATTGATGAGCTGGTCCCAGGGATCGGCGATGCGCTGCACGCCGGAGATGAAGACCACCAGCGTGCTCACCTCGGTCTGGCCCTGGATTACGAACCAGCCGCCGACCACCAGCACGATGAGCGGCCCCATCGCGTCGAGGAAGTTGCCGAGATAGGTCAGGGCGAATTTGCGCCGGTAGATCTTCATCCGCAGCGCGTAGGCGACATCGACGAGCCCGTTGAAGCGGCGCGTGCCGTGGCGGCGCTTGTTGACGGCCACGAGCTCATGGCCGATCCGGCGCACCACCTTGGCATGGCCCCGGGCCAGCCGGTTGATCGCCTGCTGGACCGCGCGGACGATGAAGTAGTGCGGCGTATAGATGAGGGCGGCGAGGCTGGCGATCCGCCAATCGACCCAGGCCAGGTAGCCGAAGGTGAAGAGGATGGTGCCGCCCTGCACCAGCGGCACGGAGATGCTGTCGCCGACGAAACCGGCGATGTCCTCGGATTCGGAGGCCGCCATCGACACCGCCGTTCCGGGATCGTCGGTGGCGCCGTTCCGGGTCTTGCCGTCCTTCCCGTCGCGGCCATGGATGGCGCGGCGCAGCAGGCGCGTGACATCCTCGACGATCCAGCCCCGGCCGAGATTGAGCGCGTATTTGAGGGATTGCTGCGCCAGGATCGCCGCCAGATAGAGCGCGCCCAGCCAGAGCAGCAGCGTGAGGTTCTTGTCGCCCAGCGCGGTATCGACCATGCGGCGCTGCAGATCGAGCGGCACGGTTCCGACAGGGATCAGCACCGCCGACAGGAGGCAGATGAGGATCTGCCCCCGGGCACTGACCTTCCAGATATAGCCATAGATGAAGGCCGGCATCGGCCAACGACTCGTGTGCTTCCCTGCCTCCAGTCGAATGGCTGATGCCGACCCATGCAAGGGCTTTCGACTGCGACGGGATGATCCAGACCGCCGGGCGGGGCATGGCACGGCCGGCGCGCCGCTCTGCACCGGTTCTCGTGCCGGTTGTCAGTGTCCCAGCGGCTGGTGATGCCCGCTGCCGTCGAGGGTCTGCGCGAAGAGACGGTACTTCGTCTGCGCGATCTGGGCCGTGCGGTAGAAATTGATGAGCTGGTCCCAGGGGTCGGCGACACGCTGCACGCCCGAGATGAAGACCACGAGCGTGCTGACCTGGGTCTGGCCGTGGATCACGAACCAGCCGCCGACCATGAGCACGATGAGCGGGCCCAGCGCGTCGAGGAAATTGCCGAGATAGGTGAGGATGAACTTGCGCCGGTAGATCCTCATGCGCAGCTCATAGGCGAGATCGACCAGCGTTGCGAAGCGGCCGCCTTCCCGCCGCGTCTCCGCATCGCGTACCAGCGTGTGGCCGAGGCGGCGTACCACCTTGGCCTGGGTGCGCGCCAGGCGGTTGATGGCCTGCTGGACCGCATGCACGACGAAATAATGCGGCGTGTAGAGCAGGAGCGTGAGGCCGGCGATCCGCCAATCGACCCAGGCCAGATAGCCGAAGGTGAAGAGGATCGTGCCGCCCTGCACCAGCGGCACGGAGAGCGCGTCGCCGACGAAACCGGCGATGGCCTCGGACTCCGCCGCCGCCATCGCGACGGCGGTGCCGGCGTCGGGCTTGGTGCCGGGTTGGGCGGAACCGAGGCTGTCCTTGCGCAGATAGATCGTCTTGCGCAGCCGGCGCGTCACATCCTCGACCACCCAGCCGCGGGCGATGTTGAGCCCGTATTTCAGGCTCTGCTGCGCCAGGATCGTCACCAGATAGAGGCCGCCCAGCAGGAGGAGGAGCCGCAGATCCTTGTTGCCGAGCGCGGTGTCGACCATGCGCCGCTGCAGATCGAGCGGCACCGTGCCCAGCGGGATGAGCACCGCCGACAGGGCGCAGATGACGGCCTGGCCGCGCCGGCTGACCTTCCAGGCATAGCGATAGATCGAGTCCGGCAGCGTCTGCGCCGTCCGTTGGCCGCGATCGGCCGCTTCATCGGGCGGGAGCGGGCGAGCGGGCTCGGACCGCCCGAGGGGTGGGGCCTGGTTCATGAAGCAGAAACGCACGAACCCGCCGGGCATTCCTTTTGCATCACCGGGTTGTGCGGTTCCGTGCCAAGGCGATGGTGGAGCCGCCCCGCTTCATGTAAGACCTCTTCACATGAGCTGGTCGAAGGACAAGGGACGGGGCCACGGGCCGGGCGAGGAGGAAGGCCGGCGCGGCTATCACCACGGCAATCTGCGCGAGACCCTGATCAAGGCGGCGCTCGACCTGATCGGCGAGAAGGGTCCCGGGGGCTTCACCTTCGCCGATGCCGCGCGCTGGGCGGGCGTGAGCCCGGCCGCCCCTTATCGTCATTTCCGCGACCGCGACGCGCTCATGGCCGATGTGGCGCGCCAGGGCTTCGAGCGGTTCGAGGCCTTCCTCAAGACCGCCTGGAACGAAGGCCGCCCCGATCCCTTCACCGCCTTCAACAATCTCGGCAAGGCTTATCTCGCCTTCGCCCGCACCGAGCCCGCCTATTTCGCGGCGATGTTCGAGGCGGGCATTCCGCTCGAGAGCAATCCCGAGCTGCGCCAGGCGGGCGATCGCGCCTTCGGCATCCTGCGCAGCGCCGCCGAGGCGCTGGCGGAAGGGCTGCCCAAGGAAGGACGCCCGCCGGCCTCGATGATGGCGCTCCATATCTGGTCGATCTCGCATGGGATCGCCTCGCTCTTCGGGCGCGGCGACGCCGCGAGGCGCAAGCTGCCGATGTCGCCCGAGGAGCTGCTCGAGGCCGCAGTCCTGATCTATCTCCAGGGGCTGGGGCTGCATCGGCAGGGCGGAACCAAGCCGCGCTGAGACGCTCCCCAGGATTTTTCGTGGAAAAGCGGCTTGGCTTCTTGACACCGGGCCGGGCTTCTCTTACGTATGTAAATGTCATTAACATTCACATGGGGCCATCGGCATGGACATAGCCCGCAGACTCGATGACATCGGGAAGCCCGCCTGGATCGGCGTGATGGTGCTGGGCTTCATCCTTTTCTGGCCGGTAGGACTTGGGATCCTGGCCTATCTCATCTGGAGCGGACGCATGGGCGGTTGGAGACGCGATTTCGAGGATATGGGCAAGGCGCGCGGCCGCTGGTACGGCATGGGCGGCGGCGGTTGCGGCTGGCGTCGCTCCGCGTCGAGCGGCAACCATGCCTTCGACGAGTACCGCGCGGAGACCCTGCGCCGCCTCGAGGAGGAGGAGCGCGAGTTCCGCGAGTTCCTCGACCGGCTGCGCCAGGCCAAGGACAAGGCCGAGTTCGACCAGTTCATGGCCGACCGGGCGCGCCGCGCCCAAGGCCCCGACGCCCAGCCGCAGAGCTGAAGCGCCGTCGCCGTTTCCACGGAAGCAACGCACCGGATCCTCCTCGGATCCGGTGCGTTTCGTTTGGGGTGTCCGCGCTCTACTGGACCGTCACTTCGGTCCACATGCCATTGGCGAAATGGCCGGGGACGTTGCAGAAGAGCAGATACTTGCCGGGCGCCAGATGCAGTCGCAGGGCGCCCGTCTTGCCGGGGTCCAGCTCCGACACCTCGCCCAGATGACCGGCCGCGTCCTCGTCGACGCGATTTTCGGCATCGATATAAGGCAGCGGGTCTTTCGGATCGCGCACCGGCACCACGATCATCTCGTGGATGGTTTCGCTCGAATTGTTCGTGACCTCGAAGGTGACATCACCCGCCTTCACCGCGGCCGGCACCGCGCGAACGCCCATGGTCGCCTTCGACATGTCGTGGCCGCCCATGTTCATGCCGAGATCGGTCGCCATGTCGGCACGGGCGCCCTTGTCCCAGAGGCTGACATTGATGGTCGATGCGGCATCCGCCGGACCGCTTACGGTCGCCGCAAGAGCGATCGCACCGAGCGGAAGCAGGAACGCCATTCTGATGGGTCGCATTGATCCCTCGTGCTGTTGTTGAATCGGGGTCGTCGCACCGGACTGACCGGGCGCGAGGGATGTATCAGTCCCGGCTGTCCAGAAACTGTCGGCAGCATGAAAGGGCTTTCACGCGCCTTCCCGAGCGACGGCGAGAGGCATTCGCAGCTACGGTCGGCACGCTACTCCGCCGCGTCACTGCGCCGCGAGAGGCGCGGGATCGCGGCGATGAGGGCCTTGGTGTAGTCCTCGCGCGGGTGGGTGAGGACCTGCTCGGTCGGGCCGTATTCGACCAGCTTGCCCTGGCGCAGCACCGCGACCTGCTCGCAGAGATAGCGCACCACCGCGAGGTCGTGCGAGATCAGGATCAAGGTCAATCCCATCTCGCGCCGCAGCCGTTCGAAAAGGCCCAGGATCTGCGCCTGGATCGTGACGTCGAGCGCCGAGGTGACCTCGTCGGCGATCAGGATCTCGGGCTCGAGAGCAAGCGCGCGGGCGATGCCGACACGCTGGCGCTGGCCGCCCGAAAGCTGGGTGGTGCGCCGCTCCAGCAGGTTCGCCGGCAGCTCGACCTTCGCCATCAGCTCCGCCAGCCGCTCCGGGATCTGGCGGTCGGCGCAGAGCTTGTGCTGGCGCAAGGGTTCAGCCAGCGTCGCCGCCACCGTCATGGCCGGGTTGAGCGACAGGAACGGATCCTGGAACACCATCTGCATCTTGCGCTGCTCGGCCGGCGGGCGCTCCTGCAGCAGCCGGCCGACGGGCTTGCCGTCGACCAGGATGCGCCCTTCCTGCGCGGCCACCAGCCCGATGAGGCTGCGCGCGATGGTGCTCTTGCCCGAGCCCGATTCGCCGACGATGCCGACCGAGCCGCCGCGCGATAGCGTGAAGGACACGTCGTTCACCGCGTCGACCGCATGGGCCGGCCGGCGGGTCAGCCAGCCGGTCAGGCTCTGGGCCGAGCGGAACCGCACTTTGAGCCCTTCGACCGCGAGGCGCGGCGGTGTCGCGGCCGCCAGCTCGGCGGACTTGCGCGCGGCCGGCTTCATCAGCGAGGGCTGCGAGGCGATCAGGCGGCGGGTATAGTCGTGGCGCGGCGCCGTCAGGATCTGGTCGACCGTGCCGGTCTCCATCACGGCACCGTCTTTCATCACCACCACCCGGTCGCACATCTCGGCGATCACGCCCAGATCGTGGGAGACCAGGATCAGCGACAATTGCCGCTCGCGGCGGATGCGGCGCAGCAGCGCCAGGATCTGCGCCTGCACCGTGACGTCGAGCGCCGTGGTGGGCTCGTCGGCGATCAGGAGATCGGGCTCGCAGGCGAGCGCCGCCGCGATCATCACGCGCTGGCGCATCCCGCCCGAGAGCTCGTGCGGATAGGCGCCGGCGCGCCGGGCGGGATCGGCGATCTGCATGTCGCGCAGGAGTTCGATCGCGCGCGCCTTGGCCTCGCCCCAGCCCACCCCTTGATGCAGCACCATCGCCTCGGCCACCTGGCGCCAGACCGGCATGATCGGGTCGAGATGGGTCGAGGGATTCTGGAAGATCATCGCGGCCTTCTCGCCGCGGAAATGCTGCAGCGCCGCCGCGTCTATGGCCAGCACGTCCTGGCCCTCGACCAGGATCCGGCCCGAGCGGACGGTGGCGTTGGCCGCGATCAGCTTCAGGATGGCGCGGCAGGCCACGGTCTTGCCCGAGCCCGATTCGCCGACGATGCCCAAGGCTTCGCCGCGATGGAGCGCGAAGGAGACGCCCTTGAGCGCCGGCACCGTGCCGAATTGGGTCGCGAACTCGATCGCCAGATCCTCGACCCTGACCAGCTCTTCCATCGGTCAGGACCCCGTATGGAGCAGGCGGGCGAGCCCGTCGGCGACGAGCGAGAGCCCCAGCGCCAGCGAGCAGATGGCGAGGCCGGGCAAGACCGAGATCCACCAGGCGCTGGTGAGGTAGTTGGTGCCCTCGGCGATCATGGCGCCCCATTCCGGCGTGGGCGGCTGCACGCCCAGCCCCAGGAAGCCCAGCGAGGAGCCCAGCACGATGGTCAGGACTGCGTCGGTCATGACGAAGACGGCGGGCGGCACCAGCGCGTTGGGCAGCACATGGAACAGCATGGTGCGCAGATGGCCGAAGCCCATGCTGCGCGCCGCCAGCACGAAATCGGCGTTGCGCAGCACCAGGGCCTCGCTGCGCACCAGGCGTGCGTAGCTGACCCAGTTCACCAGCGTGAGCGAGATGAAGTAGCTCTTGAGCCCTGGCCCCAGCACCGCGACGATCGCGATCACCAGCACGAAATAGGGGAAGGAGACGGTGATCTCGAAGAGGCGCATCAGCACCATGTCGATGCGGCCGCCGAGATAGCCGCCGACCAGGCCGATGAGGGTGCCGAGGATGATGGGGCCCACCACGCCGAAGAAGGCCATCATCAGATCGGCGCGCGCGCCATAGAGAATGCGGGTGAAGACGTCGCGGCCGAGCGCGTCGGCGCCGAGCCAGTAGGTCCCGCCCGGCGGCTTCAGCATGTTGAGGACGTCGACCTTGATCGGATTGAACGAGCTCAGCAGCGGGGCCGCGCCCGCCAGGACGATCCAGGCCAGCACGATGGCGCCGCCGACCTTGAGCGTCGCCGGCGTGGCGCTCCAGAGCTTCGCCAGGCGGCCGGGCACGGGCGCGGCGGCGAGGGCGCTCACAGCTTCACCCTCGGATCGAGCACCACCGTCACGACATCGACGATGAAGTTGGTGATGACGATGCCGCAGGCCAGCACCAGCGTCACCGCCTGGACCACGAAATAGTCGCGGGTCAGCACGGCGCGGATGAGCGCCTGCCCCAGCCCCGGGATGTTGAAGACATTCTCGATGACGACGGTGCCGCCGATCAGGAACGACACCACCACGCCCATCAGGTTCACGGTCGGCAGCAGCGAGTTCCAGAACACATGGCGGCCGAAGATGTAGCGCTCGGGCAGGCCCTTGGAGCGGCCGGCCGTGGCGTAGTCCGCGTCCATCTGCTGGAGGAAGGTGGCCCGGAGGTTGCGCGTCAGGATCGGCGTCACGCCGATCGCGATCGTGAGGGCCGGCAGGAACAGATGGTAGAGATTGTCGATCAGCGTCGGTGCATAGCCCGAAACCGGGAAGAGCTTGAGCTTGAGGCAGAGGCCCAGGATCAGCATCAATCCCATGAAGTAGGAGGGGATGCCGACACTGCTGACGCAGACCAGCCGGACGAACTGGTCGACCCAGCGGCCGCGGCTGCGCGCGGCGGCGATGGCGAGCCCCAGCGTGAAGGCGACCGAGAGCGCCAGCCCGTAGAGGATGAGGAACAGCGTCGGGGCCATGCGGTCGAGAATCACGGGGCCGACCGGGCTGCGATAGATGATCGACTGCCCGAAATCGCCGCGGATCGCGTTCAGCAGGAAATAGAAATACTGGACCAGGATCGGCTGATCGAGGCCGTAGCGGGCGCGCACGAAGGCGATGGCGTCCTCGCTCGCTTTCGGGCCCAGCATGATGCGCACCGGATCGCCCGGCGTGAGCTGGATCAGGACGAAGGTGATCAGGCTGATTCCCAGGAGCACGGGAATCAGCTGGATCGGGCGCTTGAGCAGAAACGCGAAGCGGTCCATGCGTTATCGGTTCGCCGGCATGGGAAAACGAGAATCCCGCGCCCAGGCCCGCACCGGCTCAAGAGAACCGGTGCAGGCCCGGGCCGCGAGCGAGAAGCCTAGACCAGATCGGTCTGATCGATCTCGGAGAATTGCAGGCCGATATTGAGAATCAGGTCCTTGACCTTCGGGCTGTAGCCGTTCAGCCAGTTCGGGTGGAACATCGCCACCTGGGCCACCTCGTCGACGCAGATCTTCTGGATCTGCGCGTAGAGCGCGCCGCGCTTGGCGTCGTCGGTCTCGCCCGCCGCCTCGTCGATGAGCTTGTTGACCTCTTCGTTGTTGTAGCGGGTGTAGTAGGACTTGTTGTCGCCCGCACCCCAGGCGCACCAGCGCAGCGCGTTGTCCGGGTCGCGGGTCTCGTTGTACCACCAGTTGAGCTCGGCCTGGTAATCGCCGTCGATGAGCCGCGTCCAGACGCTGGTGGAATCGATCTTGGAGACCGTGACCGTGATGCCGATCTCGGCGAGCTGCGCCTGCACCAGCACGGCCGTCTTCTCGTCATCGGCGATGCCGGCGCTGACCAGCAGCTCGAAGCTCGGGTCGGCAACGCCGGAATCGGCGAGCAGGCCCTTGGCCTTCTCCACGTCCCGCTGGATCAGCGGCAGCGACTTGTCGAAGAAATTGAGCTCCGGGCTGAAGATCGAGGTGGCGGGCCGCCCGGATCCCAAGGTCACCGCATCCGCGATGGCCTGACGGTCGATGCCGTGGCTGATCGCCTGCCGGAATTTGAGGTTGTCGAACGGCGCCTTCGAATGGTTGATCAGCATATCGTAGGTGACGCTCGAGATGTCGGCGTCGGCGCGGAAGCCCGCGGCCTTGAGCTCGGGCTGGCGCGCCACCGGATAGCCGATGCAGACGTCGATCTCGCCCGCCTGCAGCATCGAGACGCGGGTGTTGTCGTCCGCCACATAGCGGAACTCGAGCCCGTCCAGGTGCGGCAAGCCTTCCTTGTAGTAGTGCTCGTTCCTGGCCAGGACCACGCGGTCGCCCGGCTTCCATTCGACGAACTTGAAGGGACCCGAGGTGACCGGCGCCTTGGCATAGGCGTCGTCGCCCATCTTCTCGACCGCGGCCTTCGGCACGATGCCGGTGTTCCAGATCTCGGTCAGGGTGAGGAAGGGGGTGAACCGGCGGTCGAGCGTGAAGACGACCGTCTTGGCGTCCTTGGCCTTGGCTTCCTTCAGCGGCTGGAAGGGCGCGGCATAGGCCGAATCCTTCTGGAAGCGCATGCGGGTATAGCTGAAGGCGACGTCCTCGGCGGTGATCGGCGAGCCGTCCGAGAATTTCGCGTCGCGCAGATAGAAGGTGTAGGTCTTGCCGTCCTCGGAGATGTCCCATTTCTCGGCGAGGCCCGGCCCGACCTCGCTGCGGTCGGCATTGGCCTGGAGCAGGCGCGCGAACATCATGCCCTGGATGATGATGTCCGAGCCGTAGACGGTCTTGATCGGATCGAGCGTCAGCACGTCCGACCCGTAGCCCATGCGCAGGATCTTGCTGTCGGCGGCGCGGGCGGAGAAGGCGATGCCGGGCAGGGAGGCCAGGCTCGCGGCATAGGCGGTGGCTTTCAAGAATGAACGGCGATCCATGATGTGAGTCCTCCTGTCATCGATTGTTGTTCGTTCGCATCCGTAGGCGGTTCGGCTCTTTCGGCCTGGCTTCAGGGTTCCGGTTCTAGATGGTGGTCACGTGCAGCGCCGGACGCTGCCGGTCCCAGCGGTATTCCTGCTCGAGCTGACGCGCGAGCCCGAGCAACAGATCCTCGCGCCCGAAGCCCGCGACGACCTGCACGCCGACCGGCAGGCCCGAAGGGGTATGTCCCAGCGGCAGCGAGATCGCGGGCGAGCCCGTCCCGTTGAAGAGCGCGGTGAAGGTCTCCTTCGGCGCGAGATCCTCGAACACGCTGTCGACGGTCCGGCCCGGTCGGTCGGGGTCGTAGGTGCCGACGGGTTCCGGCGTGATGGCGGCGGTCGGCGTGACGAGAACGTCGTGGCGGGCGAGGAACCGCCCGATGATCCGCGTCACCTGGTCGTAGATGCCCAGCGCCGTCACCAGCCTCGCCGCCGTCAAGGTCTGGCCGTGGCGATAGACCGCGATGGTGGTGGCCTGCAGCTGGGATTCGTCGATCGGCTTGCCCAGGGCCGCCGCCAGCTCGTCGAGCGACGGCACCGTGGTCGCGGCCCAGATCACCTTCTGCGCGTCGAGGAAGGCCTCGTAGTCGAAATCCGGGCTCGTCTCCTCGACAGGGTGGCCCAGCGCCTCGAGCCGCTTTCCCGCCTCCCGCGTCACCCGCACCACCTCGGGATCGAGCGGATGGCCCGACCAGGAGCGGGTGCAGAGCGCGACACGCAAGGCCTTGGGCGGCGTCTCGATCGCGCGGGCATAGCTCTCGGCGGGCGGCGCGATCTCGAAGCCGTCGCCGGGCACGGCGCCGGAGGCCAGATCGAGCAGCGTGGCGCAATCGCGCACGGTTCGCGTCAGCATGAAGGAGGTCGCCAGCCCCAGCAGCGGCGCGTTCGCGTCCGGCGCGCCGCTGACCCGGCCGCGCGAGGGCTTGAGCCCCACCAGCCCGCAGAAGGAGGCGGGGTTGCGGATCGAGCCGCCGCCATCCCCCCCTTGCGCGAAAGGCACGATCCCCGCCGCGACCGAAGCGGCCGATCCGCCGCTCGAGCCCGCCACGCCGCGTGCCGGATCCCAGGGATTGCGGGTCGCGCCATAAAGCGAGGATTCGGTCGCGGCGGCGATGCCGAACTCCGAGGAGGTCGTGCGGCCCAGATTGACGAGGCCGCCCGCGCGCAGCCGCTTCCAATAATCCTGGTCGCAGGGCGCGCGGAATTCGCGGGCGAAGACGCTGCCGAACTGCGCCGGCCGGCCGGCCTCGATCGGGAAATCCTTGGTCAGGGTGGGAAGGCCGCGATAAGGGCCGGGTCCGGGCTTGTCGCTCAGGCCCTCGACCGCATCCTCGTACATCTCGATCACCGCCTGGAGCTTCGGGTTGAGCGCGCCGATGGCGGCGATCACCGCGGCGCCCAGCTCGCGCGGCGTGATCTCGCGCCGCTCGATCAGCGCCGCCAGCCCCAGCCCGTCATAAGCGGCGAGCTCCTGCGGTCTCACGGCCCCGTTCCCGCTCCGGCGTCACATGTCACCGAAATCTCCGAAATAATCCTGCAGCGCCGTCAGATGCTTGATGCGGGCCGGCACCTTGTCGCCCAGCCGCTCGATCACGGATTCGAGCAGCAGCTCGAGCAACGCCACGGTGCTGACCGTGCTGTCCCAGAACACCTCGCCCTCGCCGGGATCGGTCAGCGACACGTCGGCATCGTCCGCCCAGCCGCAATAGATATCGGTGACGGCGATGACCTTGATGCCCGCTTCCTTGGCGCGCTCGGCGAGAGGGGCCGCTTTGCGCGCATAGCGGCGCGATTCGATGATGACGAGGCAGGTCTTGCGCGGCTCGCCGTCGAAGAGATCGACGAAGGTGCCGTCCTCGCCGTCGAGGAAGCGCACGCCCGGCCGCGCATAGTCGAGCTGCGAGGCGAAGTAATGGCCGATGCCGCGCAGGTTCTGGAACGAGACCACGAAGATGCGCGGGGCGCCGGCGATGAGCTTGACCGCCTTGCTCCAGGCCGGCGTCGAGGTCTGGCCGAAGATGCGGGTGAGGTTCTCGATATGGGCCTGGAGCTGGCGGCCCTGGATGCCGCTGCCGTTGCTCTTGCCGGGGGCCGGATCCTTGATCTGCCAGGCCGAGTTGGGCCCGCGCATGCGCAAATCCTGCGTCAGCTCGCTCAGGCGGCGATAGCCCAGCCGGCGCAGGAAGCGGCCGACCGTGACGGCGCTGACGCCGACCTTCTTGGCGATCGAGGCCGCGGTCTCGAACGGCAGGTCCTCGAGATGGGCCTGGAAATAGCGCGCCAGCAGCGTCTCGGACTGGGTGCGCCAGTGCGACTTCGAGCCGAGCTTGCCGAGCACCTGATCCTGGCTCATGCGGGCGACGCCGATGTAACAAAGATAACAAACTTTCAAAAATGTTATCGGTGTTACATCGACGGAGTCAAGAGCGCCCCCGTGAGGACCGCGGTTGCGTGACGGGCGCTCTCAAGGAACCGGCGTGACGGCCTTGGGAAATGCTAGAATGAATGAGCCGGTTCTGACCGGGTGTGACTTTTCCCGCCCGGCGTTTGCGGGCGTGCAGGGGCGTTGTCGAGGAACGAGATGGATTTCGTGAAGCGTCTGTCGCTTTGGCTGGGTGTGGCGGCGTTGTTCGGCGTGACCGGTTGTGCGCCGGTTAATTCCGTTTCCCAGAGCCCGGTCGCGGCCCCGCCCGGCTTCGCCTTTCCGCAGCGTACCGGTGAGGCGGCGGTCGCGGGGCAGGCGCTGTGGCACAAGGATGGCGACGATGTCGTCACCTGCGCCGGCAACGAGGTCTATCTCTTCCCGGTCTCCGATTATGCGCAGAATCAGCTCGAGCGGCTGCAGCAGGGTGCGTCGCTCGATCTTTCCCGCCAGCCCGGTTTTCACAAGCAGCTTTGCGATGCCGACGGCCATTTCGCCTTCACCGCGCTCGGTGCCGGCGACTGGTATGTAATGTCGCGATTCGTCTGGTATGCCGGCAGCGAGCCGCGAGGTGGGTGGCTGCTGACCACCGTCGATCTGGCGTCCGGCGAGCGCAAGGAGGTGCTCGTCACCGAAAGCAACCTCTATCCGCCCTCGGGTTCGCAGGCCTTTCTGGAAGACCGCCGGCTACCGCCGCCCGACTATCAGAACCCCGATTATCCCTGGCCGGGTGAGGATCAACCGACCGCAAGCGGCGCACCGGAAAAGCCGGCCGAGACTCCGCCTACCGATACCGCCGTGACGGCCGCGCCCGCCGCCCCCGTCGCGCCGACGGCACCGCCGCCGCAGCCCGCCAACCCGGCGGTGCCCTTGGGCGCCACCGCGACAATCGAGCCGCCGCCTGCGGATGTCGCCACGACTCCGCCCACGCCGACACCTTTTGAAGCGGCACCCGCGCAACCGGCGACGTTGCCTCCCAGCGGCGCCATGGAACCCGGCACGCCGCCACCGGCGGCGGCGGCCATGGAAACACCATTGGCCCCGGTGGAGCCGGCCGGAACGGGCGAATCGGTCACGCCTTCCACCGTGACGCAGCCGGAGCCGACGAAATCCGAGGCCGTACCGGCCCCATTACCGACAGCTTCGCTCGAGCCGGCGCCGGCGCCCGCTTCGCCGACCGCCACTGGGGAACCGGCCAAAACGCAGATCGCGCCGGCCGAAACCGGAGCGCCGGCTGCCAACCTGCCGGCGTCGGAGCCCGTGACCGCCCCTATGAGCGCACCGCCGTCGGAATCCACGGCCGTGAGCCCGCTGCCAGCGCCGCCGGCGACCGCGTCTCTCGCTGAACCCGCCGCCCCCGAAGCGTCGCCCGCGGCAACGGCGCAACCCGCGATAAGCCCAGCGGCCACGGCTGCACCGGCCGTACCCGACAATGATCCGCATTCGCTGGGTGCGATCGAAGCGATCCCCAGCACCGATCCGGCGCCGGCACCCTAGAGCCGCGACCGCCTAGGAGACCGGCGGTGCGCCGCCTTCCTGGCGGCGGCGGGCGATGAAACCGTCGAGCGCCTCGGTCACGGCCGGATCCTTGGGCGGCGGCTGGAACGCCTGGAGCGTCTTCTTCCAGAGCGCGTTGGCGCGCTCGGTGGCGGTGCGGGCGCCGTCCTCGCTCCAGCTGCCGAAATTGCGCCAGTCCGACACCAGCGGCGCATAGAAGGCCTTCTCGTAGCGCCCGAGCGTATGGCCGGTGCCGAAGAAATGCCCGCCCGGTCCGACTTCGGCGATGGCCTCGACGCCGATCTCGTCGGCGTCGAAGGCCACGGGCTGGAACAGCTCGGCGAACATCTGCAGCATCTCGATATCGAGGATGAATTTCTCGTAGGAGGCCGCGAGCCCGCCTTCGAGCCAGCCGGCACCGTGGATGAGGAGGCTGCAGCCGCCCATGATGGCGCCCCAGAGGGACATCTCGGATTCGTAGGCGGCTTGCGCGTCCGCGACGTTCGAAGCGGTCGCGTTGGAGGAGCGCCAGGGCAGGTTGATATGGCGCGCGAGCTGGCCGGCGCCGAAGGCGGCCTTCACATATTCGGGCGTGCCGAAGGCGGGCGCGCCCGACTTCATGTCGACATTCGAGGTGAAGCCGCCATAGGCGACGGGAGCGCCCGCCCGCACGATCTGGGCGAGCGTGATGCCGGCCAGGGCCTCGGCATGGGCCTGAGTCAAGGCGCCCGGCAGCGTGATCGGCGCCATGGCACCGGCCAGCGTGAAGGGCGTGATGATCGAGAGCTGGCCCGCGGCCGCGAAATCGATGATGCCCTGCGACATCGGGATATCGAGCTGCAGCGGCGAGTTGGTGTTGATCACGGTGTAGCAATGGGCCGCGCTCTCGAACTGCTCCTCCGACAGTCCCGCATTCAGGCGGACCATCGCGAAGCAGTCGCGGACCTGCGGGTTCCCGCGGCTATAGATGAAAGGCGGCTTGTCGCCCAGCGTGAGCTGGGCGCGCATCGTCTCCAGATGCCGGAACTCGGGCGCAATGTCCTGCGGCTCGATGCAGGCGCCCAGGCAATGGACCACGTCGAATTGCTGCGACAGCTTCGTGAAGTCCCGGAAATCCTCGAGCGTGCCGCTGCGCTTGCCGCGGTCGCTGTCGGTCACATGCGGCGGCCCGCCGACCGGGATCACGGCGAGGTGGCGCTGTGCGATCCGAACCGTGCGATGCGCTGCCGGCGCCACGAGATCGTAGGCGGAGGGTGCGGTGCGCAGCGCCGCCTGTACCAGCCCGCGATCGATCCGGACCATGCGGCTTTCCTCGTCGACCGCGGCGCCCGCGGCCCGGAAACGCTGGCAGGCCTCGGGCAGCAGCACGCGCAGGCCGATCTCCTCCAGGATGCGCAAGGCCGCCTGGTGCATCGCCTCGACCTGATCCTCGGAGAAAAGGCGGATCGGCTCGAACGGATTGACGAGATGGCGATAGCGCTCGCTGCGCGCCGACGGGCTCGCCGCATTGCCACCGCCGGTCCGGCGGCGCGAGCGCCGGTCGGCGCGGGTCTCGGCGGTGGTCATCGGGTTTCGCCTCCGGCGCGTTCGCGTGAAACTCCGGACATGACCGTATCGCGGCGCGGGAACGGTGGAAAGCCGGGTGGGCCCAGCGAAAAGGGCCGCGCCTTGTCGGACGCGGCCCTTTCGGCCTCCGGCCCGTCGATCAGACGAGCTGCAGGAAGATCAGGACCAGGCCCACGACCGAAACCGCCCAGCTCAGCGTGCGCAGCCAGGGGATCCCCGCGAGATAGATGACGGCATAGGCGAGGCGGCCCCAGAAGAAGAGCTGCGCCCCCAGCACCGTCAGGCTCGTGCTGATGCCGGCCGCATGGGCCACCAGCACCAGGCCTGCGAAGAGCGGCAGGTTCTCGATCATGTTGAGATGGGCGCGCTTGGCGCGCCCCGCCCAGCCGGTCGGCGCCGCGATGCCGTCGCGGTTTCCGGCCAGCGCCGGGACGCCCACCTGCTGGGTATGGCCTGCGACCGCGATCAGCATCTGGACGACGGTCAAGGCAACGGCCCAGACCAGCAACATCAGTTCTGTCGTCATGGTGTTTCCCCCTTGGTTGGGACCGGGGCGTCTGGTGCCCGAATCGGCCCTGGCGCCATCATAGAGGCAATCGCCACCCCTTTGGACCGGGACCCGGACGGCCCATACTCCTTTCCATCGCCATCGCCGAGGGGGCCTTCGCCATGGCAACGCCGCGCCTGGTTGCTTTCTTCATCAAGGAGTTCAAGGAGGTGATCCCGCCGACCTTGTTCTTCCTGGCGGGATTCAACCTGATCGTGCTGACCACCCAGCTCATCCTGGCCGACTATCTGGCGGGATACTGGGCCGGCCTCGGTAATTTCCTGCTGGCGACCACGGCGGCCCTCGTGGTGGGCAAGGCGGTGCTGGTGACCAACCACATGCCGTTCCTGCGCCGCTACGACAACGCGCCGCTGATCCGGCCGGTGCTGTTCAAGACCTTCGTCTATTGGGCCATCGTCTTCCTGGTCCGCTTCCTCGAGCATCTGGTCCGCTACCTGACCGATGGCGGCACGCTCGCCGGCCTGCCCGACTATGTCGCCCTGCATTTCTCCTGGCAGCGCTTCGCCGCGATCCAGATCTGGATCTTCGTGCTGTTCCTGATCTACACGCTCTTCAGCGAGCTCAACGAGCTCTTCGGCCAGGGCGAGCTCTACAAGATCCTCTTCACGCGCCGCAGCTCGGAGCTGAAGCTCTCGCGCCGGCAGCGGATCCGCACGCTGGTCCGGCTGAACGAGCTGACGGCCGCGCATGGACTGGCCGAGCTGCGCGATCCCGCCAGCGCCGCCCATGCCGAGATGGTCGGGCTGATCCAGGGGTTGACGACGAAGACTCCCGGCGCCTCGCGTCCCGCCGCCTGACTCCGCGAGCTGCCGCGATCAGGATCGGGCGGTATGGTAGGTGAGGGCCAGGCCGATGCAGTGCTTGAGCGCCGCCTTCGGCAGCCTTTCGCCGCGCCGGAACAGCAGGGCCCGGTTGCCTTCGAAGGCGAAGAGCCCGGGATAGCGTTGGCGGAAATCCTCGATCAGCGTCGTCTGGCAATGGAAATAGGCGGCGTATCGGTCAGGCTCGCCCTTGACGGCATCGATCCGCACCGTGGTGCCGGTGCGCGGCCGGGCGGGGAGATAGGCGGGCTGTCCTCATTTCAGCGTCTCGATCAAAGCGCCCTTGCCGAGCTCCGCCTCCGCCACCTCGATGATCAGCGCGCGCAGCGCCAGCAGAGACGGTCGCAGCGCCGCCGGATAGGCGGCGAAGGCCGCGGCCACCGCCGGATCGCCGAAGGATTTTCGTCCCATGGCGAGCAGATCAGCAGGTTCGGCACGGTTCCGCAATCGTGGTTCGTGCCATGGCGATGTCATGATGGAAAGATGCTGCCGGCCGCCAGGCTCGGATGAAGGACCGGCCGATAGCCGGCGCCCAGAGCCCGTACCGTCGAAGGTGGCGTGAGCAGCTTTGCATCCCGGGGCAGGTCTTGCGCGGCACCATATCCCGCGGGCGACCACGGATAGGTCTTGCCGCCGCTGGCGAGGAAAGCAGCACCGCCCGCCGCAAGCATCGTGCCGTCGGGCAGGGTCCCGGCGGCGCCCGGCAGCGGATGCAGCCGCTTGGCCTTGGCGTCGAGGCGCTCGGCATGGAGCGCCGCATCCATGGCGGGCGCGCTCGGCCGGGCGACACCGTTGCCCTCGGCCCAGCAGGCGCGGAACCGCTCCGCGGCCTCGCGCCGGCAGAAGAAGCAGGGCCGGTGGCCGGCCGCGAGGGCCGTCGCCTCGTCGAGGAAGAAGAGCTCGGTCCAGCTTCGCGTGGCCATCACCTGGCGGCGCACGCCCTTGAACTCGCAGAGGCAGATGATCCAGGCCTTGGTCGTCCAGCGCCGCGCCAGCAGCGTCCGGGTCGCCGGGTCGTGGATGATGCCGCGATTGCCCATGAGGAGGCCGCGTTCCGGCAGGGCCAGGATCTCGCCGAAGGGCGTCACGCGGTTCTGCAGCGGCATCGTCAGGCGGGGCGTTCTATGGGCGGATTCATCAAGCGAGGCGCTCGATGAGCGGCTTCATCAGGTGAGGCGCTCGATGAGCGCCATGGCCGCCGCCGGGTTGCGGATCTTGCCGCCGCTGATGACGTAGAGGAAGACGTCGCGCGGTTCGCTCTTCTTCGGGTGCGGCGTCAGCGTCTCCAGATCCTCCGGCGCCCCGCCCGAAGCCCAGGTCTTGGCCCGCTTCACCCAAAGGTCGAGGGCCTTGGCCTTGTAGCCGGTCGCTTCCTCCTCGACCGTGCCCATGATCCGGGCATAGACGAAAGGCGCCGTCACGTCGGCGATCAGGGGATAGGCGGAATCGCCCGCCAGCACGATCGCGATGCCATGCTTGCGCGCCAGCGCCACGGCGTCGGGCGTCTTGAAGCTCTCATGGCGCAGCTCGACCACATGGCGCAGCTTGCGGCCTTCGGCGCTGGGCGGCAGGAGCTTGAGGAAAGCCTCGAAATCGGCGGGATCGAACTTCTTGGTCGGCGGGAACTGCCAGTTGATGGGGCCGAGCTTGTCCTTCAGCTCCAGCACACCGCTGCCGATGAAGCGCTCGACCGATTCGCCGGCCTCGGCCAGCACGCGGCGGTTGGTGGTGAAGCGCGGCCCCTTGAGCGAGAAGACGAAGCCTTCCGGCGTCTCGTCATGCCATTTGCGGAAGCTCTCGGGCTTCTGCGAGCCGTAATAGGTGCCGTTGATCTCGATCGAGGTGAGCTTGCGGCTCGCATATTCGAGCTCGCGCTTCTGCGTGAGCCCGTCGGGATAGAACACGCCGCGCCAGGGTTCGAAGGTCCAGCCGCCGACGCCGACATAGATGCGCGGTGCCTTGGCAGAGGGCATGGGTCTTCTCCGGAATTGAAGTGCCTAGGGTCGGGCGAGGGCGCCACTATCCCCCGGCACCGCGTTTCCGGCGAGAGGTAAATGACGGGAGAGGCGGGAACCCCGGGCCGTCAGGGATAGGGGAGGCCGGGAGGCGCGCTCCGGGCAACGCCGATTCGCGCTACACCGTCAGATGCTTATGGACATCGGCCGAGCCGAGCTCGGCGCCGGTGCCGGCGAGCACGACCCGGCCGCGATCCAGGATGATGAAGCTGTCGGCGAGCCGCCGGGCGAAGTCGAGATACTGCTCCACCAGCACGATGGCCATGCCGCCGCGGTTGCGCAGCAGGGCGATGACCCGCTCGATATCCTTGATGATCGAGGGCTGGATCCCCTCCGTCGGCTCGTCGAGCAGCAGCACGCGCGGGCGCATGACGAGGGCGCGCGCGATCGCGAGCTGCTGCTGCTGCCCGCCCGAGAGGTCGCCGCCGCGCCGTTTCATCATGGTGCGGAGCACGGGGAAGAGCTCGAAGATCTCGTCCGGCAGGGTCCGCGCCGCGCGCGGCAGGCAGGCGAAGCCGGTACGCAGATTCTCCTCGACCGTGAGCAGCGGAAAGATCTCGCGGCCCTGGGGCACGATCGCGATGCCGGCGCGGGCGCGCTCGGCCGCGGGTTGCTTCGCGATGTCCTCGCCTTCGAGCGTGATGCGGCCGGCGCGGATCGGCTGCAGGCCGGCGATGGCGCGCAGCAGGCTCGATTTGCCCACGCCGTTGCGGCCGAGCACGCAGGTGACCTTGCCGGCCTCGGCCGCGAGCGAGACGCCGAAGAGGGCGTGGCTCGCGCCGTAATAGAGATCGATATCGGCCGCATTCAGCATGGGGTCACCGCCCGAGATAGACTTCGATGACGCGGGGATCGTTCTGGACCGTCTCGAGGCTGCCCTCCGAGAGGACCGAGCCCTCATGCAGCACCGTCACGCGCACGCCGAGCGACCGGACGAAGTTCATATCATGCTCGACCACCACCACCGAATGGGAGCGGGCGATATCGCGCAGCAGCAGCGCCGTCTTCTCCGTCTCGGAATCGGTCATGCCGGCGACGGGCTCGTCCACCAGCAGCAGCTCGGGCTCCTGCATCAGCAGCATGCCGATCTCGAGCCACTGCTTCTGCCCGTGGGAGAGCGCACCCGCGATGCGCCGGTGATGGGCCTCGAGGCCGATGCGGGCGATCGTGTCGGCGATGCGGTCGCGGTCGGCGGCCGAGAGCCGCCAGAAGAGCGAGGTCAGGGGGCCCCGCCGCGATTTGAGCGCGAGCTCGAGATTGTCCCAGACCGTGTGGCTCTCGAACACGGTTGGCTTCTGGAACTTGCGGCCGATGCCCATGGTGGCGATCGCCGCCTCGTCGTAGCGCGTCAGGTCGGTCAGGTGGAAGGTCACGCGACCGCTGTCGGGCCGGGTCTTGCCGGTGATGACATCCATCATCGTGGTCTTGCCGGCGCCGTTGGGCCCGATGATCGCCCGCATCTCGCCGGCCTGGACATCGAGGCTCAGGCCGTTGAGCGCCTTGAAGCCGTCGAAGCTCACGGTCACGTTGTCCAGGAACAGCAGCGTTCCCGTATCCTTGTAGGAGGCCGCGTCGGTCATTCCGCGATCTCCGGCATGAGCTCGGCCGGCTCGTCCGGCTTCTTGCGGCGGCGCAGCCCGAGCGCGGTCAGGGCGCCGGCGATCCCCTTGGGCAGGAACAGCGTCACCAGGATGAAGAGGCCGCCCAGGACGAACAGCCAGGCCTCGGGCATGGCGCCGGTGAAGAAGCTCTTGGCGAGATTGACGAGGATGGCACCCAGCGCCGCGCCCCAGAGCGTGCCGCGGCCGCCCAGCGCCACCCAGATCACGGCCTCGATCGAGTTGCCGGGCGAGAACTCGCTGGGATTGATGATCCCGACCTGCGGCACATAGAGCGCGCCGGCGATCCCGGCCATGACGGCCGAGACCGCGAAGACGAAGAGCTTGTACTGCTCGACCCGGTAACCCAGGAAGCGGATGCGCGATTCGCCGTCGCGGATGGCGGTGACGACGCGGCCCAGCTTGGAGGCGGTGATCAGGCGGCAGGCCACGAAGCAGAGGCCGAGGAACAGCGCCGACAGGAAGAACAGCGCGGCGCGCGTGCCAGGATCCTGGACCGGGAAGCCGAGGATGTCCTTGAAGTCGGTCAGCCCGTTATTGCCGCCGAAGCCCATATCGTTGCGGAAGAAGGCCAGGAGCAGCGCGAAGGTCATGGCCTGGGTGATGATCGAGAGATAGACGCCGGTGACGCGCGCGCGGAAGGCGAACCAGCCGAAGACGAAGGCGAAGAGTCCCGGCACCAGCAGGATCATGAGGAGCGCGAAAGGGAAGCTCTCGAAGCCGTGCCAGTACCAGGGCAGCGCCTTCCAGTTGAGGAAGACCATGAAATCCGGCAGCTCGGCATTGCCATAGACGCCCCGCGCGCCGATCTGGCGCATCAGATGCATGCCCATGGCATAGCCGCCGAGCGCGAAGAAGGCGCCATGGCCGAGGCTGAGGATGCCGCAATAGCCCCAGACCAGGTCGACCGAGAGCGCCAGCAGGCCGTAGCAGAGATACTTGCCGGCGAGCGTCAGCGCATAGTCGGGGACATGCAGCGCCGAATCCGGCGCCGGCAGCAGGTTGAGCGCCGGCACCGCGATCGCGACCGCCGCGAGGCAGGCGAGAAAGACCAGGCCGGCGGGTCCGAGCGCCGGACGGGGCGGCGGCGCCATCATGCGTCGACCCAGCGGCCCTTGAGGGCGAAGAGCCCGCGTGGCCGCTTCTGGATGAAGAGGATCACGGCGACCAGGATGATGATCTTGCCGAGCACCGCGCCGGCGAAGGGCTCGAGGAACTTGTTGGCGACGCCCAGCGTCAGCGCTCCCACGAGCGTGCCCCAGAGATTGCCGGCCCCGCCGAAGACGACGACCAGGAAGCTGTCGATGATGTAGTTCTGGCCGAGATTGGGGCTGACATTGTCGATCTGCGACAGGGCCACGCCGGCGATCCCGGCGATGCCGGAGCCCAGCCCGAAGGTCATGGCGTCCACGAAGCCCGAGCGGATGCCCATGGCATTCGCCATCGGCCGGTTCTGGGTCACGGCCCGCATATAGAGCCCGAAGGGGGTCTTGCGGATCGCCAGCATCAGGAGCGCGAAGACCGAGATCGCGAAGATCACGATGACGGCGCGGTTCAGGGTGAGGGAGAGGCCGCCCACCAGCTCGATCGAGCCGCTCATCCATTCGGGCGTGCCCACCTCCTTGTTGGAGGCGCCGAAGATCGTGCGCACGGCCTGCTGCAGGATCAGCGAGACGCCCCAGGTCGCGAGCAGGGTCTCGAGCGGCCGGCCATAGAGGAAGCGGATGACGCTGCGCTCGATCAGGATGCCGACCCCGCCGGCGACGAGAAAGGCCGCGGGCAGCGCCACGGCCAGCGAAAGCCCGAAGGCGTCGGGCGCATAGGCACGGAACAGGTCCTGCACGACATAGGTCGTGTAGGCGCCGAGCATGACCATCTCGCCATGCGCCATGTTGATGACGCCCATCACGCCGAAGGTGATGGCAAGGCCGATGGCGGCGAGCAGCAGGACCGAGCCCAGCGAGATGCCGTACCAGACGTTCTGGATCACGTCCCAGAAGCGCAGGGCGCGCTCGATCTCCGCGGCCGCGGCCAGGGCCGCCTCCTGCGGCGTGCCCGTGGCGCTCGCCGCGAAGGCGGAGAGGAGGGCGGCCGTGTTCTGGTCGGCGCGCGCGGAGAGCGTCTCGATGGCGGCGATCTTGTCGGCCTCGGGCCGGTCGCTGCGCAGCGTGGCGGCCGCGACGGCGTCCTTCATGATGGCGGCGATGGCCGGATCGGGCTCCTTCGCCATCGCCCTCTCGAGGCCGGGCAGTGATGCCGGATCGCCGGATTTGAGCACCTCCAGGGCGGCCTGCCGGCGGACTTCCGGGGCGGGGCTGAAGAGCGTGAGCCCGCTCAGCACATTGGTGATGGCGCTGCGCAGCGCGTTGTTGACCTTGACCTTCTCGAGCTCGGCCTTCTGCGCCTCGCCGGCGCTTTCGCCCGTCAAAGGCAGGGTCAAGGCCATCACCGTGCCGGAGGGCTTGGCGATGAAGACCTTCTGGTCGGATTTGCGCGCATAGAGATCGCCGTTGGCGAGCGCCTCGAGCACGGGCACCACGGCCGGGTCGCCGGTGGCGGCGAGCGCCGTCACGGCGGCTTCCCGGTCCTTGAAGCTGCCCGGCGCCAGGGCATCGACCAGCGCGTTCATGTCCTGCGCCCGGGCATTGGGCGCAAGCAGGCTCAGGCCGGCGCAGAGAAGGCAGAGCAGCGCGAGGAGAGACCGGAACCGTTGCATCGGAACCTCAGGGTCGATGTTCCGGGAAGGCGAGACGGGGGCGGCCGAGGCCGGCCGCCCCCGAAGTCAGGCTCAGGCGGCCCCGCCGCACTTGCCGGTCTTCACGTTGAAGTTCCCGCAGGAGAGCGGCTTGCGCCAATCGGAGATCAAGTCCTTCGAGCCCGGCAGATAGTCCGACCACTCGTCGCCGGCGACGAGGCCCGGCGTCTGCCAGACCACGTCGAACTGGCCGTCCGCCTGGATCTCGCCGATGAAGACGGGCTTGGTGATGTGGTGGTTCGGCATCAAGGTCGAATAGCCGCCCGTAAGATTGGGCACCGATACGCCGATGAGGGCGTCGAGCACCGGATCGGTATCGGTCGTTCCCGCCTTGGTGACGGCCTCGATCCACATGTTGAAGCCGATGAAATGCGCCTCCATCGGGTCGTTGGTGACGCGCTTGTCGCTCTTGATGAAGGTGTGCCAGTCCTTGATGAAGGCGGCATTGATGGGTGTGTCGATCGACATGAAGTAGTTCCAGGCGGCGAGATGGCCCACCAGCGGCGCGGTATCGATGCCGGCCAGCTCCTCCTCGCCGACTGAGAAGGCGACCACGGGAATGTCCGTCGCCTTGATGCCCTGGTTCGCCAGCTCCTTGTAGAAGGGCACGTTGGCGTCGCCGTTGATGGTCGAGACCACGGCGGTTTTCTTGCCGGCCGAGCCGAACTTCTTGATGTCGGCGACGATCGACTGCCAGTCGGAATGGCCGAAGGGCGTGTAGTTGATCATGATGTCGTCGGCCGAGACGCCCTTGTCGTGCAGGTAGGTCTCGAGGATCTTGTTGGTCGTGCGCGGATAGACATAGTCCGTGCCCGCCAGGACCCAGCGCACCACGCCGTTGTCGGCGAGGTAGTCGACCGCGGGAATGGCCTGCTGGTTGGGGGCGGCGCCCGTATAGATCACGTTCTTCGAGCTTTCCTCGCCCTCGTACTGCACGGGATAGAACAGGAGCCCGTTCAGCTCCTCGAACACCGGCAGGACGGACTTGCGCGAGACCGAGGTCCAGCAACCGAAGACCGCCGCGCACTTGTCGGCCGAGATCAGCTGGCGCGCCTTCTCGGCGAAGAGCGGCCAGTTGGAGGCCGGGTCGACCACCACCGCCTCGAGCTTCTTGCCGAGGACGCCGCCCTTGGCGTTCTGCTGCTCGATCAGCATGAGCATGACGTCTTTGAGCGTCGTCTCGCTGATCGCCATCGTGCCGGAGAGAGAGTGAAGGATCCCGACCTTGATCGTCTCGCCGGCGGCGAAGACCGGCTTGGGCAGCATGCTCAGCCCCGCCATCGCGCCCAGCCCCACGCCCGCCTTCAGCAACCCTCGTCTGTTCAACATGCGCCATCCCCCTGCTTTTCTTAGTTGTGCTCATTGCACAACCCACCGGCACTGCAATCGTCATGCCAGTCCCGCGGAGGCGGCGTAAGGTCATGGAATCAGGAATGAGGTCTCAGCAGCACCGGTCCATTGGAGCGGTGCCCTGCTCAAGAATCTTGCGGTGACGGTTCCGGCTGCTTCGAAAATAGTCAGGCGGGCGGGCGGTCACGGATGCCTGTTCAAAGATCGTCCGTTCAAAGATCGCCCGCTCAAAGATTCTGGGGCTTGAAATGCTTGCGGTAGCGCCGCGTGTTCTCGCCGGCGATCATGAAGATGCCGTCGCCGCGATAATGGATCGTGCGCGGGAATTCCGGCGACCGCGCCACATGCGCCTTCACCACCTCCCAGACGAAGAGCGAGTATTTCCGGATCAGGCTCGCATCCACGAGCTTGCACTCGAAACTGGCATGGCACTCGGCGATGAGCGGCGCCTTGACCGCCTGGGCCGGGGCCGCGGTCAGGCCGAAATGGGCGAACTTGTCGATCTCGCGGCCGCTGCTGTTGCCGATGCCGACGACCTTGGGCGCCAGATCGACGGTCGGGACGTTGATCACGCATTCGCGGGACCGACGGATCATCTCGAAGCTGTGGTTCTCGGTCCAGATATAGCAGCCGACCAGCGAGGGCTCGAACTCCATGATCATGTGCCAGCCCATGGTCATGATGTTGGTGCGGCCCTTCCAGGCCGAGCTCACCAGCACGATCGACCCGGGCTCGAGGAAACGGCGCACGTCCGAGACGGGGAAATCGCGCTTGTCAGGGCGCTTTCGTGTCGAGGTCTTCATGTGACGCACTGTCCTGCCAAACGGCATCGGATGCCAGCACTCATCGCCATGACGCAGAAATGACAGCGGACGCTCGCGCATGGCGGCCATGACGATTCTCGATTGGTATCGATGGAATCGGCATTTTTGCACGCGGACCGGTCCGCGGGATTGCCGCAGCCGGCTTCTTCTATCTTCGAGACGGCGCTTCTCCTGTGATAAGGAGACCGGCCTGCATGCCATGACCCGAGTGCGACCATGCCCGATTGCGGAACGCGACGCGTCGAAGCGTTGACCGACGGAACCATGAAAACCGAGCAAGGTCCCTCCACCGCGCTCATCATCCTGTTCGCGATCGCGACCGGCGCCCTGGTCGCCAATCTCTACTATGCGCAGCCCCTGATCGCGTCCATCGGCCCCGAGCTCCATATCAGCGCCGACCTGGCGGGCTCGGTCGTGAGCATCAGCCAGATCGGCTATGGCATCGGCCTGTTCTTCCTGGTCTCGCTCGCCGACCTGGTGGAGAACCGCCGGCTGGTGCTGGGGACCTTGACGCTCACCATCGTCGGATCGGTCGCGGCCGCGACCGCCACCAGCGCGCCCGTCTTCTTCGCCGCCTCTCTGCTGACGGGCCTCTGCTCCACCGGCGCCCAGGTCCTGCTGCCCTTCATCGCCCATCTGGCGCCCGAGGCGCGGCGCGGGCGCGTCGTCGGTAGCGTCATGGCCGGGGTGCTGACCGGCATCATGCTGGCGCGGCGCGCCTCGCTCTTCATCGCGGCGGCCTTCGGCTGGCGTGCCGTGTTCTGGGCCTCGGCCGGACTCATGCTGGCGATCGGCGTGATGCTGGCGCGCGTGATGCCCCGCGACAAGCCACGCGGCGGCATGCATTACGGCCAGATCCTGGCCTCGATGCTCGCGCTGTTCCTGAGCGCGCCGGCTCTGCGCCGCCGTGCCGCCTACCAGGCGCTGATGTTCGCCGCCTTCAGCATGTTCTGGACGGCAGCGCCGCTGATGCTCGCGGACCATTTCGGCCTCTCCCGCTACAGCATCGCGATCTTCGCGCTGGCCGCGGCCGGCGGCGCGCTCGCGGCACCTTTCGTGGGGCGCCTCGCCGATCGCGGCCTCACGCGGCTGCTGACCGCGGGTGCCATGATCACGCTGGGCGTCACCTTCTATGCGACGGACTGGGCGGTCGCCGCCTCCTCGATGGCGGCGCTCGTGATCCTGACCGTGCTGCTCGACGCCGCGGTCCAGACCAACCAGATCACCGGCCAGCGCATCATCTATGCGGTGCCGGTCGAGACGCGCGGGCGGATGAACGCCCTCTATATGACGCTGCTCTTCGCCGGCGGCGCCATCGGTTCGGTGCTGGGCACCATCACCTATGACGGCGGCGGATGGACGGCGACCGCCGCCGCCGGCGGGGTCATGGGGCTGCTCATGCTGCTGCTGTTCGGCGCGGAGCTGCGCGGCTGGATCTGAGGGGCCGCCGACCCGCCTCGCCTCGAGGCCCTGGCGGCAAGCGCTAGCGTGCGCCCAGCGTCAAGCGACCCGCGTCGCTCTCGCCTGCGGCTGATCCCGATGGATCGCCGTCGAAGCGCCTCACGGCATCGGTTCGCGCCGCGCTGCGATAGCGCTTGGGCGCCTGGCCCATCGCGCGCTTGAAGGCGTTGCTGAAGGCGCTCTCGGAGCCGTAGCCGAGCGACCGGGCGAGGTTCGCAACCGGCATGCTGCCCTCGCGCAACTCGCGTTCCGCCAGCCGCATCCGCCAGTTCGTCAGATATTCCAGCGGGGCCAGGCCAGCGACCGTCTTGAAATAGTGGGCGAAGGCGGATCTCGACATGGCCGCCGCCCTCGCCAGCTCGTCGAGCCGCCATGGCCGGCCCGGCTCGCCATGCATCAGGCGGATGGCGGCGGAGAGCCGGCGATCGGTGACGGCCCGGAGCCATCCCGTCGGCAAAGGTCCCGATTTCTGGAAATAGACGCGCAGAATCTGCAGGAACATGAGCTGGGCGAGCTGCGTCGAGGCCAGGCTGGCGCCCGGCAGCTCCTCGGCCTGCTCGCGAACGAGTGCCGCGAGCAGCCATTGCAGCGAAGCGGCCCCGGGGGCACCGGCACGGATATGGATCAAGGGTGGCAGGAGATCCGCCAGAAGCCCGCCATTGACAGGATCGAGCCGGACATGGCCGCCGATCTGGATGCAGTCCTCGCTGTCGCCCAGCTTGGCGGTCCTGACGGTGCCGCCGGCGAAGAGCGTCCAGGCGTCGATGGGCATCGCCGTCAGATCGCTGGCGAGGATGAAGCCGCGTTTGAAGGCGAGGAGGACGATATCCCCCGTTTCGAGGCGAAAGGGATCCTCGCCGTCGATATGCAGCCAGCATCGACCCTTCACCAAGGCGAACAGCTTGATTTCGTCGGGGGCGGGAAATCGGATCGCCCAGGTCCCGCCCGCCGTGAGGCCGCCTGCCATCACGGATTGGGCCTTCACGAGCCTGATGACATCCGAGAAGGGATCACCCGTCATTCTTGCAATATGGCGCAAGAAATTCGGACTTCCAAGCATTCAAAGTCCTGGGCGAGGCCCATAGATGAGGGGCTCGAGCGAACGAGCTAACCTCAGGAGATTCCGCCATGCCCACCTCTCAAGCACCGATCGGCTCCGGTTTTAGCGCCGCCTCGACCGCCGCCGAGGTCATCCGCGGCCAGGATCTGCGCGGCAAGACAGCCATCGTCACCGGCGGCTATTCGGGCCTGGGCCTGGAAGCCGTGCGCGTGCTGCGGTCCGCGGGCGCCAGGGTCATCGTCCCGACGCGCGATCGCCGCCGGGCCTCGGCCGCGCTCGCCGATATCCCCGGCGTCGAGATCGAGACGATGGATCTGCTTGATCCGGCTTCGATCGACGCATTTGCCGTCCGGTTTCTGGCTGCCGGCCAGTCGCTGCATCTCCTGATCAATAGCGCCGGTATCATGGCCTGCCCGCTGACACGCGATGCGCGGGGCTACGAGGCACAGTTCGCGACCAATCATCTGGGCCATTTCCAATTGACCCGGCAGCTGTGGCCCGCCTTGCGGCAGGCGAAGGGCGCGCGCGTGGTGTCGGTCTCCTCCTGGGGCCATCATTTCTCGCCGGTCGTGTTCGAGGACCCCAATTTCGAACGGCGCGACTACGACCCCTGGCTGGCCTATGGCCAGTCGAAGACGGCGAACATTCTGTTTGCCGTGGCCCTGGATGCGCGTGGCAAGGACGAGGGCGTGCGCGCCTTCTCGCTTCATCCGGGCGGGATCGTCGGCACGGGTCTCGGCAAGTATCTGACGCCGGAGATGCTTCGCGCGATCGGCGTGATCGACGAGCAGGGGAATCCGATCGTCAACCCATCGATGAATCTGAAGACGGTCGAGCAGGGTGCCTCCACCATTGTCTGGTGCGCGACCAGCCCGCGGCTCGAGGGGCGGGGCGGAGTCTATTGCGAGAACAACGATGTCGCGCCCCTGGGCGCGGAGAAGCCCGGCGGCTGGAAGGTCGGCGATTCGATGCGTGTCCCCGGCGTGATGCCTTACGCTGTCGATCCGGCCGGGGCCGAGCGGCTCTGGAGCTTGAGCGAAACACTGCTGGGCCGGGCATAGGACGCGGCGCCGGCTTGATCCGGCCCGGCACCGGCGGCAGCGTGCGCCGCCGGTGCCGGGCCGTGACTTTTTCTTGAAGTATCATGGGACTCTTCAAAGAATGGGCGCCCTGTCCGGCCAAACCTTAGCGTTGATCGATATCCCATGACGCCACCCCGCCCTCCGGCCTTCGAAAAGAAGCTGAGCCTCGACAAGGAGGCGCTCGCGGCCTTCCTCGACAAGGCCTTCCCGCCCGCCGCGCGTCCCTCCTACGGGCAGATCGAATCCGTAGCACTCGATCATGTGCGCATGACGCTCGAGCCGCGGCCGGAGATGATCCGACCGGGCGACATCGTCGCCGGCCCCGCTCTCATGGGGCTCGCCGATGTCGCGGCTTACGCGGTCGTGCTGGCGCATCTGGGCCCGGTCGCAATGGCGGTGACCAACAGCCTCACCATCAATTTCCTGCGCCCCTGCCAGCTCGAAACCATCATGGCGGATGCGCGGCTGCTGCGGCTCGGCCGTCGTCTCGCCACGGTCGAGGTGCGGCTGTGGCAGGGCCGCGAGGATCGCCTGGTGGCGGTGGCGACGGTGGGCTACGCGCTACCCTGAGAAGCGGGACGCGTTGCGGTCACACGGTAGGGATCGTGCCGCCGTCGATGACGTAGTCCGCACCATGGATCGAGGCCGCGCGATCCGAAGCCAGGAAAGCCACCAGCTCCGCGATCTCCTCCGGCCAGGCGGGCCGGCCGATGGGGATGCCGCCCAGCGCCTCCATGATGCCCTGCCGGGCGGTCTCCTCGTCCGTGCCGCCGCTTTGCGCGAGGCGCTTCACCATGCGATCGGCAGCGCTCGTCATGATCCAGCCCGGCGAGACGGTGTTCACGCGAACGCCTTTCGGGCCCAGCTCTTTCGACAGGGACTTGCTGTAGCTGGCGAGCGCCGCCTTGGCCGCGGCATAGGCCATGGTCGATTCATGCAGCGGCAGCCGGTGCTGGATCGAGGATATATGCAGGACGACGCCAAAGCCCTGCAGGACCATCGCCGGCACGAGAAGCCGGTCGAGACGCACGGCGGCGAGCAGGTTCCGGTTCAGCTCCTGCTGCCAGAATTCCTCCGTGGCGGCCGCGAAGCCGCCGCCGGGCGTGCTTGAGCCGCCCAGGCAATGGACCAGGATGTCGACGCCGCCGAACGTCGACTCCACGGCCGCCGCCAGCCTTTCCACGCCGTCGAGGGTCGCGAGGTCCGCCTGCACGAAGAGATCGGTTCCGGCCCCGGATCGAGGCTCCGAGCGGGCGCTGGTGATCGTCTTGGCGCCGGCCGCGGCGAAGCGTTGCACGATCGCCGCTCCCGCGCCCTGCGTGCCGCCCGTCACCAGCACGCGCTTGCCGAGAAACTCGGTGGGATCGGTCTTGAAGCGCGGGACGACAGTCACGACTCGATCTCCAGCCGCGCGATCCGATCGCCCTCGAGCGTGAAGCGGAAGCGGAGCGTGATCGGGCTTCCGGGAAAGGTTCCCAATATCTGCGCGGTGACCTCGATCTCATCGCCGTTCCTGGCGGCGCGCTTGATCTCCGCCTTGTCGTTGTATCGGGCGCTCGTCTCCTCCATCCAGGCGCGGATGGCGGCCGGACCTTCGTGGCGGTGGCCTTCATCCTGCACGACGGCCGATTCTGAGAAGCCCGCCAGCCCGGTGCCGAAATCGCCGGCGTTCTTGCCGGCGAAGTAACGCGCGATCGGCGGCGGCAATGGGTCGCTTGTCATCGTCGTTTCCTGGTTCCGGGGGACGGGCGGCCTCGCCATCGGGCGGGTCGCTTGCTCGGGAAACCAAGCTGGGCGTAGGCTCCGGAAATGACAAGAACCGACGAAAAAGTAAGATACGCACCAAAAAGTGAGGGCCTCTATCCGACGCCGGGCGCCGCCGCTGTCGGGGTCGAGAATGTGCTGCGCATCCTCGAAGGCCGCTGGAAGCTGGTGATCCTGTTCCACCTGTTCGGCGGCAAGATCCTCCGCTTCTCCGAGCTGGAGCGCGCGATCCCCGGGATCTCCCAGAAGATGCTGATCCAGCAATTGCGCCAGATGGAGAAGGACGGGATCGTGCGGCGCATCGTGCACCACCAGGTGCCGCCGAAGGTGGAATATGCCCTCACCGAGTGGGGGCAGGCGCTCTGCCCGGCGCTCGACGCCCTGCTGACCTGGGCTTCCGAGCGGCCGGGCGCAGCGAACGGCTAGGCGAGAGCGGCCGCGACCGACTGCGCCATCGTCGTGGTCGGGCGGCCGATGAGCCGGCTCAGCTGCCGGCTTTCGTCGAAGAGCGCGCCTTTCGCCGCCTTGGCATCGCTGTCCGCGAGAAGTGCGGCGAAGACTTCCGGCAGGCCGACGGATTGCAGCACCGCCTTGTAGTCGGCTTCCGGCAGATCCTTGTAGACGATCGGCTTGTGGGACTGCTTCGCGATCTCGGCGGCATACTCGCCGAGCGTGAAGCCGGTGTCGCCCGCGAGCTCGTAGATCTTGCCGGCCTGGTTCTCGCGGCTCGCGAGCACCGCCGCGGCGGCGGCGGCGAAATCGGCGCGCGCGGCGGCGGCGATGCGCCCGGTGCCGGCCGAGCCCAGCACGGCGCCGTGCTGCAGGACGGCGGCGATGCTGCCCGTGTAGTTCTCCGTGTACCAGCCGTTGCGAAGGAACGCGAACGGAAGGCCCGAGGCGCGGATCAGCGCTTCCGTCTCGCGATGCTCCACCGCCAGCCCCAGCGGGCTGCTGTCGGCATGGAGGATGCTCGTATAGGCGAGGAGCTTCACGCCCGCCGCCTTCGCCGCCTCGATGACGTTGCGATGCTGCCGCGCGCGCTGCCCGACCGCGCTCGAGGAGATGAGCAGCAGCTTGTCGACGCCGGCCAGTGCGGCCTTGAGGGCGGCGGGGTCCTCGTAATCGCCCGCGCGGAGCTCGACCCCGCGGGCCGCCAGATCCTTCGCGGCGGCCGGGTTGCGGACGATCCCGATCAGATGCGCCGTCGGCGCGACCCGCAAAAGCGCGGCGATCACCAGGCGCCCCAGCTGTCCGGTGGCACCGGTAACGGCAATTTTCTCTGCAGTAGCCATTTCCCTGTCTCCTGGTCTAGAATTTAGTCCTGGTCTAAATAGGAGACCTTTAGGGCCTGCGGAAGGAGGCAGTTTTTCGTGACAGGGTTACGCGCCGATAACCTCCCTTCGGCCCAGGAAAGCCTGGCCCAGCGCTTCCAGCTCTGGACCAGCGCCGAGTTCGACCTCGCCCATTGCCCGGTGCGGCATATTCTCGATCGCCTCGGCGACAAATGGACGACGCTCATCGTGATCGTCCTGGCGCTGCGGCCCCACCGGTTCAGCGAGATCCGGCGGGCCATTCCCGACATCTCCAAGCGCATGCTGACCCAGACGCTGCGCGATCTCGAGCGCGACGGGCTGATCGCGCGCCGCGTGTTCCCGACCAAGCCGCCCAGCGTGGAATACCGGCTGACGGCGTTCGGGGAATCGCTGCTGGAACCGCTGGCGACGTTGGTCGTCTGGGCCGAGGAGAACCAGTCCCGGATTGCCAAGGCCCGGGCCGCGTTCGATGCGGCCGAGCTGTCGCCGGGCTAGCGCCGGAAGAATCCGTCGAGGAACGCCGCCGCTTCGTCCGAGATGCCGACGATCTTGTCGGTGGCCTGGCGGTAGAACTTGAAATTGAGCTCGGTCCCCGGCTTTCCGTCTTTCCAGTCGGCGAGGGACTTGAGCTCCTTGCGGCCCAGCGGCCGTATCGCGAGCGCGGTGCGCTCGATCGAGAGGCTCACGCGCGGCGTCTGCCGGGCGATGCCTCGTTTCTTCGCGACCGCTTCGACGGCGGTGACGGTGCCGCGCGCGACCAGGCCTTGCCCGCCCTCGTTCTCGCTCGCGAACAGGAACACCGTGTCGCCTTCGGCGATATGCCTGCCGCCATACATGGTCTTCTGCGCCGTGAAGGCGAAGCGCTTCGCCTTGGGATCGCGAATCTCGGCCTTGATCGCGAACGGCATCTGTCCTTTCCTTTTTCCCTTGAATGGCACGGCCGTCCCGGCCGCCGCCTTCGTCAAGCCCGCCCGGTGAGGCACCGAGCCGAACCATGCCGATCCCGCATCTCGATCTCGCCTTGTCCGTGGCGCTGGGTATCGCGCTCGCGGCGACCACGGGCTTCCGGCTGTTCCTGCCGCTGCTGATCGCGAGCGTGGCAGCTTATACCGGGCATCTGCCGCTGGACGAGAACTTCGCCTGGCTGGGGACGCCGCCGGCGCTCACCACGCTCGCCGTGGCGGCGCTGATCGAGATCGTGGCCTATTACGTGCCGGGCATCGACAACCTGCTCGATACCCTGTCGGTGCCGGCCGCTTTCATCGCGGGAACGGTGCTGTCGGCAGCGGTCATCACCGACCTGCCGCCGGTGGTGAAATGGACGGCGGCCGTCGTCGCGGGCGGCGGTGCCGCCGGCCTCACCAAGGGCGTCACGGCGATGGTCCGGGCGAAGTCGACGCTCTTCACCGGCGGCGTCGGCAATCATGTCCTTGCCACCGCCGAGCTCGGCGGCGCCATCCTGGTGCCGCTGCTGGCGATCGCGCTGCCCTTCGCGGCTCTGGTCCTGCTGATCCTGCTGCTATGGGCGGCGTTCCGTCTGTTGCGCGGCCGGCGCCGGCGCGAGACAGGCTAGGCGGGCGGGAAGAACACCAGCGAGCGCACCTCGATGCTTTCCCGCGGCGGTGCTCCCGCCGCGAGCGGATTGTCGAAGGAGGTATGGAAGGACAGCCGGGCGCGGCCGTCCCGGGCGCTGTCGTGAATCCGGATCAGCAGCGCCTCGTCGGTCTGCATCCCGGAGAAATAGTACCAGCGGTGCGCCGGGCTGTATTCCACGCGCGAGGTCTCGCCGCGGACATGGGCATAGACGAGGTCGCTGGCGATCAGCTCGCTGTCCGTGAAGCTCCGCGCATCGCACAGCGCCAGCGGCGAATCCAGCACGGGACCGCGCACCGGCCGCCACAGATTGACGATGCCGAACCGGTGCTTCAGCAGCTCTTCCGCGTCGGCGCCGAGATGGTCCCGCACCCGGCGCGGCGCCGAGTTCACCGTGTGATCGTTATGCACCTGCCGCGAGGGCGGGGCCAGGCCCGGCCGCGTGGCGTTGCGGACATTGTGGTCGAAGACGAAGACGCGGCTGGCGCCGAGCTTCTCGCGCAGCAGCCGCTCGACCTCCGGGTAATAGACGCGGCTGACCTCGTCGGGATCGTAGAAATCGGCGACCGCCGTCGGCGCCTTGATGAGGGCGAAGCCGTTGCGGTCGAGCGTGAACTCGGACTCGCGGCCGCGCGCATCCTCGATCCGCACTTCCTGCGGATCGTCGATGCCGTTCCAGCGCGGCACACCGGCCGGCGGATCGACGTTGTAGTAGACGGGCTTTTCCGGCCCGCGCTTGGTGTAGTGAAGCGTCGCGGTGAGATGCTGCGGGGCGATGGCATCGAGGGGCATGACGGCTGCTTCTCCCGGTTGGATACAGGGCCGGCGGCGCCGGCTTTCCGCTTCGTCCGATCGGGGATCGGGGAAGGGCGCGCCATAAACCGGCTTCGGTTGTATCCAGATTGTCGAGATCGCCGCCGCGTTCAATAGAGAGCGCGGGCAGATTTACTTAACGGGTACATAAGCAGATCCTCCTTCGGCAGGCCGACGCCCGTGCCGAAGAAGGCGAAGCGGAAAACCGCACTATCCGCGCAAGGTTTTTCCGCTGCCGGCCGGTCTCCCGGTGCGGGAGCGCCTCAGTGCAGGAGTTCCGGCGGTACTTTCCCGCCATTTGCCGCCAGCTTCTGGATCACCTGCTTGTGCAGCCAGATGTTCATCGCGGCGGAATCCTCGGTCGAGCCCTTGTAGCCGAGCTCGGCCGCCAGCTCCTTGCGGGCGGAGAGCGAGCTGTCGACATCGATGGCCTTGAGCAGGTCCACGATCGACTTGCGCCAATCGAGCTTCTGCCCCTTGGCGGCGACGGCCTTGTCGAGGATGGCCGTGACATCGACGGTCGCCGCGGGAGCGGCCGCGGTCGGGGTTGCGACGGACGGGGCTGCGGCGGAAGCCGTCGCCGCCGAGGGGAAGGCCGACGGCGCCGCGCCCGGGGGTGGTGCCGCCTTGACGATCGCTTCCTCGGCTTTTGCGGCCGCGCCGAAGATCGCGTTCTTGATGGTGTCGAACCAGCCCATGATCGGTCCTCCTGGCAGATGGTGACACCCCACTGACTATGGTCCCCGCTGGCGCCGTAACAAGCGGGCCTCCGTCAGATCACAGGTGGAGAGGACGAAAGAGGGCGCGCGCGAGGACCGACGGGGCGCTGTGGATCGCACGCCCCGCTGTCATGCGCAGCCCGCGTCGAGCGTCAGCTGCGGGGCTTGAGGTTTTCGGGATCGTAAAGCGGTTTGTAGCCGACGGCCGCGACCTCGACCGGATAGGTCTCGCCGAAATACTCGACATTGAGCTTGCGGCCTTCCTGGCAATAGGCCCAGGGCAGGTAGGCGAGCGCGATGTTCTTGCCGAGGGTCGGGCCGTAGGCGATCGAGGTGGTGAAGGAGCGCCGGCCGAGCGCGTCCACCAGGCCCTCGCCGGTCGCGGGGTCCAGCACCGGCAGGATGCCGACCGGATAGCGGGCGACGCCCTTGGCATCGACGTTGCTGGTCATCACCAGCGTGCAGAGCATTGCCGGCTGGTGCGGGCGCGCCTTGTATTCGAGATGCTTCGCCTTGCCGCGGAAATCCGCCTCCTTGACCTTGGGGCGGGCGAGGTCGGATTCGATCAGGTTGTATTCGGTCAGGAGATCGGCGTTCTGCAGGCGCAGGCTCTTCTCCATGCGCCGGCTGTTGGCGTAGGTCTCGACGCCGAAGGCCATGATGCCGGTCGAGCGCAGCGCGTCCCAGACGGCGAGCCCGTCCTCGTAGCGCATATGCAGCTCCCAGCCCTGCTCGCCGACATAGGAGATGCGGAAGGCCATGACGGTCTTGCCGCCGATCCGGATCGTCTTGATCGCGGCGAAGGGGAAGTTCTCATGGGTGAGGCCGTTGGGGTCCTCGACCACCTTCTGCAGGGTGCTGCGCGCGTTCGGGCCCCAGATGCCGATGGTCACGAACTTCTCGGTCACGTCGGTGACGGTGACCTTGAAGCCCTTGTCCTCCGCCGTGCGGCGCACATAGTGGAAATCGCGGGGACCCGCATCGGCGCCGTCGATGACACGGCAGCGATCGGCCATCCGGATCACGGTCAGGTCGGCGCGCACCATGCCCTGGTCGTCGAGGAAGTGCGTGTAGATGCCCTTGCCGACCATATTGTCGCCGCCGATCTTGGCGGCGCAGAGCCACTCCATCAGCGCAACATGGTCGGGGCCTTCCACGTCGAACATGTAGAAATGCGACAGGTTCACGATGCCGCAATCCTCGCTCATGGCGAGATGCTCGGCATTGGAGACGCGCCAGAAATGGCGGTTGTCCCACTCGTTCTCCCGCACCGGCACGCGGTTGCCGTATTTCTTCAGGAGAGGCTCGTTGGCGGCATAGCCATGGGCGCGCTCCCAGCCGCCGAGCTCCATGAAATAGCCGCCGAGCTCCTTCTCGCGCTCGTAGAAGGGCGAGCGGCGGATATTGCGTCCCGTGGCATAGGGCTCGCGCGGATGGACCGCGGGGTTGTAGATCTTCTGCGCCGCCTCGCCGCAGCGGCCCTCGATGAACTTCTCCTGGAGCTGGTGCGGATAGAAGCGCGCATAGTCGATCTTGGCGTGATCGACGGGCGTGCGCCCGTCGGTCATCCAGTCGGCCACCAGCTTGGCCATGCCGGGGCCGTCCTTGACCCAGATGGCGACGGCATACCAGAGGCCGCGGACCTTCTGGCTCTCGCCGATGGAAGGCCCGCCGTCGGCGGTCACCTGGAGCAGGCCGTTGAAGGAGCGCTTCTCCTCATAGCCGAGCTCGCCCAGGATCGGCGTCAGCTCGATGGCGCGCTCGAGCGGCGTGAGGATCTGCTCCATGTCGAGATCGCGCTGCGAGGGCGAGAGGCGCGCCTGTTCCTTTTCCAGGATGTCGCGCGGATGGCAGAGGCGCGGGTGGGTCTCCTCGTAATAGCCCCACTCGATCATGCCGCCTTCGGCGGTCTTGGGATCGCCGGTGTCGCGCATATAGGCGGAGTTGCCTTGGTCGCGCAGCAGCGGCCAGCCGATCTCCTTGCCGGTGCCGGCGAACTCGTTATAGGGCCCGAAGAAGGTGAGCGGATGGTCGACCGGCATCACCGGCAGGTCCTCGCCCGCCATGGCCGCGATCAGGCGTCCCCAGAGCCCCGCGCAGACCACGACATGATCGGCGCGGATCGTGCCGCGATCGGTCACGACGCCCTTGATATGCCCGTTCTCGATGAGGAGCGACTTGGCCGGCGTATGCGCGAAGGCCTGGAGCTTGCCGCTGGCGACCGCCTCGTCGATCAGCTCGCCCGCGACCGTCTGCGAGCGCGGGACGACGAGGCCGGCATCGGGGTCCCACATCCCGCCCTGCACCAGATGCTCCTCGAGCAGCGGGAACTTCTTCTTGATCTCGGCCGGCCCGATCAGGCGCGCACGGGTGCCGAAGGCCTTGGCCGAGGCGACCTTGCGCTTGATCTCGTCCATGCGGCCGTCGTCGCCCACCCGCGCGATCTCGAGGCCGCCGACGCGGGCGTAATGGCCGCGCTTCTCGTAGAAGTCGATCGAGTAGAGGGTCGTCCAGCAGGACAGGAAATCGTGGCTCGTGGTGTAGCAGAAGTCGGAAGCGTGCGCGGTCGAGCCGATGTCGGTCGGGATGCCGGACTTGTCGATGCCGACGATGTCGTCCCAGCCGCGCTGGATCAGATGATGCGCGACCGACGAGCCGACGATGCCGCCGAGCCCGATGATGACGACCTTCGCTGTCTCCGGAAACCCTGCCATGGACGCAAGCTCTCAAAGCTGGTTGTGCCGCCCGACAATAGGGCGGTGCCGCGGCGCCATTAGAGCCTGTTTGCGACATTCCCGAAAGGGCGAGCGACAGGGGCGGGGCTCCGGTCAAAGCCGACGCTGGAGCCTCGGCCCTGGGTGCAGTTTCCCGCTCCTAGGCTTCGATATCGACGTCCTTGGTCTCGCGCCCGATCAGCAGCGCGATCAGGGTGAGGACCGCCATGGCGGAGAGATAGAGGCCGACCAGAAAGGGGCTGCCGCCGCCGGCGCTCCAGAGCGCCACCGCGATGAAGGGCGCCACGGCGGCGCCCAGGATCGAGGACACGTTGTAGGAGATGCCGGAGCCCGTGTAGCGGACGTTCGCGGGGAAGAGCTCGGGCAGCAAGGCGCCCATGGGGCCGAAGGTCATGCCCATGAGGGCGAAACCCAGGATCAGCCACGCCATCACGCCGACAAAGCCGGCCGCCAGCATCGGGACCCACAGGAGGCCGAAGACGACGATGGCGATCGTGACCCTGATCAAGGTCCTGCGCCGGCCCCAGCGATCGGCCCAGGGGCCGGAGACGAGCGTGAAGATCCCGAAGAAGACCACGCCCGCGATCATCATCAGAACGAAGGTCTTGTAGTCGTAGCCAAGGCCGGGCAGCGCGCCATCGACCGGCGCGCGTCCGTAGCTCAGCGAGAAGGTGGTCATCAGGTAGAACAGAACATAGGTGGCCAGCATGTAGAAGGTGCCGAGGATCAGCTCCTTCCAATAGGCCCTGACCACGGCGGCGAGCGGCAGCTTGTGGACTCGGCCCGCGCGCAGGGTCTTCTCGAAGGCGGTGCTTTCCACGAGGCTGAGGCGCACCCACAAGCCGACGATGACCATCACCGCCGAGAACAGGAACGGGATGCGCCAGCCCCAGGCGAGGAATTCGTCCGACGGCCGCGACGGGTCGGCGGAGGGCAGGAGCGCCGCGATTACCAGGAACAGGCCGTTGGCGATGATGAATCCGAGCGGCGCGCCGAGCTGGGGGAAGGTCCCGAAGATGGCGCGCTTGCCCTGCGGCGCATTCTCCGTGGCCACGAGGGCGGCCCCGCTCCACTCCCCACCCAGCGCGAATCCCTGCGCCAGGCGCAGCAGCACCAGGAGCGCAGGCGCGGTCCAGCCGGCCACGGGATAGGTCGGCAGCAGGCCGATGAGGAAGGTCGCGACGCCCATCGTCAGCAGCGCGCCGACCAGCGTGATCTTGCGGCCCCGCTTGTCGCCGAGATGGCCGAAGAAGATCGCGCCGAGGGGCCGGGCGATCATCGCGGCGCCGAACACGGCGAACGACGCCAGCAAGGCCGTCTCGTCGTTGCCCTTCGGAAAGAACAGGTGCGGGAACACCAGAACGGCCGCCGTCGCATAGACGTAGAAATCGTAGAACTCGATGGTCGTGCCGACGAGGCTGGCGAGGATCACGCGCGAACGCGGGTTGACCGGTGCGGCGACGGCGGGTGTTTCAGCGGCGACAGACGACATTGAACTCGAAAGCTCCTCTTGGATCGCGAGGGACGCCGGTTCCCGGCGGGCGGCACCCCGGGACGGGAACGTCGCGATCCGACCTATTGCGGACATTCGGGAAGCACAGCAAGCTAGCACGATGAGCGCGCTCTATGACAGCATCGGGATCAACTACGCGGAGCTCCGCAAGCCCGATCCCCGTATCGCGCAGAGGATCGAGCAGGCTCTCGGGGCCGCCCGGGCGATCCTCAATGTCGGCGCCGGAACCGGCTCCTACGAGCCGATGGGCCGAGAGCTGGTTGCCGTCGAGCCGTCGCGCGAGATGATACGCAAGCGCAGCCCGTCCGCGGCCCGGGCGATCCAGGCCACCGCCGACAATCTTCCCTTCGGGGACGGCCGCTTCGACGCCTCGATGGCGATCCTGACGCTGCATCACTGGCCCGACAAGGCGGCGGGCTTGCGTGAGATGCGCCGCGTGACTCGCGGCCCGATCCTGCTGCTGACGTTCGACCCGTCGCACCGGCCCTGGTTGACCGACTATCTTCCGCAGCTCGCGATGCTGGACGAGGCGCAGATGCCCAAGATGTCCGACTATGCGCGATGGCTGGGCCAGGTGCGGATTTCGCCGTTGTTGGTGCCGTACGATTGCACGGACGGTTTCCTCTATGCCTATTGGCGAAGACCCGCGGCCTATCTGGATGCGCGCATCCGCTCGGGCAGCTCTTCCTTCTGGAAGATCGGGGATGCCGAGGCCGGCTTGAGCAGGCTGGCGCGAGACCTAGAGACGGGCGAATGGCAACGTCGCTATGCCGAACTGCTGGCGCTCGAGGAATATGACGCCGGCTACCGGCTGGTGATATCGCCCTAGCCCGAGGCTGCGTCTTCTCGCCCCATGACGGCCTTCCGGTGCAGGAGACGCGGCGGCTTCGGGGCGGGCTAGGACCGTCGGCCGCGCCGGGCCGCCTCGATCGCGGCCACGTCGATTTTCTTCATGTCCATCATCGCGTCGAACGCGCGCTTGGCTTCATCGCCGCCGACGGCCAGCGCCTCCATCAGCACGCGCGGCGTGATCTGCCAGGAGATGCCCCATTTGTCCTTGCACCAGCCGCAGGCGCTTTCCTGGCCGCTATGGCCGACGATGGCGTTCCAGTAGCGGTCGGTCTCCTGCTGGTCCTCCGTGGAGATCTGGAAGGAGAAGGCTTCGCTGTGCTTGAAGGTCGGTCCGCCATTGAGGCCGAGGCAGGGAATACCGGCGACCGTGAACTCGACCGTCAGCACGTCCCCCGCCTTGCCGGAGGGGTAGTCGCTGGGCGCACGGTGGATGGCGCCCACCGCGCTGTCGGGGAAAGTCTTGGCATAGAAGCGGGCGGCCGCTTCCGCGTCCTTGTCGTACCACAGGCAGATCGTGTTCTTGGCCATTGTCATGGCTCCTCCTTTCGCTGCTGAAGCCGATCCCGGCCGGCTTCCCACGCACCCGGGGGCGGTTCATGGTCCAGCGCAACGGTGCACCACGAGCATGGAATACGCTCGTGGCATTTAGCGTCCCGCCGGCAGGAGCCTGACGAGGCGTTTCGCTCGCGAGTGCCGGCGATCCCTAGAGCCAGGCGGCGTCGGTCTCGGCAGCCACCGGATCGCAGCGTTCCACCAGGGCCAGCAGCGGCGCCACGCGCGGCAGCTCCACCGCGGCGAACCATTTCAGGGCCTGACGGCGGCCCCGCGCGGCGGCGGAGTCCTTCCCGCTCCGCTCGGCCGCATGGGCCTGGACCGCCAGCCGCCAGGCGATCACCGCGAGCCCGAACGCGTCCAGAAAGGCGCTGGCATTGGCGAGGCAGTCCGCGGCGCGCCCGGCGCTGAACGAGACGAGCAGAACGGTCATGGCGTCGTCGATACGCCTCCAGGCCCGGATCAGCTCGTCGATTTCAGGTTCGGATCGTCCGTCGAGATCGGCGTGGATCGTCGCGCGGAGGGCCCGATAAGCGTCCCCTCCGTCGCGCGTGAGCTTGCGCCCCAGGAGGTCGAGCGCCTGGATTCCGTTGGTCCCCTCATGGATCGGATTCAGACGATTGTCGCGGTAATATTGCTCGACAGGAAAATCGCGCGTGTAGCCGTAGCCGCCGAGACATTGGATCGCGAGGTCGTTGGCCTTGGGCCCGTAGGCCGACGGGAACGACTTGGCGACCGGCGTCAGGAGATCGAGCAGCACGCCGCTCCGCTGCCGGGTTGCGGGGTCGGGATGACGCTGCTGCCGGTCGACCAGCGTTGCGCAATAGAGGCAGAGCCCCAGCGAGCCTTCGGCATAGGCCTTCTGGGCGAGCAGCATGTGCTTGACGTCGGGATGCTGGTCGATGGGCACCGGCGGCTGGTCCGGATTGCGGTCGCCGAGCGGGCGGCCCTGGCGGCGCGTGGCGCAGTAGTCGAGCGCGCAATGGAAGCCGGCCAGGGCGAGCATCGCGGCGCCCAGCCCCACGCCGATGCGCGCCTCGTTCATCATCTTGAACATGTAGTCGAGGCCGCGATGGGCCTCGCCCATCAGGAAGCCGCGGCACAGCCCGGCCTCGCCCAGGTTGAGGATCGTCGAGGTCGTTCCTCGGTAGCCCATCTTATGGAGCAGGCTCACCAGGGCCACGTTGTTGAAGGCGCCGAGGCTGCCATCCGCCTCGACCCAATCGCGCGGGACGATGAACAGCGAGATGCCCTTGACCCCGGCCGGCGCGCCCTCGATGCGGGCGAGCACGAAATGGACGATGGTGTCCGACAGCGCGTGCGCACCGCCCGATATCCATTGCTTGGTGCCGGTGAGCGCGTAGCTGCCGTCCTCGAGCGGCCGGGCCCGGGTGCGGATGTCAGCCAGCCCCGAGCCGGCCTGGGGCTCCGACAGCGCCATGGTGGCGAGAAACCGGCCGGATCCCAGATGCGGCAGGAAGCGCACCTTCTGCGCCTCGGTCCCGAAGGCGGACAGCATGTTCGCGGCCGCGATCGTCAGGAAGGGATAGGCCGCCGTGGCGATGTTGGCCGCCTGGAACAGGGCGAAGGCCCCTTGCACGACGGTCCAGGGAAGGCCGAGCCCGCCTTCGTCGACGGGCCGGTGCGCGTTCATGAAGCCCGCCTCTGCGAAGGCGGCGATCGCCTCCTTGACGCCGTCGACGGTGCGGACCTTGCCGTTCTCGATCCAGGGCTCGCGGTGGTCGGCCTCGCGGTTGTGAGGCGCGAAATGGGACAGGGCCAGCTGCTCGGCGGTATCGATTACGCTCCGCCACGCCGTGCCGTCCTGGCCATCGAAAGCGGGCCAGCGCGAGACTTCGTCGATTCCGAGAACGTCGAACAGATGGAATTCGATCTCGGCCCGCCGCCGGGCAATCGTCATGACACCAGCCTCGTTAGCACATCCCGGGGACGACTATGGTTCAACCCGTTCGTTTCGGACAGATTCCGGCTTTCCGCAACGAAGCCGGCCGCGACCGGTGCGGGCCTCAGTAAACCGCCGCATACATCACCGCCTCCGAGGTCGCCTCTGCCGGCGACAGCTCCTCGACGATCCGGCCCAGCCGCGAAACCAGAATACGGTCGGACAAGCGCAGGATCTCCGGCAGGTAGGAGGAGATGACGATCACGGCGAGCCCCTCGTCGGCCAGGGCCCCGATCAGGTGATGGATTTCGGCGATGGCGCCGACATCCACGCCGCGCGTCGGCTCGTCGAAAATGACCAGCTTGGGCTTCTGGACCAGTCCCTTCGCGATGACCACCTTCTGCTGATTGCCGCCGGACAGCTCGACGACCCGCGCGTCGGCGTTCAATGTCCTGATGTTGAGCTTCTCCGTCCAGCTGGCGGCAAGCGCGCGCATCTCGCTCATGCTCAGCGCGAGTCCATGCGACTCGCGGCTCGATATCCGCCCGATATAGATATTCTCCGCGACGGACATCGTCTCGAAGTAGCCGTCGCCCTTGCGATCCTCGGTGACGTAGACGACTCCGTCATTGACCGCCTGGCGGGGCGTCCGGTAGCGCACCGAATGCCCGTCGAAATGCACCTCGCCGCCATGGAAGAAATCCCGCTTGGCGACGCCGGCGATGATCCTGGCCGTCTCGGTGCGGCCCGAGCCCACGAGGCCGAAAATGCCCGTGACCTGCCCCGCGAAGATCGAGAAGGAGCAGTTCCGCACGATGTTCTGCATGGAGAGATTCTGCACGGTCAGCACCCGTTCCCCGGGGCGGCGCACCGCGCGGGGATCGGTCACCTGGCCGTAGAGCTCGTCGGTGAGGGACCGGCCGACCATGTGACGGATGATCGTCTCGCGCGACAGCGTGCTGGCGTCGGCGGTGACGATATGGGCGCCGTCCCTGAGGATCGTGATCCGGTCGGAGATCTCGAGCGCCTCTTCCAGCGCGTGGCTGATGAAGATGACCGAGACCTGCTCCTTGCGCAGGCGGTCGATCAGGGCGAAGAGATGATGCTTCTCCTCGGGCGTGAGCGTCGCGGTCGGCTCGTCGAAGATGATGATCTTCGCCTGGAGCCGAACGGCGCGCGCGATCTCGACCATCTGCCGCTTGGCGGTGCCGAGCGACTGAAGGATCGCCGACGGATCCACGGGAAAGTTCAGCGACTGGAGAAGCTGCTGCGCCTCGATATAGGTGCCCCGCAGGCGGTTGTAGAACTTCTCATCGCCCAGATAGAGATTCTGGGCGACGGTCAGCGCGGGGACGAGGCTGGTCTCCTGATAGACCATCGCGATCCCGTAGCGCCGCGCGTCCGTCGGGCCGGCGATATGGATGTGCTCGCCGTTGATGCGGAGTTCGCCTTTGGTGGGAGTGACCGCGCCCGACAGGATCTTGACCAGGGTCGACTTGCCGGCCCCGTTCTCGCCCAGAAGCGCATGCACCTCGCCGCGCCGCAGATCGAAGTCGATGTTCTTCAGGGCGGCGACGCCGCGATAATCCTTGGCGATGCCCTTCATCTCCAGGAGCGGCGGGGCGGTCATGATGCCAATCCCTCATAGGCGCAGGAGGCGACGACGCCGTCGCCCTTGGCTGAAAACAGAAGTTGTCCGCCGACCGCCAGGCAGCTGGTGACGCCGTGCCGCCTTCCATTCGCCCGGCTGTGAAGGCTGGCGATCGGACGGTAGGCGCGATCGAGCAGCGCCACCAGCCCGTAGGACTGGCTGGGCGACCAGGGCTTCAGCAGCCCGAGCTGCCTCATGCCGCCCTGCTGCATCGGCTCCTTGGGCGACCGCCCGGCGCGAAGGCAGGGCGCCACCCAATGATCGGCGCCGATCTCGCTGATCATGCGCCGGCGATAGCGGTCCTCGCTCAGCACGAATTCGACGATCTGGCTCCGTGGCGCAAACAGGGCGAGCCAGATCCTGTCATCGGCACCCCGCGACAGGCGGCTGGGATAGGCGGGAAGGTGTGCCAGTATCCGCTCGCTTCTGCCGGCCGCGCCGGGCGCAATTCGTGTCAGCGAGCTGCGCCAGCTTTCCGAGACGACGATCGAACCGGGTTCCGCGATGAGGCCGTAAGGGTACGCCAGGTTTCCCGCCAGCTGCTGCGGGTTGCCGCCGGCGGGTTCGATCCGCCACACGGAGCCGGTGGCATTCTTCTCCATCAGGTCGCGCTTCCACGCGGCCGGTCCGTTCGATGCCGACCCATTGGCGACGAACAGAGATCCATCCGGCGCGGAGGCGAGCGCGGTGATGCACCGCACGCCGGGACCGATCCCGATCGTCTTTCCGTCATGCCGGCCGCCGACGAAGGCGATCCTGCCGTCGCTCAAGCCGACCGCGGCACCGCCATCCGGCAATCCCGCCAACGCGCTGATCTCGGCATCGAAGAAGGCGACCGGCGCTCCGCCGGGCTTGCCGATGCCGAACAGCGAATGACCCGACGAGACGACGACGCCGTGCGACGTGATGGCCAGGCAGTCGGGCGCCGGCAGTTCCGCGACCGCCGAGGCCGAATCGAGAAGATCGTTGGGTCGGAAGGCGCCGTCCATCGGCGGCGTCGTGATGGAGGCTTCGCCGCGACCGAGCCACCGGTCCAGGGGCTTCTTGAGCGGATTCATGGGCGCTTCGCCCAATAGGAGGCCGGGCCGGTCCATTCCGGATCGGCGTCGGGGAGCTTGATCCGCCCCACCCGGTTGTTGGTGACGCCGCCGATATAGAGATAGCCGCGATGCTCCCGCATCGAGGTGATCGTCGGGTGGTTTTCGCCGGCCGAATCCCAGAGCGATTCGAGAACGCGGCCCGTGGCGTCGAAACGCACCAGGCAGCCGACATTGACGTTCGGAAACAGCCATTCGACGCTGGCGACGCGCCGTGCCATGCGCCGCCGGAAGGCCGGCATCGTCATTGCCAGGTCGTAGGACGGCGTCCGCGTGCCGGCGAGCGCCACCCAATAGGTCCCGCGCGACCCCCGGTTGATGTTGTCGGGATATCCGGGAAGCCCCTCGAGCACGATCTCGGTCGTGCCCTGCTTGGGCCCCTCCAGCCAGTAGCGGCTGATGCGGCAGCCCCACGTCTCGGCGAACAGGACCGACTTGCTGTCGTGCGCGATGCACATGCCGTTTGCGAAGAGAAGGCCGCGCTTGATGGTCCGCGTGGTGTCCGTCGCGGGATCGTACCGGATGAGCCGCCCGTTGCCGCGCCCTTCCAGGGCGTCGGCGACCCACTCCTCGATCCCGTAGCGGATCGTGGCCTCGCTGAAATAGATCTTTCCGTCGGGCGCGATATCGAGATCGTCGGCGAGCCGCATGCGGGAATCGTCGATCACCGACAAGCGCGACCGGTTCGTCTCCGCGGTCAGTTTCCGGATGTTGCGCCCCTTGTCCACGCGGTAGAGGCCCATGCCGGCGATGCACACGACGAGGCTCTCGTCCTTGTCGATGGCCATGCCGAGCGGCCGGCCGCCCACATGGACATAGACCTCGCGTCGCCGGTAGTCGGGCGCCAGGAAACGGACGATGTCGCCCTGACGCACGCTGCAATAGATGTTGTCGTCCGCGTCGAGGATGACGTCCTCGGGCCCGTCGACCTCGCCGAGGCCGATGACCTCGACGTCGTGGAGACGGTCGTTCATCGCGTAAGGCGAAGGCGAGTTCGGGTCGATGTCCGGGTCGGGGGGCAGGGCCAGATAGGCGGGCGACATGTAGACCTTCGACTGGATCTTATGCCGCCATTTGCTCCAGCGTACGTTGATGCTGATCGCCAGCAGCAGCACGATGCCGACCGCCATCTGCGACGAGCCGTTCCCGAGCCCGAGCCTGACCAGCCCGTTGGTCAGGAGCGAGACGATGATCGCCCCCATCAGCGCCTTGGCGACCGACCCGTGCCCGCCGCCGATGCTGTTGCCCCCGAGGAGCGCCGCCGTCACAACGGCGAGCTCGAGGCCGAGCCCGGTGTCGGGGCCGGCGCCGGAGAGCCTCGACGCATAGAGCGCCCCCGCGCAACCGGTGAGCAACCCGGACACGACATAGGTCATGCACACCGTGAAGCGAACCGGGATGCCCGCGTTGTAGGCCGAGCGGCGCGATCCGCCGACCGCCATGATGCGCCAGCCGACGCGGAGCCGGCTCATGACGATATGCGCCGACACCGCCACGACGATCAGCACCACGACGCTGAAAGGCAGGCCCAGAACCGATCCCGTGCCGATGAACTCCCACGAATCGGATTCGACGAAGCTCGCGGCGATGTCCACCTGATACATCTGAAGAAGAAGGGTGACGACCGCGCGCACGAGCGTCAGCATCACGAGCGTGGTCAGGAACGCCCGCAGCCGGAGATAGCCGATCAGCAGGCCGTTGATCAGGCCGACCAGGGCGCCGACGCCCATCGTTCCGGCGATGACCGCCGGTGTGGGCCACTGGGCCAGGTTGAACAAGGCCAGGGCCGTGATGTTCGCGAGGGCGAATGTCGAGCCGACGCTGAGATCGATACCGCCGCCCAGCATGACGATCGTCATGCCGATGACGATCAGTCCGAATTCGCCGATCTGGCGCGAGGTGTCGGAGAGGTTCCCGTACGAGACGAAATTGGGGATCGTCGCCACGAAATAGGACAGGATCGCGACGAGAAGGAGGACGGGGATCGTGTTGTCCATCCACCTCTTGCCGAGCACCTCGCCGACCATGTGGTCGGGGAAATATCGATAGCGCAGCCTGGTGATCAAGTCGGCGATCATCTCGATGCGTTCCCGTCGCAAAAAGAAGGCGCTGAGCCGATCCCGCAGCTCAGCGCCTCACGGAAGATGTCTCGCGGAGCCGTCAATTCTTCTTGATGCTTGCGGCGCTCCAGCACATGCCGGGATGGAGGGTCTCCTTCGTGATCCTGAGCGCGGGCGTGTAGATGACGAACTTGTTCTTGCCGGCCGGTTCCCCGGACTGCAGAACGGTCTGGACCATGACGGCCAGGGCGTGCCCCTGATCCAGGACCGGGTAGGCGATCTCCTCGTCGAACACGCCTTTCTCCACGTTGTCGCAGGCCATCTGCTCGCCGCCGCCGGAGGTGACCAGCGCGATCTTCTTGCCGGACTCCTTGATCGCCGCCGCCGCGCCCAGATCCATCACGTCCCAGAACCCGACGACGCCGCACAGATCCGGGTTCTGCTGAATGACGGTCGCGATGATCGTGCGCGCCTTGGTCGCGTCCCAATCCGCGCCCTGGTTGGCGACGACCTTGATCTCGGGATGCTTGGCCAGGATGTTCTCGGCGCCCTTCATCATGCCGCTATCGGATCCGGAGGTCGGCTGGCCTTGCAGGATGGCGATCTTCTGGCTCGTCCCCGCCCCGCACCTGTCGACGATCGCCTGCGTTTCCGCCTCGCCGATGCCGATCCAGTCCGCGCCGACATAGGCGTCCGAATTGTAGTTCGACCGCATGTTGACCTGGATGACGTGGATGCCGGCCTCTTCGGCGCGCTTGAGCAGCTTCGCGTAGGATTGGATGTCCGGATTGTGGACGATGAGAACGTCCGGCTTCTCCGAGATCAGGGCGGTGATGGCCTGGGCTCCGGCGTCGGCGCTGAAATGAGGGTCGCGGATCACGAAATTCATGCCGAGATCCTTGGCCTGGGCCTCCAGGACCGATGCCCAGCCGTCGGTCAGATCGATACCCATCGTGACCGGCACGAAGGCGACCGTCTTGCCTTCGAAGGTCTTGAAGTAATCGGCGCGTCTCGGATCGTCGATGCCGGCGCCGATGGATAGGCCCGCAATTCCCAGCGCCGACACCATCGCCGCCGCCGCGATAAGAATGTTTCTCGTTTTCATGCTTCGTCCTCCCTAGTGAGCCGGGCGAGTTCTATATGTCGCCCTGTTGCGCGGTCTGTTCATCGCGGGGATTGACGATGCTGTCGATCACGATCGCGATGAGCAGGACGAGACTTCGGATCACGTCCTGCAACGTGTATTGGATATCCATGATGGTCATCCCGTTGAGCAGGATGCCGATCAGCAGGGTGCCGACGACGACGTTGCGGACGCCGCCGCGCCCTCCCGAAAGGCCGATGCCGCCGAGAACGACGACCAGGATGACGTCGTAGATCATCGAGGAACTTGCGATATTGGTGTTCATGCTGGCGACGGCCGTCGCCGTGACCAGGCCGGCCAGGTAGGCGATCGTCGCCGAAATCGCGTATTGCAGGATGATCATGGGACGCACCGGCGCGCCCGACATGCGCGCAGCGGCAAAATTGTCGCCCATCGCGTAGATGAACCGCCCGGGTTTGGTGAAGCGCAGGAACGCGAACCCGAGCAGGGAGACGAGGGCGAAGAGGAGAATCGGAACCGGCACGCCGAACGCGAAACCGCTGCCGATCCAGGCAATGCCGGACGCCGACTCGGGCATGTAGACCACGTAGAGCGGCACGAGGGCATAACGGGCAAAGCCATAGACGAACGAAGCCATGCCCAGGGTGGCGAAGAGGGCCGGGACTTCGACATAGGCGATGAGGACGCCGTTGACCACGCCGGCCGACAGCGCGAACAGATAGCCGATGAGCATGGCGAGCGGTACGGAGATGCCGCCATTGGCGAGATGGAGCGTCCACCCGACCGACATCGCGTAGATCGCGACGATCGCCAGGTCGATCCCGCGGCCGATGATGAGAATCGCCATCCCGACGCCGAGGATGCCCAAGGTGGAGACGCCGCGTACGAGCGTCAGGAGGTTGCCGGCGCTGGTGAATCCGTTGAGGAACAGCGAAAAGGCGCAGAAGAGAAGGATCGCGATCAAGAACACGATCTTCTCTTGGTTCAACGATATGCGTCCTGTCCGTCTGAGCATGGATTCCCCGTGTCGCGATTCTTCGTCGCGAGCACTCATCAGCCGGTAAGCCCTTTCGTTCTTTGTCGAATCGTATCAGGCCGGCAATGTGACGGCTTGCATGACAGCGCACACCGCTTGCTCCGCCGTGCAGTGACCGAAGGGGGATATGATCGGAGCGCGGACTCGCTGGGGAGCGCGGTCTCGGCCTCGCGCCTCGGGGACGTCGACAAGCGGCTTCGCGCGGCGGGGCGTTCGAATTTCGCGACTGCAAAGGGGGCTTGGCGCGCGCCGGCTACGGCGCGGACGAAAATCCGGCCTAACGTCGCCGGTCAGCGGCTATGCCGTGCCATCCGCGAAGGGCGGCGTCTTCTTCGAAGGGCCCGGCAGGAACGTCGCTCTCCGTATGTCCGACGGCCGCACGCCGAATTCCGCGCGGAACAGATTGCTGAAATGGGAGGAGCTGCTGAAACCCATCGAATAGGCGATCTCGGTGATCGATCGTGCCGCGTGCCGCGGCGAGGCCAGCAGTTCGTAGCAGCGCTGCAATCGCCGCAGCCGCAGCCATTCGGTGACCGACATGTTCATGGGTCGGAAAAGCTGATGGAGGTAGCGCAGCGAGATGCCGTTCTGAGCCGCGATCTTGCTCAGGGTCAGGTCGGGGTCGCTCAAATGGGCTTCGATATAGCTCTTCACCGACCACAAGCGGGCGCGCTTCAGGCTCAATTCGTCCGCCGATTGCCGCTCGGGCTCCGCGCTGACGGCAAGGGCGAGGATATCCATCAACTGCTCGCCCAGCCGTTCCTGCGTCTGCAGATCGAGATCGGCCGTTTCGGCAGCCAGGGCGGCGCAAAATTCGACGGCGATCCGGCCCAGGCCGCGGCCTGAATTGAGATGCGTGATGACCGGCGCCTGCGCCGAATCGAAGCGGTCGGCGAAGACCTGGCGCGGCAGCTCGATCCAGAACGAGTGATTTTTCTCTTCGCATCCCAGCTCGTACGGCTCGCTCGCGCAGTAGAGCACGCCGCAGCTCGGATGCAGGGTCAGCACGGAGCCGGCCTGCCGGACGAACCCGGTGCCGCGCTGCACCAGGCCCACGTAGTAGCAATCCTTGCCGATGCGGGCGATATGCTGCTTCTGACGCTGCACCGTCTGGGGCGAGCAGAGCGCATCCGTCAGGATGACCTCGCCCAACCGCGTCTCGCGGACAAAGCCGTCATAGTCCGTTTCCGGCTCGATCGCGCAATCCACCCGCAGATAGATGTCGCAGATGGCGTCCCGCCAGGCTTCCCGGCGCTTGGCCGCGGGCAGAGCTTTGCTGTCGAAAACAGTTTGCATGGCCACCTCCCCAAAGCGCCATTCAGGCAACCCTCCGACGCTTCAGCGCCTTGTCATTTCGGCCCTGCAGAAGGACTGCGGGAAGAGGGACCGGGGGCCCTTCGCCCGCGGCGCCGCTACCCCAGATTGAGCCGATTGGGACTTGAGTCCGTTCTTTATTTTGAGCCTACCGGACAGAGTAAAGCAACGGGGCGGGGCGCTAAGCCCTTCGGGAGCGCAGCGCTTCGCTGCATTGCAGCATGAGGGCGTTCGCGGTTGCGAGAACCGCGAGCGTCCGATGGGCCGTCCGCGTTGTGCGGTCGGCCGGTGTCATTTGATAGGCTCTGTTCGCCGGGCGCGATGATCGCTATTGCCCGCCAGGAAGAACGCGGCATACCCCGCCCGCGCAGCGGGCCGTTGCACTGACAATGCCGTTCGCCGTAACCGTTCCGACCGCTTGATTTCAGAGGAGACGCAGCATGGAGCGATTCACCGGTGGCTGCTTGTGCGGCAACGTCCGAATTGTGGCGTCGGGGCGCCCCTACCGGGTCGGCCTTTGTCACTGCCTCGACTGCCGCAAGCATCACGGGGCCCTCTTTCACGCCTCCGCGATATTTCCTCAGGACGCGGTGACGATCGAAGGCGAAACACGCGACTATGCCGGACGGTTCTTCTGTCCCCGCTGCGGCTCCTCCGTTTTCTCGCGCAGCGCGGACGAGATCGAAGTGAACCTCGGATCCCTGGATGCCCCCGACCAGCTGAAGCCGACCTACGAGCTCTGGACCGTCCGTCGCGAGTCCTGGCTGCCGCCGTTTCCGCTCGAGAGACGATACGAGCGCGATCGCGACACCACGGATCGCTTGGAGGCGTAAGGATCGACGACGGCACCCGGTTTCAGGTCAGGGATGCCGCCGCCTCCGCCACCAGGGACCGCAGCCAGCGATGGGCCGGGGGCGGGACGCCGGTCGAGGTCGCCTATGGCGTTCTTTACCTCGCTTCCGACGAGTCGAGCTGCGTCACCGGCGCTGAGCTGGTGATCGACGGCGGTTACCTCGCGCAATAGCCGGCGAGCTTGGGCGCGTCCGTGCGGGCGCGCCCCAAGGCGTTCGGCTTCCGGGAACGTGCGACGGGCTTCTTATCAGGGGCTTCGGAACGCACCATGACCGGTTTGGATGGGACCGGCTCGGATGGCCGCGGGCGATCTTCGTTTTGAATGCCGAACGCATGCCATTGCCCCCGGAACCGTCCGGGGGTCCTTGGCTGAAATCGGATCGCGTCCGTGGGATTGACCGGGTTTGGCCTGCTCTCGCCAGCAACCGGCCGGCTTGGCGCACCGGCCTGGATGAAAATGGGCACTGGAGAATCAAGGGGTTAATTGCGTACCGCAACTCCGCCGCAGCTCCATAGGCGCAACGATCCTACGTCAGGCGAGATAATCCCCGAGAGGGCTAACGCACTGACCCAAGCCCTTTCTGCGCCGCCCCGACCAGGAAGGTCGTATTTCCAAGGGCCAGCTTGCCGTTCATCATGTCTTGATGGGCTTGGCCGATCTGATCGAAGCTCCTCACCTCGCCGACACAGGGATCGATGCGCTTCGCACGGACCAGCTCGTTGTACGCAACCGACTGTTCGCGGTTGGACCCGTGTGAACCCTGCAGGCGCTTCTGCCTCACCCAGTGGTAGCGAAGATCAACCACTGCGGAGTATCCCGTCGTCCCCGCGCAGATCACGACCATTCCCCCCGTATCGCAGCAGAAGATCGATGTAGGGATGGTGTCTTCGCCCGGATGCTCGACGATGATGCGCGGGCTCCTTCGCTCGCCGAGAATGTCCCAGATCTTCTTGCCGAAGTTCCGGGCCTGGGCGGTCCATGCCTTCTGTCCGGCATTGTCCGTCCAGTGCGGCGGCTGACCCCAATGCGTGAACTCGCGCCGATCGATATAGCCGGCGGCGCCGAGCGACTTGCAGTATTCTCCCTTGTCCGGCCCGGAGACGACGGCAATTGGCACCGCGCACGCTTCCCGGGCGATCTGGATGGCCTGCGAGCCGACGCCACCCGATCCGCCCCAGACCAGCACCACGTCGCCCTTCTCGACAGCGTGCTCTTTCCATCCATGCAGCATGCGATAGGCGGTTGCGCCAACCAGCGTCGGTGCCGCCGCCTGCTCCCAGGTCAGATGCTTGGCCTTCGGCAGCACCTGGTGATCGTAAGCGATGCAAAATTGGCCGAACGAGCCGAAGTTGGTGTTGTATCCCCAAATCTGCGCGTTCGGCGAAAGCATCGGGTCTCTGCTTGATTTCACCTGCGCATCGTCAGGATCCCAGCTCCCGGGAGCGACGACGACCTCGTCGCCAACCCTGATTCCGCTGACCTCTGGACCCACAGCGTAGACGATTCCCGATGCATCGCTGCCGCCGATATGAAAATCATGCGGCGAGCCCTGAGCCTTGCGAACGGCAATGACGTCGATCGGCACCCCGCGCGCCGCCCAGACATTGTTGAAGTTCAGGCCGGCGGCCATCACGGCGATCAGCACCTCGCGCTTGCAGGGCGCCGGAACCTCGATCTCCTCGATCTTGAAGGCGTCGACCGGATCGCCCAGTCGATTCGACCGTACGGTTTGGGCGAACATGCGCTTCGGAACCTCCCCAACAGGAGGCAGCGATCCAATCGGAACCGTCTCGACCATGGCCATCACACTCCAAAATGCTCTGGGTTCGCAGACATCAGGGGCGATTCCCCGAAGGTTTCCCTCTCTCAGCGATGTTCTCGAGGGCGAATGTCGTCCTGCCCCGCTCGCGGCCTCGGGCTGCGAGCAGAAGGTAGACGCCCGCCTCTTCGCGCTTCTGCCGAAGCTCGGCGTCGGTCAGGCCGCGCTTCAACCGGCCCGGCAATCCGACGAACAGGCTGTTCGGTGGGATCGTCATGCCGGCTTTCACCAAAGTAAGCGCGCCGACCACGGAATTTTCGCCGACAACCGCGCCATCCATGACGACGGCGTTCATCCCGATCAAGGCATTGGGGCCGATCCTGCAGCCATGCAGGATGGCGCCATGCCCGACGCTCGCGCCCTCCCCAACGACGGCTTCAACCTCCGGGAAGGAATGGATCACGCAGGTATCCTGGAGGTTTGAGCCCTGCCTCAGCAGGATCGGCCCGAGGTCGCCGCGCAGAACCGCGCCGGGTCCCACATAGCAATCGGCTTCAACGACGACATTGCCGACGAGAACGGCGGTCTCGTGCAAATACGCCGCAGGATGCACGACCGGGGCGATTCCCTCATATTCCCAAACGACGGCGCGTCTTCTGTCCCCCGTTGTCTCGGCCATGATCAACATGGCGCTCCTCGAGCGCGGATCATCGGCGCCCCTGAGAACGCATGGCGATATGCCTGCCTGTCTCCGCCGGCGCCGGGATGTGCCTGTGGGCAGCCAGCACCCGGTCGAGCGTGCGCGATGCCGCCTCCGGCATCTCGGCGGCGCGTCGCTGCTTTATATCGACGAAAAGCATCAGGTGCTCGCATGTGCTGGAGAGATAGCCCTCGCGCGCATGGAACATGGCCTGAATCCATTGGCAACTCTTGCCGCCGAAATCGATCAGTTGAGTCGTGATCCGCAGGGGATCGCCCGAGAAGACCTCGCGTTTGAACGTCAGATGCTGCTCGGCGGTAAAGAGCGAGATGCCTGTCGCGGCGATCATTTCGCGGCCCAAGGCGAGCTCTTCATAGATGGGGGAGAACGCATGCTCGAATGCCTGCGGATAGTAAATGAGGCTCATATGGCCGTTATAGTCGATCCAGCCTGGAGGAACCTGCTGGCTTTCATCGACGAATAGCCCGTTGCCTCGACGCGGGTTGTTCATATCGCCGCCGAGATTCTTTCCCTTCTGCATGGGCAGAGTGTTCTGCCGCACTGCATTCCCTGCGTTACCTAATCCCCTACCTCACGCGACCATCAAATGAAAAAAATTGGCGCGGGATGAATGCGATTTGCAGGCCGGGGATAGGTGCCGGGGAAGCGCCCTGCTGGTGGTCTGCATCCACGGGCGGCTCCGCGCGGCAAATATTATGTGCGGCGGATAAATATTTATCATGTGATCGCGCTCCCCCTCTCAGAGCATCCTGCCGATCGTCTGAGGCCGCAGGGGGCGCCGTTGTATCCAGCCGAACGAGTGAAGGCGCGCTTCGCAGGTTCGCATACCTATCTTTACGGCAGTGTGCTGGTGCTGCTGGGCTCGGCGAGCTGGAGCATCACGAGCGTCCTCATCCGCCTGACGGAAGGCGGAACCTGGACGATCACCTTCTGGCGGTCTTTCTTTCAGATCACGGTGCTGTTCTGCTGGCTCGCCTGGAGCATGCGGCGCCAGCTGGCGAGCCTGGCCCGTCCGATTCATTGGTCCGAGATACTCTCGGGCCTGTTGGTCGGCGGAATGCTCGTCCTATGGGTGCCGGCGTTGCGCAACACGACGGTCGCCGGCGCCCTGGTGCTCCAAGGCACGGCACCCATCTTCTCCGCTCTTCTTGGCGCGATCTTCCTGGGCGAGCAGATCGGGCGCCGGACAGTGGCGGTGATCGCGGCCGCCATTGCCGGCGTCGCCATCATGTTCGGAAGCGATATCATCGGGGGCGGCGTGATCGGCGACCTCCTCGCCCTGACGACAGCGGTCTTCTTCGGAGCGAATGTCGTGCTGCTCAGATCGGGCGCGGGAACCGGCTGCGATTTCACACGGTCGATTCTCGTCTCCGGGTTGGTGGCGGTGGCGCCCGGGATCGTCACGGCCTCGGTCACGCCCATCGGCGCTCACGATCTCGTGCTCTGCTTCTTCATGGGCTGCACGCAGACCGTGGGCTTCATCCTCTTCAATAGCGGCGCCAAGATGATTCCCGCGGCCGATACCGGGCTGGTCATCCCGATGGAAGCGGTTCTCGGCAGCATCCTCACCGCGATCGTCATCGGGGAAATCCCCTCGAGCATGGCCATCGTCGGAGCCGTTCTGGTACTCACCGCCATCGTGGTGAACATCGTCGGCAGTGTCGCGGAATCGCGTGCCACGCGGTGATCGAAGGCACGCTGCGAGCCCCGCCGTCTTGTTCGCAGACGCAGCATTCTTCAGGCTGTGCCTGATGCAAAAGAGCGTGCGTTCGACATGGGAAGCCTGCATCACCCCTTATGAATTTTTGCAGAGCAGTGAAAATACATTTCATTTTGCCGCAGACATCGGTGAGTGCAGAAAAATAGGAAGCCGGCATGAGCAAGCCGGGCGCAGGGAGATGACAGCGCGGAGCAAATCGAGCTCGGCGCAAATAAGAGCACGCCTTTAAGGGGGCAATCAGCACTGTCGGAGTGAGGCATGACGAACGAGCTCATGGGACTCAAGGCGCATTTCAGCAAGACGGTCACCGAGACCGATGTGGTGATGTTCTCAGGGATCACCGGCGATCTCGATCCGCTTCATCTGGACGAGGAGTATGCGAAGAAGACCGTGTACGGGCGCCGACTGGTCCATGGCGCGCTGATCACGAGCTTCATGATGACGGCGGCATCGATCGCGGCGCAGGGGGCGCCTCAATTCGTCCTGCCGTCCGTCGGCCTCGATCGGCTGCGCCATACCGGTCCGGTGTTCATCGGCGACACCATGAACGTTAACTATGTCGTCACGGCAAGCGATCCTTCCCGGAGCCGCTACATGGCCGATGTGACGGTCAAGAACCAGCGTGGTGAGACCGTCGGCATCGCGACCCACATCTTCAAGGCCATCTCGCTTTGATCAAGACTTGAATTCCGCCCCATCAGCAGATCCGCGTCCGAGAAGACTTCAACTTCAAATTACAAACTGGGAGAGTGACGACATGTGTAGGCAGACACGCACTTCGGTGCGCAGACTTTGGTCGATAGGGCTTGCCGCGGTCGGATTCGCCTGTTCGGCGCTACTCGCCGGCGGCACGATGGCGCAGGATCATCCCACCACCGCGCTCAAGATCGGAATGGTCGGCGACTTCACCGGTCAGGCCGGGGCATATGGACAGCCATCCAAGAACGCCGCTCAGCTCGCCATCGAAGACGTGAACGCCGCGGGTGGGCTTTGGGGGAAGCCGGTCGAGCTTCTGTTCGGCGAAGCAAGCTCGAACCCGCAGCAGGCGCTTTCGGAAGCGCAGCGCCTGGTTACCATTGAGAAGGTATCGGCGCTCATTCCCACGATCGGAAGCAGCGGCTCACTTGCCATCAAGCAGGGCGTGACCGTTCCCGATCAGATACTGACCATGTGTACGGCCTGCGTGTCGCCGGTACACACCCTCGACCAGAAGGACTTTCAGGGCTATTTCGTTCGGCTTCGGTCGCCGATGCAGGCGATGATGGGCCCACTGGCCAAAGTCGTATCGTCGTCCGGCGCCACCAAAGTCTGCGTCATGTATGTCAACAATGCCTACGGCCAAGGCGCGCTCGCGGCATTCTCTGAGACATTCAAGCAGCTCGTGCCGAATGCCAGCATCCAGTCTGCCGGAATTCCGGACGCGACGGCCACGACCTACCTTTCCGAGCTGAAGCAGTGCACGGCGAACGGTCATGATGTGGTGGTTGCCGCTGCCTATGGCGAGGGCCAGGCGGATGTCTACATGAAAGAGGGCATCGAATACAACCTCGTGAAGACCTTCTACTTCGACGAAGATCAGGAGGCGCCAGACATCTTTGAACGCCTCGGCTGGTCGTCCTTCGACGGTATGATCGGTCTCAGCGGATCTGCCATTCCTGGCTCGGGCCTCGACTACTATCTCGATGCTTACGCCAAGAAGTACGGCGCTCCGCCCAGCATCCCGCTCTCTGAAATGGCATATGACGGCGTGGTCCTCACTGTGCTGGCTGCGGCAAAGGCGAATTCCGCCAACAGCGCCGACATCCGCAACGCCTTCTTTGATGTGGCCAATGCTCCTGGGGAGAAGATCGGGACTGGCGTCGAAGAGATCAAGAGGGCGCTGGCACTCATCGCTGCCGGGAAAGACATCGACTATGTCGGTGTGACCGGAATGAACGAATACGACCAGCGGGGCGAAAACCTGGTCGGTGGCGCCAAGTTCTGGCACGTCGACGCCGCCGACAGCAAGCTTCTGACGGACGGCTTCGTCCGCTACGACGCGGCGTCCCAGACCTTCGAGTTCATCCCGAGCAAGGATTGCGTGAATTGCAAGCCCTTCTAATTCGGGGAAGCGTAAAACCGGGCCTGGCGGCATGAGCGAACCCGGCAACTTGCCACAGAAACCTGCTGTTTCCGATCATCGCCTGACGTCGCCGATTCTTCGGGTTGAACGACTGAACCGAAGCTTCGGCGGTGTCAGCGCGGTGAGGGACTGCAGTTTCGAGCTGGAACCGGCAACGATCACCGCCCTGATCGGGCCGAACGGCGCGGGCAAGACGACGGTCTTCAACCTCATCAGCGGGTTCATTGCGCCGTCCTCAGGTTCTATCGTCTTCAGGGGTCAGCGTATCGACGGTCTGGCGCCGCACCGGATCTTCGACAGAGGGCTGATCAGAACCTTCCAGATTCCTCGGCAGTTCCAGAGCATGTCAGTCATCGAGAACCTCATGATCGTGCCTTCCAATCCGGGGGGAGAGAACTTCTGGTCCGCATGGCTCTTTCCGAAGCGCATCGCCGCCAAGGAAGAAGCCACCTTCCGCCGGGCCGAAGAGCTTCTCGATTTCGTCAAGCTGTCTCATCTGCGCGACCAGCCGGCCAGCGACCTTTCGGGCGGCCAGAAGAAGCTCCTCGAGCTTGCGCGAACGCTGCTGGCCGACCCCCAGATGGTCATGCTCGACGAGCCGGGCGCCGGCATCAATCCGGCGCTGATGCACGAGCTCATGGGGCATGTGGAATCGCTCCGGCGCGAGCGCGGCATCACATTTCTGCTGGTCGAGCACAACATGGAGCTCGTCACGGAGAGCTGCGATCGGGCCATCGTCATGAATGAGGGGATGGTGCTGGTCGATGGCCGGCCGGCCGACGTGGTCTCTCGGCCCGAGGTTCTCGACGCGTATCTCGGATCCAAGCGAGTGGCCGACTGATGGCCGAGACCACGGGAAGCCCAGCGACAGCGCCCAGCGCGCCTGCCGCGTCCGCGCAAAGGCCAATCATCCGCCCGTTCCCCACGGCGGGCATATTGTCTGTTGCGTTCCTGCTCTTCGTCGCCTGGGCCGCGGTCGTTCACACGCAATTGCTGGTGGCCGGCATCGTCACCGGATCGATCTATGCAATCGGTGCCGTCGGGCTCTCCATCGTCTATGGCGTCCTGCGCTTCCCGAATATGGCGCACGGCCTTGGCATGATGCTGGCCGGGTATCTCACTTTCTTCTTCTACACCGGCAGGTTGCGCCGATCGGCATTGGTCATCGGCGACGTGCGATTGCCGTTCAATTTCGGCAAGCTGCCCGGCGCGAGCGAGAAGTTCCTCGGCCTCAGCTTCGGCTACGGCATGTTTTTCGCGATGATCGCCTCCGCGGCCGTCATTTCACTCGTCCTCATCCTGATCGATCGCTGGGTCTACCGCCCGGCCCGGCGCCGGCGCAGCCACGTCTCGTTGATGCTGACCACGCTGTCATTCGGAACCGCCTATGTCCTCTTCGGAATGATCGCGATCGGCTGGGGCACTTTGCCGCGAAGCCTGACGGAGGGCATACACCGTGCCATCGAGTATCCGTTCGGCATCCAGATAAAGGCGGATCAGCAATTCGTCATCGTCGGGGCAATCGTTTCGGCGATTGCCGCCTATCTCGTTCTTTATGGAACGAAGCTGGGCCGGGCGATGCGGGCAGTCACCGACAATCCGGATCTCGCGCGCCTTTCCGGCGTCAATATCGAACGCGTCATCATATTTATGTGGGTTCTCGTCGGTTGCCTGACAACGGCCGCGGGTACGCTGGCCGGCCTCCAGGCCCAGCTCACGCCTCAGCTCGGTCTTTCCCTGGTGCTGCCGCTGTTCACCGCTGCCGCGCTCGGCGGGATCGGGAGTCCGATCGGAGCGTTACTGGGCGGGCTTGCGGTCGGAATCCTGCAGGAGGTCTCGGTTGCCTTCGTCGCTCCCGGATACAAGCTCAGCGTGGCCTTTGCCGTGCTGATCGTCGTCCTGGTCTTGAAACCGTTCGGCGGCGGCCGGAGGGCGGTCTGACATGCGGGTGAACGGGCTCACGCTCTCGATTGCACTGATCGCAACCGGTATTCTGATAGGTTTCCCGCTTTGGCGTTCCGGAGGCGATATTGGTGCGGTCGCGACCTATCTCCTCCAGACTGGCGATATCGTCTTGATCTTCGCCATCATCACGATAGGTCTCAATGTCCAGCTCGGATATGCGGGCATCGACAATTTCGGCGTCGGTGGATTTTTGATGGTCGGCGCGTATATTGCCGGATTGTTTGTCCTGCCGCCACCTTCGAGCGAGTTCGTTCGATACATCTTCGGTCTTGGCCCCAATTTCGATATCTTTCCCGCGCTCCATACCGAGGAATGGCTGCCGCAGCTGCTGGGCGTCGTCGCGGCGGCGCTCTTCTGCTCGCTGCTCGCCATCGTCCTCGCCTTTCTGACACCGCGCCTCAGGCACGATTACCTCGCCATCGCGACGATCGGCTTGGCAGAGCTGATCAGGGCCGTCGGGACCGTCCAGGACGACCTGGTCAATGGCGACCGGGGGCTTGCTGGTATCATCGGCCCGTTCGAACCGTCTTTCACAACCGCGCAGTATCAGATCTTTTTCTTCTGCCTGCTGCTCGCCATCCTCCTGGGCGTGTACTGGGCGGCGCAAAGCTCGGTCCGCTCGCCGTGGGGCAGGGTGCTTCGCGCGCTCCGAGAAGATGAAATTGCGGTCGCTGCCATCGGCCGGAGCGCATTCCGCTTCAAATTGCAAAGCTTCGTCCTCGGCGCTGCGATCATGGGCGTCGGCGCCGCCATGTTCGCCTACTATCGCCGCGGCCTGACGCCCCAGGACTTCGAACCCCTCCAAGGTACATTCCTGTTCTGGGTGATGCTGATCGTCGGGGGTACCGGCAACAATCGCGGCGCGATCCTCGGGGCTTACATCGTCTGGGCTCTCTGGATCTCAACCCTCCAGCTCGCCACGCTTCCGCTGCCCGACGAGCTTGTCAGCCGCATTCCGTTCCTCCGCTATGTCCTGCTCGGGGTGTTTTTCATCGCTATGCTGAATCTCAAGCCGGCTGGCCTCCTGCCGGAGGAGCGCCGCGTGTCGCGCTGGGTCGAGAGGCTGGCCGCGAGATCCCAGCGAGCGGGCGCACCGGCCACGTCGGGGCAGAAACAGCCTGCCGGCGGGCCCCGTAGAAACGCAGTCTCCTCCTAACCAGTCAACAGTGGAGCGACTACCATGGGCCGACCCATCGACATTCTCGGGCATCTTTTCACCCCTGACTCCTTGCGGAAGCACTTTCTTGAGGACGAGGAGGAATCCAAGGTATTCGACAATGTCGGGCGGCTTCGCGATCTGAAGGGCTACACGCCCAAGGAATTCCTCGCCTACGCAGACAACGCCGGCCTCGGCAAAGTACACGTCGCCGCTTTCTACGGCTGGAGCTTCCGGCGCCAGAAGCCCATGCTTCATGTCACGCCGGAAGAGGTCCACGAGGTCGCACGGCAGCTACCCGGGCGCGTGTACGGCCTCTACGGCGTGAATCCCTTCGAGGGGCTGGCAGGGGTCCGGCGTCTCGAGAAGAGCGTCAAAGAATACAGCTTCGTCGGCATTCACGTTCACCCACATGGCTTCGACCTGGGGCCAGAACATGCATTCTACTTCCCATATTACGCCAAATGCGTGGAGCTGGGCGTCCCCGCTGTCTTTTCGATGGGCCACACCCTCGATTTCATGCCCATCGACAACGGGCGGCCAGCGCGCCTCGATCGCATCGCGCTCTATTTTCCCGAGCTGACGATCGTCTGCACGCACACCGGATGGCCGTGGGTCGAGGAGGCGATCGCGATCGCCTCGAAGCATCCCAACGTCTATCTCGGCACCTCCGCCTACGCGCCGAAATATTGGAAGCCGGAGATGGTCAAGTTCATCAACTCGTGGGGCCAAGACAAAGTGCTCTGGGGGTCGGACTTCCCGCTGATCAAGCATCCCGAAGCTCTGAAGCAGGTGGAAGAGCTCGGGCTTCGCGAGGGGGCCAAAGAAAAGCTTCTCTGGAAGAACGCGGAGAAGGTCTTCCCGTATGACCGCTAAAGGGCTGGCGGCCGCTCAGCAAGCTTCAACAGCGGCCGCAAAGGACTTGGTCGTCGAGGCACTGGCCGCTGGCTATACGGGCGTCGAAATCGTGCGCGGCGTGTCGATGTCGGTGCAGCCGGGCGAGCTGGTCACCATCATCGGACCAAACGGCTCGGGAAAGTCGACACTCCTCAAGTCGATATTCGGGCTCGTCTCTATCTACGCCGGATCCATCCGCTTCGGCGGCACGGACATCACCGGAAATCCACCGGAGAAGAACGTGCGCCTTGGCCTCGGTTTTACGCCGCAGACCGACAACGTCTTCCCAAGCCTGACGATCGAAGAGAATTTGAGGATGGGCGGCTATTCCGTCGCCGGAGATCTGCAAGAGCACTTCGAGTTCATTTACTCGCTATTCCCGGCGCTTGCAGACCGCCGTCGCCTGCCCGCCGGGAATCTATCGGGCGGCCAGCGGCAGATGCTCGCCATGGGCCGGTCGCTGATGACCAGTCCTTCGCTGCTTCTTCTCGATGAGCCCTCGGCGGGCCTCTCGCCGAAGTTCGTCGACGTCGTATTCGAGCACATCCTGAGCATTCGAGATCGCGGAACCAGCATTCTACTGGTGGAGCAGAATGCGTATATCGCGCTCTCTGTCTGTGATCGCGCCTACGTCCTCGCAACCGGCGAAAAGCAGCTGGAAGGGCCGGGCAAACAACTCCGCGACGACCCCGAGATTCGGCGTCTTTATCTCGGTGGGGGATGAGGCAGCGCCATGAAAATTTGTTGTGAAGACCGGAAGATATTCATTGGCCCTGCACTCGCAGAGTAACTAGCGTTCGCTGAGCGCTGAACAGAGAGAATCTAGCAATGACCGTCGAAAAGCGCATTTTGGATCCCAAGTTTGAGTTGGCGGACAGCGATACGATCGCTGCCTATCAACTCAAGACGCTGCTGGAGATCCTGCAGAAGACCTGGTCGACGAACGAATTCTATCGCGCCAAGTGGCAAGAAGCCGGGGCGGATCTCAGCAAGATTAAATCGCTCGCTGACTTCAGCGAACGCATCCCGACGGTCGAAAAAAAGGACTTTGTCGAGGATGCGCTCGCGAATCCTCCGTTCGGTAAGCGCCTAGCCCACGGACTCTCTCTCAAAGAGCGTTCGGATATCTACACGACAAGCGGAACCAGCGGCCAGGGTGTCGAGGTCCATGCTCAGACGGCGACCGAGCTGCGTGCGATGGAGCGCCTTTACGGCTTTCTCTTCCACTGGGCGGGGTTGGAGCCGGGCGATCAAACATTCCTCACCTTGCCGATCACCATGCTCGGCGGCGGTCGGATTGAATACCAGGGCGCCATCGGTTTCGGCCTGAATGTCTATCCGGTGGGCAATTACGACGCCAACAGGAAGCTCGAATTGCTGAACCGGTTCCGCCCCAAGGCACTCTACGGCAGCACCTCCTATTTCTCGCACCTCGCGGCGGTCGCCGATCGTTCCCCGCCATGCCCGAGCATCAAGGTCCTGCTGACGGGGCTTGAAGGCGCCGGATACTCCTACTTCTCGCGCCTTGAGAACCAGTGGCAGGCAAAGGTCGCCGACCGATTCGGCTGCACCCAGCTTCGTACCGACTTCATGTTCACCTGTGAGCACGGTATCGGCGTCGCCGGTCGGCCCGGGATGCTGCACAGCCTCGATCCTTTCGTACTGCTCGAGGTGATCGACCCGCAATCGGGAAAACCGGTGAAGGATGGGGAGTTCGGCGAGATTGTCGTCACAAGCCTCTATCACTTCGACAACCCGGTGGTCCGCTGCCGCATTCGCGATGGCGGCGTGTTCCGCAAGGCGAGCTATTGCGCATGCGGCCGACCCTTCGGCGGCGTCGAGATCGGCACAATCGGCCGGACGGACGACGTGAAGAAAGTGAAGGGGGTCAACATCTATCCGCAGGCGGTGGACGACCTCATGTACAGCTTTGGCGAGGTGGATGAATACCAGATCCTGCTGACGACGTCGAAGACCAACGCCGATATCGCTGCAATCAAGGTCATGCCGAAGGCTGGATTGCCGGCCGCCGGCTACGACGACTTCGTCGCCCGGCTGAAGAAGGACATTCACAAGAAGACGGGCATCCACTTCGACGTCGAGCTGGTGGCCGACCTGCCGCGCAGCGAGTACAAGGCGCGGCGCTGGCTCGACCAACGGGATCGCTGAGTAAGGCAATTCGGACGACACTGATCCAGGGCTTCTATCGGGGCAAGGCGCATGGTTGGGGCGATCGACTCGCTTTCGGGGCATTTTACCCCGGAAAACATCGAGAAGAATTACCTGCACAATGAGGAGGAGCTCAGCCGCTTTGCCCAGGTCGGCCGCGCGAGAACGCTCAAGGGGTATGCGCCGGCGGATTTTATGGCGCGGATGGATGAGATCGGCGTCGACAAGCTCCTCATCTGTGCCATCCTGACCTGGTCCTACCACAACCAACGGCCGCTCGAGCACACCACCGCAGATGAGGTGATCGCGGTCACCAAGCTCTACCCGGACCGTCTGTTCGGCCTCGCGGGCATCAATCCCATGAAAGGCGTCGCGGGCGTTCGTGAGCTGGAGCGCTTGATCAAGGACCACGGGTTCAAGGGACTGCACCTTCATCCTCACGGCTTCGGCCTGCCGCCCGATCACGCTTACTACTTTCCGTACTACGCCAAATGCGAAGAGCTTGGCGCGACCGTGGTGATATCCATGGGACACACCCTTGACTTCATGCCGGTCGAACACGGCCGGCCCTATCACCTCGACAAGATCGCGCTGTATTTCCCGAACCTGGCGATCGTCTGCGCGCATACAGGCTGGCCCTGGGTCGAGGAGGCGATTGCGCTCGCCTGGAAGCATCCGAACGTCTTCATCGGCACGTCGGCGTACGCACCGAAATACTGGTCGCCGGAGCTCGTGAAATTCATCAACTCACGCGGCCAGGACAAGGTCATGTGGGGGACGGACTATCCCCTGATCGACCATAAGGAGTCGCTGGAACAGATCCGCGCCCTAGGCCTCAAGCCACAGGCAGAGGCCAAGCTCATTCGTGACAACGCGGCACGTGTCTTCGGCTTCGCCTGAGCACCTATCGTTTTTGAGGAGAATGGAAATGGCAGACAATCAGGTGGCGATCGTGACCGGGGCGGCCGGTGGGATGGGACAGGCGATTGTCGCCCGGCTCGTGGCCGATGGCTTCAAAGTAGCCGCCGTGGACATCAATGAATCGGCGCTGCGGACCGTGGTCACCGAGGTGGGCGATGGAACCGTCGGGTTCACTTGCGACATGACTGACGAGAAGGCGGTTCGTGAGACCGTCGCGCGGATCGAGCGGACGCTGGGTCCTACCCATGCACTGGTCAACTGCATCGGCTGGGTCGGCACGACCCGCTTCATCCAGGAGGACTCGGCCTACTGGCGGAAAATCATCGCGATCAACATGGAATCGATCCTCTACGCAACGCACGCGGTGCTGCCGGGCATGATCGAGCGCCTCAAAGGCAAGATCGTCAATATCTCGTCGGATGCAGGCCGGATCGGCACCAGCGGCGAGGCCGTGTATGCGGCGATGAAGGCGGGCGTCATCGCCTTCGGTAAGTCGATCGCCCGGGAGAACGCCCGCTACAACATCAACGTCAATGCGATAGCTCCCGGCCCGACAGAGACGCCTCTTCTGAAGGCCGAGATGGAGGAGGATCCGGAGCTCGTGAAGCGGATGCTGCGTCTCATTCCGTTCCGGCGGCCGGGAAAGCCGGACGATATGGCGGCCGCTGTCAGTTTCTTCTGCTCGCCCGATTCCGACTACATCACCGGCCAGACGCTGAGCGTGAGCGGCGGCCTGACAATGCTCTAAACGGGAGCGCCCGATGGCGATCGACCCGGCTACCCGTGCCGAGATCCTGAAGCATGTCGAGCGGCTGGCGCGCGAGAAAGTCGCGCCACGCGCCGCCGAGATCGATCGGAGCAATGCCTTCCCTCGTGACCTCTACGGGGAGGCCGGACGGCTGGGGCTTTTCGGCCTGTGGGTCCCGGAGGAGTATGGCGGGATTGGTCCGGACCTCGTCACCCCGTTGCTGGTGTGCGAGTGCCTGTCGCGGGCAAGCCTGACCTTCGCGCTGAATGTGTCGAACTGCGGCGATGCGGTGACGCCGATCGTCCTCGGCGGCACCGAAGCGGCCAAACGGAAGTTCCTGCCGGATATCGCATCGGGAGCCATCATTCCCGCCTTTGCCCTCAGCGAACCCGGCGGGGGCTCCGATGCGGCGGCGATAACGACCCGGGCGGTGCGCGATGGCGATGATTATGTCATCAGCGGCCGCAAGATGTGGTGCACCAACGGCTCGGTCGCCGATGTCTGCACGGTCTTCGCCAAGACCGATCCGCAGGCCGGTCACAAGGGCGTCAGCGCATTCGTCGTGCCGAAAGGGTTGAGGGGCTTTGAAGTCGGCCAGGATGAAGAGCTCATGGGCCTCCGCGGGAGCCCGACCAGTGAGCTGATCTTCGACGAGGTTCGTGTGCCCGCAGCTTATCGCCTCGGCGGCGAAGGCGAGGGCTTCAAGCTCGCAATGGCCACTCTCGACGAAGCCAGGCTCAATTGCTCGGCGCTGGCTATTGGCGGTGCGATTGCGGCGTTTGGCCAAGCTGTTGCCTATGCCAAGGAACGCCGTCAATTCGGCAAGCCTATCATCGAGCATCAAGGGCTCGCCTTCCTCCTGGCGGAAGCGGCGAGCGACATCGCCGCGGGGCGCGCGATCTTCCGGGAAGCGATCGAGCTTCTGGAGAGGGGGCGGTCGCACGAAGCCAGCACCTATGCCGCGATGAGCAAGCTGGTGACCTCCGACATGGCGATGCGGGTCGCGACGCAGGCGGTTCAGGTCCTGGGCGGCAACGGACTGTCGCGCAAATATCCGGTCGAACGGATCATGCGCGATGTGAAGGCGTTCCAGATCTTCGATGGCACTAACGAAATCCAAAAGATGGTGATTGGCAGGAACCTCGCCAAATGGGACTTGCCCTTCGACGAGTTCAAGCTCTGAGCGTGCCTGCATCGTGCAAGGGAAAGAGGTCGACATGTCGGAGCAGGGGTTGCTGATCGAGAGAGTGGGCCAGATCCTGGCACTCACCATCAACCGTGAGCGCCGCCGCAACGCTCTGAACGACGCCACATTGCTTGCGCTCATGGCTGCGCTCGATGACGCGCGCAAAGGCGAGGTGCGGGGGATCATTCTCCGCGGTGCCGGGCTCAAGGCCTTCAGCTCGGGTTCGGACGTCAAGGAGCTCGCGGAGCAGTCTATCGACGAGCGGCTGGCCCATACCGCGCTTGGCCAGCGCGTGGCCGATGCGATCCAGCAGCATCCCTGCCCATCGGTCGCCGCGATCGAGGGATACTGCCTCGGCGGTGGCCTCGAGATGGCCATGGCGTGCGACTACCGGATCGCTGGGAATGGCGCAACCCTGGGCCTGCCCGAGGTCTTGCTCGGCGCTCTGCCCACCTGGGGAGGCACGACCAGGCTGCCAAGCCTGGTGGGGCGGAGCCGGGCGTCGAGCATGATCGTTTTCGGCCGGACGATCGACGCGCCAACCGCTCTGAATTGGGGGCTGGTCCACGAGGTTGTCGCCGAGGGTGGCGCCCACGATGCCGCCACGCAGTTCCTCACCGATTTTGCGAGCAAGACGCACGGCAAAACCGTCGCCATGGCAAAACAGTTGTTGGTGTTCGGACGCGGCGCATCCGCGGCGGCCGGGCTCCACATGGAGTATCTGGCGGATATGACGGCGCTGGCTTCGGAGGCGATCAGCCAGGGCACCAGCAAGTTCGCCGACAAGGAGCGGCCATGAAGGCTTGCCTGGACGAAAGACGCAGCATGCGGGCGAAAGCGGGTGTCAACCGGCCTGGATCGCGTCGCAGATCAATAGTCACGCTGTGACCCTGACGATGAACAACACTGCATTTGGTTCTTCGGATGAAGTCGGGCGCCTCCAGCAGAAACTGTGGGGGCGCCAAAGCGCCTATGTCGGCGAGCGCTCGGCGTTCTATGCTGGGAAGGCTCTCCCCGCGAAGCTCGAGGAGTTGCCGTCCTTCCCTTTGACAACCAAAACGCAGCTGCGGGAGAGCCAAGAGAAGCACCCCCCTTTTGGCAACTACCTCGCCGCGAAGCGCACCCAGATCACGCGGCTGCATCGCACGTCAGGGACGACCGGAAAACCCATCAATATAGCCTTGTCGAAGCATGACGCCGCCGTTTTCGCGGAGGCCGGCGGAACTTCGAACAGTGCGGCCGGACTCCATCCGGGCCTGATGGTGGCGCACTGTCTCAACTATCGCCTCTGGATGGGAGGATATACGGATCACGCAGCGCTCGAAGCCACCGGCGCGACGGTGATCCCGTTCGGCGTGGGGGGTACCGAGCTATTCGTGCGAACGGCGCTCGATCTGAAGCTCGACGGGATCAACTGCACGGTTTCATACCCCGCCGTCTTGGAGCAGGTTCTCCGAGAGAAGTTCCCCCGCGTCAAGCCGCGCGATCTCGGTCTGCGGCTGGGTCTGCTGACGGGCGAGCCGGGCCTAGAAAACCCGGAGTTCAGGGCCCGCATCGAAGACACTTGGGGCTTCGCCGCGCGTAACATCTATGGCATTTCCGACATCCTGACGGTCTTTGCAGGCCAATGCGCGTGCTCCGACGATATGCACTTCACCGCGCTGGCTTTTGTCTACCCCGAGCTGATCAATCCGGAGACGGAGCAGCCGATTGCATTGGCCGACGGAACCACCGGCGAACTGGTGCTGACCAGCCTCGACCGAGAATGCCAGCCCCTCGTGCGTTTCCGAACCAATGACATCATCTTGATCACCGGAACGGATCGCTGCGCTTGCGGCCGGACAGCGTTTAGATTTCGCATTCTGGGCCGCTCGGACGACATGATCGTGGTCCGGGGCGTGAACGTGTTTCCCAGTACGGTCAGCGGCGTCATCAACCGCTACAGAGAATTGAGCGGGCAATTCAGAATCGTTCTGAGTGGAGCGCCGCCCTATGACAAGATTCCGATCGAGGTCGAGCTCGCGCCCGGCATTACGGCCAGTGCGTCGCTCTCCGATTCGGTTGAGAAGACAATCAAGGCCGAGACAGGAGCAAGCGCGCTGGTTCGGCTCTTGGAGCCGAACACCATCGAGCGGACGGAGGGCAAGACGAAACGCATCGTGCGGAGCTAGAGATTCCCGCCGCCAACCCGGTGATGTCCCGTTAGTTCGTCGCTAGGTGATGGAGCGCCCAGTCTCGAAACAGGCGAATTTTGCGCTTTTTGGCTGCCTTGGAGGAGTGGCGCAGCATATAGCGGATCGGGACCGGGTAGCGATCGCCGAATGGCAGCATGAGTGCCCCGGAATCCAAGTGTTGCTGGACGAAGATTGGCGCATCTAAGAAGATTCCCTCGCCTCGAAGGGCTGTCTCAACCGCAAAATGCGGGTCATCGGTTACGATCATCCGGCGCGGTACCACCGATCCCAGACCAGCTGCTGACAGCCACGTTCCCCATTTGTCGTTGTAGACATCGCGGATCAACACCATCTGGCTGATGTCGCTCGGCTCGACGGGGCGTCCCAGCGACTTGCTGATCTGCGGGCTGCAGATCGGCACCATCGTTTCAATCAAGACCGGGTAGGCCTGGATGTCCGGCCAGTCTCCCTCATCGTGGCTGATAATGATGTCATAGCGTCCTAGGTCGCCGTTGATCGGCTCCCTGCCGATCACGGTGTGCGGGGTGATATCGGGGCATCGAGCAAGGAAACTCGCGATCTTGGGAGCAAGACGGTAGTGCGAGAAGAAGGGTGTCACGCGAATCACCAGCGTGTTCTCCTGCTCCTGCCCCGATTTCATCAACCTCTCGGCCACGGCCGAAATGCTGTCGAGGGAGCGGCGCGTCACCTCGTACAGCTCTTTCCCCTGATCCGTCAGCTCGAAGCCCGACGGAACGCGGCGAAACAAGCTCACATGCAGGAAATCCGAGAGAAGCCTCATCTGATGGCTTACGGCAGCCTGAGTGACGCAGAGCTCCTCAGCGGCCTTCGTAAAGCTCAGGTTGCGGGCTGCGGCCTCGAAACTTCGCAGCGCGTTCAGTGGCGGCAATTGACGTTTCATCAGCGAGCGGCAATCCCAGCATACGGCGAAAGAAACTTATACTAGACCCCACGCAACGAGCATACCATAACCCATTGAGGCTGCGTGTTATCGATGCGGTTTAGCAGGGGGGTATGCGCGTTTTAGAAGCTGCGGAGGCGACGGCTTCCGGAGCGACGATGACACCACGGTGATGGAGCTCATCGGTTCGTGCCCTTGCGCGCCGATCATCCCATGAAATTGTCCTCTGACAATTTGGCAAGTTCCCTTGACCGCCCGACGGGTCGCGACAAGCGGCGCGACGGGCGCCGCGGCTCCGGCTCAAGGTTCTCGGGGGCGTGATCCGTGGTGACGGCGCGACCTGGATCGTCGCGTGATAGGGGATAGCAATGCTTCAGATGCGCCGCCCGCCGGTCGAATGGCTTGTATTTCGGCGTTGGAGGTTTGGGCGGCGCGGCAGTTTCAAGCTGACGCAGCTGCTTGCGCGTCGCCGATCCACCAGAGTTCCCCTTCGAGCCTAAAAAATCCGAAGCTTTCGTCCATCGCCCGGCTTAGCCAACCGGAATTCAGCGGTGATCGTCGGTAAGGCTCGCGGCAATCCAGACAATCGTCATGGCCTCAAGCCTTGACGCACATGTCGCCCCATCGGCACCTATGGGGTGCCCAGATTTGTTCGGAAAACTGGCGCACCATCAATGCTGGGAACGGGTACTCCGCGATCTATTGATTGGCGATCTCGTCTGCGCGCTGTAGGCGAGACGAACGCGGATTGTCGGGCTGCGTATGGGCCGATTTGACCGGAGAGACCATTGATCCAGGCTCGAAGCCTGCGTCAGGAGAAGGAAGACCGGGCCAAGAACGTCCCGATCCAGATGCCGAGCTTCGCAGCGTGAGCTGCTTCCTCCTGGGGCACATAGTCTGTCGAGTATTGCCGATACGCTACCGCCCAGCCTTGGGCGACCATCCAGGCATTCAGATCCTCGGAGCCGAGATAGCAGACCGTGACCGTCCGGCCGTAACGGTCGGTGTCCCTCGGCTGGCAGGAAACAGGGCTCGAGCCGACATGATCGGCCAGGGCGAGCGCGGCCTTTTGACTGCAGCGATAGTCTTTCCCTTGCGCGTCCCTGCACAACTGCCGGCTCTCCGGCGCGTCGATGCCGAAGAGTCTGACACGAGTTCCGTGTATTTCGATCGTATCGCCGTCGATGACGGAGGGGCGGCCTTGCAGATCAGCGGACTGCGCTGGCACGGCAACCAGCAGAAAGGCGATGATGAGCACGCACACTTGGTTCGACCACATGACCTGCTGGCTCAACTGCTTCCGGCGATCCTCGAGCCACATGTCATGGGTGCCGATCGCAGGTGACGGCTTGCTCCGTTCGGCCACTCGCCAGGGTGTAAATTCGGCTGGGCTAGTCCCAGAACCGCGAGAGGCAGCTCGCATCAACTGGACTCAGGCAGCGCAATTGTTGCCCTCATAGCGCCAGGACGTGATTTTCCCATTTGTGATAGTAAACGTCGTCTTACAGTTGAGATTGATGGTCTGCGGCGGGGATCCACCAATTGGCGTGGTCGTCGCATATGTTCCGTAATAGGTCGTCTGATATGTCGGCTCGACCCCGGGCAAGTAGGCCTGGCTCGATCGATGGTAGGTCAGATATTTCTGTCCGCCACTTTCGTAGACCTGATCTGGCGGACCCCATTGGGCGACTAGATCTTGCTCAGTGCTGTTCATCCAACTGTTGAGCACCTTTTCGTAGCCTGCCGACGTAGCGCAGCCCAAAGCGCGACTGTAGTGACAAGAACAAAGAATACGCGTTTCATTGCATTCCCCCGCTTAACCGTATGCTGTCGGCCCGGACCTCTTGAAACTCCCCGAGATCCATCATTGACGATAAAGCTATGACACAGGCAATGGGAGAAAAAGCAATAGGATTCAACCCTTCGGATTGCTACCGCTGCCCAGAGCGGCTATTCCGGCTTTCGCATTGCACTATTCCAAACTGGCGGCTCCGTAGGAGAACGCTGCGCCTGCCAACATGGCTCGCATCGCCGCCTTTAACCAAGATGGCAACAACTTCAACGGGCATTTCCTGCCGCCCGCTTTAATCATAGTATGGACGCTACAGCCACAGCAGCGCTTGGGCAAGAACCCCGCCGTTCGTAACCGACAGCGCAGTCATCCGGGGGATTCCTTGAACTATTGGCTCGACCTCTTCACACCATATACTTGGAACCGATTCCGAGATCACGGTGCGACGACCTCTGGCTTTCGCCCTCGGCAGAGAAAGGCTGCATTTGAACGAGTGAAGCGTGGCGACCTTAGCAGTGCGCACGGCTCTCGCCGCGCGCCGGCTGCGTGTGTGAGTCGGGGCGGGACAGTGCACTCACCACCGCATGATCGCCGGGACGCGGTACGCGACGCTGTCGGAAGCAAGCTGATCAATGTTGCCGGGCAGGCAGGAAGAAGCGCTTCAGCCCTGTCTTGCCCTAACCTTGCGCCGACTGCCGGCGCGCCACTTCCTGCTCGATCGCGGCAAGCTCGCGTTCCCACCATGCGATGGCCTCGCTGAGGACGTCGCGAGCATCATCGCCTTCCCACGTCCCGTCGAGAAGCGGCCGGTAGATGTTCTCGCCAATCTTCCCGACGTGAGCGAACCTCACGGGAGGGCCGCCATCCACCGGCTGGGCAGTGAATTCCACCGCAAGGGCGACCTCTGCGAGGGGGTGAACGTCGCTGCGATATTCCTTAAGCAGATTGTTGCGCTCGCGCTCGATGAACTCGCGGAAGATCTCGTGCTTCGGGTCCGCGCTTTTCCACTGCTTGAACGCGGCGTCGGCGGCCTGCTTGATGATTTGGTCCCCACCGTCCACTTTGTCGAGGACGTGGCCGACAGCCCTGATCAGGGCAACGGCTGCGGCCCAGTGAATGCGCCATCGCTGGATGTCTGTTTCCTCTTCCAGCAGCGACAGCGCCACACGGCAGTCATCGAGAACTTCGCGGGCCTTAACCGTCACGGGAAATCCTCCGCGGTCAGACAGGTCTCGGCTTGCTGGCCGGCGCGGAACGAGCTGGCGGCGATGTTATGCATCCTAGAAGCCGTCCTCGGGAACGCCGCCGAGGAGGAGTTCCGTGGTCGGGTCGGAAGTCGCGACGCGCCGGCCGGGTTCTTCGAGCTGTCTCACCAGCGCGGTCAGAAGCTGTTCGGACAAAACGGACGAGGCCGAATCTGGCGGAGGCATTGGTTTCACTTTCCAGTCCGCCAAGCGCTTCAGCGCGGCAAAGTCTACGCCGTCCACATGCTCGCGCAACACCATGATGCGTCGCTCAGGGTTCAGAGGATCGCCGACCTCGGTGCATCCCCGGGGCAAGCCAAGCGTCTCCTCCAGATCCTCCAGAGACAGCTGCAGCGCCTCCATCCCTATTGGCGTAAGCGCCCTCCCCAGACACGTCTGGTACGGGAATGCCTCCGCACAGGCGAGCACGATCCTTGCGAGCTTTGCCACATGCTCGTGGCAGCAGTTAGCGACATCGCGGTTCATCAAGGCGGGCGGGACGCGTTCAGCGTTGCCCGCGAAGCGGTATGACCACCGTCCGCGACCAAGCAAACTCCCGACGAGAGAGATTCGTCCCTCCTTCTGCGAAAAGTTCCGCAGACCCAGAAAGAAGGCAGCCGCGGGATCGGCTGAAAGGAGGCGCCGCTGGCTGTCCCACCACTCGGCAAAGTCCGGGACCCTTGCCATTTCCTTCTGCAGCAGGAATGTTACGCTGCGCGCGGCGGCCAAGAACGCGTTCAGCTCATAGCCGAACCTGTCCCTGTCGCGCTGCTTCGCAAGACGGCGGGCAAAATATTTGGCCTCGAGGAGGCGCTCCTCGACCAGGAGTAGGCTGGTTAGGCGGATCCGGTACACTGGCGCTACCGTAGCGTGTGGGCTAGAGAACTTGAGCACCTTTAGTCTATACTATCCTCGGACTGCCACACAGGACCTCATCGCCTCGGAAACGCGCCGATTCTACCGGCGCTCAGTCGTCTGGAGCTTGAGTGGCCAGGCGCGCTTAATAAGGAGGGGATCTGCGGGAATCGGACCAGACCCGCAGGCCGTGACGGAGGACGATGGGGCGTAGTGCATTTCCACGATATCGAGGCAGCGATCACGGCAGCTGCGTGCCCTGCCGCCGGGGCAGCGTGTCATGACCCTGAAGGCCGTGTCGCTGTTCAGCGGGGCCGGCGGATTCTGCGAGGGCGTACGCCTCGCGGGCTGGAAAGTTGTCTGCGCCGTTGAGTCGGATGCTCAGGCGTGCTTAACGCATGCCGCCAATTTCGGCGACGTCGCCCTGTTCAAGGGCGACATTGTCCGTTTCCTGCACGATGAGCAGCCGGGCGTGCCAAGCCTGCGCGAGTTGGCCGACCGCAAGATCGACATGGTTTACGGGGGTCCGCCGTGCCAGGGTTTCAGCCAGATTGGCCCCCGCAACCTCGCTGATCCACGGAACCGCCTGTACGAGGAGTTTGTTCGCGTCGTCCGTCTTCTGCGGCCGCGCGCCTTTGTGATGGAGAATGTTCCGAACATGGTGGCCATGAAGAATGGCCATTTCAAAACCAGGATCCTCGATGCGTTCCGGGAAGCTGGATATTCACGGACGGCGATCCTCCCAGTCATCGCCTCGGATTTCGGGGTCCCGCAGCACCGTCGACGCGTCATAGTTTTCGGCATCCGCGACAGACTGCCGTTCACCGGGGATTTCAAAGAAACCATCAAGGCGCTGGTCGGGCGGGAGAAATCGGACACGATCGTCACTGTCCGCGAAGCGCTTTCTGATCTTCCCGAAACCGTGTCGGAGGACGATGGGCCGCTACCCTATCCAAGGAAGCCCGGTGGCCGCTACTCCGACTTCCAGAAACTCATGCGCCTCGATTGGGATCATGAGCTGCTGACCTCCGCACGCAAGCGAAAGAATCTCTCCGAGGACGCGCTTCACAATCATCATACGAAGGAGATCGAGGCTCGCCGCAGGAAGATCATCGCCGCCATCCGCCCCGGCGCCCGCGGCGATTCCCTTCCGGCCGCTCTCTGGAATGGCACACGCGGACACAAATGGCGCCGCCTGGATCCCGAAAAGCCCTCCTACACGATCCTCGCGCAAATGCATCGGGACCTGTCCGAATGGATCCACCCGACACACAACCGCTGGATCACGGTCCGTGAGGCGGCGCGGCTTCAGTCCTTTCACGACGGCTTCATCTTCCACGGCAGCGAGTGGCAGCAGCTGAAGCAGGTCGGCAACGCGGTTCCTCCGCTCATGGGGCGTGCGGTTGCTCGCGCCGTTTCGGGCTTGCTGGAGCAGATGCCCCGCAAGGCAAGCCGTTAGGGCCGACATGAAGGGACTGGTTCTTCTGGTGATGGCTGGACTGCTTGCTGCACTGGCCATGATGCTCGGCCTTTGGAGTTGGCGGCGGCTGTCGCGTACCGCGAGCTTCGAGACGGCGCGGCGTGCTGCAGGCGTCGCCCTCCGGGCACCCGGACCGCAATTGGCGGGCGGCGACGCCGATCTGGGCAGAGAAAGCCAGCGCACCAGCCCCAGTGCTCGAACGATGCTGGACACCATGGGCGGCACCACACCCGCTATCTCCGTGGAGCCGGCGCCAAACGGCCCGAAAATGGCGGACCCGACGCAGACCCTCGATGAGGAAGAGGGGCCGGAACAAAAGGATGTGCCGCACGAGGAGGCCGAGCGATCGGAGCCGGGTATTCCTGTCCCGCTGCCTCCATCGGCGGAGGATGCCACAGCGCCAGCGGCTCCGGTGCCCGATGGCAGCGGAGCGGACAGTGCAGAGCCGGGCCTGTCACCGGCTGATGACGTCGGACCGGTTCCGGTGACTGCCGATCAGGGCGCAATACAGGAGACGGATAGCCTCACTCTTCCGTCCCGCGCTGCTGAAGATCAGGACCGCGCTGCCCCGGTGCTGGCCCCATCCGGTACGGCTGGCGCGCCCTGCGGCGCCACTCCGGCCAAAGCGGAGGGCGCGGGCGATTCGCCAGAGGGGGACTTCCCGGTCGAGGTGGCTGGCGCCGATCAGCCGGCTTTGCCTGGTGCAGAACCGGGCACTGGCGAACACGGTCCCGCGGCCCCTCCATCATCAGCGGAGGAGCGCTCACCAGAAAGTACCGGCTATGTAGAGCCTGAATCCTGTTCCGACGTAGCGCAGGACTCCATGCCGGAGTCTGGGCCGGCGGTCCGGCGACGGCAGCCTGCGGTCCATCGCGATCGTAGAGGAAAGCGCCGCACAGTTGCGGCCGCTGGAACATCGCCAGAGCCAGTCGCGGCTGCTCCAGGACCGGCAACCCGTCCACCGGCCGAAGCCAAGCTGCGCCTGTCGCTTCATCCGATCCACCGCACGGCGCGGCTATCCGTTGTGCTGACGCGTCCGGACGGCTTCCCAGCACGCGTAAAGGTTCTCGAAGCCGGCAGCGATGCGGTCGAAGCCTATGACGAGCAGCGTTACGACGATCTGGATCTGCCGTGGACGAGCGGGTTCCTTGACGGGGAGCTGCGCCTTACGAGCACTGACGGATTCCAATGGCTTCGGAGCGCACGGCAGGTCCACATCTTCGCGCAAGATCCGAACGAACCCGAGCTGATCTCAACGAGCGCGGCAAGGGCCGGCATCGCGCATACGCTGATCTGCCGGTCCGGCGATGCAGAGACCGTCCGCCTGGCCGCGGCTGCGACGGGCTCCCCTGAGCTCCAGACCCACGAGCATTGGCAGGGCATCCCCGGCGGCTGGCTCGTGCTGTCCGGCTACACCCCGGCCCACGCCGCGACGCCGCCGCTATCCGCAGGGTTCCGGACGATGGACCCAGGTGAGGGGCTGGAGATCAGCTTTGAAGGTGGGCTCGCGGTCAGAGGCCGTGCCTACGCCGCCGGCCATCCTCCGCGCATCATCGTCACGCCAGCGCCGGGCGCTGCCTCAGTCACGATCGGCGGCATCGCGGCGGAGCTCTCGTCGGACGGCGCCTGGACCGCGCCTGGGTGGGACAAGCCCGGCCAGCACATGGTCGACATCGTCCCCGGGCCTTCTGTGTCCTACGAGATTGCTGCCGATCCCTGGCTGTCCGGCGGCTGGGACTTCTGGGACGCCCATCCCCAGCGATTCGGCAATGGCGCGGGGGAGCCCTGGGCGCGGGCGAGAATCTGCGGTGCGCTCATCCGCGGACCAGCCGACGAAACGGTGCTCGCCGCCGAGACCCAGCAGACACTCGTCGCGCTAGGCGCCAGAGCAGGCGCCACGCCGCTCCGTCCGCGCGCCGACTCCACCGTCTCCGTCGGCCTCGTGGCCGAACCGCCCGCTTTTCTGCTTTCGGCGACTGGTCCCCGCCGGTCGCAAGGCCGCGTCATCTGGCTCGGCCTCACACCCGCACAGAATCCATCCCGGCGGCACGACGCGGAGTGGGTCGCCATTGTGCGGAGCGCAGCCGCGCGGCGCCTGCCTCTCGTCCAGGCCGATGCGCCCGGCGAGGCGGCCTGGCGGAAGGCCAAGGAGCGCGCCCGCCGGCTCAGGAACAGGAGGCCGCGCCCATGACGGACCGTCTGCTCGAATGGATGTCCTTCCGCCGGTCTGGCCGGGTCGGCGACATCGCCTCCGACCTTGCCGATACGGGTGCGACCCGCCGCACCGTGGATGATCTGGCCACGCTCGGGCATATCGAACTGCTGCCCGGCGCCGACTGGAAGATTGCACCGCCCGTCCTCGCGGCGCTGCCAGGAAGGCCAGACGGCGGCGCTTCTGCGGTGCTGTGCGGCGCCCGCACTCCCGGCGTTCTCGCTTCGCTGGCGAACGCATGCGCAAGCGCCGGTGTACAGCTCGACACGCAGGCCGCAGCAGCGCGGCCGTCGGTGATCCGTGTGATGGCCGGCTCAAATAGCGGGCTCGCAGCCGTTGCGTCCGCCGCTGGCATCCCGCTCCAGCATGACGCGGCGCTTACGCTGCTCGCATGCACGCCGGCGATCCACGACTGGCCCCGCACGCCGTGTCCGATGGTTGCCGGACGCGTCGAGACGGTGCGCCGCTTCTCCCGGTCACGGATCGGCTGGATTGCCTCCACGCTCGCAGAGGCAACCGCTGCCCGCTCCGGCTTTTTCCGCATCAAGCGCGACTGGGACTGGGTGAGCCTCCTCAAGACGGACGTGTCCGAGTGCGCCTATATCGACGACCGCGCCGGCCGGCTTGCCGCCGCCGCGAAGCTCAAGGCGGCTGCCTGGACAGCCAGCTCGGGTGCGCTTGATCTGCCAGGCCAGCTCTATCCCCCAGCGCCCATTGCCCGGGCTCTTACCCTCTGCACCGGCTTTCTCCCGCAGTACGACGCTGCGAGCCGGCGGATTTCCTTTGCCGGCGTCCCTCCAGAAATCCTGAGGCTGACGCTGGCCATTACGGGGCTGAAACTCGCATGAGCGATCCAATCCAGACCTTTCAAAGCCTCAAGGGCGCATATCTGCGCTATTTCGACAGCCCCTTCGACCTGCGCTTTGACGAGCTGGTCCGAGCCCGCCGGCAGCTGCTCGACCGCGACGGCGTGCTGTATCGCGAGCCGCTTGTAGAGCCGCAGCCGCCTTACGCCGGCAGCGGCCATGACGTGCGCTCCGCTGTGACGAGCGTGCTTGGAGCGGCTCCGGGTTGGACAGCCGCGTCCGTAGGCGACCTCGCAGCCATCGCCGAACGGGGCCTGTACCTGCCGCGCGGCGCTGTTCCGATCGAGCTGTACGCGCACCAGGTGGAGATGCTGCGTTCGAGCGTCCTGCACGGTGCTGACTCGGTCATCCTCACCGGCACGGGATCGGGCAAGACCGAGTCCATCTATCTCCCCGTCCTTGCCGCACTCATCAGAGAATCCGCCGCCTGGCCGGTGCTTGCAACAGCGCCGCGGAACGACTGGTGGACGATGCCACCGCCCCCTGGCTCGGGAAACCGGCGCTACCATCCGCGCATCTCCCAGCGCGCGCACGAGCAGGGAGGCCGGCCAGCGGCTATGCGCGCGCTTGTTCTCTATCCGCTCAACGCACTCGCCGAAGATCAGATGGCGAGACTCCGCCTGGCCCTCGACGGCGACCAGGTGCGCGCCTGGCTCGGCGCAAACCGTCCGGGCAACCGCTTCTGGTTCGGGCGCTATACCGGCTGGACACCGGTTTCGGGGCGGCCGGACCGCGACGGCGCGGAAGGCGAACTGCGCGCCGAGTTGCAACGGCTGAGCAGCATGGCCGCGCGGGTCGCCGGAACCGACGCCGAGCGCTTCTTCCCCCGCTTCGATGGCGGCGAGGCGTGGAGCCGCTGGGATATGCAGGACGCACCGCCCGACGTCCTCATCACCAACTACAGCATGCTGAACATCATGCTGATGCGGGACGTTGAAGTTCCCATCTTCGACCAGACCCGCCAATGGCTGGAGGCAGATCCCGCCAACATCTTCCATCTCGTGATCGACGAGCTGCATACCTATCGCGGCACGCCGGGGACCGAGGTGGGCTACATCCTTCGCGTCCTCTACGACCGCCTCGGTCTCCACCCCGATCATCCGCAGCTGCGCATCCTCGCCTCCAGCGCATCGCTCGGCGAAGACGAAGCCCGGGCGCAGGGCTATCTGCTGCAGTTTTTCGGCCGGTCGCGCCCGTTCAACTTGATCAGGGGCGGTGCGCTCCCGCTGCCTCCCGGCGCGGCGGACCGTCTGCGCCACCTCGCCGCTCCGCTCACGGAGCTTGGACATCAGGTCGCCAATGGCGGCGGAACCAGTCTCTCAGCCGCCGCCAGTGCGTTCGCTGCCGCAGCCGGCCTCCCGGCGCCCGACGTCAGCCTGCCCGAAGCACAGCAGCTGGGCGCCGTGCTGGCGGACGCCGGCGTGCCAGATGCCGTGCGTGCCGCATGCAATGGCGGCACAGACAACAATCCAACAGTCGTGCCCCGGACCATCGGCACGCTCGGCGCGACGCTCTTTCCCAATGACACGCCGGAGGATTCGATGGCGGCCGCGACGGGCGTCGTCGCGGCCATGGCGCCCGCGCAATCGCTAAGCGCCGCGCCGCTGCTGCCGATCCGGGTCCATCTTTTCTTCCGCAACGTCCAGGGCGTCTGGGCGTGCAGCAATCCGCAATGCAGCGAGGCGTCCTGGACGGACGCCGCCATTCCGGTCGGCCGGCTCTTCGACCGCCCGACGACCACCTGCGGATGCGGATCGCGCGTCCTCGAAATGCTCTACTGCGAGCCCTGCGGCGACATCTTTCTGGGCGGCTACCGGCGCACGCTGCAGCAGAATGTCTGGTCGCTAGTCCCCGACGATCCCAACATCGAAAAGGCGCCGGACCACTCGGCCAACGACCGCGACTACGAGAATTACGCCATCTACTGGCCCGCGCGGCTTCCGGACGGCACTCTTCGCCAGCCGCAGCGCGACAGCTGGGTCCAGGAGGGCGTCACGCGCAGATGGCACATGGCTGTCTTCGACCACCGCACGGGCGAGATCCAGGTCGCACGGCGGAGCACCGACGCGACAGGGTGGATCTACCATGTCGCTGACCTCCATCAGAACCCCGTGCCGCCGCGCGCGGCCGTTCCGAGCGCCCGCAACGAGCGTCCATCGGTTTGCCCCCAGTGCGAAGCCAACTGGAGCGGAATGGCCAGCTCCGCGCCCATCCGCACGCAGCGCACCGGCTTCCAAAAGGTCGCGCAAGTGCTCTCCGATTCACTGCTGCGCGAGATCGCGCCACCGCAGGCGGCTGCCGGACCGCCGCCGGAAGATGTGCGCCGCAAGCTCGTCCTCTTTTCTGACAGCCGGCAGGACGCCGCCAAGCTCGCCGTCGGCGTCGCCAAGTCTCACTGGCTCGACGGGCTGCGCCAGGCGCTGGTCGATGGTATGGCCGACAGCACGCGCGCGGTGCTTCTCTTCGAGCGCCAGGTTCAAGGTGCCGCCCTGAGCCCTGAAGAAACTGCGCTCGCCGGGCGATTCGCCGTTTCGCGGCAGACAGAAGCCCAGGCCATTCACTCGGCGCAGCACCCGACTTTGCGCGCCTTGCCGTCGGCAGTCGGCGGCCTGACTATGGAGCAGCTTTCGGCCCAGGTTCTCGCCCGAGCCCGTGCGGGGCTCTCGCGCGTCACCGACCTCGAGGAGGAGGCCGCACGCCGGCTGCTCACCACCGGCATGAACCCCGGCGGTGTCGACCGCAGCGTCATGTGGACCGACCTCGACGAGCACCAGGGCGAATGGCAGCGGCTTTTCGACTGGACCCGCTCTCCGCCGGACTACAGGCCGGCGCTTTCAGGCGAGGAGCAGGCGCACCGCACGCGCATCCAGGTCGCGGCACGCGAAGCCGTCGCCGAAACTCTGTTCTCCGGCGGCCGGCGCGACCTCGAATCACTGAAGCTCGGCTATGTCACATTTGACCGCATGCGGCACACTGGTGCCGCGGCTGTAGTTTGCGAGGCCGCAGACAGCTGCATCCGCATGCTCGGCAAGCGGCGCCGCATCGACACCCATCGCGCGACCGTCGATGACCCGCGCCTCCCGAAATATGCGCGCGACTATCTTGAAGCCGTCGCCGTATTGAATGGGCTCGTTCCGGCCGACTTCGAGCGCGACGTCACCGATCTCCTGACGTCGGCGGGTGTGTTCGATCAAGGGCTGCTGCTCTTCCGCGGCCTGTTCGCCGCCGATGCCGGCGATATCTATTATGAGTGCGGCCGCTGTTCGCGCATCCATCTGCACGCAAGCGGCGGAATCTGCAGCGGCTGCCACAACCGGCTTGGCACGCCGCTGCGCATCGGAATCGATGATGCAGGCCAGGAGGCCGATTACTACCGCTGGCTGGCTGTGAGCGCCGGCCCCATCTTCCGGCTCAATTGCGCCGAGCTCACCGGGCAGACGGACAAGGTGCTCGCACGCGACCGCCAGCGCCTCTTCCAGAACATCACGGTCGGCGCCGAAGTGCCGCTCACCGACAATATCGACCTGCTAAGCGTGACCACCACCATGGAGGCCGGCGTCGACATCGGATCGCTGCTGGCAGTGATGATGGCCAACATGCCGCCGATGCGCTTCAACTACCAGCAGCGCGTCGGACGCGCAGGACGCCGCGGTGCACCGCTTTCGCTGGCGCTGACGCTTTGCCGCGGGCGCAGTCACGATGACTATTACTTCCAGCGCCCCGAACGAATCACGGCCGATCCGCCGCCTCCTCCCTATGTCGACACCAACAGGCCGCAGATCCTCCTGCGCGTTTTCGCGAAGGAAGTGCTGCGCAGGGCATTTTCAGAGCTCAGCCTGTTCCCGGGAACGGCAGGAGACAGCGTGCATGGCGAGTTCGGCACGGCCGACGCGTGGACGCAGCCGCCGCCCAATCCGCCTGCCGGCTATACCGGCACGACCGTTGCCGACATCATCCAAGAATGGATCGGCTGGCATCATGCTGCTGTCGCGAGCATCTGCGATGCGCTCCTGGTCGGCACGCGTCTCGCCGGCGACGCCGCCCAGCGGACGGCCGCGATCGGCTGGATCACCACCAGGCTCGTGCCCGAAATCACGGCTGCGACCCAGGACCAGAGCCTTATCCAGATCGGCCTGAGCGAGCGGCTCGCCAATCGCGGCATCCTTCCTATGTTCGGGTTCCCAACGCGCGCACGCCTGCTCTACCACAAGCAGCCCACGAACTGGCCGCCCCGCCAGGTCGTCGACCGCGATCTCGAGCTTGCGGTCAGCATGTTCGCGCCCGGCGCCGAGACCGTGAAAGAGCGGACAATCCACACCGCTATCGGCGTCGCGCACTACCGGCCCCAGGGACCTCGCGCCGTCGAAGACAGCAACCCGCTCGGCCCGTCGGTCCGCATCGGCCTGTGCGGCAACTGCCAGCACGTCGAGACGGTGACCCCCGACGTCCCAGCCTGCCCAGTTTGCGCATCGCCGACGGGGCCGGACGAACGCGACTATCACCCGATGGACCTACGCCAGCCTAAGGGCTTCGTCAGCTATTTCACCAAGGCGCGCGACTATGATGGTGTGTTCGATTTCGTCCCGCGTGCCGCGCGGCCAAAGGTCGGCAGGCCTGCCTTTCCCATCACGCCGCACCTGAACTTCGATGTCGGCGCTGGCCAGGGACGGCTTCACGTCGTCAACGACAACGCCGGCAGACTTTTTCATTTCTCGCAGGAGCGCTGGGCCGGCACCGAAGCGATGGTCGACATCGCCGCCGCCAATGCCGCCGAGGAGAAGCATGCCGCATCGGTCGGCCGCAGGCCGGGACGGCCGCTTTCGCCGACGTCGCCGGTCCTGCCGTGCGCGCTGGCAGCGATCAGCGAAACCGACATGATGCTGCTGGGCATCCGCGACTATGGCCCTGGGCGCGGCGCCGATCCCCGGACACCGCAGGGGCGGGCGGCGCTCTACTCGCTGGCCTTCATGCTGCGCCGCGCTGCCGCCGTCTATCTCGACATCCAGGACTATGAGCTCAAGGCCGGCATCCGCAGCCAGGAAGGCCCGGCGCTCGGCACCGTCGTCGGCCAGGTCTTCCTCTCCGACACGCTTGAGAATGGCGCGGGCTATGCGACCCACCTTGGCACCCCGGCAGCCATGCAGGAACTGCTGGAGATGATCGCCCAGCCGACGCCGCGTGAATTTCATGACCGGCTGGCCACCCATTCCCACGCGGACGCCTGTGACACGTCCTGCCCCGACTGCCTGCGCAGCTACAGCAATCTCGCCTATCACAATCTGCTCGATTGGCGGCTCGCGGTCGACATGGCGCAGCTCGCGCTCGATCCGTCCGTCCCGCTCCTGCTATCGTCCCCGAGATGGAGCCGCGTAGCGGATCTTGCGGCCATCACGCTCGAGGCGGCGCGGCCCGGCTTCATCCGCACGCTGTTCGGCGGCCTGCCTGCCCTAACAGACGGCAGAGAGGCCGTCATCGTCACCCATCCGCTGTGGCTCACCGACCGAACCGCGGTGGGTCCGCAACTTGCGGCCGCCTGGGATGACGCAGAGCGCAACCGCGGTCTTAGGGTCGATCCGCAGCGCAGCTTTATTTCGGTTTTCGAGGCTTTGCGGCGGCCAGTCTAGCATGCACGGCCAGATCGTCCTCACGCCCCTCAACCGCACCGGCCCGACGTTATGGTCTCACATGCGTTTGTGTCCGCTCCGCGGTGCCTTCGCCGCCTCGCGGGCTGCGGAGAGCTTCGTCCTGCATGATCCACGCGCATGGCTAGGAACGGCATTCCACAAGGTCGTGGAGGCGGCCGCACAGCCCGGTGCAACAGCCGCAACCGCGGAGCAGGTCTGGACGGCGGCGGTCGATGAGGCGGCTGCATCGGCCAGATCGCATCGGCTCGACGCGCGCTATGCGGCACCCGATCGCTGGCCCGGCTATTTTCTTGTCCGGCAGCGGGCGCTCTCGTCGGCACAGGCTATCATCACCGCGAATACCGGCGGCCAGCGCAAGGCGCCGCGTAGCGGCGGTATGTCTGCCGAGCGGCTGCTTCTAGCGCGAGGAGGCCGGCTTGCGGGCCGTCCGGACCGCTTCGATGGCCGAGTCCTTACCGAATACAAGTCCTCGATTCCTGATATCGCATGGCGCGGAGCGGAGGCCGTGCTTGAGGGATTCCGCCGGCAGCTTCGACTCTACGCAGCCATCATCGCCGAAGCGCTGGGGCGGTGGCCAGCAGAGGGCCGCGTTGTCGCCGCATCCGGCCAGACCATGGACGTGCCGCTCGACCCCGCAGTCTGCGAGGCAGAAGCCAGAGACGCACTTGCGGCGCTCGACAGCTTGAATCGGACTCTTGCCGCAGCGGCTCCGCCAGAAGCGCTTGCCCGGCCCGGGGAGGAGGCGTGCACCGCATGCCCATTCCAAGCGCTCTGCCCGGCATTCTGGCCGTGGCTCGCCACAGCTGGTTCAAACGGCCTCACAGAGACCGCGGCGGCTGGCGTGCTGGACTGGATCGAGCCGGGTCAGGATGGAGACCTTTACACTGCGTATCTCTCTGTCCATCAGCCGTCCATGCCGCCAGGAATACAGCCGCTCGTTTTGCGCCGGAGCATCCACGGTGACCTGACCGCGTCGCCAAAGGACGCGCGCTGGAGAATCGTCTCGGCTAAGCTGAAGCCTGATGGCCGGCTGCGGGCAGACCGGTCGACCTGCGTCTTCGCGCTGGACGATCTACCCAGCGTGGTGACGGCCGCGGCGACCGCGAGCGCAGATCAATTGTCGTGACAGGAAAGCTGGGTGCCCAAGTCCAAGTCGTCAGCAGTCGCAAAGATACCACCCCGCCGGAAGCGCGAGCCACTCACGCGCTCCCAGATGATGGCGCGCATCCGCTCAAAGAACACGAAACCAGAAGTGCTGACCCGATCGGCCGTACAAGCGCTCGGCTTACGTTTCCGCAACCATGTCGGCGACCTCCCAGGCAAGCCCGATCTCGCGAACAAAAGTCACAAGTGGGCGATCTTTGTCCATGGGTGCTTCTGGCACTCCCACACAGGCTGCCGGCTGGCGTCGTCACCGAAATCGAATACCGGCTACTGGAGCGAGAAGCTCGCCCGAAACCAGGTCCGCGACGCCGAAAAGATCGCTGCTCTCGAATCGCAGGGCTATCGCGTTCTCGTTGTCTGGGAATGCGAGGTCCGAGATGGTGCGCGCCTCCAGCGCGCCCTTGAGATGTTCTTCGCCTCCGCCGTGCGATAACGCTGCAGCCTTGCATCTCCGTATCGAACTAGCGGCACTACTCGTCCGTGAACTGCCTGCAGCGGCTTGACGGCTGGAAGAACCTGCGATGATCGTTAGTCCTCGATCTCGATCTCGCAGGCATCAATGTCATCGCAGGAGCGCGGCGACCTGGTTGCCGGCGCGGCAGGTGGCGGTGCCCCTGCTTCGGCAGCGGTAGGGTTTCGCCTACGCCACAATCAGGCGTGGCAGTGCTGTACTAAAGCTATAAAAAGCCCCACCACCGTGACTGCAGCACAGCAGACCTATGGGCCTGCTACGGTGACCCGCGGCGGCGGCACGAGCCTGCCGCGCAGCCGCCCACATTCACGATCACCACGCAGCCGTTCTGGCTCCGGGTCGTCATGTCGTCTCCAGCGATCCCCGCTTGCGCGAGCGCGCCCGCGAGCAGCTTGCCAAGCGTCTGCGTGGTGGAGCCCTGCGGAGCAGCCTTCGACCCTTGGCCGGTCCTGCATGCCGAGGTACGACGCAATCGATTCTTGGCCTTGCGACCATCGAGCAGGTCACCATCGGCGACGGGCACACCGGCTTCCTGGAGGATCCGCAGGATGTAGGTCTGGACCGTCTCCTCGTTTTCGTCCGCGAGGCGCTTGATCAGCCGGCGCAGCGCACGACGAACGCGGATCTGAATGATGACGCGCTTTTCGTCGCCGGTCTCATTGTTATCGGGCCCGGGATCCGGTCGTCCCGACGTCGGAACCGTCCTCATTTTCTTCCTCTTGAGCTTGCCGGCCTCGATCGTCGCGTTACTCCGCCCCGCCTCCTTGCCGGCTCGCTGCCCCTGCCGACGGTTGGGCCCTCGGCCCGCAGGGTCGTGGGCCGGCCGGGCCTTGAATTGCAGTTCCTTGTTTCGCGATCGCCGCATGGGACCTTCGCTCCTGTTGCCATGTGCCAGCCCCGCATGTTGGATCGCAACGTCGGGATCGGCCCCTAGAGGGCAGGATGTGCCTTCCCGCCGAACTCCTATTTTCCGCGCGGCGCTCTGCTCATCCGATCGCTCGTCTCGACCACCGCGTGGCTCCCGATATTGGATCGCCGCCATGCGCTTCGATCCCGGACGACCAGACAAGGCGTCCCTTCCGACTCCGTGGGATGATCGCGCTCGCGGTTGGACCGGGCGGGACCGACTGGAAGCCCTCTTCAGACAGTCGGCTTCCTCGACTTCGCCATCCGAGGCGCCGCCTCTGCCGCGCCTCCGACGCCGGATTTGTCGATCAGATCCCGAGCGTGACCGACGTCGCCCTCGCCACACCAAGTCATGCTGGCGGCGTCATAGGAGAATTTCGCGGCATTCATGATGTCGAGGACGGCCTGCCTCGGCTTTGTATCGAACCGGACCGTCATCCATGCCGGCTTCCGCCGCGTCTTCCCTGCCTTGAGGAACTCCGCGTGCCCTGCCACCCAGCACTGGTAGCGGGTCTGCCGATCGGCCAGCATCTCCGCCATCGTGAGGATCGCGCCCATCAGCATAGCGTCGTCGAAGTCGATGATCTGCCCGCGCTCGAGGAGCGGAGCCTTCTGGCAGTATTTGTGGACCCTGGCCCTTTCGGCCGCGCTCTTCATCATGTTGTCCTTCCGTCCCTGGCGCAGTGCGCCCTGCTGTTGCTTTTGCTCGACCTCTGCCCATGCGACGACGACGCGCGTCTTCGCGTCGGCGATTTCGCGGTCGAGGCGCCTGACCTGTTCGATCTTTCGTGCGGTCGTTTTCGTCATTTCCAACCAGTTATTCGCGGCGCCAGTTTTTCCCATGAACGCGCAATGCAGCGGTGACCGCGCCGCGAGAATTTCGGCCGGATTCCGGGACCTTGCTGCGATGCAAATTTTCTTCAGAGCGGGGCGATTCTGAGTGCGATGCCCAATCGGATTCCACGAGCTGCTGACGGACGCAAGGACGGCTCCACCACCCTCGACGCCCGGATTGGCACCGCTGCCGCAGCGCCGATCTCTCCCCGCTGAAGACCTTTCTGCCTCGCCTGGCTCAGCTTCGGCGGCGCCCCAGCGGCGCCACTCCGCTGACGCGTGGATTCCCCAGCTGGCGCTTCCGCACCGACGCCCCTCCATGACCAGTCCATCCCCGAACCGGCGCCCCAGCGCCGGAACCAGCAAGAAAGGCCCGCCGCCATCGCGGCGGGCAGCGCAATATGCAATCGCGTCAGGGGCAAGCCCCGACGCGATTGCTGCTTGCGGAATTTCCCTTGAGTGCCCGATGGTTGCCGGCGCACGTCCGGCCATTTCCCGGCACCGTCTCGGATCCGCCTCTACATCCCCTTCATGGGATGACGCATGAGGTCGGGTCGATGTCGAGCACGTTCTATCGCAAGACGTTTCTTTCCACGAAGCACGGCCACCTGTCGGTCGCGCTCGGCTCCTACATCCTGGGCGAACCCCTGCGGAGCGATCTCACTGGCGAGCTCTTCCGGCACGGCGCGGGCCGGGACGATGTCGCCTGCTCCGGAACCCTGCTGCCGCCGGATGCGCCGCTCTGGTTTCTGGATGGCGAGGGCAATCCGAATCCACAGGCGATCTGGAACGCGAACGACCGGACGGAGCTCTCGGCCAACAAGCGGAACAGGGAGCCGAAGTGGAAGAAGAGGGGCCAGCTCGCGATGCACGTCATCGCCGCGTTGCCCTGGGAAGTCTCCGACGAGGTCCGCGAGCAGATCGCGCGGCGCCACGCCGAGGAGTTCGCCCGGCGGGGCGCCGTTGTGACCTGGGCGATCCACAAGCCGAGCGAACAGAATTCGAAGAATCACCATCTGCACCTGCTGGTCTCGACCCGGCGGGTAACGCCGCAGGGCTTCGGCAAAAAGGTCCGCGGCCTCGCCGCCGCCTTCTCGCGGGGCGAGGGGCACGAGCGGGCCACCATCCACAAGGATTCGCCGCCGCGGCAATGGCGCGCTTTTCTCGAGCAGTTCGCCGCCGAGCACGGCATCGAGCTCGAGTTCAACGTACCGCAGGCGGTCGCCGGCGTGCACTGGGGCAATGCCCCGCGCCGCACCCCCAGCGAGAAGCAGAAGGCCGACGCCGAGGCCAGGGCGGCGGCGCGGGCGCTGCTGCTCGATCCCAGTAAACTGCTCGAGGTGGTGACGACGCGCCAGGCGGTCTTTACCCGGCGCGACCTGCTGAGGCTGCTTCGTGCACACGAGATCGTCGGGGAAGAGGCGGATTCGATCTTCGCCCGCGCGCTGGCCGATCCCGAGATCCTGCACCTGCGCGATTCCGCCACCAATGCCCACCACGGGCTCTTCACGACCCGCAGCGTCCGCGCCCAAGAGATGCGGATCCTCGCCGCCGCCGATCAGATCAGGAACCGGCCGATGGCGCCGGCTGACGTCCGGGCGTTCGCCGCCGCGGCGGCGCGGATCCAGAAGGGCCGGCTGCTATCCGCGGAGCAAAAAGCCGCCTTCCTACGCTGCCTCGGGGAGGAGGGGCTCTCCATCATCCAGGGCCTCGCCGGCGCCGGCAAGTCCTTCATCATGGCCGTCATCCGCGATGCACTCGAGGCGGCCGGCTACCGCGTCATCGGCCTTGCCCCGACCAATGCGGTCACCGCCGACATGGCCACCGGCGGCTTTCACACCGCCTCCACGATTCACCTGGAGCTCCTGCGGCAGGAAACCAAGACCGGCTGGTATGAAGCCTGGAATGCCAGGACCTGCCTCATCCTCGACGAAGCCGCGATGATCGACGCCAATCTCTATGAGCGCCTGCTGGTGCGGGCCGCCGAGGCTGGCGCAAGGGTCGTGCTGGTCGGCGACGATCGCCAACTGAGCTCGATCGAGCGCGGCGGCATCTACGGATACCTGAAGAAGACCTGCCGCTTCGCCCTCCTGCGCGAAGTTCGCCGCCAGAATGAACCGTGGGCCAAGAAAGCCAGCCTCTCATTCGCCGAGGGCCGCCTCCTGGACGGTCTCAAGCCCTATCACGAGCGCGGCTACATTACCTTCCATGCCGACATCGCCGAAGCCGCCAATGCCCTCGTCCGGCAGTGCCTCGAGGACCAGCGCCAGGAGCCGGACAAGCCGCGCTTCGTCTATGCCGCGACCCGCGATGCGGTCGCCAGGCTCAATCTCGGCCTGCAGCAGGGCAACTGGACGCTGCGGCCGCCGGAGCGAAAACAGCGTCTTCAGACCGCGAACGGCGAGGTGGAGTTCGGCAGCGGGGACCGGATCCAGTTCTTCGGCAACGAGCGCAAGCTCGGCATCGTGAACGGGCTCATCGGCACCATCGTCGCCATGCAAGCAGATGCGGTCACGGTCAAGACGGACGAGGATCGCATCATCACCTTCGATCCCACGGTTTTCGATCAGTTCGGGCTCGGCTTCGCCGGCACGATCTATCGCGGGCAAGGCCGTACCCAGGTCCAGACCTACTGCCTCTATGACCACGCGTTCGCTTGGGGTTCGGCGAGTTCGTATGTCGCTTTCACCAGGCACAAGGAATCCGTGCGCTGCTACGTGCCGCGGCCGCTGGCGGCGGACCTCGAGACCCTGGCCAGGCAGATGAGCAAGAGCGACCCACGGGTCAGCTCGCTGGAATTCGTCTCGGAGGAGGAACTGCGGGGGGAGATTCCCGCCGGACCCTCGGACGACCGGGCACTGGTGAATAACCGGACCGTCGCCGAGCCACGTCTTGAGTTGCGCGCCGCTGTCGTGAAACCCGATGTCGACGCTGACTTCGCGCCTTCGAGCGAGATCGTCGCCACATCGCCGACCCGACCCGCCGAGCCCAACGCCCAGCATTCGCCCAAGCCGGCAGCAGATCCCGCGCCGGCCTCGCTCGGCCTACCGTCGGATGTCGTCCCTGCGATCGCCGGACCAAGCTCCGGTGCTGGCGGCGGCCCCGGCCGCAGGACCGGAACGATGCCTGCTCTTCCCTATCGTACGTATTTCGCCGGCCAGGACCGCAGCTTCGATCTCAGCCTGCCGGGGGACGAGGTGGAGCTGCTGGACGCGCTTTCGAACGAGCCCATGAAGCGGGTGGTCGAGGTCTACGGCGACCTCCAGCGCACGGCGGCAAACGCCGACCCTGCCACGGCCGGTCATCTGCGCGGTCTTCTCCGCCGCATCACGACACAGAGCCAGGACCGCGGCTTCCTGCCGCGCGAGAACCGCGTTTACGCAGAGTGCCTGCACTATACGAGGCTCGATCCGCACAACATCATCCACGACGAGGCGCTCCGCAAGCATAAGGACGAGGTCGACATCGCGCCGATGGTCGAGCCGCTCTACGACGTGAAGCCAGACGTCCGGCGCAACCTGGCGGCAAAGCTCAAGGGCTTCGTGATCGAGGCGCTGAGGAACATCGACGGCAGCCTCGGCAATGCGTCCGTCCGGGCGAGACACGACGAGGCGCTGCAGTTCGCGATCATCAATACCCGCGCCTGGCTCTACGATGTGACCTATGCCTGGGGCCTCGATCTTCACCCCGATGTTTCCCGCGCGCTGGGCCGGCGTGCCATGCCGGACGAGTATCGAGATCAATACCTCTCCCTCGCCCGCAAGGCCGAGAAGGCAGCCGGGCTCCAGCCCGCACCGCCGGCGCCCGAGGCGCAGCCGCAAACGGTGATCCGCCGGCCGATCTACCCGCATTTCGATTACCACAAGGAGCGCCTGCTGACCGAGCTCTACCGCACGCGGCTGGTGGCACAGGTTGCCGAGGCCGCGAAGATGTTCGACGACGCCATGATCCGCCGGAACTTCGCCGAATACTGCAGCGGCGGCCGCAGCGCCGTGCATCGGGACGAGGAAGAGGCGGCCCAACTGCGTCTCGACGGATTGAAGCGCAAGCTCGCTGCCTTCGAAGCGGACCCGGCCCGCACGATCCGCGTCGCGAGGCCCCTGGACTTCCTGCCGGCCAGCGTGACCGAGAAGGACGTCGTGGGCCCGAAGGTCTTCTATGCCCCGCGTGTGACCGGCTTCCAGAGCCCCGACAAGGCGACGCAAATGCTGGAAGCGATCCTGCGGGAACGGCTCTGGATGAGAGTGCGGCAGCCACGACAGGTGCAGCCGGAGCAGCAGCAGCCATCGCAGCCCACACCGACGAAGCAGATCGATCGCACCGCGGGCCGAGAGATCGACTGAGCGCTCGGCGCACGGCCGATATCGATTGCAGTGCGGCCGGTTCATGATTCCCAGCCGCTTGCGACGATGGAATGCATTTTATCGATCGCGGCCGCCGCCCGGGGACGGGCGGCGGCATGGCGGCGAGGACGCCGCCTGATGATCCCGCTTCGTGCGATCGAGATCGACGGCACTGAACAATCGCGCGTCACTGCACGGTCGATTCCAGGGACAGACGAGATCAATCCCCCGCCTTGACCTGGCGCCCGCCACCGCCGCCGGCCGCTGCGTGGCGGCGGCGAGCGCCCAATGACGCAAAGCCGGAAAGCACCAGGCATGACTCCTGGGCCGTCGCGCAGCTCCAAGGGAGCCCCCTGCATGGCATTTGCCTTGACCCCACCGGTCGAGAAGACCACCCGGCCGGACCACCGTACCTACCGCGATCCCAACGGCGGCGCGTGGATCACCTGCCACCTCATCGACGACGATGCGCTCGCGACGTTCGCGGCCCAGTCGGGCCAGATCGAGATCCGCCAGGCCCTCGGTACCGGATGGGTGCCGAACACTGCCATCGATCAGCTGGTGCAGGCGCCGCGCGCGCTTGCCTGGATCGACGACCGAATGACGCCGCAAGCCAACCGGCTGCGCCGAGAGATGCGGCGCCAGATCGTGGATGCTCGCGCACGCATCCGCATCCGCCACGGCCGCAGCGTCCTTGCCGGCATCACCCATCGGACGACCGCCGGCAAGCGCCAGCAGGTCCTGGTTCTGGTCCTCACGCGCAAGTTCGTCCGCAGCTGCGACTGGCAGGTCGGCGTCGATGCGAACCATGGCCCCCTGGAAGCTGGCGCCTTCGCGCCACCGACCTCGCTGACAAGCTGACAAGCCGCCTTTCCAGCCAGCGATCCCGCCTCCTCGCCGCGTCGGCTGAGCGGCGAGGAGTTCGGGATCACACGCTGCAAGAAGAGGAATTCGATGTCCGACAAACCCACCGCCCAGCTCGAGGGCTGGCAACTCCTGACGCTGCATGGCCGCCCGCATCAGCTCATCGGTTTCGCGACCGACCACCCACGCTTGCCAGGCCATCGCCGCTTCATCCACACCTCCCGCGTTCTCCGGATCAGCGACGACCTGACCGAGGCGGAGACTTTGAACACGCTGTATCGGCTGCGACGTCCGCTGAGCGACATGCGGTTCGATCAGGCCTATCCGACCTTCATCGCGATGGCCGACCTCGTCGCCGAGCGTGTCGTGGGCGGGCATTGGCGGATCAGCCGCAATGGCCAGATCCAGGCAGGCGGTATCCCCGGCTTTCAGATCGCGATCCTTTGCATGCTCGACCTGCTCGATCGGCCCGGACACTGACCCGATCGGCTGGCTCGCTGACTAGCCAGCAAGCCAGCAACCGCCGCGAGCGGTTCATCATCACACTTCTCCATGAAAGGACTTCCCATGGCCTCCCAGGTCATCGTTCTACCCTCGCGCCTGATCGACAGCATCCTCGACCATCCCGAGACGCCGCGCATGATCGCCTTCGGGTCGCGGGACCTCAACTCGATGCCGCGTAAACTGTCCGACGGCAGCCGCGCGCTCATCATCGATATCGACCGCCTGGTTCATTGTCCCGGGCTCCCCAATCGTCTCAGCGAGGAGGTGTTCGCCATCCTCCTCACCAGCATGCCCGCGGGATTCCCCGTGCCGGAGCCTCTGCCGGAGGCCGTGGTGTTGCACGTGCTGGACGACGTCGAGGCCGCGCTCGTGGAGCTTCGGCGCCTCACTGGCCATGAGAAGGTCGAGATCGCCGCGGCCATCGAAGCGGCACGCAACGCGCCGACGACCTTTGCTCAACCGATGCACAGCGCCCCCGCGGATTCGATGGAGGCTGCACTTCTTCAGCAGGCCACCGATCTGCAGGCACGCCTGCAGCCGGCGCTCGATGCTCTGGATCGCAAGCTCGCGGCATACGCGACCGAGGTGCGCAGGAGCCGCCTCGAGACGGCCGTTGTACGGCTCAGCCTGCAGGCCGACCTCGGGGCCACGCTCCACCTGGATCCGGTCGAAGGCGGATTCCTGCCGCGCGTCTCCGGCGATCACCGCTATGGCGGATTCGAGCAGCTCTGGCGTGCTACGCTCAACCGCCTGGCGGCCTTCCAGAGCACGCTCGATACGATCCATCGCGCCGCGCGCGACGGCAGCAATTGGCTGGGAGATTCCGCGCTGCTGCCGCTGCAGGCTACCCTGCTGAACGGCTTGATGGCACCGCTGCGCTGTGGGTGCTATCGCACCGGGCGCATGGTGATCCGATCGCCCTTCGACGGATCCCGGCACGATCTTGCCTTGCCCGCCGCGGCCGTCCCCAGCGCGATCGATGCCTTCACGCGCGGTTACGATGCCCGGCTCTGGCATGGCCTCCATCCCGTTCTGCGGGCTGGCCTCGCTCACTGCGAGCTGGTCCGGATCCACGGCTTCTCCGACGGCAATGGTCGGCTCGCCCGGCTCGTGCTCCAGGCCATGCTGATCGAGGACCGCCTGCCGGCGCTGCCGCTCGAAGCGGTGTTCGTCTGGAACCGCGGTGCCTACATCCAGCGCACCGATGCCGCGGTCCGCAATGCAGATCTGCTTGGCTTCCTGCAGTGGCTCGTGAAGGCCGTCGAGAAGAGTGTCGCGTTGGGGCGGCAGTTCACGCGCGCCATGGCGCCGGTCCGCGACCGGCTGCGCGATTCCTTCTCGGACGGCGGGCCGCGCTTCGCCACCATCGCCGCCGAGCAAGCGACTTCCATGCTTGTCGGGCCAGATGCGCAGTTCCTGCAGCGGGGCATGATCATCCGCGATCTCGGCCGCCATCTCGATGCGGCGGGGTTCGATCCCATCTTCTCCGGCAGCTTCGACGTCATCGGAGAGCGGATGGAGCTCGCCTATTCCTGTCCCCTGGCCCGCGATCTCCTCGCCGCACCGGCGGCGCGGATCCAAGGCGCGCAGGGTCCCTTTCCACAGTCAGCAAGCTTGCAAGCCAGCAAGCTGGAAAGTCAGCTCCATGGTAACCCAGGTCATTCGCTGTCCGCTCCCCATGCTCGCGTCGATTCGGGCCGGGGCGGAGTTTCGGAAGTCATCGGCGGATCCAGGATCTCCGGAGTGACAACAGCGCGCCGTCTGCAACCCAACTCAGACTGTCATTCAGCTCTTGAGTCACGTGGCTCTGGTTTCAGGCGTGGGCATTGTTATTCCGCTCTGCGGCAGGGCAATGAGGATGCGGGACGTTCTTGAATGAACAGGAGAACGGACGGTAGGTTGAGCTGCATGCGTGTTCTCTACTACTCCGACATTCACATCGAGCTCAGGGAAAGCGAAACCCGCATCCCCTGGTGCGACAAGTATCCCCTTGATCTTGGTCCCGATCTCTCATCATTCGTTGGCAAAACGGACCTCGTCGTGCTGGCAGGAGACATAGGACCGATCCGCCCACGACGAGACGTATCGGCCTATCTCTATGCGATGCAGGTCTCCGAGCATCTGAGCTGCCCCGTGGTTCTGATTCCTGGCAATCATGAATACTATGGGGGCTGCTTTCTGCAGGATCGTCAAGCGATCTTGCAGCAGAGCAACCAGCGGGTCTTTATCCTGGATCGTGGCGTCGCTCACGTTCAATTCCCAGGCATTGTTCTCCGCGTCTTGGGCGCGACCTTGTGGACTGACTATTGCCTGACCGGCAATCAGGTACTGGCAATGCACGACGCCTTGCGCGGCTTGAGCGATCACCGACTCATCAAGATGGAAAAGGGTGCTCCATTTCTGCCCGATCACGCTTTGCAGGAGCACATGCAGACGCGCCGGTGGCTGGGCGAAGAGCTGGCAGAGGCGCACAACGGGCCGACAATCGTCGTCACGCACCACGTGCCTCATCCGTTGGCGGTCAATCCTAAGTTTGGCCTCAATGACAGGCTCGCGCCAGCCTTTACTACTGATTGCAGCGAGCTGATTCATGCCGCTGCACGCGCCAGAGTTAAGGCCTGGATCTACGGTCACAACCATGCAAGTCAAGTCTGCGAGGCAAATGGCGTGCTCCTCATGTCCGCACAACTCGGATACCCGCGAGAGGTCACTAGGTGGACTGGTCCTGGGACCGTGGACATAGGGTAACCTCTAAATATCTGACCGTGCCAGGTCCTCGAAACCCCATTCCGTTCGAAACGGCGAAAAATAAACTTCGGACCCAACATCGAAAACCGCAGCCAACGGGGCCGATTCTTTCCAGGCTGAATCAACATATCTTCCATGCGCAACCAGGCCCGACGCGTGGAACCGGCCGACTCAACCCAAAGCCATCCGGCTTCGGGCAAAGCCGCCGTCGTCCAACCGGCCGGCAAGAGCGTCGGGCTGCAAGTCGTCATCAAGGCGGTGACAAAATCCGGAACCGGCCGGCGGCGCAGGCGGACTGTGGAGTCGGCTCCGGCTGACGAAGCCAGCCTCGACAATCTCGCGCAATTGCTCATTCGCCATCTCGAATCCGACTTGAAGGACATTCTTAAATGACTGTTAACCATACCGAACCGACTGGTCGCGAGCGGGTCGCGCTCTACCTCCGCTCCGCCTCGGCACCACAAGGCGACCCGGAATCCTCGCTCGCCGACCAACGCCGCCTCTTGATGGCGGCTGCTGACCAGTGTGGCCTGGAACCCGCCGGCGAATACGGTGATGCCAGCATTGGCGGCCTGACGCTCGAGTGCCCTGGCCTGGCCCGGCTGCTGCAAGACGCCTCCACCAATCCGCGTCTGTTCGACTTCGTGCTGGTCGCTGATTTCTCGCGAATTTCCCGTAATGCGGTCCAGGTGATGGAGGTGGCAGGGCAGCTCGCCAACCTCGGGATCCGGTTGATCGCCGCCGATCAGGCGACGGCCGTACCGCACACGGGTCACAAATCGGATGTGGTCCAATGACATCCAAACCAGTTACCCGCGTCGCGCTTTATGTGCGTGTCTCGACCAGGCGACAGGCCGAAGCTGGCATGTCGATCGAGGATCAGACATCCCGCCTCTCGGCGCATTGCCGAGATCGAGACTGGCTGATTGCCGAGACATACGAAGACCCCGGCCATACCGCAAAGACCCTGAACCGCCCAGCCTTGAAGCGGCTCTTGGCCGACGCCGAGCGTAAGCCAAAGAAGTTCGACATGGTCCTCGCAATCGATAACAGTCGACTGTCGCGCGTGACTGGCCAGTTCCTGACGATCCATGGGCTCCTCGCCAAGAACTCGATCGATCTGGCTTGTCTGAACCTCCCCGACGGCGCGGGACCCGAAGGTAAGCTGGTTGCCACGCTCATGGCGAGCTTCAGCGAATACGAAAACATGCGGCGCGCCGAGCGCGTGCAGCAGGTCATGGAATCGAACGCGGAGAACGGATACTGGAACGGCGGTCATCCGCCCTTCGGCTACCGTACTATCGAGGCCGCGGTCGCCGGCAAGACCCGTGTTCGCAAGCAGCTCGAGATCGATCCCAAGGAAGCTGACATCGTGCGTCGGATCTTTCAGTTGCGGCTAGAAGGCGCCGATAGTCGCGGCCCGCTGGGAGTCCAGCGGATCGCCAAGCATCTCTCAAAGTCCAATATTCTAGGCCGATCGGGGAAGCCGTGGTCGGTGCAAGCCGTCCACGACATCCTGCGGGACACAACCTACGTCGGGAAGCACCCCTACCGGCTGTTTCATCTGGATGGTGCATCCGAGAAGAACACCGAGCTGCGGGCAGTCACCTACATGCCGTGCCCCGAGATTCTTGATCAGGATATCTTCGACAAGGTCCAGGCCGTCATCAATGGGGCAGATGCCAATATCAAGCCGGCTCGCCTGACCAATGGGAGCCTGATGCTGACGGGGCTGCTCTTCTGCGAGCGGTGCGGAGCGATGATGCACATCATCACCGGCAAGAGCGGCCGGTACCGCTACTATGCCTGCGGCGAACGACACCGGACAGCTGGCGAAGGGTGCACGACTCCAAATCTGCCGCTGGCCACCGTCGAGGAAGCCGTGGCCGAGGCCATCTTGCGGTTGATGCTAGGGCCTGATCGCATTCCTGCGCTCGCAATGGCCATTCAACGCGCGCTAAAGGACGCCAAGGCACCAACGGAAGCGGATCTTCGATCGAAGCAGGCCGCACTCACAGAGTCGGCTCGGCGGCTGAAGAGCATCCTGGATCGCATTATCGATGCGAAGGGGACCGCGCTGAAGCATCTTGAGAAATTCCTCGAAAGGGAGCAGTCCGTCTACGACCGGCTCTTCCAGGAAACCACCGCTCTGCGCAGCCGCGTTCGCGAACGGATCCCGTCCATGCGACCGGCTCACTATCCAGCCTTGGCCGGGCTTGTGACCCGCACCTTGAAGGAAGGATCATTAGTGCTTCGTCAGGGTATCGCTCGGTTGCTGATCGAACGGATCGAATTCGACGGATCCGTCCTGAAGCTGAGCCCGAAGGGCCTCGTCATCGGCGAGGCTTCTCTGTCCTTCGCCGCCTGATCCTCTCGCGAGCCGCGATGCGCGGCAAGGCCGTCCATTTTGGCAACTCAGTGTGCCAAGATGGACGGCCTTGGCGTTTGAGAGGCATCCTAGAGGAGCGAGCATGAAAGTCTGCGCCTATCTGCGGGTCTCGACCGGCAGGCAAGCCGAGCGGGACCTCTCGATCCCCGACCAGCGGAAGCAGATCGAAATCCACTGCGACAAGGGCCGCGCCGAGCTCGTCCGCGTCTTCATCGAGGCCGGTGCCTCGGCGATGGACGAGAACCGACCGGTGTTCCAGGAGATGATCGACTGGGTGACCGGACCTGATCATCCGGTCGACGCCATCATCGTCCATTCCTATAGCCGCTTCTTTCGGGATGCCTTCCTGGCGGAATTCTACATCCGGCGCCTGGCCAAGGCTGGCGTTCGCCTCGATTCCGTCACGCAGGAAACCGGCACCGACTCGACTGGAGAGCTCATCCGTAAGATCATCGCTCTGTTCGACGAGTATTCGTCCCGGGAGAACGCGAAGCACGTACTCAGATCAATGAAACGGAACGCAGCCCTTGGATACTGGAATGGGTCCGTCCCACCCTTTGGCTATCGGACAGTCGAGGTGGGCAAGAAGGGAGACAAGGCGAAGAAGGTCCTGGAGATCGAACCTGATGAAGCCGCCGTCGTCCGAAAGATGTACGATCTCTACCTCCATGGCGACGATCAGCGGCCTTCCTATGGAGTGAAGGCGATCGTCAACTACCTCAATGCCAATGGCGTTCGCTTGCGCGGACGCAAGTTCTCCCTCGCTGTCGTCCATAGGATTCTGACGAGCCAGACGTATGCCGGGAAGCACTTCTTCAACCGGACGAACTCCCGCACAAATCAGAACAAGCCGGTCTCGGAATGGGTCGCGGTCAGTGTGCCAGCCATCATCGGTGAGGAGCAGTTCAACCTCGTTCAGGGACTGCTCAAGGCGCGAAACCCCAAGAAGGCAGCGCCGCGAACGGTGTCGGGGCCGACGTTGCTGGCTGGCATCGCCCGGTGCAGGCATTGTGACGACAGTATGCTCCTGCGGACTGGCAAGTCGGGCCGATACCGCTACTACACCTGCACTCGCCAGGCCCGCTATGGCAAGACCGCGTGCCATGGTGAGTCCGTTCGTCTCGATCTCCTCGATGGGGAAGTGACCAATCTGCTGGTCTTGGAACTCTGTCGAGCCGAATGGATCAGCAATTGTGTCTCGGGCTGGATGAAGCAATCGGATCTGGCTCGTCACTCCAGGGGAGATCGATTGAGAGATTTGCGACAGGAGATCGAGAAAGCGGAAGCGGCGCTCGGGCGTCTATATACGGCAATCGAGGCCGGCGCCATTGATACGGACGATCCCATTCTCCGCGAACGGGTGACTGGCCTCAAGCTCAAGCGCGACGAAGCGGCAAGCTTCTTGCGTATGCTCGGTGGCCGCGACGCATGCGAAGACCTGATCGACCCGGCCAAGATTAGCCGGTTCGTGCATGTGGCGCCGACGATCCTGCGCAGCGACAGGGATTCACGTCGAAGGGCGTTGGTCCATCTGCTTGTGCGGAAAGCCGTGCTTAACGAAGGGCATTTAGCCCTTACCGGCGATCCCGCTGATCTGGCCAAGGCAGTCGCCGCCTGCCGCAATAAGGGCCCCTATGTGGTGCCCAGTTTTGTTCGGGAGTGGCGCACCCGGCGAGATTCGAACTCACGACCTCTGCCTTCGGAGGGCAGCGCTCTATCCAGCTGAGCTACGGGTGCACTGGGCCGGAAGCCTTCGAGCGGGGGACCATACTGCAAGGGGCCGCCCCGGGTAAAGCGCGGCGCAAAGGCTTGAGCGAAAGCCGGTTTTTGCCTCTTTCCGCCGGCCTCGCGCCGGCCGGAAAAGCCCTTGGCCACGTTTTTGCCCCAGCCTCTGGACCAGCTCCGGGTTGAATCACCCTTCCCCTGTCATGAGACTGACCCGCGCTCAGCGGGGGTTCAGGTTTGGGGGAGGTCATCATGAAATGCGTGTGGAACCGGCGCGTCTCGCGCCGCGCGGCCGGCCGTCTGGCCGTTCTGGGCCTGGCCCTGGCGGGTTCCTTGTCGCTGGTCGGCTGCGAGGCCCTGAACCAGACGCTCAACCCGCCCAAGCTCGCCGACCAGGACGTCACCGACGCCTATATCTACCTGCTGGGCCGCATGCTGGTGGTGCGCCAGGAGCAGCAGGACCTGGGCGCCGACTTCAAATGGAACCAGATCCTCCATCGCGAGCCGGGCGGCGTGAACTGGGTTAGCCCCAACCTCAATGTCGCCTATAGCGAGGCCTGGGTGGCGATCGACGAATCGAGCTGCACGCTCGTCACGCTGCCCAGCATCAAGGACCGCTACTACACCGTCCAGATCGTCAATGGCTGGGGCGAGACCGTCGCCAATATCAACGAGCGCACCTATCCCGAGCATCCCGCCGGCCAGTTCGCGCTCTGCCTCAAGGGCACCAACATGCTGCTCGAGAGCAGCGTGCAGCGCGTCGACCTGCCGAGCCGGAAGTCGCGGGTCCTGATCCGGGTCGAGCTCGGCTCCGACGAGGCCCAGGCGGTGAGGCTGCAGCGCAAGATCACCATGATCGCGACCGGCACGCCCTCGGTCGAGCCCACCTTCGACCAGCCGGCGTTCGACAACGACAACCTGCCCGGCGTCGAGGCGTTCGACCGCGCCGAGGCGCTGCTGGCGAGCGAGCCCGACATCAATCCCGGCATGGAAGCGGTCCAGGCCAAGCTCCATGCGGTGGTGAAGGCGGCCGCCGACCCGAAGCAGCGGGCCCATATCGACCAGGTGGTCCACGAGCAGTCGATCCCGCAATTCCGTGCCGACGTGGAGAAGATGGGGGCCACCGGCAATGGCTGGACCCGCCCGATCGTGGTCGGCAATTACGGCTCCGACTATGTCAGCCGCAGCGTCGCCGATTACGCCTTCCTCTGGGCCAACAATGCCGGCGAGGCCGTCTATTTCAACACCAGCACGGACGGCGAGGGCGCGGCCCTCGATGGCGGCACGGTCTATACGATGACCTTCCCGAAAGACCAGCTTCCGGAAAGCCTCGTGCGCTATTTCTGGTCGGTGGTCGCGGTGGATTCGGCCGAGTACCGGGTGATCGACAACCCGATCAAGCGCTACCTGCTCTCGAGCCAGTCGAACCTGAAGGCGAACAAGGACGGCTCGCTGACGCTGGTGTTCGCGCCCAAGCGACCCTCGGGCGTGCCCAAGGGGAACTGGCTGCCGACGCCGGCGGGCAAGGGCTACAACCTCACCTTCCGGTTTTTCGGCCCGGCGCAGGCCATCACCTCGGGCGAATATTTCCCGCCGCCGCTGCTGAAGAAGGAATAGGGCGGGGCTCGCCGCCTGGAGGCTTGCCGGGGGCGGGCGGCGCCCGCGAGAATGCGGGCCGCATGGCCCGTATCGATCCCGCCCCCGATCCCGAGACCCTGGCGCTGATGGCGCTCGCCTATATCGCCGGCGATGGCGACCTGCTCGACCGCTTCCTGGCGCTCTCCGGGCTCGATCTCGATGGCCTCAGGGGCCGGGCCCAGGACCCGACGCTCCTCGGCGCCACGCTCGATTTCCTCCTCGCCCACGAGCCCGACCTCCTCGCCTTCGCCGCCGCCAGCCAGGTGAAGCCGGAGATCATCGCCGCCGCTAGGCGCAAGCTGCCGGGGGGCACGGTGGAGGGGTGAGGGCAATCGAGGCGCGGTCGCGTCACCCGCGCTCCTCGTCACCCCCGCGGAAGCGGGGGCCCAGGCCAGAGGAACACAAGGGATCGTCCAAGTTCGCCATGACCATGGACCCCCGCTTTCGCGGGGGTGACGAATTGACCTGATCGCGCGAGGCCCCAATGCGCCTTACGGTACCGCCGCCTGGTTCACGCTCTTGAGCGTCGGCGCGTCGGTCTTGAGGGCCGCTTCGGCGCGGGCGTCGGCGCCGGAGGGCAGTGCGGCGATGCCGGGATTCAGCACCCAGGCCGCGACGTCCCCGCGCACCAGCCCGCCGTCGAGGTCGCGCAGCAGCATGTGGTAGCCGGAGGTGTAGAGCGCGATGCGCGGGCCCGTCGGTGCCGGCGGCAGGCGGCGCAGCATCGTCATCGCCGCGCTCGAGGGCAGCACCTCCTCGCGCACGCCATAGAGCACGAGGGCGCGCGACTCCGCAAGCTTCGGCGCCGCGGCGAGCGCCTTGTCCATCAGGTCGACCAGCCCATAGACCGCGTCGATGCGCGTCTCCTTGATGACATGCGGATCGGCGCCCAGCGCCCGCAGCATCGGGATGTTGTCCGAGGGCATCACATTGAGGTTGGCGCCGCTGAGCTTGCCCCAGGGCATGGTGTGGGCGAAGAACCAGAGCGCGCCCGAGGCGATCGGGCCCTGCAGCTCGCGGCCCCAGATCGCCGGTGCCGCGAGGATGATGCCGTCGCAATCCGGCGGCTGCGGCGAAGTCTCGGCGGTCATGATCAAGGCGCCGCCCATGCTCTCGCCCAGGAGATAGAGCGGCGTGCCGGGATAGCGCGCGCGGACGAGCGCCGCGGCGCTGCGCAGATCGTCGACCATCGTGTCGGTCCCGGCCCAATAGCCGAAATCCGGCGCGTAGCCAAAGCCGCGCTGGTCATAGGCGAAAGTGGCGATGCCTTGCCGCGCCCATTCGGCGCCCGGTTCCTCGAAGGCGTTCGAATAGTCGTTGAAGCCGTGGAGCGCCAGGATCACGGCACGCGGGCGTCCCTCCGGCAGCCACTGGCGCAACGGCAGCGCCGTGCCGTCGGCCATCACCAGCTTGTCGCTGCCATCATGGGGCATCGTCACCGGCGGACCCTCCGCCATCACGGTCGGGCTGCAGCCGCCGAGCGAGAGCCCGCCCAGAACCAGCAGCACCGCCAGGATCGGCGGAACCAGGCGCTTGCGGCGATGCAGCCCGGCGATCAAGGGATGCCGCCTCGCTGCGGCGCGGCCGCCTCGCCATCGTCGCGGCGCGTGAGCTGGAGGAAGATGTCCTCGAGATCGGTCTCGAGCGTGGAGATGTCAACCACCTCGAGCCGCGCCGCTTGCAGATAGGCCAGGATCTCGCTCACGCGCGTGCTGCTGGGGCGGTAGCGCAGCCGCAAGCGGCGCGGCGCCAGCAGGGTCGCGTCCCAGCGCGCGAGCGTGGCCGGCGGTTCGGCCAGGTCGCTGCCGAGGATGAAGACGATCTCCTTGCTGTCGAGGCGCGCCAGCAGCGCCGAGGTCGTGTCGCAGGCGATGAGCTTGCCATGGTTGATGATGGCGATGCGCCCGCAGAGCTCCTCGGCCTCCTCGAGATAATGCGTGGTCAGAAGCACCGTCGTGCCGGCGCGGTTGAGCTCGCGCACATAGGCCCAGAGCTGCTGGCGCAGCTCGACATCGACGCCCGCCGTGGGCTCGTCCAGCACCAGCACCGGCGGGGTATGCACCATCGACTTCGCCACCATCAGGCGCCGGCGCATGCCGCCGGAGAGCGAGCGGGCATAGGAATCCGCCTGCTCGGTGAGGCGCATCGCCGCCAGCAGTTCCGCGGTGCGCCGCTCGGCGCGCGGCACGCCATAGAGCCCGGCCTGCAGATCCAGGAGCTCGCGCGGGGTGAAGAAGGGATCGATGTTCAGCTCCTGCGGCACCACGCCGATCGAGGCCGCCACCTGGCGCGGCTCGCGATCGAGATCGTGGTTCCAGACGCGGACCTCGCCGCTGGTCTTGTTCACGAGCTGGGCCATGATGTTGATCATGGTCGATTTGCCGGCGCCGTTGGGGCCGAGCAGGCCGAACAGCTCGCCGCGCCCGATGGTCAGGTCGATGTCGAACAGCGCCTGCTTGTCGCCGCCCTTCTTGCGCCGATAGATCTTGTTCAATCCCCGGATCGCGACCGCGGCCTGGGCCGGGTCGATCGCGGCGGCGCTGCCGGCGCCGAGGGCGGTCTCGGGTCGCGGGGTCGCGCGGTTTTCGGCGGCAATGGCGGACAAAACACCAACTCTCGGATGATCGGAGGCAAGGACAGGGATCTCGCGTCCCGGGACGGTCGCGGCCGGGCCGTCTCGACCCGCTCCGGCCCCGGCTCCTCGCCTTGTCTTAAGGGCCGGCCCATGGGTATCATCCGCGCCGCTTGGGGGTCAACGCCGGCCGGGGTCGCAGAAGGCGACCGCGCCGAGGTTAAGACCCTGTTCGGATTACGGGATCGTCAGGCTTGCCCGGCCTGCACGGGGCCGCTTTTTGAGAGAGTCGGACGAGCGCATGACAACGGCGACGCAGCTTCGCGAACCTTTCGAGACCATCCAGACCGACAGCCGGACAGTCGCCTGCGACGGCGGCGACGGCCCGCTGGGCCATCCGCGCGTCTTTCTCGAGATCGGTCCCTCGGGCAGCGTCGAATGCCCCTATTGCAGCCGGCTCTATGTGCTGAAGACCGGCGCCGGGACCGGCGGCCACTGAGGTCGCTGCCGAACCGTTCCCCGAGCCCGGGGCGTTCCGGCCGGCGTTTCGTTCCGCCCCGGCCGCCCTCCTGTTGGCCGTAAGGACAGCGAACCATGAGCGCGGCCAAGACCAGCAAAACCGAGAGCGAGCCGAAGAAGCCCGACCATGTCTTCCTGGTCGACGGCTCGGGCTACATCTTCCGCGCCTTCCACGCCCTGCCGCCGCTGACGCGCGCCGACGGCACGCCGGTCAATGCGGTGCTGGGCTTCACCAACATGCTGCTGAAGCTGATCTCGGACACGGACGCCGAGTATATCGCCGTGCTGTTCGACGCGGCGCGCAAGAACTACCGCAACGAGATCTATCCCGAATACAAGGCGCACCGCCCGCCGCCGCCGCCCGAGCTCATCCCCCAATTCGCCCTGATCCGCGACGCGACCAAGGCCTGCAACGTGCCGCAGCTCGAGATGGAGGGCTTCGAGGCCGACGATCTGATCGCGACCTACGCGAAGCAGGCGGCCGAGGCCGGCGCGCAGGTCACCATCGTCTCCTCCGACAAGGACCTGATGCAACTGATCGGGCCGCATGTCGGGATGCTCGACCCGATCAAGAACCGGCCGATCGGCCCGGCCGAGGTCGAGGAGAAGTTCGGCGTCGGTCCCGACAAGGTGGTCGATGTGCAGTCGCTCGCGGGCGATTCCACCGACAATGTCCCGGGCGTGCCCGGCATCGGCGTCAAGACCGCGGCCGAGCTGATCAAGACCTACGGCTCGCTGGACGAGCTCCTGGAGCGCGCGGGCGAGATCAAGCAGCCCAAGCGGCGCGAGGCGCTGCAGCAGAATGCGGAGCTCGCGCGCATCAGCCGCGACCTGGTGCGGCTCAAGAACGACGTGCCGGTGAAGCAGCCCTTCACCGCCTTCGCGCGGCGCGAGCCCGACGCGGCCACGCTGATCCCCTTCCTCGAGGAGAACCAGTTCCGTTCGGTGCTGGCGCGCGTCCAGGGCCAGTTCGCGAAGAAGAGCGCCGGCGAAGCCGCCGCGGCCGACGGCGTCGGCAAGGGCCATGCGGCCGCGAAGCAGGCGGCGGCCGCGGCCAAGCCCGCGGGCGAGGCCGCCTACAAGCTCGTCACCACCGAGGCGGAGCTCGCCGGCTGGATCGCGGAAGCGCGCGAGAAGGGCGCCGTCGCCTTCGACACCGAAACGACCTCGATCGATCCGATGCGCGCCTCGCTGGTGGGGTTCTCGCTGGCGCTCGAGCCGGGGCGCGCCTGCTATGTGCCGGTCGGCCATCGCGGCGGGCCGCCGCCAGGGCAACTCGATCTGGGCGGGGACGGCGAAGGCGGACTCCTGCCCGACCAGATCCCGGTCGCGAAGGCAGTCGCGCTCCTCAAGCCGATGCTCGAGGACCCGGCGGTCCTCAAGATCGGCCAGAACATCAAATACGACATGCTGATCATGGCGGCGCACGGGATCGAGATCGCGCCCTATGACGACACCATGCTGATCTCCTATGTGCTGGAGGGCGGCAAGCACGGCCATGGCATGGACGAGCTCTCCGAGCTCCATCTCAATCACCGCACGATCCACTACGAGGATGTCGCCGGCAGCGGCAAGTCGCAGCTGACCTTCGACCGCGTGCCGCTCGACAAGGCGCTGGCCTATGCGGCCGAGGATGCCGACGTCACCTTGCGGCTGCATCAGGTGCTGAAGCCGCAGATGCTGGCCGAGCGGCTGGACAGCGTCTACGAGACCATCGACCGGCCGCTGGTCCCGGTGGTGGGCGCCATGGAGCGCAACGGCGTCCGGCTCGACCGCAAGGCGCTGCAGGATCTCTCGGCCGATTTCGCGACGCGGCTGGTCGAGCTCGAGAAGCAGATCCACAAGCTCGCCGGCCACGAGTTCAATATCGGCTCGCCCAAGCAGCTGGGCGAGGTGCTGTTCGACGAGATGGGGCTGGGCGGCGGCAAGAAGGGCAAGACCGGCGCCTATGCCACCGGCGCCGACGTGCTGGAGGAGCTGGCGGCGCAGGGGCACGACCTGCCGGCGCGCGTGCTCGACTGGCGCCAGCTCGCCAAGCTCAAGAGCACCTATACCGACGCGCTGCAGGAGCAGATCAACCCGAAGACGGGCCGGGTCCATACCAGCTTCGCGCTGGCGGCGACCTCGACGGGCCGCCTCTCCTCGAACGATCCCAACCTGCAGAACATCCCCGTGCGTACCGAGGAGGGCCGCAAGATCCGCCGCGCCTTCGTGGCGGAGAAGGGCTGCGTCCTGCTCTCGGTCGATTACTCGCAGATCGAGCTGCGCCTGGCCGCTCATATGGCCGAGGTGCCGCAGCTCAAGGATGCCTTCCGCCATGGCGCCGACATCCATGCCATGACCGCGAGCCAGGTCTTCGGCGTGCCGGTCGAGGGCATGGACCCGATGGTGCGCAGGCGTGCCAAGGCGATCAATTTCGGCATCATCTACGGCATCAGCGCCTTCGGGCTGGGCCAGCAGCTCGGCATCCCCCAGGGCGAGGCCCGAGCCTATATCGACGCCTATTTCAAGCGCTATCCCGAGATCCTGGGCTATATGGACCGCACGAAGAAGTTCGCGCGCGACCACGGCTATGTGCTGACGCTGTTCGGCCGGCGCTGCCATGTGCCGGGCATCCTCGACAAGAACCCCGCGCGCCGCTCCTTCATGGAGCGCGCCGCGATCAACGCGCCGCTGCAGGGCACGGCCGCCGACATCATCAAGCGCGCCATGATCCGCGTGCCGCCGGCGCTCGCCAAGGCGAAGCTCCAGGCCCGCATGCTGCTGCAGGTCCATGACGAGCTCCTGTTCGAGGTGCCGAAGGCCGAGGCCAAGGACACCGCGGCGCTGGTGAAGAAAGTCATGGAAGCGGCCTGCGCGCCCGCGCTCGAGCTCGACGTGCCGCTCGTCGCCGAGACCGGCACCGCCGACAACTGGGCCGACGCGCACTGACCCCGACGTCATGCCCGCGAGGGCGGGCATCCATGAACACGGGCCGCGCCCGATCTTGCGCGATGGGTGTTCCTGGATCCGGGCCTTAGCCTGTCCTCGTGCGCGCCTACGGCGCGACGCGGGGGCCAGGATGACGAAGGCGAGGGAATCGCCACAATCCCGCCATCATCGCGCCCGCCGGCGATCGCGCATAACTCGTTGCGTCGCCGTCGCAAAAGCCCGCCTCACAGTTTTGCCACCGGTGGGCGGCGGGGCTCCCTCCTATATGCCCGGCACTGACCATTGTCGCGATCCGTCGATCCGACCCGGACTGAAATCATAAGAGCAACAAAGGGAGTCGAGAGATGAAGACCGTTGCATTGGCCCTGAGCTTGATCTCGATGCTTCTGCTGGCCGCTTGTTCGGGCATGAACAACACCGAGCAGCGCGTCGTCTCCGGTGCCGCGATCGGTGCCGGCGCGGGCGCCCTGGTGGGTGCCGTCACGCCGCTGTCCATCGGTGCCGGGGCGCTGATCGGCGCCGGTGCGGGTGCCGCCGGCGGCTACATCGTCGATCAGACCCACAAGTAGAGCCGCGTGCGAAGGCCGGCGGTCGCCAGGAGCGATCGCCGGCCGGCCGTTTCCCGCCTCAATCCGTCGCCGCTGCCGGCTGCTGGGCCAGCTTCACGGTCCGCGCGAAGGCGCCGCCGAAGCCGGCGAGCGAAATGCCGAAGGCGATCGGCTTGCCATCGGCGGCGGCGGTCGCATTCACCTTCAGCAATTTGCCTTTGCGCAGCGCGTCGATCATCTTGGCGTCGAACGCGAGCGGTACGAAGCAGCCCGCCGGCAGGCAGGTGCGGAAATGCCGGGCCGGTCCCGGCGCCGCCTCGTCGATCTGCAGGGCGATGCCCGGATCGAGCAGCAGGCCGAAGGGCAGGATCAGCATCCCTTCCGCCTTATCGCCGGCCATGGCCATGAGCTCGACCGCGAGCAGACGCTGCTTGCTGGCCTTGTCCGTCTGCTGCTGCGAGAGCGTGCAGCGCTTGATTCCTTGCGGCTGCGCACAGGCGACGACCCAGTCGCCATAGGTCTCGGTGAGCGAGGTGGCGCCGCCCGGCAGCAGTCCGGCGCCGCTGTCGGCCGGTGCCTCCGCCGCCTGGGCGATCTGGGTCGCTTCCGGCGCTCCCGCATTGGCGGGGATCTCGGTGGTGGAAGCGGCGACGAGAGTCGAAGCCGCCAGCAGCAGGCTCGTCGCGGTCAGACGGTGCCACGGTCGTTGGATCATGCGGATGCTCTTTCGCGATCGATCGTCATGGCCGCCGGGCTCAGAAATGCAGCGTGAGGCTGCCGCGCAGGCCGTTGTCCTGCGCCTCGCCCGCGATCTGGCCGGAATAGGAGAGGCCCAGCGTCACATCCGGCCCGATATTGAGATCGGCACCGGCTTCGATCACCGCCGCATCCTCGGCCATCGGCGTTCCGTCGATGGTGAAGGGCGTGCCGGGGCCGCCCGCCAGCGAGAAATCGCTCGAGGGCGTCGTGCCGCCGAAGGCATGGCGCCAGCCGACCATGCCGTGCGCGACAAGCTCGAGCGATTCGCCGAGCTCGAACCGCGAGGAAAGCCTGAGGCCGAGGGTCGAGAAGAGGTTGTCGTCGCTCTCGTCCTTGGCCGTCAGCGCGGCCGATCCCGTCTCGGTGAAGCCGTCGGTGTCGAGGTTCACATAGGCGAGATTGGCGAAGGGCTCGATCGCGAGCCGGTCGATCGCGACGTCATAGGCGACCTCGCCGAAAAGCTGCGCGGTGCGGGAATCGTAGTCGGCCCGCGCGCTGTCGGAGAAACCGGGGAAGGCGACCGAGCGATGGCTCTCCACGTCGTTCCAGCTATAGGCGCCGCCGAGGCGCACCCCGAAATTGTCGATCTCGAGGCCGCCATAGGCGGCGATATGGAAGCTGTCGACCGAGGCGCGGGAATCCCGCTGGTCCTCGTTCACCCCGCTGTTGCTGTAGCCGCCGGCGAGCCCCACGCGCCAGGTCTGGTCGAAGGTGGCGTCGAGGCCGGCGACGAAGCCGCCCGTGCTGGCATCGGCCGAGGCGGCATTGCCGTCGCCGTCCCGCTCCATCCAGCTGCCGAAGCCCTGCGCCCAGGCCGCGAGCGCCGGGCCGGTCTCGGGCGTTCCCGGCGCGTCGCTCTCGGCCAGCCGGAGGCTGACCGAGCGTGACGAAACGAGGACGGGCCGATCGGGATCGCTGAAGGGCGCGCCGGCGCGGTCCAGCACCGCATCGCGCAGATAGCGGCTCTGCTCCAGGAGGATGCCCTTGGTGGTCGTGTGGATCTCGCCCGACAGCCTGTCGAAGGCGGCCCGCGCATCGGCATCGCTGAGCCCGAGCAGGGCGTCGAAGACCGGGTCGCCGGCGCTCAGATCCTGGAGACCGCTCGCCGTGGCCCGCTGGTTGCGGGTCCCGGCGATGTCGGTGAAGGCGACCGTGCTCTGGCTGATGTCGAGGAAGATGTTGGTCGCGTCGGAATTGAGCTGGAAGACGAGGAAGGGAAGGTTGTCGGTCAGCGTGCCGTACTGCCCGGTCACGCCCAGATCGGCGGTGAGGATCGTGTAGCGGGTGCCGACCGTATAGGCGCCCGACGGACCCGTCACATTGACCGTCGTGTTCGGGTCGATCGTGGCACTGCCCGTGGCGTGGACGAGATCCGAGGCGCCGCTGGGATCGATCTCCACCTCATAGGTCGAGCCGCTCTGCTGGTCGTAGTTGCCGGTGACGGTCAGGGTGCCGATCGAGTTGCCGGGCGCGATCGTGCCGGCGATGTCGGTGGCACCCACCGTGCCGCCGCCGCCGAGGAGCGCTCCGGCGTCGACCGTGACGGGGCTGTTCCCGATATCGCCATTCACGATCAGGGCGCCCGCGCTGACCTCCGTGTCGCCGGTATAGCCGCTGCTGGTGCCGGTCAGTACGAACCGGCCGGTCCCCTGCTTGACGAGATCGCCGCTGCCCGAGATCGTGCCGGAGAAGGTGGCGTTGTTGGCGGTCCCGGCCGTGAGCTGGCCGCTGCCGAGCGCCAGGATGCCCGCACCCGACAGATCCCCCACCGTCTGATCGAAGCCGTCGAGATCGAAGGTGCCACCGCTCAAGATCGCGAGCGCGCCGGTCGTGGCGAGCCGGTCGTTGCCGTCGAGCCGCAGCGTGCCGGCCCCGACCGTGGTGCCGCCGGTATAATCGTTGAGACCGGAGACGGTCAGGGCACCGACGCCCTGCTTGATGAAGCTGCCGCTGCCGGAGATGACGCCATCGAAGCTCGTGTCGGCCGCGCCCCCGGCGGTGAACTGGCCGTTGCCGAGCGCGATGGCACCCGCGCCCGCGAGATCGCCGACCGTCTGGTTGAAGCCGGCGAGATCGAACTCGCCGCCGGCATCGACCGTCAGCGCGCCGGTCGTGGCAAGCCGGTTGCTGGCGGCGAGACGCAGGGTGCCGTCGTCGATCTCCGTGCCGCCGGTATAGCTGTTGGCGCCGGAGAGCGTGAGGATGCCGGTGCCGGTCTTGATCAGGGCACCGCCGGTGCCGCCATTGGCGCCGCCATCGGCGATCACGCCGCTGATGGTCTCGCTGCGGTCGAGCGATCCTATCGTCAGCGTTTTGCCGCCGAGGAAGACATTGCCGCCACCGGAGAGCGAACCGATGCCGATGCCTGCGGCGCTGAGATCCGAGATGTCGACGCCGCCGCCGGCATTGTTGACGATCGTCGCATCGTCCGCGGTCGCGGTGTCGTGGAAGAAGGTCGAGCCGCCCGTGTCGTTCGTGATCGTCGCGTCGGCGGCGGTCGCGCTGTCGAAGAAGTCGGTCTGTCCGCCGTCATTCTCGATCGTCGCCGTGCCGGCCGTGCCGTTGCGGAACTGGAGAGCGCCGCCGTCCTCGGTGGTGATCGACAGGGCCTCGGCGCTGGCGGGACCGACACCGGGGTCGTCGAACAGAAGGATGCTGCCGGCACCCGTCACGTCCGCCGGCCCGTCGCCGAGCGCACCGGTCACGGCGGCGGTCAGCTGGCCGCCCTCGACCGTGGTACCGCCGTCATAGCTGTTGGCGGCGGAGAGGATGAGCGTGCCGGCGTCGCGCTTCACCAGGCCGCCCGTGCCGGCGATCTCGACCGAGATCTCGGCGGTGACGCCGGTATCGACGCGCATGCTGGTCTGGGCGGTGTCGGTGGTCAGGAGCGCGCCGGTCCCCGCCGCAATCTCGTACCCGTCGCTGCGGAACTGCATGCCGGTGAAGGTGAGCGGACCCTGGACGGTGACGGTTCCGGCCGTGCCCTGGAACACGGCGAACTTGCCGCCCCAGGCGCCGTTGGTGGTGCCGTCGGGCGTGGTCCATTGGGTGGGGGCGGCGCTCCAGATGGAGGTGCCGCCATCGACGGCGCCGTTGTCGCTCGTGTTCGGCCCGTCCCAGAACTGAGTCGCGGGGCCGCCGACGGTGAGCGTGACCGTGCCGCTGCCGGCCAGGACCGTGTAGTCGCGATCGGCGTCCGGCACCGTGCCGACCGCCAGGCCGTTGTCGGTGAGCGTCCCGCCATAGGTCATCAGCGTATAGACGCCCATCCCGAAGCCGCCGACATCGGCGACGTTGAGCGTGCCGTCGAGCGTCAGGTTGCCGCCCACGGCGATGAGGTCGTTGACGCCGCCGCCGACCGTGCCGGCCAGCCCCAGCTCGTAATCGAGGATCGAGCCGGCGTTCAGCAGCAGGTCGCCATTGATCGTCAGGGTCTCGGGGCTGTCGCCCGGCGCCAGATGCGCACCGCTGTCGATCGTGACGGTGCCGCCGATGGTGCCCGCGCCGCCGAGCGTGGCGCCGCTCGCCACCGTGACGGCCGTGTTGCCCAGGCTGCCATCCACCACGAGCTTGCCGGCGTTGACCGAGGTCGCGCCGGTATAGCTGCTGGTGCCGGTCAGGGTCGTGGTGCCGGTGCCATCCTTGACGAGGGTGCCGGCCCCGGCGATGGCGGCGGTGAAGCTGGTCGTGCCGGTATGGTCGAAATGAATCTGGCCCGCATTGTTCACGGTCGCGGCGGTGAGCGTTCCCGCGGCACCGCCCGAGCCGATATTGAGCGTGCTCCGGCTGTTGATCGCGACGGTGCCGCCGGCCGTGGCCGCGCCGCCGTCTTCGAGCGTCAGGGTCGCGATGCCGCTCGAGCCGATGGTGAGGTTGTTGGTGCTGCTCCAGCGCGAGTTCGCGCCGTTGATGGTGACGTCGCCCCGCGCGTTCGTCGAGCCGGCGATGATGCCGTTGGTGTCCGTGGCCACGCCGCCGCCGGTAATGGTGAAGGTCCCGATGCCCTGGTCGCCGACGCGCATCGTTCCGTTGGTGGTCCATAGCGAAGTGGCGCCGTCGAGATTGACGGTGCCGACGCCCTGGATGGTATCGCTGCTCTGGTAGGAGCCGATATAGACGCTGCCGTTGGTGACATGCCCGCCATTCTTGATGTTGAGCGTGCCGGTGCCGCGGGCGCCGACATCGAGCGTGCTGGTGTAGCTCAAGGAGGAGCCCGTCCCGTCGACCGTGACGGTGCCCTCGCCATGGAAGGTCTGGCCGTTATAGAGGACACTGTCCGCGATCGTGCCGCTGCCTCTCACGGTCACGACCGCCCCGTCGAGGATGTCCAGGGTGCCGGTCGAGCCATCGTCGCCCACATGGAGGGCCTGGAAGGTCTCGACATTGAGGTTGAGGGTCGTGCCGGCGCCGGTCACGGTGACCTCGCCGGTTCCCGCCGCGGCCCCGTTGAAGAGGAAGTTCGATCCGACATCCATGCCGACGGCGGAGACGTCGGCGTCCGCCTCGATATCGAGCGTGCCCAGGCCGCCGAGGCCGACGGTGATCTGGCTGCCCGATTGCCAGCTCGAGCCCGTGCCCGTGATTGTCACATGGCCTTCGCTGCCGTTGGAGAAGGCGAGGTCGGCGCCCTGCTCCGTGACCAGGCTGGCGCCGTTGGTGATATCGAGCGTGCCCGAGCCGGCGGAGCCGATCTCGAGGGGGCCCCGGGCCGTCCAGCTCGAGCCGGCGCCGTCCAGCGTGACGGTGCCGTGGGAGCCCGCATCGCTGCCCACCAGGCTGAAGCGGGAGCTCAGGCTGCCGCCGCTGTCGATCGTCAGGCTGCCATCGGCGCTGTTGCCGATCCGGAAGTCGCCGGTGCCGGCATCGTTGCCGACCGGCCCCAGCCCCTGGGTCACGCTGGCCTGGGTCGAGATGGTGAGGCCGGCATCGCCGGTGCCGTCGACGATGATGTCGCCCGGCACGGTGACGGTGGCGTGATCGGAAACGGTCACTGAGGCGGTGCCGGCGCCGCCGACCGCGAGGTTCGCCGCGTCCCAGGTCGTGCCGGTACCCTCGATGGCGACCGTCGAAACGGCACCCAGGGCGGGCGCGAAGGTCGCGGAACCGGTCGTGAAGGCGGAGCCGCCCTCGACCGACAGGATGTTGCCGATGCCCGCGGCGCCGAAATCGAAGGCGTTGGTGACGGTGAGCTGGCTGCCGCTCTCGACGGTGACGGTGGATGAATGGCTGCCGGTGAAGCTCGCGGCGGTGAGCTCGCCGCCGCCGGTGACCGTCAGGCTGCCCGAGCCGCCTTCGCCGAGCCGCAGCGCGCCGGCGCTCATGTCCCACAGCGAGCCCAGGCCCATGATGGTGACCGTTCCGGTCGAGCCGAGCTGATGGGCGATGCTGGCGTCGCCCGTGGTGAGAAGGCCGCCGGCCGACACGGTCAGGGTGCCGCTGCCGGCCTCGCCGACCGTCAGGCTGCCGCCCGAGACCTGCAATTGCCCGGCGCCGTCGATCGTCAGCGCACCCGCATCGGTGGCGCCATTGCCGATGACGACGCCGTGGGCGGCGGCACCGGCGGTGCTGACGGTCGGCGCGTTGGGAAGCGGCGCGCTGTCGATGACGGTATCGGTGCTGCTGTCCGGCGCCGTCGCGGGGTTCCAGTTGGCCGGATCGGACCAGTCGGTGGAGGTGCCGCCGGTCCAATCGGCGGCTTGAAGCGGCAGCGCTATCGCCGCCAGCCCCATGATGGCGAGCATCGCCGCCGTTGAATGAAGACGCAGATTCCCCTTCGCTGAACGGGCCTTTCCGCCCGCGGCGTTTTTCATCTTGGCCGTCACGCCCGTGAACCTCTGTTTGCCCCGGACGCCGCGTCGACCGGATTTTCATTGGTCGATGCGTCAGCGTCCCCGCTGCATTTCTACAGGAGCCCGGCCGGCCATGCCCCTCTCCGAACAGAGAGGGTCCTGGCGGGAAGCGGCGATTTCAGCGGGTGCGTCGGATGCTGGAGAAGGCAGGCAGAGGCCCGGAGCGAACGCGGCGCCGCGTTCGTCCTTCGGCAGAAGGATGCCGAGGGATTCCCGATAGCCGGCCCCGGGGCCTATCCTTCCGTCGAGAGCCCTTCCAGTGCCCGCTTCAGCCGGCTGCGGGCCTGCTTCATGTCGGCGACGGGCTCGTCGAAGGCGATGCGGCGCAGCGCCGTGCCGCGGCGCAGATCGACCCCTTCCGGATCGAAGGCGATCGCGCGCCATTGCTGCTCGTCGCGGCCCTCGTTCACCGAGGCCAGCAGGGCCTCCTCGGAATCGCTGCAGCTCTGGCAATGCGTCGCCGGCAGCAGGAGCTGGTCGCGCTCGATCCAGTCGATGCGCCCGAAGCCCGCGACCAGATGCGCGCGGTCGAGCTCGATGCGATAGACATGGAAATCCTTGAAGCCCGCATAGAACGAAGCCGAAGGATGGCGCGCGACGAAGCGCCGCTTCGATTGCGGATCCTCGCTCAGCCTGGCGCGACCCAGCAGCGTTGCGCGCGGGCCGGTCAGCACGTCCGGATGGCCCTCGGTGCCGTCGACCAGCAGGCTCACATGCGGGTTGGTGTCGATGTTGTGCGTGTGCTGCGCCAGCTTCGATAAGAGCAGGATCGGCGTGCCGTCCACATCGGCCGCGACCAGCACCAGCGAGGCATAGGGCCAGGATCCCTCCTCGGCGCCCGCTTCGAGCCGGGTGGCGAGGGTTGCCTTGACCGCCTCGCGCAGCAGCCGGCGCGCGAGCGTGCCCGGGCTCTCGCCGCGGGCGGGCTCGGCCGGGCGGGCCACGGCGCTGCTCATCGCGGGGCCTTCCGGCCAGCGGGCCGCAGGATCGGGAGTGGCATAGGCATGGGCACCTCCATTTTCAAGCCGTCCGGCCCCAAAAGCCGGCTCTTCATCAAGATGGCAAAGTCAGGGCAAACGCTCCCAATTGCGAGGATTTCGGCCCAGAATTGCCTTGGCAAGCACCAAAATGGCGCCATATTCCACGCCGACAACCAGGAGCGCCGAAGTTCGGCCGCCGTACCGGCCCGAATCCAGCCCGGATGGGCTCGCTGGCGGCGTTATGAGCAACGTTTTAGACTTGCTCCTGGGGGAAAGACAAACACGCCATGGCTCAGACCATCGCTCTGGTCGATGACGACCGCAACATCCTCACCTCGGTCCAGATCACGCTGGAAGCCGAAGGTTTCAACGTGCGCACCTATACCGACGGGGCGGAGGCGCTGCGCGCGCTGACGGCCCAGCCGGTCGACCTCGCCATCCTCGACATCAAGATGCCGCGCATGGACGGCATGGAGCTCCTGGAGCGGCTGCGCCGCTCGAGCGACCTGCCGGTGATCTTCCTGACCTCGAAGGACGACGAGGTGGACGAGATCATGGGCCTGCGCATGGGCGCCGACGACTATATCAAGAAGCCCTTCTCGCAGCGCCTGCTGATCGAGCGCATCCGCACGCTGCTGCGCCGCGAGACGCTGACGCGCGAGGGCGAGGCGGCGCCGCAGGGCGGGAGCGCGCCCGAGAGCATCGTGCGTGGCGAGCTGGTGATGGATCCGATGCGCCATGCCTGCACCTGGAAGGGCCAGGCGGTGCAGCTGACGGTCACCGAGTTCCTGCTGCTCAAGGCGCTGGCGCAGCGGCCCGGCCATGTGAAGAGCCGCGACCAGCTGATGGATGCGGCCTATGGCGAACATATCTATGTCGACGACCGCACCATCGACAGCCACGTGAAACGGCTGCGCAAGAAGTTCAAGGCGTCCGACGGCGATTTCCAGATGATTGAAACGCTCTATGGCGTCGGTTATCGGTATCGCGAAACCTGATCGGGCCGGAGCCCTCTTGAAGCTGCTGCCATCTTCGTCATCTGCCCGGCCGACGCCTGCCAGCCCGACGCTTCATGTCGGCGGAGCCTGAACTCCGGGCCGAGCGGCCCGATCGCGGCCCCGGCCGCCCGGGCCGCGATGGCCCGGGGCACGGCGAGACGGCCGATCCGCCCCTCATGGCGAACCGGGCCGAGGACCGGATCGACGACCGGGCGGCGGCCAAGGCCGCCAAGCGCCAGAGCCCGCCGCCGGAAGCGGGGAGCGGGGCCGCAGAGCGCAAGCGCGAGCGCGACAGCGTAACCCGGGCCGCCTTGCAGCGCCGGCGCCGCCGGCGGCGTCGCCTGTCGCCGCTCACCCGGCGCATCCTCGCCCTCAACGTGCTGGCGATCGCCATCCCGGTCGCGGGCCTCCTCTATCTCGGCGATTATCGCGACGATCTGGTGAACTCGCAGCTCGCCTCGCTGCGCACCCAGGCCGAGCTCTTCGCCGGCGCCATCGGCACCAGCGGCGTGGTGACGGGCCCGCTCGGCGAGGAGAAGATCCTGCCCGAGACCACGCGTCACACGGTGCGCCGCCTGGTCGACGTCTCGAAGGTGCGCGCGCGCCTGTTCGATTCCGATGGCGTGCTGCTGGCGGACAGCTTCAAGCTGGTCGGCCCTTCCGGCCAGGTCGAGATCGAGGTGCTGCCGCCCCAGCAGCAGCACAACCTCTTCGGCAACCTGGTGGCCGACATCTATGACTGGGTGGTGGCACAGATGCCGGGCAACCGGCGCATGCCGCTCTATCGCGAGGCGGCGGACCAGAAGGCCGAGGATTATCCCGAGGCGGCGCGCGCACTTCTGGGCGAGACCGCGGAGATGGTCCGCAGCAACGGCGCCGGCGGCATGATCCTCTCGGTCGCCGTGCCCGTGCAGCGCTACCGCCAGGTGCTGGGCGCGCTCATGGTCTCGACCGACGGCCGCGAGATCGAGGACGCGCTGCGCCGCGTGCGGCTCGGGATCCTGCAGGTCTTCGCCGTGGCAGCGGCCATCACCATCCTGCTGTCGCTCTATCTCGCCGGCACCATCGCGCGGCCGATCCACCGCCTGGCCGAGGCCGCCGACCGCGTGCGCCGCGTGCCGGGCCGGCAGGTGGCGATTCCCGATTTCGGCAAGCGCCGCGACGAGATCGGCGACCTGGCCGAGGCGCTGCGCGACATGACCAACGCGCTCTGGCAGCGCATGGACGCGATCGAGCGCTTCGCGGCCGACGTCGCGCACGAGATCAAGAACCCGCTGACCTCGCTCCGCAGCGCGGTCGAGACCGTGGCGCGGATCGAGGACCCGGTACAGCAGAAGAAGCTGATGGGCATCATCCTCGACGACGTGCAGCGCCTCAACCGCCTCATCACCGACATCTCCGACGCCTCGCGCCTCGATGCCGAGCTGTCGCGCGCCGAAAGCGAGCGGATCGACCTGCCGAAGCTGCTGCAGGCCCTGACCGATCTGCACGAGAGCACGATCGGGCCCGAGGGCCCGCGCCTGCTGCTCGACATCGCCGACCGGCAGAACCTCGACGTGACCGGGCTCGAGAGCCGCCTGGTCCAGGTGCTGCGCAACCTGATCGCCAATGCCGTCTCCTTCAGCCCGCCGGGCGGACGCATCCGGCTCGCCGCCGGGCGCCAGGGCGACATGGTCCGCATCCTGGTCGAGGATGGCGGTCCCGGCATTCCGCCCGGCAAGCTCGAGGCGATCTTCGAGCGCTTCTACAGCGAGCGGCCCAAGACCGAGAAGTTCGGCGCCCATTCGGGCCTCGGCCTCTCCATCTCCAAGCAGATCGTCGAGGCGCAGGGCGGGCGCATCTGGGCGGAGAACATCGAGGACGGCCATGGCGAGGTGCTGGGCGCGCGCTTCGTGATCCTGCTGCCCGCGGCCGAGCGCGAGCCGCGCGATCGCTCGCCGCGCGAGCGCGCCGCCCGCGACTGGCAGCGCTGAGGATCGCGCCCGATGACGCGAGGTTCTTCGCGATCGGGCGATGCGGTCGAGGTCCATGGCACCGCGGTCGCGATCGACGGGCAGGGGCTCCTGCTGCGGGGCGCGCCGGGCAGCGGCAAATCCGATCTCGCGCTGCGGCTGGTCGATGGCGGCGCGCTCCTGATCGCGGACGACCTGGTCAGGATCGAGCGGCGCGGCGACGGGCTCTGGGTCGGGCCCGCCGCGGGCACGCCGGCGGCGCTGCGTCATAAGATTGAAATCCGGGGGCTGGGGATCGCGAGCCTGCCGGGCCTGGAGGAGGCGCCGTTGGTTCTGGTGGCCGACCTGGTGCCGGGCCTGGTGCCCGAGCGGCTGCCGCCGGCGGGATTCTGCGATTATCTGGCGGTCGGGCTCCCCTTGATCGCGCTCGATTCCTTTGCCGCCTCGGCCGCGGCCAAGCTCCGGCTTGCGGTCAAGCGCGGCCCCCGGTCTATAATCCCTCCCCCATGACCCAACAGGCAGCGCCCGAGGCGCCAGCTTCTACCGCGGGCGGGATGGCATCGATCGCGTCCCGCCCGGAGCGCCTGCCGGTGGTGCTGGTGACCGGCCTTTCCGGCGCCGGCCATACCACGGCGCTCAAGATCCTCGAGGATCTCGGTTACGAGGCTGTCGACAACCTGCCCCTCACCCTGATGGACGGGCTCGCCGGCGGCAAGCTCGCGCGTCCGCTCGCGGTCGGCGTGGACAGCCGCACCCGCGACTTCTCGGCCGAGGCGCTGAGCGAGAAGCTCGGCCGGCTGACGCATGACGCGGGGCTCGAGGTGAAGCTCCTGTTCCTCGATTGCAGCGACGAGGTGCTGCGCCGCCGCTTCACCGAGACGCGTCGCCGCCATCCGCTGGCGCTCGACCGCCCGGTCGCCGACGGCATCCGCCAGGAGCGCGAGCTGCTGGCGCCCTTGCGCGAGCTCGCCGATCTCGTGGTCGACAGCACCGATCTCGCCATCGGCGATCTCAAGCATCTGCTGCAGGGACATTTCCGGCTGCAATCGGCGCAGGCCGCGATCACCGTGATGTCCTTCTCCTATCGTCACGGCCTGCCGCGCGAAGCCGATCTCGTGTTCGACGTGCGCTTCCTGACCAATCCGCATTATCGCGACGAGCTGCGGCCGCTCACGGGCAAGGATGCGAAGATCGGGCTCTTCATCGAGGCCGATCCCGCCTGGGGGCCGTTCTTCGACAATCTCCGCAATCTGCTCCTGCCGCTGCTGCCGCGATTCGAGCGCGAGGGCAAGAGCTATCTGACCTTGGCCGTCGGTTGTACCGGCGGCCGTCACCGCTCGGTTTTCGCCGCCGAGCGCCTGGCCCAGTGGTTGCGCGCGCAAGGGCGTCATGTCAGCTTGCGCCACCGCGATCTCGACCGGGGGGCCGGGGTGGACTGATGTTGACCGTGCAGACGGACGGCGGCGGGATCGGGCATGGGGTGAGGACAGCAATATGATCGGCATGGTGTTGGTGACGCATGGCCGGCTGGCCGAGGAGTTCGTCTCGGCGCTCGAGCATGTCGTGGGCAAGCAGAAGAACATCGCGGCCATCTGCATCGGGCCCGATGACGATATGGAGGCCCGCCGCCAGGAGATTCTCGACCAGGTGGCCAAGGTCGACAGCGGCGAGGGCGTCGTGCTGCTGACCGACATGTTCGGCGGCACGCCCTCCAACCTGGCGATCTCGGTGCTCGATCGTGCCAATGTCGAGGTGATCGCCGGCGTCAACCTGCCGATGCTGATCAAGCTCGCCTCGATCCGCGGCACGCAGAAGCTGCCGGCCGCGGTCGCCGCGGCCCAGGAGGCGGGCCGCAAATACATCAACGTCGCCTCGCAACTGCTCGCAGGCGCGGGTCAATGAGCGCAGGCGACATGCCCGGCAGCGGTCCTCTGACGGCCCATCTCGAGATCCGCAACCAGCGCGGCCTGCATGCGCGCGCGGCGGCGAAGTTCGTGCAGGCGCTGAACGGTTTCCAGGCCGACATCGTGGTGATCCGGGGCGACATGGAGGTCTCGGGCCGCTCGATCATGGGATTGATGATGCTGGCCGCGGGGCCCGGCTCGGTCATCGAGGTGCGGGCCACCGGAACCGACGCGGCGGCGGCCTTGGGGGCGCTCGAGGCGCTGATCGGACGCAAATTCGATGAAAGCTGAACGCGAACGGGCGGCCCGGCCCCGCAAGCGGGCCCCCGCCAAGGGCGAGCTGGTGTTCGAGGGGCTGGGCGTGTCGCCCGGCATCGCCGTGGGGCCCGCCCATGTGGTCGAGGGCGGCTCGGTGCATGTGCCCGAATATCGCATCGAGCCCGACCAGATCGAGGCCGAGCGCGCGCGCTTCTCCGCCGCGGTCGCCAAGGCGCAGAAGCAGCTCGTCAAGCTCAAGGGCAAGTCGGCCAACCTGCCGGGCACGGCGGCGGAGGAGATCGGCTTCCTGCTCGATGCGCATCTGCAGATGCTGACGGGATCGCGCGTCGTGCGCGGCGTCGAGAAGCTGATCGAGGAAGGCCTCAACGCCGAGGCCGCGGTCCAGGCCGAGATCTCCAAGGTGGCCCAGGATTTCGCGGCACTCGACGACGCCTATATGGCGGCGCGCGCCCAGGACATCCGCGAGGTCGGCGACCGGCTGATCCGCAACCTGACCCAGACGCCCTACGAGGCCTTCTCGCACCTGTCGCCGGGCAGCATCATCGTCGGCGAGGAGCTGACGCCGGCCGACACGGCGCTGATGAACCCCGAGCTGGTCGGCGGCCTCGCCGCCGTGCTGGGCGGCGCGGAAAGCCACACCGCGATCATGGCGCGCTCGCTGGGGCTGCCGGCGGTGCTCGGCGTGGCGGGCCTGATCGGCAATGTCCGCAGCGGCGACGTGATCGCGATCGACGGCGATGGCGGCCGGATCTACCTCAACCCGAGCGCCAAGACGCTGGCGCAGCTCAAGACCCGCCAGGCCGAGGACGAGCGCGAGGAGAAGCAGCTCTCGCGCCTGAAGAAGCTGCCCGCGATCACGCGCGACGGCATCGCCATCGGGCTGCAGGCCAATCTGGAGCTGCCGCGCGAGCTCGACATGGCGATGGATGCGGGCGCCGAGGGCGTGGGGCTGCTGCGCACCGAGTTCCTCTATATGAACCGCGACGACCTGCCCGACGAGGACGAGCAGTACAAGATCTATGTCGAGCTGATCGAGGGCTTAAGCGGGCGGCCGATCACCGCGCGCACGCTCGATGTCGGCGCCGACAAGCTGGCCTATTCGCTGGCAGCCCATCTGGGCGGCGGCATCAACCCGGCGCTGGGCCTGCGCGCGATCCGCCTCTCCTTGCGCGAGCGCAGCCTGCTCGAGGCGCAGCTCGCCGCCATGATCCGCGCCGGCGCGCATGGCCCGCTGCGCATCCTCCTGCCCATGATCTCGACGCTGATCGAGATCCGCCAGGTGCGCGAGGTGCTGGACCGCGTGGTGCGCCGGCTGCATCGCCGGCGCGTGAAGGTGCCCGATCCCCTGCCGCCGATCGGCGTCATGATCGAGGTGCCGGGCGCGGCGCTCTCGGCCGACGCCTTTGCCCAGATCGTCGATTTCTTCGCCATCGGCACCAACGACCTCACCATGTACACGCTGGCGATCGACCGCGGCGAGGAGCAGGTGGCGCATCTCTATAACCCGCTCCATCCGGCGGTGCTGCGCCTGATCCAGTTCGCGACCGAGGCGGCCTTGCGCGCGCGCATCCCCGTCAGCGTCTGCGGCGAGATCGCGGGCGATCCGCGCTATACGCCGCTGCTGCTGGGCCTCGGCATCCGCGAGCTCTCCATGGCGGCGACGGCGCTGCCGCGCGTCAAGCAGCGCATCCGCGACCTCGACCTGGTGGCGGCGACGCGTTGCGCCAGCACCATCATGGACCAGTCCGACCCCGGCCGGATCGCGGCGCTCCTGGACGATTTCAACACGCTGGCGTGAGGCGCCCCATTTCTCCTCCCCCGCGCTGCGGGGGAGGATCAAGGAGGGGGCTGCTCGGTCTTTGCAACATCGCGTCTTCCCCCTCCCTAACCCTCGCCCTTGAGGGGGGAGGGGATAGAAAGTGGCATTTCCAACCTGCGCCAAGGGCTTACCAATGCCCTCCCGGCAGCCCTTGCCGGGCTCCGGCCCCCCTGCTATAGGGGCCCGCCATTTCCCCCGTTATACCCTACGAGAATCAGGAGAATTCGCCCGATGAGCGCGCGCCAGGACTACAAGGTCGCCGACATCTCCAAGGCCGATTGGGGCCGCAAGGAGATCGCGATCGCCGAGACCGAGATGCCGGGCCTGATGGCGCTCCGGCGCGAGTTCGGCGAGAAGAAGCCGCTCAAGGGCGCCCGCATCGCCGGCTGCCTGCATATGACGATCCAGACCGCGGTGCTGATCGAGACGCTGATCGCGCTCGGCGCCACGGTGCGCTGGTCCTCCTGCAACATCTTCTCGACCCAGGACCAGGCGGCGGCCGCCATCGCCGTCAAGGGCATCCCGGTCTTCGCCTGGAAGGGCATGAACGAGGAGGAGTTCTGGTGGTGCATCGAGCAGACCATCAAGGGGCCGGACGGCTGGACGCCGAACATGATCCTCGATGACGGCGGCGACCTCACCCAGATCATGCACGACAAATATCCGGCGATGCTCAAGGACGTGAAGGGCATCTCCGAGGAGACCACGACCGGCGTGCATCGCCTCTACGAGATGGCGAAGAAGGGCACGCTCGCGGTGCCGGCGATCAACGTCAATGACAGCGTCACCAAGTCGAAGTTCGACAATCTCTATGGCTGCCGCGAAAGCCTGGTCGACGGCATCAAGCGCGCGACCGACGTGATGATGGCGGGCAAGGTCGCCGTGGTCTGCGGCTATGGCGATGTCGGCAAGGGCTCGGCGGCCTCGCTCCGGAGCCAGGGCGCCCGTGTCATGGTGACCGAGGTCGATCCGATCTGCGCGCTGCAGGCGGCGATGGAAGGCTACCAGGTCACCACCATGGACGATGCGGCCGCCCATGCCGACATCTTCGTCACCTGCACCGGCAATGTCGACGTCATCACGCTCGACCATATGCGCCAGATGAAGGACCGCGCGATCGTCTGCAACATCGGCCATTTCGACAGCGAGATCCAGATCGGAGCGCTGCGGAACTACAAGTGGGAGAACGTGAAGCCGCAGGTGGACGAGGTCGTGTTTCCCGACGGCAAGCGCCTGATCGTGCTGGCCGAGGGCCGGCTCGTGAATCTCGGCTGCGCCACCGGCCATCCGAGCTTCGTGATGAGCGCCTCCTTCACCAACCAGGTGCTGGCCCAGATCGAGCTCTGGTCCAACCATGGTCAGTACGAGCGCAAGGTCTACGTGTTGCCGAAGCACCTGGACGAGAAGGTCGCGGCGCTGCATCTGGAGAAGATCGGCGTGAAGCTGACGAAGCTCTCGCCCAAGCAGGCGGACTATATCGGCGTCGCCCAGAAGGGGCCGTTCAAGCCCGAGCATTACCGGTACTGACGAGAATTATCCCCTCCCCCGCTTCGCGGGGGAGGGTTAGGGAGGGGGCTGCTCGGTCTATGACACTGGGATCGAACAGCGCTCCATCCCGCACCCCCTATCGAGTCATCCCCCTCCCTGCCCTCCCCCGAAGACGGGGGGATTAAGAATCCCGAATCCCCCTTACCGCCCAAGCGCGTAGCCCCCGTGGCAAATTCGCGATAGAGTGATTCGCGTGGGGTATGGACATCACGGGCTGGAGTCGAATCGGGTGAGGGCGGCCGCGTCGGCGCGGGCTGTCGCAACCGTTGTCGGTCTGCTGGGCGGGCTGGCCTGGCCCGGCCTGGCCTGGGCCGACGAGACGCCCATGGCGGCAGCGGTCGGCGCCATCGGCTGGATCCTCGCCGCCCTGTTCCTGGGCCTCGGCATCGGCCTGGTGGTGGCGGGCCTGCTGGTGCGCCGCGAGCGGGCCCGGGCCGTGGCGCGCGAGCGCGAGGTGGCGGTCGAGCGCTCCACCTTCGAAAACACGCGGGCCCAGGCTGCCGGCGAGATCGCCTCCATCGCCGCCCAGCGCGACGGGTTGCTCCAGGTTCTGGACAGCCTGTCGATCCCGGTCTGGCGCCGGCGCCCCGATCTCTCGCTCGATTTCGTCAACCAGGCCTATGCCCGGGCGGTCGAGGCCGACCGGCCCAAGGCGCTGATGGAGCAGACCGAGCTCGCCGGGAGCCGCGCGCTCGCCGAGCGGGTGCGCGATCTGGGGCTGGCCCAGTCGGAGAGCCGGCCCACCGTGGTCGGCGGCGAGCGGCTGCTGTTCGACTTCAACGAGCTGCCCCTGCCCGACGGGCGCACCGTCGGCTATGCGCTCGACATGACCAGCGTCGAATCGACCCAGTTCGAGCTGGCGCGCCATATCCAGGCCCATGGCGAGGTGCTCGAGCAGATGGGCACCGGCATCATCATCCTGGGCCCCGATGCCCGGGTGAAGTTCTTCAACAGCGCCTATACCCGGCTCTGGGGCCTCGAGGCCGAGTTCCTGCGCACCGAGCCGACGCTGGAGCAGCTCCTGGAGCAGCTGCGCGAGAAGCGCCGGCTGCCCGAGCAGCCCGATTTCCCCGCCTACAAGAAGGAGCTCAAGCGCAGCCTGATGAGCGCCATCGGCCCGCTCGAGGCGTTGCTGCATCTGCCCGACGGGCGCACCATGCGCCGGATCGCCGCCCCCCATCCCTTCGGCGGCATCGTCATGACCTTCGAGGACGTGACCGACACGCTGGCCCTCGAGCGCTCCTACAACACCCTCATCGACGTGCAGCGCGAGACGCTCGACAACCTGTTCGAGGGTGTCGCGGTGTTCGGCGCCGACGGGCGCCTCAAGCTCTTCAACCCGGCCTTCGTGCGGATGTGGGGCTTCCAGGAGGACGACCTCGCCAACCAGCCGCACGCGACCCACCTGGTCGAGATGGTCCGCGGCTATTTCGAGACCGCGGCCTGGCCGCGCATGAAGCAGCGCATGATCGACCGGCTGCAGGACCGCACCGCGCGCACCGGCCGCATGGAGCGCGCCGACGGCTCGACGGTCGATTTCGCGGCGGTGCCGCTGCCCGACGGCGCCTGCCTGATGATCTATATGGATGTGAGCGACAGCGTGCGGGTGCAGCGCGCGCTGGCCGAGCGCAACGCCGCGCTCGAGACCGCCGACCGGCTCAAGTCCGAGTTCATCGCCAACGTCTCCTACGAGCTGCGCACGCCCCTGAACGCGATCATCGGCTTCGCCGAGATCCTCGATCAGCAGTATTTCGGGCCGCTGACCGAGCGCCAGGCGGAATACAGCCACGGCATCATCGACGCCTCGCAGCAGCTCCTGCTCCTCATCAACGACATCCTCGACATCGCCACCATCGAGGCGGGCTATCTCCAGCTCGAGCTGGCCCCGGTCGATGTGGGCGCGATGCTGAAGGACCTGGTGACGCTGAGCGCCGAGCGGGCGCGCTCGCGCGGCGTGGCGCTCGAGCTCGACTGCCCGCCCGATATCGGCCGCGTCACCGGCGACGAGCGCCGCCTGAAGCAGGCGATCTACAACCTCATCAGCAACGCCATGAAGTTCACGCCGCTCGGCGGGACGGTGCGGCTGACGGCCCGGCGCAGCGACAGCCAGCTCGAGCTCGAGGTGGTCGATAACGGGGTCGGCATCACCGAGCAGGACCAGGGCCAGGCCTTCCAGAAATTCGCGCGGGTCGGCGGCCGGCGCCAGAGCGGCAGCGGGCTCGGCCTGGCGCTGGTGAAGAGCCTGATCGAGCTCCATGGCGGCCAGGTGGAGCTGGTCTCCAAGCCCGGCGTGGGCACGCGCGTCACCTGCCGCCTGCCGCTGGCCTCCGGCGACGCCCCCGCGCAGGAACGCCGCGCGGCGGGATAAGCGCGCTGTCCCCGGCGCCCGTGTCGGCCGGCGCCGGGCTTCCGTCATCGCCCTGTCGCAATTGAAACGCGATTCCGCGGCCCCGCGAAACCGTCGCGATGCAATGCGCCCCTAGCTGTCCCTCCGAGGGTTGCCGCCGATGTCCGGCCGTCGCCGCGACGTCGATGTCGGCACCGCCAAACCGGAAGGGGCAGAACCATGTCGGACCTCGTCGCGAGAACGTTGCAACAGCTGAGCCAGCAGGTGTCGGGCCGCCTCTCATTGCCGGGCGACAGCCGCTATGCGGCGGCCACGGCGATCTGGGCGAAGCCGGCCGGTCCTTTGCCGCAGGCGGTCGTCCATGCCCAGACCTCGGCCGATGTGCAGGCGGCGATCCACGCCGCCCGGGACAGCGGGCTGCCGCTGTCGGTGCGCGGCGGCGGCCATGACTGGGCCAGGCGCGCGCTCTGTGCCGGCATCGTCGTCGATCTCGGCGCCATGAGAGGCGTGATCGTCAAGCCCGGCAGCCTGGTGGCCCATATCGCGGGCGGGTCCCGCGCGGCGGACGTGGCCCTGGCGGCCGAGCCCTTCGGCCTCGCGCCCGTGGCCGGCTCCGTCGGCGATGTCGGCATGGCGGGCTTCACGCTGGGCGGCGGCTACGGCGCCCTGATCGGCCGCTGCGGCCTCGGGCTCGACAATCTGCTGGCTGCCGAGGTGGTGCTGGCGGACGGGCGTGTCGTGCTGGCGAAGCAGGATCAGGAGGTGGAGCTGTTCTGGGCCCTGCGCGGCGGCGGCGGGAATTTCGGCGTCGTCACCCGCCTGCATTGCCGCCTGCACGACCTGCCCGGCATCCATTCGGGCCTGCTTCTCTATCCCTTCCCGGAAGCGAAGGCCGTGCTCGCCCGCTGCAACGAGCTTCTCGCCGGGGCGCCGGACGAGCTGACGGTCCAGCTCGGCTTCGTCGGCACGCCCGACGGCACACCGATGGTTTTCGTCTTCCCGAGCTGGTGCGGCCGGTCGGGCGAGGGCGAGGCGCGGCTCGCGTCGTTCCTGAAGCTGGGAACGCTTCTGGGCGGCGGCGTCGCCGCGAAAACCTACGGCGATCATCTGCGCAGCTTCGACGGCAGCCTCTCTCACGGCCAGCGGGTCTTCATCGAAACCTGCTGGCTGCCCGCGCTCGAGGGCGATGGCATCGACGCGCTGGTGAACGCCATGGGAAGCGCACCCTCCGCCGGCTGCGCCATCGCGACCCACGAGCTGAAAGGAGCGGCGACCCGCGTGCCGCTGGAAGCGACGGCGTTCGGCCTGCGCCGCGAACATGTCCTCGTCGAGATCATCGCCGGCTTCGCCGATCGCGGAGACAAGAGAGAAGAGCAGCGCCATCAGGCCTGGGCCCGCGCCACCCGCAAGGCTCTCGAGCCGGTGGCGCTTCCCGGCGGCTATCCGAACCTGCTCGGCCCGGGCGACGCGGATCGCGTCGCGCAAAGCTTCGGCCGCAACGCGGCGCGCCTCGCCAAGGCCAAGCGGCAGTACGATCCCGACAATCTCTTCCGTTCCGCGATCCCCTTGCCGAAGGGATGAAGTGCGCGTGCGCTTAGTCGCAACACGTGGATTCTCCGCTGTCTCTTCACCGCAAAGGCATCGCGGCACCGCTCGTGTCGCGATGCCTGCGTTGTCATGCGTGAATACGCAGCGATGCACCGGTCCGCTGAAGCCCTTCTTCATACCCTACCAAGTTAATCTCGTTTGTCGTGTTGCAAGTGCGCTGCGAGTGTTCTCCTGCGTCGCCGTTCGTGGCGCGACGGAAGAGAGACCGAAGGATGGGCACGCCATGATGCGACGGAGAGCAGGGAGCGCGTTCGGCACCGACCGCCGCGCTTCGCGATGTAGCGGGATCGTGGGCGCCGGCCTCTAGGGTCCGGGCGACCACCGTCTTTCACACTCAACTGATCGGGTTTCGCGCGAGGGGCCGTGCCGCGGCGGCCGTCCCCCGCCAGGGCGGAGCCGTGTCTTCAACCGGGCCCCGGGAGGGCCGAGCATTGCATGTCGGGCATTTCCATTGTCGGCATCTCGGGCAGCGTGACGCGGCCCTCGCGCACCACGGCGCTGGTGACGCAGATCCTGGCCGCCATCGGCGCCCGCAGCGGCCTGCCGACGCGCCTGGTGGAGTTGGTCGAGGCCGGCCCGGTGCTGTTCCGGTCGCTGACGCCCCCGCAATTGACGGATGAGGCGCGCGAGATCGTCCATACGGTCGAGCGCGCGAGCCTCCTGGTCGTCGCGACGCCCGTCTATCGCGCGTCTTATACGGGCGCGCTCAAGCATCTCTTCGACCTGGTCCGCCGCGAGACCCTCGCCGGCAAGCCCGCGATCCTCGCCGCCACGGGCGGCAACCCCCTGCATGGGCTCGTCACCGAGCATGAGCTGCGGCCCCTGCTCAGCTTCTTCAACGCACTGACCGTGCCGACCACGATCTACGCGACCGAGACCTCGTTCCTCGACTACCGGCTGGTCGATGCCGCGGTCGAGGAGCGGATCGAGCGCGCGGCGACCGAGGCGCTCGACCTGCTCGAGTTCCGCCTGCAGACGGCGGCTCCGGGCGACGCGTCGTCGCGTCCGGCCCGGCGCCTCGTCACCGGCTGATCCCATCGGGCATCCCCTCACTCATCGGAGAGAAGATCATGAGCAGCAACGAACGCGTCGAGCAGCCGATCAAGTTCGCCTACTGGGTTCCGAACGTCTCCGGCGGGCTCGTCATCAGCAAGATCCCGCAGCGGACGAGCTGGGATCTCGACTACAACATCAAGCTGGCGCAGATCGCCGAGCGGGCTGGTTTCGAGTATGCGCTGAGCCAGATCCGCTTCACCGCCGGTTATGGCGCCGATAACCAGCACGAGCCGGTCTCCTTCAGCCAGGCGCTGCTCGCCGCCACCGAGCGGCTCAAGCTGATCGCGGCGCTCCTGCCGGGGCCGTGGAACCCGGCCGTGGCGGCCAAGCAGATCGCCACCATCAGCCATCTCTCGAACGCGCGCGTGGCGGTCAATATCGTCAGCGGCTGGTTCCGCGGCGAGTTCGCCGCCATCGGCGAGCCCTGGCTCGATCATGACGAGCGCTACCGGCGCTCGGAGGAGTTCATCCGCGCGCTGCGCGGCATCTGGACCGAGGAGAGCTTCACCTTCCGCGGCGACTTCTACCGCTTCAACAATTACAGCCTGAAGCCGAAGCCGCTCGCGCCGCTGCCGGAGATCTTCCAGGGCGGCAGCTCGCGCGCCGCCCGCGACATGGCGTCCCGCGTCTCCGACTGGTATTTCACCAACGGCAACAGCGTCGACGGAATCAAGAAGCAGGTCGACGACATCCAGGCCAAGGCGGCGGCGAACCGCCATTCGGTCAAGATCGGCGTCAATGCCTTCTCCATCGCCCGCAAGACCGAGAAGGAGGCCCAGGAGGTTCTCGCCGAGATCCTGAAGCACGCCGACCCGGAAGCGGTCAAAGGCTTCCATCACGAGGTGCAGAACGCCGGCAACGCCTCGCCCGAGCGCGAAGGCAACTGGGCGAAATCCACCTTCGAGGACCTGGTCCAGTACAACGACGGCTTCAAGACCAACCTGATCGGCACGCCGCAGCAGATCGCCGAACGCATCCTGGCGCTGAAGCAGGTCGGCGTGAACCTGATCCTGCTCGGATTCCTCCATTTCCAGGAGGAGGTCGAGCATTTCGGCAAGCATGTCATCCCGCTGGTCCGCGAGCTCGAAGCCGCGAAGAAGCCCGTGCGGGCCTATGCCTGAACGAGCGGCATCGGCATCGGCGGCCGTGAGGCCGCCGATGCCGGTGTCCTGCGAACCGCCTGACGGAGATCGATCATGAACGCCGCACCCGGCACAGCCTCCGCTCTCTCCTCCGCCTCGCCCTTCGAGGCCGGGTTGGCGCTCGACGGCTTCGACGCCCCGGTTTCGGAAACGGCCGGTTCCGTTCCCGCGGCGCGGGATACGGCCGGCGCCGTGCTGCGGATCGAAGGGGTCTCGCTCGCCTTCGGCGGCGTGGCGGCGCTGGTCGATGTCGATCTCGAGGTGGCGCCGCGCGAGATCCGCGCGGTGATCGGCCCGAACGGGGCGGGCAAGAGCTCGCTCATCAACGTGGTGAGCGGGCTCTACCGGCCCGATCGCGGCCGTGTGCTGCTGGCGGGCGAGAGCTTCGCGCCCGTGCCGACCGCCCGGCTGGCGCGGCTGGGTGTCGCCCGCACTTTCCAGAACCTGGCGCTCTTCAAGGGGCTCAGCGTCATCGACAATGTGGTGATGGGGCTGACCCAGACGGTGCGCTCCAGCTTCCTGGGGCAGATCTTCGGCTCGCCCCGCGCCCGGCGCGACGAGGCGGAGACCCGCGCCCGGGCCGAGGCGATCGTCGAGTTCCTTCACCTGACCGCGGTGCGCGACAAGCCCGCCGGCACGCTGCCCTATGGCTTGCAGAAGCGGGTCGAGCTGGCCCGCGCGCTGGTCGCGCGGCCCAAGCTGCTGCTGCTGGACGAGCCGCTGGCCGGCATGACGGTGACCGAGAAACGCGAGCTCTCGGGCTATATCCGCAACGCCCGCGACACATACGGCACCAGCATCGTCCTCATCGAGCACGATATCGGCGTGGTGATGGGGCTTTCCGACCGCGTCGCGGTTCTGGACTACGGCCGCAAGATCGCCGATGGCACGCCCGACGAGGTGCGCCGCGACCAGGCGGTCATCGACGCCTATCTCGGCGTCGCGCACGACGACGAAGCCCCAGGGAACGTGCGAGGGGGCGTGTGATGGAGGATTTCCAGTTCTTCATCGAGGTCCTGGTCGGGGGCCTGCTGTCCGGGGTGATGTATTCGCTGGTCGCGATCGGCTTCGTGCTGATCTACAAGACCTCGGGCGTGCTCAATTTCGCGCAGGGCTCGCTGCTGCTCTTCGCGGCCCTCACCTTCGTCAGCCTGCTCGAGCGGGGCGTGCCGTTCGTGGCGGCGCTGGCGATCGTTTTCGCCCTCATGGCGCTCTTGGGCACGATCATCGAGCGCGCGGTGCTGCGCCCTCTCGTCAACCAGCCGCCGATCACGCTCTTCATGGCGACGCTGGGACTCTCCTTCGTCATCGAAGGCGTGGCCCAGCTTCTGTGGGGCGCGCAGGTGCATGGGCTCGATCTCGGTATCGAGGACACACCCTTCGAGGTCGCAGGCGTGCTCATCAGCCAGTTCGACCTGTTCGCGGCCGGCGTCGCCGGCGCCATGGTCGCGCTCTTCACGGTCTTCTTCCGCTATACGCGGGTGGGCCTTGCCTTCCGTGCGGTCGCGGACGATCAGTTCGCGGCGCTCTCGGTCGGGCTTCGCCTGCCCCGCATCTGGGCCATCGTCTGGACCGCATCCGGCGTCGTGGCGCTGGTCGCGGGCCTGCTCTGGGGTGCCCGGCTCGGCGTCCAGTTCTCGCTCTCGCTGATCGTGCTCAAGGCGCTGCCGGTGCTGGTGCTGGGCGGCTTCGATTCGATTGCCGGCGCCATCGTCGGCGGGCTCCTGATCGGCGCCATCGAGAAGCTGTCCGAGGTCTATATCGGACCCTATTTCAACGGCGGCATCGAGAGTTGGGCGGCCTATGTGGTGGCGCTGGGCTTCCTCCTGATCCGCCCGGCCGGGCTCTTCGGCCAGAAACTGGTGGAAAGGGCCTGACGCCATGAGCGCCGTCGCAGCGCCTGCGAACCCGTCGCGCAATCTCCTCAATCTGGCCGGCATCGCGATCCTGCTTCTGGGGGCGTTCGTCGTTCTGCCCCTGGTCGGATCGGGCTATCTCTTCGACGCGATCTTGACGCCGTTCCTGGCGCTGTCGCTGGCGGCACTGGGTCTCAACCTCCTCACCGGCTATGCCGGCCAGGTGTCGCTGGGCTCGGCGGCCTTTCTCGCGGTCGGGGCCTACGCCGCCTACAACTTCAACCTGCGGGTCCCGGGCCTGCCTCTGCTGGGCAGCCTGGTGCTCGGCGGCCTCACCTCGGCTGCTGTCGGCATCCTCTTCGGTTTGCCGAGCCTGCGTCTTCGCGGCTTCTATCTCGCCGTCTCGACCCTGGCCGCCCAGTTCTTCGTCCAGTGGGCGCTCAACAAGTTCGGCTGGTTCTCGAACGGCAATTCCTCGGGCGTCATCGGCGCGCCACCTCTGACGGTTGCCGGCCTGTCCTTCGACAGCCCCGTCGGCCGCTACCTCTTTTCGCTCGCCATCGTCACCTTGACGACGTTCGCCGCCTGGCGGCTGGTGAATTCGCAGACGGGTCGCAACTTCGTCGCCATCCGCGACCAGGAGACCGCGGCCAAGGTCCTGGGTGTGCCCGTGCTGGGCACCAAGCTCCTGGCCTTCGCCGCATCCTCCTTCATCATCGGCGTGGCCGGCGTGCTCTGGGCCTTCGCCTATGTGCGCACGGTGGAGCCCGATGGCTTCGATCTCGACCGGTCGTTCCAGATTCTCTTCATCATCATCATCGGCGGGCTGGGCTCGATCCGCGGCGCCTTCCTGGGCGCGGCTTTCATGGTCGTCTTCCCTCTCCTCCTGTCGCGCGTCGGCCAGACGCTTCTGGGCGGGTTGTTCGATTCGGGCGTGCTCGAGAACAGCCAGAAGATCGTCATCGGCTCTCTGATCATTCTCTTCCTCATCGCCGAGCCGCTCGGTTTTTCGGCGCTTCTCGACCGCCTGAAGTCGCGGGTTCTTCCCAGGACCCGCCCCGCCTGAGCCTTCGCCACCCGATCCATCAAGCAACCTCGAATCTGGAGATTCCCATGCGAACCAAAACCCTTCTGCGAGCGACGCTGCTGGCGGCGTCGCTCGGTATCGCGGCGGCTCTTCCCGCCAAGGCGGACGAGCAGTATTTCCCGCTGCAAAGCTATCGCGTCGGTCCCTATGCGGCCGGCGGCACCGGGTTTTTCGGCGGATTCATCGACTATATGAACCTGATCAACATCCGCGACGGCGGCGTCAACGGGGTGAAGCTGGTCTGGGACGAATGCGAGACCCAGTACGAGGTCGAGCGCGGCATCGAGTGCTATGAGCGGGAGAAGAACGAACATGCGCCCGCCGGCCCTGCCGCCTTCAACCCGCTCAGCCTCGGGATCCAGATCGCGCTGATCGATCGGAGCTTCACCGACAAGGTTCCGATCATCACCATCAATCACGGCCAGACGGCGACCTCCGACGGACGCGTCTATCCCTATCTGTTCCCGCTTCTTCTCAATCCGCCCAGCGAGACCTCGGCGATCATCACCTACATCGCCCAGCGCGAAGGCGGGTTCGAGGGCCTGAAGGGCAAGAAGATCATCGTCCTCTATCACGGCTCGCCCTACGGCAAGGAGACGATTCCGGTCTACGAGCTCCTGGCCCAGAAATACGGCTTCAACCTGCAGCAGATCGAGGTGCCGCATCCCGGCAACGAGCAGCAGGCGCAGTGGCTGACGATCCGCCGCGAGAAGCCGGACTATGTGGTGCTGCGCGGCTGGGGCGTGATGAATCCGGTGGCGCTCAAGACGGCGCAGAAGGTCGGTTATCCGGCCGACCATATCATCGGCAACATCTGGTCCAATTCGGAAGAGGACGTGATCCCGGCCGGCGGCGCCGCCAAGGGCTATATCGCGATCATCACGCAGCCCTCGGGCACCGATTTCCCCGTGCTCCAGGACATCATCAAGACCGTCTACGGCGCCGGCAAAGGCAACCTCGAGGACAAGAACCGCATCGGCAGCGTCTTGCACAACCTCGGTGTCGTCAACGGCATCCTCAATGTCGAGGCCATCCGCATCGCCCAGGCCCATTTCGGCAATCGCGCGCTGAACGGCCAGGAGGTGCAGTGGGGCTTCGAGCATCTCGATATCGACGAGAAGCGCATCGCCGAGCTGGGCGCCGCCGGGCTGCTGCAGTCGATCCACGTCACCTGCGCCGATCACGAGGGCAAGGGCGCCGTGAAGTTCGAGCAGTGGGACGGCAAGAAGTGGACCGTGGTCAGCGACTGGATCAACCCGGACCGCGAGCTGCTCTGGCCGATCATCCGGCAGGGCTCCGAGCAATACGCCAAGGAGCACAACATCACGCCGCGCGACTGCTCGGAAAACCCGAGCTGACGCGCGAGCGTCCGACCGAGCGAGGGGCCCCGCGGCCTTGAGCCGCGGAGCCCCTCGTCACCCGTTCCTTCGTGCCCGGCACGGCCCAAGACCATCGATCGACAGCGACATGAGCAAGCAGAACAACAAGAAGAAGGCCCATCTCCTGGGCTTCATGCAGAACGGCTTCAACAGCCATGCGACCGGCATGTGGCGCCATCCGCGCGACAAGGTGAACTGGGACTATGGCCGCCCGGAATATTGGCAGCATATCGCCAAGGTGCTGGAGCGCGGCCTGTTCGACGCGATCTTCATCGCCGACCAGCTCGCCCCCTATGCCACCTACAAGGGGTCCTCCGACCACAGCGTCCGCTACGCCGTGCAGTTCCCCTGCAACGAGCCCTCGACCATCGTCCCGGTCATCGCGACCGTGACGGACAAGCTCGGCATCGGCGTGACGCTCTCGACCGCCTTCGAGCATCCCTATTCGATGTGCCGGCGTCTCTCGAGCCTCGACTACCAGTCGGGCGGCCGGATCGCCTGGAACATCGTCTCCTCCTTCTCGCATGGCGAATGGAACGCCTATGGCGTCGACGGGCGCGAGCGGCAGGACCGCTACGAGCGGCTCGAGGAGTATATGGAGCTTTGCTACAAGCTCTGGGGCTCGTGGGACGAGGGCGCCGTCATCGCCGACAAGAGCAGCGGCATCTATGGCGATCCCTCGAAGATCCACGAGGTCGACCATGACGGCACCTACTTCAAGTGCAAGGCGCGGCATTTCGTGCCGCCCTCGCCGCAGAACCATCCCGTGCTCTGGCAGGCGGGCTCCTCCAACCGGGGCCGCGATTTCGCGGCCAAGCATGCCGAGGCGATCTTCGCCGTGCTGCCGACGCTGGCCCGGATGAAGGAGTATTCGCAGGATCTCGCCCAGCGCACCACCGAGCGTTTCAAGCGGCCGGCCGGCAGCGTCAAGAAGATCTTCGGACTGCAGACCGTGGTCGGCGAATCGCGCGCCGAGGCCGAGGAGAAGTTCGCCCATATCCGGGACTGCATCCCGCTTGAGGGGGCGCTCGCCTGGATCTCCGGCCATTTCGGCCTGGATTTCTCCAGATACGCGCTCGACGAGAACGTCGCCAATATCGAGGTGCCCGGCATCCAGGGCCTGTTCGAATCGATCGTCTATGCCAAGGACGGCGCCCCCGTCACCGTCAAGGAGGCGGCGCTGATCTATGCGCAAGGCATGGGCATGCCGGTCGCGGTCGGCACGGCCAAGGACATCGTCGACCAGATGGAAGTCTATCTGGACGAGGGCGGTGCCGACGGCTTCATGCTGATCACCACCTTCACGCCCGGCTGCTACGAGGAATTCGTCGACTGGGTCGTTCCCGAGCTGCAGCGCCGCGGCCGCTACCGCGACCGTTATGCCGGTTCGACCTTGCGGGAAAACCTGCTGCAGTACTGATCAGAGGAACCCTCATGTCCCCGCCGGAAACCCAGCTCTCGCTCGAAGGCATCGCGGTCGTCTATAACCGCGCCATCCATGCGCTCCACGATGTCGGCTTCTCGGTCGGGGCCGGCGAGATCGTGGCGCTGCTCGGCGCCAACGGCGCCGGCAAGTCGACCACGCTCAAGGCGGTCTCCAACCTGCTGCCGGCCGAACGCGGCCAGATCACGCGCGGGAGCATCCTGTTCGAGGGCGAGGACATCGCCCGGCAGCGCACCTCGGGCCTGGTGCGGCGCGGCCTGGTGCAGGTGCTGGAAGGGCGCCACTGCTTCCGGGCGCTGACGGTCGAGGAGAATCTCGTCACCGGGGCCCTGGGGCGCGACGCCTCCCATCGCGAGATCCGCGACGACCTCGAGCGGGTCTATGCGCATTTTCCCCGGCTCAAGGAGAAGCGCCGCACCACGGCCGGCCTGACCTCGGGCGGCGAGCAGCAGATGACGGCGATCGGCCGGGCCCTCATGTCCCGCCCGCGCCTCCTGGTGCTGGACGAGCCCTCGATGGGCCTGGCGCCGCTGGTGGTCCAGGACATCTTCACGGCCCTGAAGACGCTCAATGCGGAGGCCGGGCTCACGATCCTGGTGGCCGAGCAGAACTCGACCGTGGCGCTGCGCCATGCCGACCGCGCCATCGTGCTCGAGAACGGCCATTCGGTGCTGGAAGGCACCGCGGCCGAGCTCAGGGCGCGCGAGGACATCAAGGCCTTCTATCTGGGCGAAAGCGCCTCGCTCGCCGGCGCCGGCGAGCCGGCGCGGACCGCCTGACATCCGACAGACAGACAACGCAGGGAGAAACCATCATGGCGAACACCAATCTCGCGCGGGCCTTGCCGAGCAAATACGAGGAGCTCGACCAGGCGATCGCCGACAAGATCGCGAAGGATGCCGAGCGCAACGATGCCGAAATCCGCTTTCCGCGCGAGAACCTCGAGGCCCTGGCCGAGATCGGCTGGGCCGGCGTGCTGACCGAGCCGCAATATGGCGGGCTCGGTTTCTCCCATATCGATTTCGCCGAGGCCAGCTATCGCATCGGCCAGGCGGACGCCTCGACCGGCCTCGTCTATGTCATGCATGTCGGCGCGGTGCAGACCATCAACCTCTTCGGCAATCACGACCAGAAGGAACGCTGGCTCAAGGCCGGCGGCCGCTTCCTGCTCGGCACCTACTCCACCAGCGAGCGGGCCTCGGGCGGCCACTGGTGGTACAACTTCTCGGAAGCCTCGCGCGACGGATCGGACTATCTCGTCAATGCGGAGAAATCCTTCACCACCAGCTCCGGCAAGGCCGACTATTACGTGCTGCAGACCCGCACGCCGGGGGCCAAGGACCAGACCGACATCACCTTCTTCATCGTGAACGGCAAGGCCCCCGGCATCACGCCCGGCCGCTGGGACGCGCTCGGCGTGCGCGCCAACCATTCGGGCTCGATCAAGTATGAGGGCGTCAAGGTCCCGCAGCGCGACCGCCTGGGCCAGGAGGGGCAGGGCAAGGACATCATCTATCACGGCGTCTCGCCGGTCTATCTGATCGGGCTGGGCGCCGTCTGGGAAGGTGTCGCCAAGGGCGCGCTCGACGCCGCCACGGCGCATGTGACGGGCTTCGTCCATCAGGACAAGAACAAGAGCCTCGCGGACTATCAGGCGATCCGCCAGCAGCTGGGCGAGGTCAAGGTGCTGCTCGAATCGCTCCGCCCCTGGCGCAACGAGCTGGCGGCGAAGCTCGACGAGCTGCAGCGCGCCGGCAAGCCGCAGGGCGAGATCCTGATCCCGCTGACCGAGTTCAAGGTCCATGCGGCGGAGGTGGCCAACAAGGCCGCCGCGGCCGCGCTCACCGTGACCGGCGGCTATGGCTATCGGCGCGGCAAGCTGGAGCGCCTGTTCCGCGACGCCCGCGCGGCGATCGCGATGGGTCCCTCCAACACCATCGCCCGCGAATGGATCGGCAAGGTCCTGGTCGGGCAGCCGCTCGAGCTCTTCTACGAAGGCGGCGAGTGAGCGAAACCATGAAGGATCGGGCGCGGAACCGGAGCGAACGATGACGCAGACCAAGACGGCCCCGCACGCGGCCGAGAAGACCGACGTGCTGTGGTTCCTGCCGACCCACGGCGACGGGCGCTATCTGGGCTCGGAGGTCGGCGCCCGGCATGTGTCGCTGGGCTATCTCGGCCAGATCGCGCGGGCGGCGGACGAGCTCGGCTATTACGGCGTGCTGATCCCGACCGGGCGATCTTGCGAGGATTCCTGGATCGTCGCCTCGACCATGGTGCCCCTGACGCAGCGGTTGCGCTTCCTGGTGGCGGTGCGGCCGGGGCTTTCGGAGCCATCGATGACGGCGCGCATGGCGGCGACGCTGGATCGCCTCTCCGGCGGCCGGCTCCTCGTCAATGTCGTGGCCGGCGGCGACCCGCTCGAGCTCAAGGGCGACGGCATCTTCCTCGACCATGACGAGCGCTACGCCGTCACCGACGAATACTTGACGATCTGGAAGCGGATTCTTTCCGGCGATCCGGTCGATTTCCACGGCAAGCATCTGCGTATCGAGGCGGGCAAGCTGCTCTACCCGCCGGTGCAGAAGCCCTACCCGCCGCTCTATATCGGCGGCTCCTCGCCCGCCGGTCATCGCGTGGCGGCCGATCATGTCGATGTCTACCTGACCTGGGGCGAGCCGCCGGACGATGTCGCCGCCAAGATCGCCGATGTGCGGGCCTTGGCGGCCGAGCGCGGGCGCAAGGTCTCCTTCGGCATCCGGCTCCATGTCATCGTCCGCGAGACCGCGGCCGAGGCCTGGCGCGAGGCCGACGCGCTCATCAGCCAGCTCGACGAGGGCGCGATCGCGACCGCGCAGAAGGCCTTCTCGCGTTTCGATTCCGTGGGCCAGCAGCGCATGGCGCGGCTCCATGGCGGCAAGCGCGACAAGCTCGAGATCAGCCCCAACCTCTGGGCCGGCGTCGGGCTGGTCCGCGGCGGCGCGGGCACGGCGCTGGTGGGCGACCCGCATCAGGTCGCGGAGCGCATGAAGGAATATATGGCGCTCGGCATCGACCGCTTCGTGCTGTCCGGCTATCCGCATCTCGAGGAATGCTACCGCTTCGCCGAGCTGGTGTTCCCGCTGCTGCCGCTGAAGGCGACCACCGGCAACGATCTGGGGCCGGCGCGCAATGCCGGGCCCTTCGGCGAGGTGATCGCCAATGTGGCGGCGCCGTCGCAGCGCCGGACCAGCCAGTCGTGACCGGCCCCGCCGTTCCGCAGATCGCCCCGCAGATCGCCATCGTCGGCGGCGGTTTCACCGGGGCGGCGGTCGCGCTCTATCTGCTGCAGAAGACACCGTCGGTACGGGCGTCGATCGAGATCTTCGAGCCTGGCACGGTTCTGGGTGCGGGCCTTGCCTATGCGACGCCGGATCCGGAACATCGGATCAATGTCGCGGCGGCGCGCATGGCCTTGTTCTCCGACGACCCCACCCATTTCGACCGTTGGTTCCATCTCTCGGGCGAGATCAAGGTCGATCCGCGGGCCGTGGTTTCGGAAGGCCGGACCTATCCGCGCCGGGCCGTCTTCGCGCGCTATGTCGACGGGCTGCTGCGCGCGGCCGCGCGGGAGGCGGACCAGATCGAGTTCCGCCATACCCGCCGGCGGGTCGAGCAGATCGCGCGCTCGGCGGACGGATATCGGCTGCGACTCGAGGGCAACGAGACGCGCCGGGCCGATCTCGTCGTCCTGGCCGTGGGGCACCCCACGCCAGCGCTGCCGAAGCCGCTGCGGGCCGTGGCGGGGCATCTCCGCTTGATCGGGAATCCCTGGCCCGTCGATGCTCTGCAGCCGATCCGTCCGACCGATCGCATCCTGATCGTCGGCACCGGGCTGACGATGGGCGACGTGGTCGCCTCGCTGCGGGCCCGCGGCCATGAGGGCGCCATCACGGCCGTTTCCCGCCGCGGCCTGACGCCACGGCCGCGCACGGCCGGAAAGGTCGAGCCGCTGGGGGATTTCGCCCGTGAGCCCGCCCGGACGGTCTCAACCCTGTTGCGGCAGGTCCGTGTCGCCTTGCGTGATGCCAAGGCCGCCGGCCGGCCCTGGGAAGACGTGGTCGACGCGCTGCGCCAGCAGGCGACCGCGATCTGGCGGGCGCTGCCGGCGCCCGAGAAACACCGTTTCCTGCGGCATCTGCGCCCTTACTGGGACGCGCATCGCTATCAGGCGGCGCCGCAGATCGACGGTCTCGTCGTCCGGGAGCGGCAGAAGGGCGGGCTCCAGATCCTCGCGGCGTCGCTGCAGTCGGTGGCGCCCGACGGCGACGGTTTCCAGGTCGCGCTGCGGCCGCGCGGCCAGGCCGAGACCGTGACCGAGCGTTTCGACGCGATCGTGAATTGCACCGGCCCCGCGCACGACAGCGTGGTGCGCGCGAACCCGGCCTTGGCCTCGCTGGCCGGGGCCGGCGCGCTTCAGGCCGACGAATTCGGCCTCGGGATCGAGACCGATCTCGAGGCCCGCGTCATCGATCGCGATGGGACGCCGAACGAAACCCTGCTGGTGGTCGGACCCCTCGCGCGCAGCGCTTATGGCGAGCTGATGGGCCTGCCGCAGGTTTCCTGGCAAACCCACCAGGTCGCCGAGCAGGTGGCGGAATGGCTGGGGCGATCCGAGCGGCAGCTTTCTTCCCCGCGGATTCCGGCGCCATCGGTCGGCGCTCCGGAACGGCGCGCGGCGGGGTGACAGGAAGGGTCAGCTCACCTGGATCTGCGCCACGGCGGCGCGGGCGATGGCGTCGAGGCCGTCGCCGCCCGCTTCCAGGATCTGCCGGATCTCGCGGCGCATGCGCGGGTCCCAGAACATCTGGATATGGGCGGCCGTGTCGGCGACCGCGCGCGCCTCGCCCTTGAGGCGGAAGGCATGCGCGATCTGGTTGGCCATGGTGACGAGGCGCTGCGGTTCCATGGGTGGGCTAGCGGTCCTTGATCCGTTCGGGATGGGTATAGACCTGGAACCCGTCGTCCCTTGCGCCGGCGACGAGGGTAAGACCGCAAGCCTCGGCGGTCTCGATCGCAAGCGTGGTGGGCAGGGAAACGGCCACCAGGATGGCGATGCCGGCGGTCGCGGCCTTCTGCACCATCTCGACGCTCATGCGGCTGGTGATGACGGCGAAGCCCGGCGCGTGATCGCCGTCGGGCGCCATCCGCGCCCGGGCGCCGATCAGCTTGTCGAGCGCGTTGTGGCGGCCGACATCCTCGCGCGCCAGCACCGGCTCGCCCTCGAGCGTGAACCAGGCGGCGGCATGGACGGCATGGACCTCGCGGTTGAGCGGCTGCAGGGCGGGCAGGCTGGCGACGGCGGCCGCGATCGCCTGGCGCGACACCACGGGGCCCTGGCCAAGCTGAGGCAGGGGGCGCAGCGCATCGTCGATCTCGGCGATGCCGCAGAGCCCGCAGCCGGCGCGTCCCGCCAGGTTGCGCGGCCGGGCACCCAGCATGCGGGCCCGCCGCTCCGGGATGGTGACGTCGATCTGCAAGCCCTTGCCGTGGTCGGTGATCTGGACCGGGCCCACCTCGCTGGCCCGTTTCACGATCGCCTCGGCCAGGCTGAAGCCCAGCGCGAAATCCTCGAGATCGGCCGGGCTGCCCATCATCACGACATAGGACTGGCCGTTATAGGTGATCGCCAGCGGCATCTCGACCGCGACCGCGCGCTCGATCGTTTCCTGCCGCCCGCCGGTCCAGCGATCGGCCGGCCGCGGGGCCGCGGCACCGGTCGCTTCGCGCGATTCCGGTGCCGGCCTGGGCGTCGTCAGCGATGCGGGGGAGCGCGTCAGCATCCCGTCCGGCGTCCTATTCGGCCGCCGAGGCCGCGGCGATCCGGCGCGCGCGCTTGGTGAAGACGTCGTTTTCCTCCTGCCAATCGGAGCGGCGGTTGGTCGGACGTACCTCGACGGCGGTGACCTTGTATTCGGGGCAGTTGGTCGCCCAGTCCGAGAACTCGGTCGTCACCACATTAGCGCCGGTGTCGGGGTGGTGGAAGGTGGTGTAGACCACGCCCGGCTGCATCCGCTCCGAGACCTTCGCCCGCAGCGTGGTCTCGCCGGCGCGGCTCTTCAGCAGCACCCAGTCGCCGTCATTGATGCCGCGATGCTCGGCGTCGTGCGGGTGGATCTCGAGCCGGTCCTCCTCGTGCCAGGCCGTGTTGGCGGTGCGGCGCGTCTGGGCGCCGACATTGTACTGGCTGAGGATGCGGCCCGTGGTGAGGATCAGCGGGAAGCGCGGGCCGGTGCGCTCGTCGGTCGGGACATACTCGGTCAGCACGAACAGCCCCTTGCCGCGCACGAAGCCCTTCTCATGCATGATCGGCGTGCCCAAGGGCGCCTTGTCGTTGCAGGGCCACTGGACGCTGCCCAGCTCCTCGATGCGCTTGAAGGAGACGTTGGCGAAGGTCGGCGTCAGCCGCGCGATCTCGTCCATGATCTGGGATGGATGCGTGTAGCTCATCGGATAGCCCAGCGCCGCCGAGAGCTTCATGGTGACTTCCCAGTCCGCATATCCCGCCATCGGCGGGATCGCCTTGCGCACCAGGTTGATGCGCCGCTCGGCATTGGTGAAGGTGCCGTCTTTTTCCAGGAAGGAGGAGCCCGGCAGGAACACATGGGCGTAGCTCGCGGTCTCGTTCAGGAACAGGTCCTGGACCACGACGCATTCCATCGCGGCAAGCGCCGCGCCCACATGGTGCGTGTTGGGATCGGACTGGAGGATGTCCTCGCCCTGGACATAGAGGCCCTTGAAGCTGCCATCGATAGCGGCATCGAACATGTTGGGAATGCGCAGGCCCGGTTCCGGATCGATCGGCACGCCCCAGGCCGCCTCGAACAGCGCGCGCGTCGCTTCGTCCGAGACATGGCGGTAACCCGAGAGCTCATGCGGGAAGGAGCCCATGTCGCAGGAGCCCTGGACATTGTTCTGGCCGCGCAGCGGATTGATGCCGACGCCGTTGCGGCCGATATTGCCGGTGACCATGGCGAGGTTCGCCATCGCCATGACCGTGGTCGAGCCCTGGCTGTGCTCGGTGACGCCGAGGCCGTAATAGATCGCGGCATTGCCGCCCGTGGCGTAAAGCCGGGCGGCGGCGCGCAGATCCGCCGCCGGCACGCCGGTATAGGCCTCGGTCGCCTCGGGCGAGTTCTGCGGATCGCGGATGAAGGCGAGCCAGTCGCGGAAACTCTCGAGGTCGCAGCGCTCCTTGACATAGGTTTCGTTGAGGAGGCCCTCGGTCGCGATCACATGCGCCAGCGCATTGACGACCGCGACATTCGTGCCCGGCTTGAGCTGCAGATGGTATTGGGCCTCGATATGGGGCGAGCGTACCAGGTCGATGCGACGCGGATCGACGACGATGAGCCTGGCGCCCTCGCGCAGGCGGCGCTTCATGCGCGAGCCGAAGACGGGATGGGCATCGGTCGGGTTGGCGCCGATCACCAGGATGACGTCGGCCTCGGCGACGGAATCGAAATCCTGCGTGCCGGCCGAGGTCCCGAGCGTGGTCTTGAGCCCGTAGCCCGTCGGCGAATGACAGACGCGCGCGCAGGTATCGACATTGTTGTTGCCGAAGGCGGCGCGGATCATCTTCTGCACCAGGAAGGTTTCCTCGTTGGTGCAGCGCGAGGAGGTGATGCCGCCGACCGAGTTGCGGCCGTATTTCGCCTGGATCCGCTTGAACTCGGAGGCCGTGTAATCGATCGCCTCGTCCCAGGAGACCTCGCGCCAGGGCTGGTCGATGCTGGCGCGGATCATCGGCTTCAGGATGCGCTCCTTGTGGGCGGCGTAGCCCCAGGCGAAGCGGCCCTTGACGCAGGAATGGCCGTGATTGGCCTTGCCGTCCTTCCAGGGCGTCATGCGCACGACGGTGTTGCCGTTGAGCTCGGCCTTGAAGGAGCAGCCCACACCGCAATAGGCGCAAGTCGTGATGACCTCGCGGCGCGGCTGGCCCAGCTCGATCACCGATTTTTCGATGAGGGTCGCGGTCGGGCAGGCCTGGACGCAGGCACCGCAGGAGACGCATTCGGAACCGAGGAAGCCTTCGTCCTGGCCCGGCGAGACATGCGATTCGAAGCCGCGCGCGCCGATCGTCAGCGCGAAGGTGCCCTGGACCTCCTCGCAGGCCCGCACGCAGCGCGAGCAGACGATGCATTTGGAGGGATCGAAGGTGAAGTAGGGGTTGGACTCGTCCTTCTGCGTGTCGAAATGGTTGGCGCCCTCGTAGCCGTAGCGCACCTCGCGCAGGCCCACGGCACCCGCCATGTCCTGCAGCTCGCAGTCTCCATTCGCGGCGCAGGTGAGGCAGTCGAGCGGATGGTCGGAGATATAGAGCTCCATCACGCCCTTGCGCAGCTTCTGCAGCCGCTCGGTCTGGGTCTTGACCTTCATGCCGGGCTCGACCGGCGTGGTGCAGGAGGCGGGCGTGCCGCGGCGGCCCTCGATCTCGACCAGGCAGAGCCGGCAGGAGCCGAACGGCTCGAGGCTGTCGGTGGCGCAGAGCTTGGGGATCGAAAGTCCGGCCTCGACCGCCGCATGCATGATCGAGGTTCCGGCCGGAACCGTGATCGGCTGGCCGTCGATCTCGAGCGTCACGGGCGCACCCTGGCGGGCCGGGGTGCCGTAATCGATCTCGGGTTGCAGAGCCATGGCGACCCTCCTTCCGGGTCCGTTACTCGGCAGCGGCCGGAACCGGCCGCTTGAAATCTTCGGGGAAATGTTCGAGCGCGCTCAAGACCGGCAGCGGCGTCAGGCCGCCCAGCGCGCAAAGAGAACCGTCCGTCATTACTTCGCAGAGATCGCGCAGCAACGCCGTCTGCTTGTCCGGATCTCGGCCCGCGATGATACGGTCCAGGACCTCGACGCCGCGGGTCGAGCCGATGCGGCAGGGGGTGCATTTGCCGCAGGATTCGAGGGCACAGAATTCCATCGCGAAGCGGGCCTGGCGCGCCATGTCCACGCTGTCGTCGAACAGCACCATGCCGCCATGGCCGAGCATGCCGCGCTTGGCGGCGAGCGCCTCGTAATCCATCGGCAGGCCGAGCAGGCTCACCGGCAGATAGGCGCCGAGCGGTCCGCCGATCTGGACCGCCCGCAGAGGCCGGCCGCTGCGCGTGCCGCCGCCGAAATCGTTGATCAGCGTATCGAGCGTGACGCCGAAGGCGAGCTCGACGAGGCCGCCATATTTCACATTGCCGGCGAGCTGCACCGGCAGGGTGCCGCGCGAGCGGCCCATGCCGAAATCGCGATAGGTCTCGGCCCCCTCGGAGAGAATGAAAGGCACGGTCGCCAGCGTGATCAGGTTGTTGACCACGGTGGGCTTGCCGAACAGGCCCTGGAGGGCCGGCAGCGGCGGCTTGAAGCGGATCACGCCGCGCTTGCCCTCGAGGCTTTCCAAGAGCGAGGTCTCCTCGCCGCAGATATAGGCGCCGGCGCCGAGCCGGACCTCGATGTCGAAATCATGCGGGCTGCCGAGGATGCGGCGGCCGAGCTTGCCTTCGTCGCGCGCGATCTGGACCGCCTGCTTGAAGGTGCGGAAGCTGTGCGGATATTCCGAGCGGATATAGACGAAGCCCTGGGTGGCGCCGACCGCGACGCCCGCGATCGTCATGCCCTCGATCAGCACGAAAGGATCGCCCTCGAGCAGCAGGCGGTCGGCGAAGGTGCCGCTGTCGCCTTCGTCGGCATTGCAGACGATGTATTTCTGGTCGGAAGCGGCGCCCAGCACCGTCTTCCATTTGATGCCCGTGGGAAAGCCGGCGCCACCGCGGCCGCGCAGGCCCGAGACCGTGACGGCCTCGACGATTGCGGCCGGCTCCAGGGTCAGTGCCTTGGCGAGCCCGCGATAGCCGCCATGCGCCTCATAGTCCGAGAGCGAGAGCGGATCGACGATGCCGCAGCGCGCGAAGGTCAGGCGCTGCTGGCGCTTGAGATAGGGAATCTCCTCGACCAGGCCGAGGCGCAGCGGATGTTCGCCGCCCTCGAGGAAATTGGCGGCGAGGAGGCCCGGCACATCCGCGGGCGTCACCGGCCCATAGCCGACACGGCCCGCCGGTGTCTCCACCTCGACCAGCGGCTCCAGCCAGAACAGGCCACGCGAGCCGTTGCGGACGATCTCGGCCTGGGCGCCCTTGCGCTGGAGCCCCTGGGCCAGCGCCTCGGCCACCTCCTCGGCGTCGAGCGAGAGGGCGGTGGAATCGATGGGTACGAAAATCCGGGTCACGCCTTGCGCTCCTCGGCGACATGGCGCGCCAGATGCTGCTCGATCTTCTTCAGATCGACCCGGCCCAAGACGCGGTCATCGAGCATCGCGGCGGGGCCGCAGGCGCAATTGCCGAGGCAGAAGACCGGCTCGAGCGTGAGCTTGCCGTCGGCCGTGGTCTCATGGAAACCGATACCGAAATGGGCCTTCACCTCGGCCGCGAGCCGGTCCGTGCCCACCGACTGGCAGGCCTCGGCGCGGCAGAGCTTCAGCACATGGCGGCCGGGCGGCGTGCGGCGGAACTCGTGATAGAAGGAGACGACGCCATGGACCTCGGCGCGCGACAGATTCAGCGCCTCGGCCACCATCGGGACGGCCTCGCTCGGCACATGGCCGAACTCTTCCTGCAAAGCATGTAAAATCGGCAGGCATGGACCCGCCTGCGATCGATATTGCTCGATCAGCTCCGCGGCCCTTGCTGCCGACCAGGGCATGACGCCCATGGCGCTCTCCCACGCGTCGGTCGGTTGTCGCTGATAGGATATTGATAGCCCGCAGCTATTTCAAAGTGGAACAAGCTATTATTTGATAGATTTCATCTATCAATTATTACCCATGGGCTTCATCGACCGACCGCAAAGTTTCATCGATATCAAGGGTTTGGGCCACTTCGACCAAAGCCCGGGCGGTCGGCTGCAACGGGTCCCGGTCGGGATAGACCAGCCCGATCGCGCGCTCGGGCCGGGGGCTGGCGAGCGGCAGGGCCCGCAGCCAGTGCGGCTGCCCCAGGAGATGCAGCGAAGCCTGGCTCAGGATGGCGGCCAGCCCGCTGCGCACATGGGTATAGAGCCCGAGGATCGAATCCGATTCGACCACCGGGACGGGCAGGGCGCCGGCCTCCTCGAAGGCATGGTTGATGATGCGCCGGTTCTGCATGTCGGGGGTCAGCAGGCAGAGCGGCACCGCGGCGGCTTCGGCCCAGCTCACCTCGCGGTGGCCCGTGAAGAGATCGGGATCGCCCGTGACGAGATAGTAGCGCTCGCGATAGAGGGCGACGCTGCGCACGCGCAGGAGCGGCTCGTTGTCGAGATAGGTGAGGGCCGCGTCGATCTCGAAATTGTCGAGCCCGCGCTGGATCTCGATCGAGCTCATCGACAGCACCGTCAGATGCACGCGCGGATAGAGGTGGCGGAAGGGCGTGGTCAGGAGGCCCAGCGCCGCCAGCGCCGTGGGGATGACGCCGATCGTGAGATGGCCGCTCAAGCCCTCCTTCAGCAACGCCACCTCCTGATGCATCGCATCGCGGTCGGCGAGGATGCGGTGGGCCCATTCCACGATCCGTTCGCCCTCGGGCGTCAGACCGCGGAAGCGCTGGCCGCGCTCGACGATCAGCACGCCGAGCTCGGATTCGAGCTCGCGGATCGCGGCCGAGAGCGTGGGCTGCGTCACATGGCAGGCGGTCGCCGCCCGGCCGAAATGGCGCTCGCGCGCCAGCGTCACGAGATATTCGAGCTGGCGAAGAAGCATCGCCCGCAAGACTGCCTAGGCCGCCGGCACGCCGGAGGTCGTCGAATATTCGAAATGCAGCACCTCGCCCGGATGGACCAGCGGATAGATCGCATGGGCGGCCGAGGCCGCCTCGGCGAAGCCCGACAGGATCAGCTTCAGCTTGCCCGGATAATGCGCGATATCGCCGATGGCGAAGATGCCGGCGCGACTGGTGGCGCAGGTCGCGGGATCGACCAGGATATGGTTGTGCTCGAGATTGAGGCCCCATTGCGCGATCGGCCCCAGATTCATCGAGAGCCCGAAGAAGGGCAGCAGCGCATCGGCCGGCAGGCTGCGCGTCTGCCCGTCGAGCGTGGAGACGATGACGGCGCTGATCTGGCCGTTGCTGCCTTCGAGGTCCGCGAGCTGGTAGGGCACCACCATCTCGACCTTGCCGGTCTTCACCAGCGCCTCCATGCGCGCCACGCTCTCCGGTGCCGCGCGGAATTTCGGCCGGCGATGGATCACATAGACATGCGCGGCTAGATCGGCCAGCGACAGCACCCAGTCGAGCGCCGAATCGCCGCCGCCCGCGATCACGATGCGCTTGCCGCGGAAATCCTCGCGCCGCTTGACGAGGTAATGGACGCTCTTGCCTTCATAAGCCTCGATCCCCTCGAGCGGCGGCCGGTTGGGCCCGAAGGCGCCGACGCCGGCCGCGACGATGACGGCGCGCGCATCGACCGTGACGCCGTTCGCATTGCCGACGAGGAAGCGGTCGCCGTGCGATTCGACGCGCGTGACGGCGTGGCCCAGATGGTAGACCGGCTTGAAGGGGGCGGCCTGCGCCTCGAGCTGGCGCACCAGCTCGGCGGCATCGATCCTGGGATGGCCGGGGATGTCGTAGATCGGCTTTTCCGGATAGAGCGCGCTGCACTGGCCGCCTGCCATGTCGAGCGCGTCCAGCACATGCGCCTTCATCTTCAGCATCCCGCATTCGAACACGGCGAAGAGCCCCACGGGGCCGGCGCCGATGATCGCGACGTCCGTCTGATGCGTGGCATTGCTGGTCATGGGCATGGATCTCCGGAACTGACGGTCGTGAAGGCAAAGGAGGCCGGCCGGGCGGCTGGCCGGGCTGCCGGTCGCCCGGGAACATGAAGGCCGATTTCGTCCCTGGCAAGCATGCCCGTTGCGATCCCATCGGGCTCGATTCGGCCGATTCGCGAGATCCCAGGCCCCGTCCGCCAGCCTTGGCGGGCCGGCCGTTGCGCCGTTCCCGGCCGCTCGGCTACAACCCATCCGGCATGACCGATTCCGCCGCGCCCCTCCCTGTCCGGTCCCTGTTCCTGCCCGACGAAGCCGCGACCGAGCGGCTGGGTGCCCGCCTGGCCGCAGCTCTGGCGCCGCGCGACCTGGTGGCCCTGTCGGGCGATCTCGGCACCGGCAAGACCTGCCTCGCCCGCGCGGTGATCGCCGGCCTGATGGGCGGCCCGGAGGAGGTCCCGAGCCCGACCTTCACCCTGGTCCAGACCTATGAGACGCCCAGGGGACCCCTCTGGCATTTCGACCTCTATCGCCTGTCGGCGCCCGACGAGGTCTGGGAGCTGGGCTTCGAGGAGGCGCTGGCCGAGGGCATCTCGCTGATCGAATGGCCGGAGCGGCTGGGACGGCTGCTGCCGGCGGTGCGGCTCGACCTGGGGCTTCGCTTCGCGGCGGAGCCGGGCGCCCGTCATGCCGACCTTGTCGGCCATGGCGCCGCCTGGGCCGGCCGTCTCGACCGGATCGCGGCGTGACGGCGGACGCCTGCGGCAGGCCATGACAACCCTCAAGCTCCACGAGCAGCCCGAGCGCGTCGCCAAGCGCGATGAATTCCTGAAGCAGGCGGGCTGGGGCACGGCCCAGCGCCGGCTGCTGGCGGGCGACGCCTCCTTCCGCCGCTATGACCGGCTGACCCTGGGCCAGCGCACGGCGGTACTCATGGACGCGCCGCCGCCGCACGAGGATGTGCGGCCTTTCACGGCCGTGCGCGGGATCCTGGGCGGGCTCGGCCTGTCGGCGCCCGCGCTCTATGCCGGCGACGAGGCGGAAGGCTTCCTGTTGCTCGAGGATCTGGGGGACGACACCTATACCCGCCTGCTCCAGCGCGGCACCGACGAGCCGATGCTCTATCGCCTGGCGGTGGACGTGCTGGTCGAGCTGACGCGGAACATCGGGCCTGCGGATCTCAGATCGCTGCCGGCGCTCGACGATGCCCGCGCCCTCGACGAGGTCTCGCGCCTGACCGAATGGTGGTGGCCGGCCGCCATGGGCGCGCCGATCCCGTCTGCGGTGCTGGAGGAATATCGCGCGGCCTGGCGGGCGGTGCTGCCGCGCGGGAGGCAGGCGCCGGAATCGATCGGACTCTTCGATTATCACGTCGACAACCTGCTCTGGCTGCCGCGGCGCCAGGGTGTGGCCGCCTGCGGCCTGCTCGATTTCCAGGATGCGGTGCGCGTGCCGGCGGGCTTCGACCTGATGTCGCTGCTGCAGGATGCCAGGCGCGACCTTCAGCCCGGGCTCGAGCCGGAACTCTATGAGCGGTTCCTCGCTGGGCTTCCCAAGCTCGATCGCGCGAGCTTCGCCGACGCCTTCGCCGTGTTCGGCGCCGAGCGCCATTCGCGCATCATCGGCACCTTCGTGCGGCTGTGGAAGCGCGACGGCAAGCCGGGCTATCTGGTGCATCTGCCGCGCGTCTGGCGTCAGCTCGAGAGCGCGCTCGCCGCACCCGCCATGGCGCCGCTCAAGAGCTGGTTCGACCGCCATGTGCCGCGCGAGAAGCGCGGCGCGATCTCTCCTTAAAGTCACCGGAACATCTGACGAATGACATTTCCCGATACCGCGATGGTCCTGGCCGCGGGCTTCGGCAAGCGGCTCAGGCCCTTGACCGAGGAGACGCCGAAGCCGCTGGTGAAGGTGGCGGGCCGCCCCCTGATCGATTGGGTGCTGGACCGCCTCGCCGAAGGCGGGGTGAAGCGCGCGGTCGTGAACACCCATTGGCTGGGCGAGCGCATCGTCGAGCATCTGGCCGATCGCAAAGCGCCCGAGATCCTCTATTCGCACGAGGAGGAGATCCTCGAGACCGGCGGCGGCATCAAGAAGGCGCTGCCGCTCTTGGGCAAGGGCCCGTTCTTCTCGGTCAACGCCAAGATCCTCTGGCTCGACGGCAAGACCAACGCGCTGCACCGTCTGGCCGAGGCCTGGGACGACGCGCGCATGGATGCGCTCCTGCTGCTGCAGCCGACCGCGACCGCGGTCGGCTATGACGGGGTCGGCGATTTCGTGCTCGATCCCTTGGGCACCATCCGCCGCCGCAAGGAACGGGAGGTGGCGCCCTTCCTCTTCTCGGGCATCCAGCTCCTGCATCCGCGGCTGTTCGAGGGCTCGCCCGACGGCTTCTTCTCGCTCAATCTCCTCTACGACCGCGCGATCGAGGCCGGCCGCCTCCACGGCCTGCGCCATGACGGCGAGTGGTATCATGTGAGCACGCCGCGCCAGCTCACCGAGGTGGAGGAGCGCCTGGCCGAGGTGGGGTTCTGGCGGCGGTAGAACTCGATTCAAACCCCTCCCCCCTTGAGGGGGAGGTTAGGGTGGGGGGTGATCGAAGGACACGATGCTGCAAGAACTTCCCGCCACGCGAATGCCGTCAGCGCCGAATCCGTGGCTACCCCCCACCCCAACCTCCCCCTCAAGGGGGGAGGAGAAGTAAGGACGGAGGTCGTGGCAACGACAAGTCCGACTCCTGTCGCCGGCCGGGTCTTCTCGATTCCGGCGGGGGTGCCGTTTCTCGATGCGCTGGCGCGCCGGCTGCTCGAGGAGACGGCGGACGACGCGCTGGCGCTCGGGCGCTATCGCATCCTGCTGCCGACCCGCCGCGCCTGCCGCGCGCTGCAGGAGACCTTCCTGCGGCTGCGCGAGGGCCGGCCGCTGCTGCTGCCGCAGCTGACACCGCTCGGCGATATCGACGAGGAGGAGCTGGCGCTGGCCGCCGAGGCGGAGGCGCCGGGTGCGGGCCTCGACCTGCCGCCGGCCATGCCGCCCTTGATGCGCCAGCTCATGCTCGCGCGCCTCGTGGCGCACGCGGCCGAAGCGCGCAAGGAGCCGATGTCGGCCGACCGCGCGGCGCTTCTGGCCGGCGAGCTGGCGCGGCTGGTCGACCAGGTCGCGACCGAGCGCCTTTCCTTCGAGCGCTTGTCCGAGATCGTGCCGGGCGAGCTGGCGCGCCACTGGCAGCTCACGGTCGAGTTTCTCGAGATCGTCACCAAGGCCTGGCCGAAGATCGAGAAGCAGGCTGGTGCCGTGGGTGCCGCCGAGCGGCGCAACCGTCTGCTCGAGCGCCAGGCGGAAGCCTGGCGCCGGTCGCCGCCGGATGGCCCGGTGATCGCCGCCGGCTCGACCGGCTCGATCCCGGCCACGGCCGATCTCATCGCCGCCGTGGCGCAATTGCCGCAAGGCCGCGTGCTGCTGCCGGGCCTGTGGCTCACCGGCAGCGATCTCTTCTGGCAGAAGGTCGAGGCCGATCCCAGCCATCCGCAGCATGGGCTGGGGTTGCTGCTGCGCCATCTGGGCATCAAGCCCGCCGAGGTGCTCGCCTGGCCGGCGGGCGAGCCGCTCCCCGCCGTCGCGGCGCGCCAGTTCTTCCTCGCCCATGCGCTGGTGCCGGCCACGCTGTCCCATCGCTGGCGCGCCGGCGACGGCGATGACCCGGAGGCGGCGGCGACAGCGGAAGCCATCGACGATCTGGGCGAGCGCGGCGATCTCGATCCCGGCTTGCGGCGGCTCGATTGCCCGGGGCAGGCCGAGGAGGCGCTGGCGATCGCCGTGATGCTGCGCGAGGCGGCGGAGCAGCCCGCCTTGCGCGCGGCGCTGGTGACGCCCGACCGGCGCCTCGCTCGTCGCGTCGCGGCCGAGCTCAAGCGCTGGTCGATCGAGATCGACGATTCGGCCGGCTCGCCGCTGACCGATTCGGCGCCGGGCGCCTATCTCCGCCTGGCGGCGCAATTGCCGCTCGACGCGGCGGCACCGGTGGCGCTGCTCGCGCTGCTGAAGCATCCGCTGGCGGCCGGCGGGCTGGCGCCCGGCCTCTTCCGCCAGCGCGTGCGCGCGCTCGAGCGCGCCGTGCTGCGCGGGCCCCGCCCGGCGCCGGGGTTCGACGGCTTGCGCCGCGCCGTCGCCGCGATCGACGACGATCATGCCGAGATGCGCGCGCTGCCGGGCTGGCTGGAGGAATTGGCGGCCAAGGCGAGGCCCTTCTTCGATCTGTCCGCGCGCCCCTCGGTTCCGCTCGCCGATCTGATCGAGGCCCATATCGCCTTCGCCGAGGCCCTGGCCGCCGACGACCGGGAAAGCGGTGCGGCCCGGCTCTGGTCCGGCGATGCCGGGGAGGCGGCGGCGACCTTCCTGACCGAGCTGCTCGCGGCGGCCCGGGATCACGAGGCCGTCGCCGGCGCCGACTATCCGGCCTTTCTCGACAGCCTCATGGCGGCACGTCAGGTGCGGCCCCGCTACGGCCGCCATCCGCGCCTCTTCATCTGGGGGCCGCTCGAAGCGCGCCTGCAGCAAGTCGACCTCATGATCCTGGGTGGGCTCAACGAGATGACCTGGCCCGCCACGCCGGCGCCCGATCCCTGGATGAGCCGGCCGATGCGCGAGGCCTTCGGCCTGCCGCCCGCGGAGCGCCGCATCGGCCTGTCCGCGCATGATTTCCAGCAGGCCTGCGGTGCCGCACGGGTCGTGCTGACGCGCGCGCGCAAGATCGACGGGACGCCGACCGTGCCCTCGCGCTGGCTGACGCGGCTCGATGCGCTGATGAAGGCGCGGGGGCTCGATCCCCAGCAGATGCAGGCGCCGGGCTGGATGGAATGGGCCGAGGCGCTGGACAGCCCGGACGGCCCGCCGCGGCCGGTGGTGCGCCCGCGGCCGACGCCGCCCGTCGCGGTCCGTCCCACCCAGCTCTCGGTCACGCAGATCGAGACCTGGATGCGCGATCCCTACGCGATCTATGCGCGCCATATCCTGAAGCTCGTGCGGCTGGAACCGATCGATGCGGCACCCGAAGCGGCCGAGCGTGGCACCATCATCCATGCCGCGCTCGACAGCTTCATCAAGGCCCATCCCGGCCCGCTGCCGGAGAACGCGCTGGCGACATTGCTCGGGCATGGCCGTGACGCGTTCGGCGCCTGGCTCGACCGGCCGTCGGTCTGGGCCTTCTGGTGGCCGCGCTTCGAGCGCATCGCCGCCTGGTTCCTGGAGCAGCGCCGCGAGGAGCTGGCGGAGGTCGAGCGGTCGCTGGCCGAGCTCAAAGGCAAGATCGAGATCGACGCCCACGGCCATCCCTTCACCCTCACCGCCAAGGCCGATCGCATCGACCGGCTCAAGGGCGGCGGGCTCGGCATCATCGACTACAAGACGGGCGCCATCCCGACACCCAAGGAAGTCGTCGCCGGCTACGCGCCGCAGCTGCCGCTGGAGGCCGCGATCGCGGTCCAGGAAGGATTCGGCGCGCTGGGCGATCGCAGGATCCGGCGCTTGGCCTATTGGCGGCTGTCGGGCGGCGATCCCGCCGGCATCATTGGGCTTGCCGGCGGCAAGGAGGCCGAACCGGAGGCGCTGGCCGTGAGGGCGCTCGAGCGGTTGCGCCGCCTGATCCAGACCTTCGCCGATCCGGCCACACCCTATCTGTCCGAGCCTCATCCCGAATATGCGCCGCGCTTCAGCGATTACGCGCATCTGGCGCGCATCGCCGAATGGTCGGTGGCGGGGGAAGGCGAATGAGCCGCGGCGACACGAAGGCCCTCGATCCGGTGGCGCTCGCCACCACGGCGCAGCGCCGCGCGGCCGATCCGTCGCATTCGGCCTGGGTCAGCGCGTCGGCGGGCAGCGGCAAGACCAAGCTCCTGGTCGACCGGCTGCTGCGGCTGATGCTGGCCGGCGTGCCGCCGAACAAGATCCTCTGCCTGACCTATACGCGCGCGGCCGCGGCCGAGATGCGCAACCGTATCGACGCGACGCTCGCGGGCTGGGCGGCGGCCGACGTGAAGACGCTGCGCAAGGCGCTCGACGACCTGACACCCAATCTCGCCACCACCGGGCTGCAGGAAAAGGCGCGCCAGCTCTTCGCCACGCTGCTCGACGCGCCGGGCGGCATGCGGATCGAGACGATCCATGCCTTCTGCCAGTCGCTGCTGGCCCGCTTCCCGGTCGAGGCGGGGATCGCGCCGCATTTCCATGTGATCGAGGAGCGCGATGCGGAGGCCTTGCGCACCGAGCTGCGCGAGGAGGTGCTGGCCGAGGCCAAGGCGGGCCGCGATGCGGCGCTGGCCCGCGCGCTGGCGGACATCACCGAGCGCGTGGGCAGCGAGGCCGAGTTCGACGGGCTGATGCAGAAGCTCATGATGGAGCGCCGCCGGCTCGACGCGGTCGTGACCGGCACGGGCGGGCTGGGGGCCGCGATCAAGCGGTTGCGCCGGCGTCTCGGCGTCAAGCCCGACGAGACCCTGGCAACGATCCGTCGGGCGGCGGTGGCGGAAGGCACCTTCGACCGCGCCGGGCTGACGCGCGCGGCGCAGGCCTTGGCGCAAGGCGGGGTGAACGACCAGAAGTCCGCGCCGGACCTCGCCGCCTGGCTCTCGGGCGACGAGGCGGCACGGCTCGCGGCCTTCGAGAGCTATCTGGGTTGCTTCCTGACCGGCAAGGGCGAGCCGAAGAAGAGCGTGATCAGCAAGGGCGCCGAGAAGGCCTTTTCCGGCGCGGAGGCGGCGCTCAGGGCCGAGCAGGAACGGCTGCTGCCGGTCCTGCGCCGCCTCAAGGCGGCCGAGATCGCGACCGCGACCGAGGCGCTGCTGACGCTGGGCCGTGCCGTGCTGGCCGCCTATGCCGAGCGCAAGCGGGCCATGGCGGCGCTCGATTACGAGGACCTGATCGCGCTCGCGCGCGACCTGCTGCGGCGGCCGGGCCTGGCGCCCTGGGTCCTCTACAAGCTCGACGGCGGCATCGACCATATCCTGATCGACGAGGCACAGGACACGAGCCCCGACCAGTGGGACATCGTGCAGGCGATCGCCGAGGAGTTCTTCACGGGTGCCGGTGCCGGCGACGACAGCCGCAAGCGCACCGTCTTCGCGGTCGGCGATGCCAAGCAGTCGATCTACAGCTTCCAGCGCGCCGATCCCGAAGGCTTCCAGCGCATGCGGGAATATTTCCGCGACAAGCTCGCGGCGGTCCGGGAGCAGCTGGTGGAGGAGCCGCTGCATGTCTCCTTCCGCTCGGTGCCGACGGTGCTGGCGGCCGTCGATACGGTGTTCGCCGATCCGGTTGCTGCTGCCGGCGTGGCGCCGCCGGGCGACGAGACGATCCGGCATGTCTCCGCGCGCCCCGGCCAGGCGGGACGGGTCGAGCTGTGGCCGCTCGCCGTCGAGATTCCGGGCGAGGAGATCGAGGAGGCGGCGCTCCCCGTGGCGCCGACCGAGATCGACCTGCCGCGCCTGCGCCTGGCGGAACGCGTCGCCGAGCGCATCGCCCAGTTGATCGATCGCGAGGCGCTGCCCTCGCGCGGGCGCAAGGTGCGGCCCGGCGACATCCTGGTGCTGGTGCGCCGCCGCAACGCCTTCGTCGACGAGCTGGTGCGCGCGCTCAAGCTCTGCCGGGTGCCGGTCGCCGGCGTCGACCGCCTGCGGCTCGGCGAACATATCGCCGTCATGGACCTGATCGCGCTGGGCCAGTTCCTGCTGATGCCGGAAGACGACCTGACGCTGGCCGTGATCCTGAAGAGCCCGCTCCTCGGCCTCTCCGAGGAGGCGCTGTTCGATCTGGCGCATGACCGCAAGGGCAAGAGCTTGTGGCGCGTGCTCGCCGACCGCGCCGGCGGCCATGCCGATTTCCAGGCGGCGCATGCCTTCCTCGCCGATCTCCTGGCGCGCGCAGACTACCTTCCGCCCTATGAGCTCTATGCCGAGGTGCTCGGGCCGCGCGAAGGCCGCCGGCGCTTCCTGCAGCGGCTCGGACCCGACGCGGCCGATCCGATCGAGGAATTCCTGCGCCTGGCGCTCGATTACGGCCGCAGCCATCCGCCGTCGTTGCAGGGATTCCTCGCCTGGCTCGAGGCCGGCACGATCGAGATCAAGCGCGACCTGGATCAGGAGGGCGCCGGCGAGAGCGGCCCGGGCATGGTCCGCATCATGACGGTCCATGGCGCCAAGGGCCTCGAGGCGCCGATCGTGATCCTGCCGGATACGGCGCAGGTGCCGAAGCAGACCGAACGGATTCTCTGGACCGGGGAGGCGGAGGAGGCCTTGCCGCTCTGGGTACGGCGCAAGGAGTTCGACGAGGATGTGGCGGGCGAGGCCCGCGCGCGGCTCGAGGCGAAGCAGGCCGACGAATATCGCCGCCTGCTCTATGTCGCGCTCACCCGGGCCGCCGACCGGCTCTATCTCTGCGGCTGGAAATCGAAGAACCAGAGCAAAGAGCTCGTCAGCTGGTACAAGCATTTCGAGGCCAGCCTCGGCGAGCGCGGCGCTGCCTTCGTCTTCCCGCCCCAGCAGGACGAGCCCGAGGGTTGGGAAGGAGAGGCGCGCCTGCTCGAGAGCGGCCAGAGCGCCGCACCCGACAAGGCGAGGGCGACGGCGGCGCTCGGCCGGCCGGCGATGCCCGCGCCGGATTGGCTGGCGCGGCCTGCCAGGCCCGAGCCGCTGCCCTGGCGGCCGGTGGCGCCCTCGCGGCCTGCGATCGCGGAGCCGGCCCTGCTGTCGCCGCTGCGCCAGGGCGAGGCGAAGGCCACGCGCTTCGGCCGCGGACTGCTGATCCATCGGTTGCTGCAGAGCCTGCCGGAGGTTCCGGCTGCGCGGCGCAAGAGCGCGGCGCAGCAACTCCTGAAGCGCTCGCTCTATGGCCTCGACGATGCTGCGCGAGACGAGATCCTGGCGCGCGTGCTCGATCTCCTGGCACGGCCGGAGCTGGCGCCGATCTGGTCGTCCGCGGCGCGCGCCGAGCAGCCGGTCGCAGGCGAGATCCTCGGGCGCGGCGGAGCCCGCATCGCCATCGCCGGCCAGATCGACCGCTTCGCCGTCGATGACAGCGGCGTGTGGATCGTCGATTTCAAGACCAACCGGCCGCCGGCGGCGAGCCTCGAGGAGGTGCCGGCCGCCTATCTGCGGCAGATGGCCGCCTACCGCGCTCTGCTGGCCGGCATTTACCCCGGCCGGCCAATCGCTTGCCACCTGCTCTGGACAGAAACCCCGTTGCTGATGAGGTTACCGGAGGCGCTCCTGGATGCGCATCTGCCATGAGCGGGCTGCGGAAGGCGCGGCTTGACGCTCCCCCGGCCGGTTCCTAAGTTTTCCGCCGAGAGCCGAGTCCCCGGGGAGCTTTCGAGTCCCAGGCCGGCCAACCCGTTAGGGAGTGTTTATGTCGACAACCAAGGTTTCCGACGCGAGCTTCGACAGCGACGTCCTCAAGGCGCCGGGCCCCGTGCTGGTGGATTTCTGGGCCGAGTGGTGCGGTCCCTGCAAGATGATCGCGCCGGCGCTGGAAGAGATCGCGACCAGCATGAACGGCCGCGTCACCATCGCGAAGATCAACATCGACGAGAATCCGGCGACGCCGCGCAAATACGGCGTGCGCGGGATTCCGACGCTGATGCTGTTCAAGGACGGCCAGGTCGCCGCCACCAAGATCGGCGCCCTGCCGAAGAACAAGCTGGCCGAGTGGGTCGAATCGGTCATCTGACCGGCACAGATCCGACGGCCGGGTTTCGAGGCCGCTCTCCCGAGAAGGAGGGCGGCCTTTTGTTTTCTCCGGCGTGGGGCCGCATCCGCCTCACCCGTTCTTCGCCAGCACCTCGCCCGCGAGATAGAGCGAGCCGCAGATGAGAAGGCGGGCGGGACGCGCGTCGGCGGCGACGATGGCCTGGGCGGCGGCCTCGGGTGACTCGGCCCGGCGCACGGTCGCCGCACCGGCGCGCTTGGCGGCTTCGACCAGGGCGCCGACATCGAGCGCCTGATGGTTGCCGCCCACGGCGACCGCGGTCACGTCCTGCACATAAGGCAGCAACGGTTGCAGGAAGCCCACAGGATCGTGGGTCGAGAGCATGCCGAACACGAGACGGATCGGCAGGTCGGGGCGCTCGCGCCGCCAGCCCGCCGCATGGACGCCCAGGGCCTGGCCGCCGGATTCGTTATGACCGCCATCGAGCCAGGCCTCCCAGCCGGCCGGCAACGCTTCGACCACGGGTCCGCGCCGCAGCCGCTGCAGCCGCGCGGGCCATTCGACCGAGAGCAAGCCCTTGGCGATGGCCGCGTCGGGGATCGTGAAGCCTTCGAGCAGCGGCAGGGTGGCGAGCGCCAGGCCCGCATTCTCGATCTGATGCAGGCCGGGCAGGGCCGGCGGCGGCCAGCGGCTCTCGCCGCGCCGGTCGCGGAACAGCAGCTTGCCGTCCTCGGCCGCCGCGTCCCATTCCTGGCCGAAGCGATGCAGCGGACAGCCGAGTGCGCTCCCGCGCGCGTCGAAGACCGCTCGCGCCTCCGCCGGCTGCGGGCCGATCGCGACCGGGCGGCCGGGCTTCATGATGCCGGCCTTGTTGGCCGCGATCTCGGCGAGGCTGTGTCCCAGAAAGTGCATATGGTCCATCGAGATCGGCGTCAGGCAGCAGGCGAGCGGGCGTTCGATCACGTTGGTGGCATCGAAGCTGCCGCCGAGCCCGACTTCCAGCAGGACGATGTCCGCCGGATGGCGCGTGAAGGCCAGGAAGGCCGCGACCGTGGTGATCTCGAAGAAGGTGATGGGTTCGCTGCCATTGGCGCGCTCGCATTCCTCGAGCAGCGCCAGGAGCTCGGATTCCTCGATCAAGCGGCCGGCCAGACGGATGCGCTCATGGAAGCGCACCAGATGCGGCGAGGTGTAGGCATGGACGCGATAGCCCGCGGCCTCGATCATCGCGCGCAGATAAGCGACGGTCGAACCCTTGCCGTTGGTGCCGGCCACATGCACGACCGGCGGCAGCTTGCGCTCCGGATGACCGACGCGCGCGAGCAGCCGCTGCACGCGGTCCAGCACCAGGTCGATCAGCTTCGGATGCAGCTTCGTCAGCCGCTCGAGGACGAGGTCGCTGCCGAGGGGCGCGGTCATGGGTGCCGCAAGCTGTAATCCCCTCCCCCCTTGCGGGGGAGGGTGAGGGAGGGGGAAAACTCGATGTTGGCTGCAAGACCGAGCAGCCCTCTCCCTGACCCTCTCCCGGAGGCGGGAGAGGGGACAATCATGCTCATGCCGCGTCGATCCATGCGCGCCCGCGCCGCCTCAGATCGCCCCGTAGGGCACCGGGCTCGTGTTCGAGAGGCGGCGCTGGCCCAGCAGCTTGAGGATGCGGATCAGCGTGTCGCGGAGCTCGATGCGCGGCGCCACCAGGTCGACCATGCCATGGTCGAGCAGATATTCGGCGCGCTGGAAGCCTTCGGGCAGCTTCTCGCGGATCGTCTCCTCGATCACGCGCGCGCCGGCGAAACCGATGACGGCGCCGGGCTCGGCGATCTGGATGTCGCCCAGCATGGCGAAGGAGGCGCTGACGCCGCCGGTGGTCGGATCGGTCAGCAGCACGATATAGGGCAGCCCCGCCTCCTTGACCTCGTCGACGGCGATGATGCTGCGCGGCATCTGCATCAGCGAGATGATCCCTTCCTGCATGCGCGCCCCGCCCGAGGCCGGGACGACGATGAGCGGCGCCCGCTTCTCGACGGCGAGCCGCGCCGCCGCGATGAGGCCATCGCCCACGGCCTTGCCCATCGAGCCCGCCATGAAGTCGAAATTGAACACGGCGATCACGGTCGGCAGGCCGCCCATCGCGCCGTGCGCCACCACGATCGCATCCTGCTCGCCGGTCTTGGTCTGCGTTTCCTTGAGCCGGTCGGCATAGCGCTTGCGGTCGCGGAACTTGAGCGGATCGGCCTCGCCCTTCGGCAGCTCGATGCGCTCGAACTGGCCCTCGTCGAACAGCAGCTCGAGCCGCCGGCGCCAGGGTAGGCGCAGGTGATGGCCGCAATGGGTGCAGACGCGGAGATTCGCCTCCAGGTCGCGATGGAAGATCATCTGCCCGCAAGCCGGGCATTTCTCCCAGAGATTGTCCGGCACGTCGGCCTTGCGGACCAGGGCCTGGATCTTGGGACGGACGAAGTTGGTGAGCCAGCTCATCGATGACCTCTTGGGCGGCCGCCCGCCGTCAGCGCTTGCGCGAAGCGCCGCGCACGCCTTGCGACAGCTCGGCCACGAAATGCAGCACGTCCTTCACCAGCGTGGGCTTGGCCTTGCCCTGGCCGTCGAGCGACGCGTCGATCCGGTCGACGATGGCGGAGCCGACCACGGCCGCATCGGCGACGCCGGCGACGGCCGCTGCCTGCTCCGGCGTGCGGATGCCGAAGCCCACCGCGACCGGCAGGTCGGTATGCCGCTTTAGCCGCTCGACCGCGCCCGCGATCTGGGCATCGGTCGCCGAGCGCGTGCCGGTGATGCCCATGATCGAGACGTAATAGACGAAGCCGCTGGTGTTCGCGAGCACCGCCGGCAGGCGCTCGTCGTCGGTCGTCGGCGTGGCGAGGCGGATGAAATTGACGCCGGCTTTGAGGGCCGGCAGGCAGAGCTCCTGATCCTCCTCGGGCGGCAGATCGACCACGATCAGCCCGTCGACGCCGGCCGTCTTGGCATCGGCGAGGAAACGGTCGACGCCATAGCGATAGATCGGGTTGTAATAACCCATCAGCACTAGCGGCGTGTCCTTGTCGGCCGCGCGGAAGGCCGTCACCAGCGCCAGCGTCTTCTTCAGGCTCATGCCGGCCTTGAGCGCCCTGAGCGAACTCGCCTGGACGGCCGGCCCGTCGGCCATCGGATCGCTGAAGGGCATGCCGATCTCGATCAGGTCGGCGCCCGCCCCCGGCAGCCCCTTGATCAGCGCCAGCGCCGTCTCGTAATCGGGATCGCCCGCGGTCACGAAGGTGACGAGGCCGCCGCGATTCTGCGCCTTCAGCGTCTCGAAGCGGCGGCGGATGCGGCCCGAATCGACGCCGCGGTCGGCCGCGGGCGCGCTCTTCGCGGTCACGGCGGCGCTCACAGCTTCACCCCCAGCGCATCGGCGACGGTGAAGATGTCCTTGTCGCCGCGCCCGCACATGTTCATCACCAGCAGATGGTCCTTGGGCAGCGTGGGCGCGATGCGCGCCACATGGGCCAGCGCATGGCTGGGCTCGAGCGCCGGGATGATGCCCTCGGTGCGCGAGCAGAGCTGGAAGGCATCGAGCGCCTCCTGGTCGGTCGCGGACACATAGTCCACGCGGCCGGCATCGTGGAGCCAGGCATGTTCCGGACCGATGCCCGGATAATCGAGCCCGGCCGAGATCGAATGGGCGTCGATGATCTGCCCGTCCTCGGTCTGCAGCAGATAGGTGCGGTTGCCATGGAGCACGCCGGGCTCGCCGCCATTGAGCGAGGCCGCATGCTTGCCGGTCTCGATGCCGAGACCCGCCGCCTCGACGCCGACCATCTTCACGCTCGGATCGTCGAGGAAGGGATGGAACAGGCCCATCGCGTTGGAGCCGCCGCCGATGCAGGCCACGAGCGTGTCGGGGAGCCGGCCTTCGGCCTTCTGCATCTGCTCGCGCACCTCCTTGCCGATGATCGACTGGAAGTCGCGCACCATGGCCGGATAGGGATGCGGGCCCGCCACCGTGCCGATGATGTAGAAGGTGTTCTCGACATTGGCGACCCAGTCGCGCAGCGCGTCGTTCATCGCGTCCTTCAAGGTCGCGGTGCCGCTCTTGACCGGCTTCACCTCGGCGCCGAGCAGGCGCATGCGGAACACGTTGGGCTTCTGCCGCACGATGTCGGTCTCGCCCATATAGACGGTGCAGGGCAGGTTGAAGAGGGCCGCCACCGTCGCCGTCGCCACGCCATGCTGGCCGGCCCCCGTCTCGGCGATGATGCGGGTCTTGCCCATGCGCTTGGCCAGCAGGATCTGGCCCATGCAGTTGTTGATCTTGTGGGCGCCCGTGTGGTTGAGCTCGTCGCGCTTGAAGTAGACCTTGGCGCCGCCGAAATGGCGCGTTAGCCGCTCGGCGAAGTAGAGCGGGCTCGGGCGGCCGACATAATGCTCGAGATAATAGGCGAGCTCGGCCGCGAAGCTCGGGTCGCGCTTGGCCGCCTCATAGGCCTTCTCCAGCGCCAGGATGAGCGGCATCAAGGTCTCGGCGACGAAGCGGCCGCCATAGATGCCGAAATGGCCATGCTCGTCGGGGCCGGCGCGGTAGGTGTTGAGGCTCAAGGCGGTCCTTGGGGGTTCGGGGGTATGTCGAATGTTGTCGCAACATCGACAACAGCGCGGCAATGAACCACAAGCCAGCCCCGGGGTCAAAGCCGGGGCGCGGGGTGTTTAAAGGCACGAAAAGGTTCAGCAGATCAGCGTGTTACACCTTTCTTCACCTCCCCCTTGAGGGGGAGGCTGGGGTGGGGGTGGTCACATACTCGATGTCCGCCACGTTCACGCGGCCCGACATGCTTGCCGCGCTGCGTTCTACGATCACCCCCCACCCTAACCTCCCCCTCAAGGGGGGAGGGGATTAGAGCGTCTTCGCGAGCGCCAGCAGCGCCCTGATCTTTTCCGGGCTCTTCACGCCGGGGCGGTCCTCGACGCCGGAGGCGGCGTCGACGCGCCGCGCGCCGGAGATGCGGACGGCCTCAGCGAGGTTCTCGGGGTTGAGGCCGCCGGCCAGCATCCAGGGCTTGGGCCAGTCGCGGCCGGCGAGGAGCGTCCAGTCGAACGAGATCGCGTTGCCGCCGGGCAGCGCGTCCTTCATCGAAGGCGGCGGCTTGGCGTCGAACATCAGCCGGTCCACGACCGGCAGGAACTTGTCCGCGGCCTCGAGATCGCTGGCCTGCGCGATCGAAATCGCCTTCATCACCGGCTTGCGGAAGCGGGCGCGGATCGCGGCCGCGCGCGTGGGGTCTTCCTTGCCATGGAGCTGCAGCATGTCGAGCGGCACGGCCGCCAGCAGCGCCGCAATCGCCTCGTTGTCGAGATCGACGATGACGGCGACGCGCTTGATCGAAGCAGGCACGGTTCGCGCCAGCGCCGCCGCCGCTTCGGGTGTCACGAAGCGCGGGCTCTTGCGATAGAAATTGAAGCCCACCAGCGCCGCCCCGCCTTCGACCGCCGCCGAGAGCGCTGCCGGGCTGTTGATGCCGCAAATCTTGACCTCGATCGCCATGCGCAACGGTTTCCTCTCGGGGCGGCCTTCGTCAGGCGGTCAGCGGGCCGCGCGGCCGGTTCCTGACGATGGCCTGGAAGGCGAAGGCGAAGATGCCGGTCGAGACCGCGAAGAAGACGAAGTTCAGCACCAGGAACAGGAACTGGCTGGCATAGGGGGCGGCTGTGAAGAAGCCCAGATGGTCGATGATATAGCCCAGCAGCACCAGCAGCAGGAAATAGGGCAACGACACCAGGATCTGGGCAGCGAGAAGGCGCGCCGCAAGCCGGCCCTTGAGCGCCAGCGCGTCCTGGAGCGTGAAAGGATCGTCGAGGGCCGCCGCCGGCAGCAGCAGGGTCAGCCGCACCATGACGAAGAGATAGACCACGGCGAGGATCAGCACCGCGATTCCCGCGAGGGCGGACTGGCCGAAGATCGCCAGGATCAGGACGACCACGAACATGGCGGCGATGGCCGGAACGAGCGCGATCGCCGCGGCGCGCAGGAAATAGCGCGTCTCGCGCAGGCCCCAGTGGAATCCGAAGCCAGCCACCGCGGCCGGACCCAGAAGCAGGCTGCGCGTCCAGTTGACGGAGAAGAGCGTGGTGAAGACGAGATAGATCAGGTAGCTGAGGAGCAGCGCCAGCACGGTGTCGCGCGAGGGCGGCGTGGCACCCGTGGGATCGATCTCGACCTGCAATCCCGACCAGAGCAGCAGCAGCTCGCAGACGAACATGCCGATCGCCGGCAGCAGCGCGATCTGCAGGAAGAGATCGGTATGCCGAAGCCCGGCCAGGCTGTCGCGAATGAGCGCCGTCGGACTCAGATCGGGCCCGCCTCGACCGTTTGCCAGCCTGCCGGTGGGGCCATTGCTCACGCACCGGCTCCCTTGTCCGCGCCCTTGGCGATTTCCTGCGCGATCGAACGCGCCGCCGCGCGCGGATCGGGCGCGCCGGTGATGGGCCGGCCGACCACGAGATAGTCGGCACCCTGCCGGATCGCGTCCGCCGGCCCCATGATCCGCTTCTGGTCCTGCACCGCGGACCAGGTCGGGCGGATGCCCGGCACCACGAGCTTGAAGTCGGGCCCGCACTCGCTACGCAAGGCCGCCACCTCGCGCGCCGAGCAGACCACGCCATCCACGCCCGACTTCTGCGCCAGCACGGCCAGGCGCTTCACCTGATCGGCGGTCGAGCCATGCTGGCCCACGGAAGAGAGATCCTCGTCGCCGAGGCTGGTGAGCACGGTGACGGCCAGCACCAGCGGCTTGGGCTTGCGCGCCTTGGCAGCGCCCTCGGCCGCCGCGGCGACCGCCGCTTCCATCATCGCGCGTCCGCCCGAGGCATGGACATTGAGCATGAAGGGGCCGAGCGCCGCCGCCGCGCGCATCGCGCCCGCGACCGTGTTCGGGATGTCGTGGAACTTGAGATCGAGAAAGAGCTTGGCGCCGGAGGCCAGGACCTTGGCCACGCCTTGCGGTCCCTGCGCGGAGAAGAACTCGAGCCCCAGCTTGAGGCCGCCTGCCGATCCCGCGAGTGAGCGCGCCAGCCTCACGGCGCCATCCAGCTCGGCGGTATCGATCGCGACCAGAAGACGATCCTGCGACATCATATTCCTCGTTCGTGACGGCTCGTTGCCCGCGTGGGCCCCGCTTTTTAGTCGATGTGATCGTAAGTTCAAATGACCGCTTCGCTCTGCCCTTAAGCTTCGAGCGAGTCTGAGTATCGAGCACGCCCCTCCTCTTGCGGGAGGGGATAGGGGGAGGGGGAGCTCGCTATCAGGGCGAAGGCAGGGGCGGGCGCTGCGGTGGTACCGTGAGCGCGCTGCCTGTGGGCGCCGCTGCGGCAGCGCTGTGACGCTTCTTCAGATCGGCGAGCTCGGCGGCCTGGCGCCGGCTTTCCTGATGCAGGCGGCGCGCCTGGCGGCGATGGCGCCCGCCGGCGAACCAGGCGATCAGGCCACCCAGCAGGAAGCCCAGCAGCAGGCTGCCCAGCACCACGAGATAGATCGGAAGATCGATCGTGACATCGAACGGCCACAGCATGAGCCCGACACGGCCCCGGTTCGACAGAGCGAAGACCAGGATCACCAGCGTGACCGGCAGGGTGACGATAAATGAAAGTCGTTTCACGGTGTTATTGCCGATCCGTGACGTCTGCGCGCTCATGTTCCGGCCATGATGCCGGAACCTTGCGGCAAGATCAGGGCCCGACGATGCGCCGGCCGGGCCTTGGCGCGCCCGGCAGGCCGGCGAGATCTCACTCGGTCTTGCCGTTGAGCCGTTCGCGCAACTGCTTGCCGGTCTTGAAGAAAGGGATGACCTTGCGGGCCACCGACACGGTGTCGCCGGTCCGCGGATTGCGGCCGACCCGGGCTTCGCGCTGCTTGATCGAGAAGGCCCCGAAGCCGCGCAATTCCACACGGTCGCCGCGCGCCAACGCGGTCGTAATCTCTTCAAAGATGGCACCAACGATGCGCTCGACATCGCGGTGATAAAGATGCGGGTTCATCTGCCCGATCTTCAGGATCAATTCCGACTTGGTCATGGCCTTATGCTTCCCCTGGCATTGGCCTCACGCCCGGCCCCGCCTGCGGATTTAGCCAGCGGGCGGGGGGACAAATCGAGCGTGCCAAAACAAATCGATCCCCGTCAAGGCTAAGTCGCTTGGATGTCTTCATTTTTCGAGTTTTTGTCGATTTCCAGAAATTAGGTCGCCGGCCCGGGATGGCAACGGGAAGCCGGGAATAAAGGGCGGCTGAAGGGTCTATCAGGGTTGTCGCAGTACAATTTTCAGGGGTTTTCCCCCGTTGCAGCCCGCGACGCCCGTTTCTCGCCGTTCTCGGACATGAAAAGGGCCCGAATCCCGGCCTTTCGGCGGGATCCGGGCCCTGAAACCCCGGCCCGGGCGGCTTAAACCCTTTGGTTCAAGCCGTTCCAGGCTTAATTCCGGGTCCTATTCGTCCTTCTTGGCCTTTTTGTTGCGCTCCGCCTGGGCCTTGGAGATGGCGGCACCCAGGATGTCGCCCAGCGAGGCGCCCGAGTCCGAGGAGCCGTAATCGGCCAGCGCCTGCTTGTCCTCGTCGACCTCGCGCGCCTTGATCGAGAGCGAGATCTTGCGGCTCTTGAGATCGACCGACGTGACCTTGGCGTCGACCTTCTCGCCCACGGCGAAGCGGTCGGCGCGCTGCTCGCTGCGCTCGCGGGCCAGGTCCGACTTGCGGATGAAGGCCGTGAGCCCGTCGCCCACCGCGACCTCGAGGCCGTTCTCCTGGACCGCGGTGACGGTGCAGGTGACGATGTCGCCCTTGTTGATGGTGGCGGCGGCGCTGGCGAAGCTGTCCGAGCCCAGCTGCTTGATGCCGAGCGAGATGCGCTCCTTCTCGACGTCGACGTCGAGGAGCTTCACCTTCACCATGTCGCCCTTCTTGTAGGCCTTGATCGCCTCTTCGCCCGGCTGGTTCCAGTCGAGATCGGAGAGATGGACCATGCCGTCGATGTCGCCCGGCAGGCCGACGAACAGGCCGAACTCGGTGATGTTCTTCACCTCGCCCTCGAGCTCGGAGCCGACCGGATACTTGTCGAGGAAGGTCGACCACGGATTCTCGAGGCACTGCTTGAGGCCGAGGCTGATGCGCCGCTTCTGCGGATCGACGTCGAGCACCATCACCTCGACTTCCTGCGAGGTCGAGAGGATCTTGCCCGGATGCACGTTCTTCTTGGTCCAGCTCATCTCGGAGACATGGACCAGGCCTTCGATGCCGGGCTCGAGCTCCACGAACGCGCCATAGTCGGTGATGTTCGAGACGCGGCCCTTGAATTTGGTGCCGACCGGATATTTGGCCTGCACGTTCTCCCAGGGATCGGCCTCGAGCTGCTTCATGCCGAGCGAGATGCGCTGCGTCTCGGGATTGAAGCGCACGACCTGGACCTGCACGGTCTGGCCGATATGGAGCGCCTCGGAGGGATGGTTGATGCGCTTCCAGGCGATGTCGGTCACATGCAGGAGGCCGTCCACGCCGCCGAGATCGACGAAGGCGCCGTAGTCGGTGATGTTCTTGACCACGCCCTGCAGCACCTGGCCTTCCTTGAGGCTGGCGACGAGCTCGGAGCGGGCCTCCGCGCGGCTCTCCTCGAGCACGGCGCGACGCGACACGACGATGTTGCCGCGCGAGCGGTCCATCTTGAGGATCAGGAAGGGCTGCGGCGAACCCATCAGCGGGCCCGCATCGCGCACGGGACGGATATCGACCTGGCTGCCCGGCAGGAACGCCACGGCGCCCGAGAGATCGACGGTGAAGCCGCCCTTGACCCGGCCAAAGATCACGCCGGTGACGCGCTGGTTCTCCTTGAAGGACTTCTCGAGAAGCTGCCAGGCCTCCTCGCGGCGGGCCTTCTCGCGGCTCAGCATCGCCTCGCCGTTCTTGTCTTCCATGCGCTCGAGATAGACTTCCACCTCGTCGCCGACCTTGAGCTCGGGACGCGCGCCCGCGGTGGTGAATTCCTTGAGCGGCACGCGGCCTTCGGACTTCAGGCCGACATCGATCAGCGCGACATCGTTCTCGATGCCCACGACGCGGCCCTTGAGGACGGAGCCCTCGAGGCCGGCGCCGCGCCCGAGCGATTCGTCGAGCAGAGCGGCAAAGCTTTCCTTTTGCGGGGTTTCGCCAGCGGTGGCGGTACGAGCCATGGTCTTCGGTATCCTTTCGTCTTTCGCTATCCCGGCCAGCCGGTTGTGTCCGGCGGTCTTGGCAACGAACGAGGTTATGCCGTCAAAACGCACACAAGGGCCGGCCTTTGCCTCGGGCGTCTTACGGCGGGTTCAACGATTGCGTTCTGCCCGAGGAACGGATCAGTCGAGGCGCGACCCGATGAAAGCGAGCGCAGCGGCAAAGGCACCGTCTGCGTCTAGTCCGGTCGTGTCGATCTCGAAAGCGTCCGGCGCCTTGGCCATCGGCGCCACCGAACGGCTGCGATCCTGCTCGTCGCGCCGTTCGATGTCCTCCAGAACGCGCGCATATATAATGGCTTCTCCGCGCTCCAGCAACTCCTTATGGCGCCGTTTGGCGCGGGTTTCGAGGCTCGCGTTCACGAAAAGTTTCACCGGGGCGTCCGGGCAGATGACGGTGCCGATATCCCGCCCGTCGATCACGGCCCCGAGCAGGGGCCGGCCCCGGTCGTCGGTGGGGTGGGCGGCGAAACGCCGCTGCAGGTCGAACAGGGCCTGGCGGACGCCCGGGATCTTGGCCACGGCCGAGGCCGCGTTGCCGGTGGGTCCGCTGCGGAGTTCCGGGTCGGCCAGCTCGGCCGCCGTCACCGCTCCGGCCGCGGCGATGGCTGCCGCCTCGTCGCCAAGGTCCTTCCCCGCCCGCAGCACCCGCAGGCCCACGGCACGGTAGAGCAGGCCGGTATCGAGATAGCCGAACCCGAAATGCCGCGCGAGCCGGCGGGCGAGCGTGCCCTTGCCGGAGGCGGCGGGGCCGTCGACGGCGATGATCCTGGGGCGGGGGGTCATAGCACTCTGAAATCCCCTCCCCCGCGTTGCGGGGGAGGGTGAGGGAGGGGGCTGCTCGGTATCGACACCGAGTTTTCCCCCTCCCTGACCCTCCCCCTCAAGGGGGGAGAGGATAAAGGCCGCTGCACCATCACGCCCCGCGGATCTTCGCGCCCAGCCCGTTCATGAGCGCGGCGAAGCCGGGGAAGCTGGTGTCGATGGGCGAGCCGTCGTCGATCGCGATGGGCTCGCAGGCGCCCAGGCCCAGCACCAGGAAGCTCATGGCGATGCGGTGATCGAGCTCGGCCTCGATCTCGGCGCCGCCCCTGGGCGCGGTGCGGCTGCCGTTCACCACCAGATGATCCTCGCCGGCCTCGATCTCGACGCCGCAGGCCTCGAGCCCGCGCGCGATCGCCGCCAGGCGATCGCTTTCCTTCACGCGCAGCTCGGCGAGGCCTTCCATGCGCGTCGGCCCGTCGGCGAAGGCGGCGGCCATGCTGAGGATCGGATATTCGTCGATCATGCTGGGCGCGCGCGCGGCCGGCACGGTCACGCCCTTGAGCGAGCCGGCGCGCACGCGCAGATCGGCGATCGGCTCGCCCGCCTGCTCGCGGCGATTCTCGAGCGCGATATCCGCGCCCATCTCGATCAGGGTCTCGATCAGGCCGATGCGGTGCGGGTTGATGCCGACATTCTCGAGCCGGATGTCGGAGCCGGGCCGGATCAGCGCCGCGACCATCGGAAAGGCCGCGGAGGAAGGATCGGCCGGCACGCGGATCTCGCGGCCCTCGATCTCGGGCTGGCCGATGACGGTGGCGGCGCGGCCTTGCGGCGTCTGCGCCACGCGGACATCGACGCCGAAATAACGCAGCATGAGCTCGGTATGGTCGCGCGTCGGCTCGGGCTCGATCACGGTGGTGGCGCCGGGCGCGTTCAATCCCGCCAGCAGCACGGCCGATTTGATCTGCGCCGAGGCCACCGGCAGCCTGTAGCTGATCGGCATCGGCTCCTTCGCGCCGATGAGCGCCAGCGGCAGGCGGCCGCCGCTGCGGGCATGGATCTGGGCGCCCATCTGGCGCAAGGGCAGCGCCACCCGCTCCATCGGCCGCTTGCGCAGCGAGGCGTCGCCGGTGAAGAAGGCCGTCAGCGGATGGGTGGCGAGGAGGCCCATCAACAGGCGTGCGCCCGTTCCCGCATTGCCCATGTCGAGGATGTCGGCGGGCTCGGCGAGGCCGCCGATGCCGCGCCCGGCCACGCGCCAGCGTCCCGCGCCCTGCTGCTCCACGCTGGCGCCGAGCGCGCGCATCGCGGCCGCGGTGCGCAGCACATCCTCGCCTTCGAGCAGTCCCTCGATTCGGGTCTCCCCCAGGGCGAGCGCGCCGATCATCAGCGACCGGTGCGAGATCGATTTGTCGCCGGGCACGCGCGCCGAGCCCTTGAGGCTGGCGCTGGGTGCGGAAATGAGCCGCGTCACGGGTGGCCGATGCTCCCTTCGCTCTCGACTGGCGGCCGAACCCGCCGGCCCTTCCGGGCGGGTCCGATGCCGGGGCGGTTCTCTAGCATATCGTCCCGGGCCCTGGCGACCGGCCTGCCCGAGGGCGGGCAAGTGCTTGGAAGTGAAGGGGGGTTGGGGGCGGTCCGCCGCCGATTGGAATTGACGTTTGACAGGGCCTTGCCGACATGGCAATGGCAGCGCCGTTTTGAGGCGCGGGGCCCGTCGTCCCGGAGGGAGCCGGTTCTCCCCGCGCCCGGCCTGAGCGAAGGAGCATTCCGCGTGGTCAAGGCGGCCTGGGGCACCAAGCGCACCTGCCAAAGCTGTGGCGCCCATTTCTACGATCTGCACAAGAACCCGATCGCCTGCCCGAAATGCGGCGCGATCTACGATCCCGAAGCGATCGCCAAGTCGCGGCGCGGTCGCGGCGGCGCCGACAAGGCGGCGACCCAGCGCATGGCGCCGCGTCCGGCGCCGGTCCCCGTCGAGGAGACGGCCGATCCCGAGCTCGAGGAGATCGCCGCCGAGGGAGAAGAGGAAGAAGAGGATGTGATCGAGGACACGTCCGAGCTCGGCGAGGACGATGACGTGTCCGACGTGATCGAGAAGACCGACGAGGACAAGGAGCCGTAAAGGAATCGGCGCTAGAAGCGAGGGTCGGATGCCGGCCCGCTCACCCGGGGCGGCGGAAGGTCCGAGGCCGGATTTTTCGCTTGAATCGGGTAGGTCGCCTACCTAGGTTTGCCGCCATTCGGCGGTGGGGTTTGCCGCCGTCGATGGGCCGGCCCTGCCGGCGATCGATTGTTCGGGTCGGCGCCGTTCCAGAGGCGCCCGGGAACGCCGGTTCGTTCCGCCCGATCCCGAGTTTCGGGGCCATAGCTCAGCTGGGAGAGCGCTACAATGGCATTGTAGAGGTCAGCGGTTCGATCCCGCTTGGCTCCACCATTCTCGAAAGGCCCGGCGGCATCCCGCCGGGCCTTTTGCTTCACTAACACTCTCAAAAGAATGCTCTTTCCCCGTGACAACGCTCCGAAGTCCCTAGCGCCTAAGTTTGGATTCGCCAAGAGCCGAAAAATTATCAATCAAGGCCATGGTGGCGCCGAGTCGCGCTGAGTAGACTTAGTTCGAGTCGACGGCCAACCTGGGGAAAATCGGATGGCGATGTCTTCTGCCGCGCCCCTGCTCAGGGAGGTGGGTGCCGCGAGCGACGCCTTATCTCTTGAGAATAGGCGCACCCCCGAGTTGATCATCGGCGTGGTTGGCCCAATTGGCTCTGGTGTGACGTACACCGCCAGAGCGCTCTCCACGATTCTTGAGAATGACTTTGGTTACACCCCCTTCATGTGCAAAGCGTCAGCCCTCATCGCGGAAGCCTGTCCGCTCATTGGGCAGACCTACAACAGTGAGCTGAAGGGTCGGGAACGCATCGAACGCCTGCAGACGCTTGGCAATGAGCTTCGTACGAAGTTCGGACCCAAGTATCTCGCTGAAAAGGCCGTCGAGAAGATTGCGACCATCCGCTTGGATAGAGGGTACAAGAACAAAGAAGACCCGACGGTTCCGCTGCCCCAGCGATTCGTTCACATAATCGACTCACTAAAGAATCCAGCGGAAGTGCGCCTTTTGCGGGATGTGTATGGGGATATGTTTTGGCTCGTTGGCGTCTTTGCTCCAAAAGAGATTCGCGAAGACCGTCTTGTAGGAAGCGGCATTCCAAGGGCGGAGCTTCCGGGTCTCATGGAGAGAGATGAGGACGAAGGCTTCGACGCTGGCCAAAAGGTTCGCGATACGATCTATGAAGCGGATTTTTTTGTAAGAAACGATGCACCAAATGACGAGAGACTTAAACGCGCTCTGCGCCGATTTTTTGACATCTTGTTCAACTTGGGCGTCGACACCCCAACACTCGATGAAGCAGCGATGTATACGGCAGTCTCCTCGGCTGCAAGCTCTGCGTGCCTTTCGCGTCAAGTCGGTGCCGCAATCTACTCTTCAAGCGGGGAGTTGATTGGGGTCGGGGCGAACGACGTTCCCAAGTTTGATGGCGGACTATACCGGGCGGAAGACGGTGAATTGGATAATCGATGCTTCAAGTGGGGCGGCAAGATTTGTCACAACGACCAGCGGAAGGAAAATCTATATCAACACATCGTGCGAGAGCTAATCGATACAAAGCTATTGGATAAAAAAGTTTCATACGAAAAGGCTCGTGAGGCCCTCGCAAGAACCGATATCCGCAACTTGATCGAGTATTCACGCGCAGTCCATGCGGAGATGGAAGCGATCATCTCCGTCGCACGAGGGAATAAAGCGGGCATTAAAGGTTCAACACTGTATTGCACGACATTTCCATGTCACAGCTGCGCTCGGCATATCGTCGCCGCCGGAATAAGACGAGTGATCTATATCGAGCCATACCCAAAGAGCTTGGCAACTGAATTGCACAAAGACGCAATTTCAGTTCGAGAAACCGATGAAGGAAGATGCGTTGTCTTTCTTCAGTATGAAGGCGTTGCTCCGAAAAACATCGTCAGATTTTTTAAGCATGGGCGGAGCAGAAAATCTCAAGGCAAATTACTGATCCGTTCCCCCAAGACCGCTGACCCAATCTGCCAGCCGATGCTCGACGGCTCGGCAACATTAGAAAAAATCGTAGTGAATAATCTCGAGGCAATGGAGGCGGCGGCTTCTACCAAGGGAGGGGACAAATCATGAGCCGAAAGGAAAGAGACAAGAACGGCAATCCGCAATTGTCTCTGACGTTGTCTCCGGTGCAAAAGCCAGATACCTCAGTGACCCCAAACCGAAAAGAAGTGGTAGGGAGCGACCAGGTCGTTGACTTAAAAAGTGTGCGTCAACAGACCGTCCGGAATGTGCTGATTGGTCATTTAAGGAAGGCCGGTTTCCTGGATTAGATTTTCGGGCTTGGATTCATCGCGGGATCAAGATGATCCCGTTGCTCCGCTAGTTTCCAGGGCTCGCCGGCACCCCGCTGGGCCTTTTTTCAGAGCAGCGCGCCTGGGCGTTCGGGGAGATAACGGACGGACTGGGTCGTGCGTCCAACTGGCCAAGGAAAGAAATCTTCTTTGGCGCGAGCTAAGGAAAGTTTCTGGGCCAAAACTTTTCTTAGAAGGAAAACGTTGGACCGGAAGCTTTCCTAAGCCGCCCCGGCGCGGGCCTGGTTGAGGGCGAAGAGCCGCTCCAGGGCCTCCTCCTCGCCAATATCGGCGGGCCAGCCATAGGCGGCGGCCACGGCGGCATCGAGCGCCGCATGGGCCTGGGCTAGCCAGGCCGGGCGCTCGTTATAGAGGTTGGTCAGAGTCCGCTTCTTGAGAATCGCGGCCGCCTTGGCGTCCTTCGGCAGGATCCGGTCGGAGAAGCCCGGCACCACCTCCGGCACGCGCTCCACGAGGTCGGGCGGGTTGAGCCAGGCCTGCCGCAGCCGGTCGAGCTCGGCCGCGGCCTCGGCGATGGCGATCGCGCGCGGATCGTTGGCGTGGCGCGCGGCGGGGATGTTCGGTGTGAGGCCGTCGGGGAAGGGGAAGGTCTCGAAGGTTACGGTGATGTTGTACCTTCGTTGGTTGCCGGCTCCCAAACGGTTTCCCTGTGCGGTTGCCCAAATCTCATGCAACCGCGAATGCAGTATCCCAAATGAAACATCGTCTTCGCGTGCGATCGCGTAAGTGCTGCCAACGATCACTATGCTTGGGTCAGCCCAGACGAATATCCGATGTTCGGAACTCTCTGGCGTGACGATAAACCGTCGCAGATGAGCAATGGCTTTCCTGAGCTTGCCTCGCGGTCTTTGAAAGAGCCAATAGTTGTCTCTAACACGCTGCTCTCGAACTTTCTTTCGCTGCTCCGGGATAATCGATTCTATCCTTCGGAAGGGCTGTTCGTAGAGTTGCGCTCTTGCCTTTGGCATATCGACACCAAAATCGATCACCCAGCGATCGGATGGACGACCCAAGACATCATTAATGTCCCATAGCCGCCGCACGACATCAGAGTTGGGTCTACTATTTGGGTTAAGCGGTTCTTCGAGCATCTTCCGGGCCTCATCCCCGGTTAGATCGAACGAGCCGGTAAGCTTTACCCCTTGAAACGCCACTTCACTATTTTCAGCAAGTCGAAGTGCGTTGACCAAAGACACTCCCGTCGTGCCGATGGGAGCAGCCAGATCGGCACCAATTGCATTCACTTTCTTGCCATTAAGCCAACGTGCGCCTTGCCAGTCGGCAACGTCGTTGGAAGCGCACACGATTGCCACTCTGACCGCCGCTCCCTCGACAACCCACGGCTCGTTTGTCCATGCCTCAAATATCTGGCAGACTTTGGATTGGACGATTTTGATCAATGGTTCGCGACTTGCGCCCTTCGCGATGCTCTTAGTGCCTACAAGACCGAATCTCATGATCTGCCTTTCCTCCAGCATCTGACGAGCTTTTTCGAACCAGTAAACGACAAAATCTGCGCGGGCCGGTACTCGCCCAAGGTAAGCGGCGCGTAGCCGTGAGACATATTCATCACCCAGTGTTCTGAGGTGCAACCTGTCCCCCAGAAACGGCGGATTGCCGATAATGGCATCGGCCTTGGGCCATGCGGCCTCGCTGCCATCCGGATTCAGCACCGCGTCGCGACATTCGATGGTGTCGAGCGGGCGCAGGATCGGCTCGCCTGAGACGGCGAAGCCGTTGCGCCGCATCCATTGCAGCTCGCCGATCCAGACCGTGGCGCGGGCCAGCTCCGCGGCATAGGGGTTGATCTCGATCCCGTGGACCGCCTCGGGCCCGACCGCGGGAAACTGGCGCGGCAGGCCCAGCGCCTCGCACTCGATGTTGACGCGATGCTCCAGGTCCTTGAGCGCATGGAGCGCCAGATAGAGGAAGTTGCCGGAGCCGCAGGCGGGGTCGAGCACGCGAAAAGCCCGCAGGCGTTCGAGGAATTGCAGGCGCAGCTTCTCCGCGTCGTTGCGGGCCCTGGTGCCGGGGCCTTTGCCCTTGGTTTCCTTGCCGAGCACCGCCCGCAGCTTCTCGCGCACCGCCTCCCATTCGCGCGCCAGCGGGCGCACCACCACCGGCTCGACGATCATCATGATCTTGTCGCGGTCGGTGTAATGGGCGCCGAGCTGGCTGCGCTTGTCGGGGTCGAGACCGCGCTCGAAGAGCGTGCCGAAGATCGAGGGATCGATCTCCGACCAGTCGAGCCCGGCCGCGCGCAGGCACATGTCGATCGCGGGCCGATCGAGCGGCAGCGCCTCGTCGTCGTCGAACAGCCCGCCATTGAACCAGGCCACCTTCTCGAAGCCGACACGCCCGCCCTGGCGCATGGCGGCGAAAAGGTCGTGGGCGAGGGTTCGGAACTCTGCCGGGTCCTCCTTTGCATGGGCCAGCATGCGCGAGAACATCTCCTTCGGCAGCAGCCCCTCGTCCTCGGCGAACATGCAGAAGACGAGGCGGTTGACGAAATGAGCCACGCGCTGCGGCTCGTGGCCCTGCTCGCGCAGGCGCCGGGCGAGATCGGCGAACTCCCGGGCCGCGTCCTCGGTGACGGACTGCCGTGTCTTGCTCGGCTTCAGGCGCTCGGGGTCGGAGAAGACCGACTTGAGGACCTCGCGGAACCTGGCATTGCGCAGGTCCTCGAGCTTGATCTCGGTGGTCTGCTTGATCGTGTTGGTCCAGTTGGTGTGGACCAGGATGCGCGCCATGTCCGAGACCACGAGGAGCGGCGGATTCTCGAGCGCCACGGCATATTGCTGGAGCTGGGCGTAGGCCTGCTGCAGGTCGCGGCCCTTGCCCTTGTATTCCCAGGCGAAGCAGCCGCGTTTCCAGACGTCGGCCCAGCCTTCCTTGCCGGTCGTCTTGGTGGCGCCGGCCTCGAAGGCGTAGCTTTCGCCGGAAGGGTCGGCCTCTGCTGGTGTGGGTTCGCCCAGCAGACGGCAGAGGTCGATGAAATGCTCCTGAGCGCCCGCCGACTCCTTGAGCGATGACGCCTTCCATTTGGCGATAAAGGCTTCCGGCGTCATGGTCCCCCGCGGCCGGTGCCCGACTCGGCTTACCTACCCATCCCAAGGCTAGCCATGCTGTAGCAGGTCCGGCAACCCGCCAGCCCCCTGCATCTCCGCTGACAGCAATCAGCGCAGGTCGGATAATACGCAGCCAGCAACTTGGTTATTTTAGAGGTTTCTCCTCAACGCCTTGATCCGGCGGGCTTTCGAGGCCCTTGAAGCCGGGGCGGCGGTTTCCCAAATAGGTCAATGTCGGCGCTGCACGCGGCAGGCCGATGGCGGTTCGGGATGCTTCATGGGAAGGCCCGGGACATCCGCGAGATCGCAAATGACGGCTCGCTCATGAGGAGGAGCTCCAAGTCCGATGACACGCCTGACCCTGTTCAACAGCCCGTTGCTCCTGGGCTTCGATCATTTCGAGCGCACGCTAGACCGGATCTCGAAGCAGTCGGCCGAGGGCTATCCCCCCTACAACATCGAGCAGATCGGCGAGGATCGCCTGCGCATCACGCTCGCGGTCGCCGGCTTCGCGCTCGAGGAGCTGGAGATCCAGCTCGAGGCCAACCAGCTCACCGTCCGGGGCAAGCAGCAGGACGACGCGACCCGCGTCTATCTCCATCGCGGCATCGCCGCGCGCCAGTTCCAGCGCAGCTTCGTGCTGGCCGAAGGCGTGGAGGTGACCGGGGCCCATCTCGACAACGGCCTGCTCCATATCGATCTGCGCCGCCCGACCATCGAGAACGAAGTGAAGCAGATCGCCATCCGCAACGGGAACTCGGCGGACCCCCGCAAGGTTGCTACCACGGCAGCTGAGCGGTCCGAGGCCCGGAACCAGCGCAAGGAGCGCGAGTAACATGAACACGAACAAGAACCATGACACCGCCCCGCGCGCGGATCGTGCGCCGAAGATGAGCGATGCGGACCTGGCCGTGCTGGGCCTGGCCGATGTGGCCTATCTGCGTGCCGTCGTCATCGACGGCCAGCCGGGCTTCGCAGTCCATGCCGCCAACGGCAAGACGCTCGGCGTGGCGCCCACCCGGGAGGTCGCGCTGGCCTTCATCCACGAGCAGGAGCTCGAGCCCGTCGGGCTGCATTGAATGGTCTGAGCAATCTGTCCCTTCCCCCGTTCCGGGGGAAGGTTAGGAAGGGGGATGGCGCGCTGTCCGATACCGAGCAGCCCCCTCCTTGATCCTCCCCCGGAGACGGGGGAGGAGATTCATAAGATGGCTTACGCCGCGTGCGCGGTGGGTTCGGTGAGAAGCGCGTAGAGGGCCGCGGGCTGGTCCGCGCCGCGCAGCTTCTCGCAGGTGGCGCGGTCGCGCAGCAGGCGCGAGACGCGCGCCAGCGCCTTCAGGTGATCGGCGCCCGCCGATTCCGGCGCCAGCAGCAGGAAGATCAGATCCACCGGCTGCTCGTCGATCGAATCGAAATCGATCGGCTGGTCGAGCCGCGCGAAGAGGCCATAGAGCCGCTTCAGGTCGGCCAGCTTGCCATGCGGGATCGCGATGCCGTTGCCGACACCCGTGGTGCCCAGCCGCTCGCGTTCCAGGAGCACGTCGAAGATCGCGCGCTCATGCAGGCCGGTCTGCTCGGCGGCGCGGCGCGCCAGCTCATGCAGGGCCTGCTTCTTGCTGCTCGCACGCAGGTTCGCAATCACGTTTTCGGGCGAGAGCAAATCCGTAATCTCCATCGCATCCCCCGATCTGGGAAGTAGGGCCAACGGTCGGCAGTCTATCTGGTTCCGGGCCGTCTGGTTCCGGGCATCCAATGCCGGGCTGTCAGTTCCGGGCCGCCTGGCCCGGATCAACCCACCCGAAATTGCCGTCCGCGCGGCGATAGACCATGTTCAATCCCCCGTGAGCGCGATTGCGAAACAACATGGCACTCTGGCTGGCGAGGTCGAGACGCATCACCGCCTCGCTCACCGTCAAGGTCGGGACCTCGGCCGCCATCTCGGCGACGATCAGCGGACCGCCATCGCGGGGCACGGCCTCGGCGTCGCCGGCATCGGCCTCGTCGGAACCGGGCGCCACCACATACTGGCGCGCCCGCTCGGCCTCGATCTCGGTCCGATGATGATCGCGCAGCCGCGTCTTGTAGCGCCTGAGGCGCGAGGCCAGGCGCTGGGCCGCCTCGTCGAAGGCGGGATAGGGCTGATCGGCCTTGGCCTCGCTCGCCAGCACGATGCCGCGGCCGATATGGACCGTCACCTGGACGGACAGCAGATGGGCCTCGCGCGAGAACACGACGCCGGCATCGGTCGCCCGGCCGAAATACTTCTCCAGGATCGACTCCAGGCTTTCCGCCACATGCTGGCGCAAGGCATCGCCAACATCGATCTGCTTGCCGGTGACGGTCAGCTGCATGAGCGTTCGAAATTTGTCCGGAAGATCTGTCGCGTGGCCCTGCCGGCCGTTCCGGCCCTGTCTTTCGTTGAACGAGGGGGCCCTACCGCGAAGGCCGGGAAGTTAGGGAGGCCCCCCGACCCTGTCAATAGTGGCCGGCCGCTCGCGGCTCTTCGACCCAGGCCTTCGATATAACGCGTTCTAGCCGACGCGCAAGACGCGCTGACGGCGACGCTCTGTGGATGACGGAATCCTGAGAGATTCCCGGTACTTGGCGACCGTGCGCCGGGCGATATCCACGCCTTCCGCCTTGAGCAGCTGCACCAGCCGGTCGTCGGAAAGCACCTCGCTTTCGGACTCGATCAGGCTCTTGATGCGGGCCCTGACGGCCGCGGCCGAATGGCTCTCGCCCCCGGCGGTATCGGCGATGGCGTTGGAGAAGAAGAAGCGCAGCTCGTAGAGCCCGCGCGGGGTGGCGATGTATTTGTTCGCCGCGACCCGGCTGACGGTACTTTCATGCATGCCGATGGTGGCGGCGATGTCGCGGCGCATCAGCGGCTTCAGATGCTGCACGCCGTGGCTGAAGAAGCCGTCCTGCTGGCGCACGATCTCGGTCGCCACCTTCAGGATCGTGACCGCGCGCTGGTGCAGCGACTTCACCAGCCAGTTCGCCGAGGTCATCTGCGTGACGATATAGTCGCGGTCTTCCTTGCCGCGCGCGCCCTTGATGAGGCGCGAATAGTAGCTCTGGTTGACCAGCACGCGCGGCAGGGTCTGGTTGTTGAGCTCGACCACCCAGCCGCCTTCGGGCGTGCGGTGCATCAGGATGTCGGGCGTCACCGGCGTGACGGGAGCCGCGTCGAAGGCCAGCGCCGGCTTGGGATCGAGCGCCTTGATCTCGGCGACCATCTGCGCCAGGTCCTCGGCATCGACGGCGCAGAGCCGCATCAGCCGGGCGCGGTCGCCCTGGGCCAGAAGATGGAGATGATCCAGCAGCACCTGCATCGCCGGGTCGAGGCGGTTGCGGTCGAGGAGCTGGAGCGCCAGGCATTCCTTGAGATTGCGGGCGAAGAGGCCCGGCGGATCGAACTGCTGCAGGCGCTTCAGCACGGCTTCGACGCGCGCCGTGTCGCAGCCCAGCCGTTCGGCGACGGGCTCGAGCTCGCCGCTGACATAGCCCGCCTCGTCGAGCGTATCGATCAGCGCCAGGCCGATGGCGCGGTCGGCGGGATCCTGGATGTCGAGCGTGAGCTGGGTCGTCAGATGCTCGCGCAAGTCGATCGCGTTGGCGAGCGTCTCCTCGATCGGCGGGCCGTCATTGCCGTCGCGCGTCCCCGTCCCGCTGCCGGTGCGGCTGCGGGAGAGCGCGCTGTTCAGTCCGTTGTCCGGCGCAGGCAGCGCGCTCCCGCGCGGCGGTGCGAGCGCGGGCTCGTCCTCGTCGCGTTCCAACAGCGGGTTCTGCTCAAGCTCGCGCTCGACATAGGCGGCGACTTCGAGATTGCTGAGCTCAAGCAGTTTGATCGCCTGCTGTAGCTGCGGCGTCATCACCAGCGAGGTGGACTGCCGCAGATCAAGGCGTTGGGTGACTGCCATGGCCCTAATGGTTAAAGACTAAACCTTTCGCCCAGGTAAACACGCCGGACATCCGGATCGCTCACGATCTCGGAAGGCGAGCCTTCCCGCAAGACCGAACCTTCATGAAGGATGTAGGCGCGGTCGACGATGTCCAAAGTTTCACGGACGTTATGGTCGGTGATGAGAACGCCGATGCCGCGGTCCTTGAGGTGCGACACCAGGTTGCGAATGTCGGTCACGGCGATCGGGTCGATGCCGGCCAGGGGCTCGTCGAGCAGGATGTAGTTCGGATCCGAAGCCAGCGCCCGGGCGATCTCGCAGCGCCGGCGCTCGCCGCCGGAGAGCGCGATCGCCGGTGCCGAGCGCAGATGCTCGATCGAGAATTCCGAGAGCAGCTCCTCGAGCTTGGCCTCGCGCACCTCGCGCGAGGGTTCCGCCACCTCGAGCACCACGCGGATGTTCTGCTCGACGGTGAGGCCGCGGAAGATCGAGGCCTCCTGCGGCAGATAGCCGATGCCGAGCCGCGCGCGGCGATACATCGGCAGCGAGGTCACGTCGTGGCTGTCGAGCACGACGCGGCCGGTGTCGGCCGCGATCAGCCCGGTGATGATGTAGAAGCAGGTGGTCTTGCCAGCGCCGTTGGGGCCGAGCAGCCCCACCGCCTCGCCGCGCTGGACCGAGATCGAGACGTCGCGCAGCACGGGACGCTTCTTGAACTGCTTGCCCAGATGCATCGCGATCAGCCCGTCGCCGGAGGATTCGCCTCCGTTCAGGCGGGCAACGCGGTTATGGTCGGGGAAGCTTGTCTCGTTCATCGTCTCGCTTGCAGATCGGACCTCGGGTCGCCGGCGAGGCCCTTTCATGCCTCGACGCCGGGCATTGGCGGACGAATGCCGGTGCCTAGGGGGCCGGCGGATTCGATCCGGGAGTCTGGCCTTGGTCCGGGAAGATCAAGGTATGGACCCGCGATCCTGTGCCCGGCTGGCCGAGAAGCCGGCTGACCCCGGTCCGCATGTCGAACTCGGCACGGTCACCGTTGAGCTGATTCTGGCCGCGCGTGATCTTAACCGAACCATCGAGCGTGGCTACATCCGAATCGAGGTTGTAGACGGCGGTTGCGGCCTGGGCGTAGTCCTCGCCCCGCCAGATCCGCACATGGCCCTTGGCTTCGAGCTGATAGAGCTCGGTCTTGCCGTCGGCCCCTTTGCGGAAATAGCCGGTCAGGAGATCGGCCTTCACCCGCCGGTCCGCCTCGACCACCATGGCGTCGCCGCGCGCCACCATCGCCAGCTGCTTCTGCCAATATTCGAGGCTGTCGCGGGCGGTCACGGTCTGCTTCTTTGTCTGGGCGCGCAGGTTCTGGCCGGTGACGATCAGCGACCCCTGGTCGAGATCGTAGACGGCCTTGTCGCCCCAGATCTTGTCGTTGCTCGAGGTGAGCAGGACGTTGCCTTCGGCCGTGACGCGGTAGATGTCGCTGCTGTTCTTTGCGCTTTCGCGGTAGAAGGCCCTGAGCTCGTCGGCATTGACCTGAAGGTCGCCGCGCCGGGCGAGTGCGTTTCCGCGCGCGATATAGACCTTGTCGTCGCGCCGCCATTCGATGCCATCGTCGGCCTCGATCTCGATCGGCGCCGAGGAGTTCGAGAGATCGAGCCCGGCGCCCGGCAGATCGGGCGTGGGTGTCGTGGCGGTGGCGGTGCCCTCGCTCCAGCCGCGCCGGCTGGGCAGCATGAAGGCGGAGGCTGCCAGCAGCATCCCCAGGCTTCGCGTCAGGAACCGGCGGCGCGGGGCGCCGGCCGCGAGCGCGCGTTCCGCCGGGGTGCCGCGGCCGTGGATGCGGATCACGGGATCCGCTCCGGCTTGGCGCCTTGATAGAGCAGCACGCGCGATTTTCCGGTGAGCTGGATCACGGCGCCCTTGTCGGCGACCCTGAGGCCCTCGCCGGCGAGCTCGCCGGTCGGTCCCTGGCCGGTGACCGCGCTGTCGCTCATGGCGTTGCCGGCGACGAAATCGACCGCGATCGCGTCCACATGCAGCTCGTAACCCTGGTCCTGGAACAGGCTGACCTGGCCGTTGAGCTGGAGATGCTTGGTCGAGCGCTGGTAACGGCCGGCATTGGCCGAGACCGACAGCCAGGTGCCGTCCTGCATGGTGATGTCCGCCTGCGGGCGAACCAGGTCGATCAGGTCGTCATTGCCTTTGACCTGGCTGGCCTCGGCGGCGGTGACGGTGTAGGGCCGGTTCTGCTCGTCGATGCCCTGGAAGCGCGGGTTCACCATGCTGAGCTTGTCGATGTCGGTCGGCGCGATGTCGGCCGAGCCGATGCGGAACCGGCCGTCCTCGATGCGGATCTGCGACCACACCGCGAGCAGCGCGATCAGCCCCGCCGCCAGCATCGGCAGGATGAACTTCATCGCGGTCACGAAACGGCTGTAGTCGCGCACATGGCGACGGTCGCGCGGCCGCGGACGCGCGGGCCGGTCCAGTCTCGCCATCGCTTCCTCGGCCATTCAGCCCTCCGCCGTGCCGGTCGCAGGTCGTCTTTCGCGCGCCATCAAACCACGCCGGCGCGCAGGCAGTCATGGATATGGAGGATGCCGATCGGACGCTCTTCCTCGACCACGAACAGCACGGTGATCGGCCGCTCCTGCTCGTCGCCGTTCATGATCCGCACCGCTTCCACCGCCAGCACGTTCGGGCGGATGGTGCGCGGATGCGGGGTCATCACCGTCTCGGCCGTGGCCTCGAGGAGATCGCGGCTCATATGGCGGCGCAGATCGCCGTCGGTGATGATCCCGACCAGGCGGCCTTTCTTGTCGATCACGCCGCAGCAGCCGAAATGCTTGGCGGTCATCTCGAGCAGCACGTCGCCCATGCGCGTCCCTGGCGTCACCAGCGGCAGCTCCGTGCTCGCATGCATGAGATCGGCGACCGAGAGCAGCCGCTTGCCGAGCTGGCCGCCCGGATGCAGCTCGCGGAAGCCCGTCGCCGTGAAACCCTTGCGCTCCAGGAGCGCCACCGCCACCGCATCGCCCATGGCGATCATCATGGTGGTGGAGGTGGTGGGCGCCAGCCCCATCGGGCAGGCTTCCTCGGCGCGCGGCAGGAGCAGCGTCACGTCGGCCTGGCGCGCGAGCGCGCTGTCGGCACGGCTGGTCAGCGCGATCAGCGGAATGGCGAAGCGGCGGGTATAAGCGATGATGTCGGCGAGCTCGGGCGTGTCGCCGGAGTTCGACAGCGCCAGGACCGCGTCCTCGCGCGTGATCATGCCGAGATCGCCGTGGCTCGCTTCGCCCGCATGGACGAAGAGGGCGGGTGTGCCGGTCGAGGCCATGGTGGCCGCGATCTTGCGCCCGATATGGCCGCTCTTGCCGATGCCCGTCACCACCACGCGGCCCGGCACGGCCTCGATCCGGTCGAGGGCGGCGATGAAGCTCGGGCCCAGCGCCTGGGCCAGCGCCTCGAGGCCGGCGACCTCCTGCGACAGGACGCGGCGCGCCACCGTCAGATCGTCGCCAGCCCGCTTCTTCGGCGCGCCCTGGGGCGCATTGGGTCGCAGGGCCGCGTCCGGGTGGGCTTGGCGCGTCATGTCGATCAGACCTCGTTTCGCTGCCGCCGGCATCCGGCCGACGGAATCTTGCCGGAACAGGGCGTTGCCCCCTGCTGTCCCGGCCCCTCTGTCATTCACGGTCCGGTCCGGCGAATCCGGCGGGCCGCCCGATTCTCGAGCCAAATCCTAGCAGCCTTTGGCCCACGCACCCTATGCGTCTCGCCGCCGCCGGAAAAGCCGGTCTCGCCGTAACCTACCCGCAAGCTTCTCAGTGCTCGAAGATATCCACCTCGCCCCAGCCGGCGAGATCGAGATCGGCGCGGGTGGGCAGGAACCGGAAGCAGGCCTCGGCGATCGCGGTGCGGCCCTCGCGCGCCAGCATCTCGTCGAGCTTGGCCTTGAGCTGGTGCAGGTAGAGCACGTCGCTGGCGGCGTAGCGCAGCTGCTCCTGGGTCAGGACGGGGGCGCCCCAGTCCGAGGATTGCTGCTGCTTGGACAGCTCGATATTGAGCAGGTCCCTGCACAGATCCTTGAGTCCATGACGGTCGGTGAAGGTGCGGACCAGCTTCGAGGCGATCTTGGTGCAGTAGAGAGGCTGGGTGACCACGCCCAGCGTGCGGCGCAGGACCGCGATATCGAACCGCGCGAAATGGAACAGCTTCAGGGTCGCCGGATCGGTCAGCATCCGCGCCAGATTCGGCGCTTCCTGGCGCTCGCCGGCCGGCTTGGCCGGGAACTGGACCAGATGGCAGACCCCGTCGCCGTCCGAGAGCTGCACCAGGCAGAGCCGGTCGCGGGCCGGGATCAGGCCCATGGTCTCGGAATCGATGGCGACGACGGGCCCGAGCTTGAGCCCCGCCGGCAGGTCGCCGTGATGGAGCTCGATGGTCGGCTGGGGCATGGCGCTGTCAACCTGGCGCGAGGGTCAGTTGGGTACGAAGGGCCGGCCCGGCCGAAGCGGGGGCGGGGCGCCGGGCTCGGGTCACGAGCCGGCGAATGGTGCCCAGGAAAAGACTCGAACTTTCACGGGTTGCCCCACAGGTACCTGAAACCTGCGCGTCTACCAATTCCGCCACCTGGGCATCTTATAGGCAGCTTTGAAGGCCGGGATTTTCATCACGGGCCTCGCAAAGTCAACCGCGATTTCCGGCTGCTACGCCCGATTCGGCTTCATTATAGTGCCGGCTCGGAAGGCAGTCCTCGCCGCACCGCCAGGCCCGCTTCAAGCGGGTTCCGGCCGCCGGCGCAAGGATCTGTCCCATGGGACGGTCGAGGACGGGGTCGAGGGAGCGATGGCGCGCAGGCTGGCGACGGTTTTCGGGGGCTCGGGCTTCATCGGGCGCTATGTGGTGCAGCGCCTGGCCAAGCAGGGCTGGATGGTCCGGGCCGCGGTCCGCCGGCCGGACGAGGCGCTGTTCCTCAAGCCTCTGGGCGATGTCGGCCAGATCACGCCCGTGGCCGCCAATCTGCGCCATCAGGGCTCGGTCGAGGCCGCGGTGGCGGGGGCCGATGCGGTCGTGAACCTGGTGGGGCTGCTCTACCAGGCGGGCCCGCAGCGTTTCGACGCGGTCCATGTCGAAGGCGCGGGCCGGACTGCCGCGGCCGCGGCCAAGGCCGGCGCCAGCCGTTTCGTGCAGATTTCGGCAATCGGCGCCGACCCGGCCTCGCCTGCGGCCTATGCGCGCACCAAGGCGGCCGGCGAGGCGGCGGTCAGGGCCGCCTTCGCGCGGGCCACGGTGCTCCGGCCTTCGATCGTGTTCGGGCCCGAGGACCAGTTCTTCAACCGCTTCGCGCAGATGGCGCGGATGTCCCCGGCCCTGCCGCTCATCGGCGGCGGCCATACGAAGTTCCAGCCGGTCTATGTCGGCGACGTCGCCGACGCGGTCATGGCCGCGATCGAGCGCCCGGAGGCCTTGGGGCAGACCTATGAGCTCGGCGGCCCGGAGATCCGGACCTTCCGCCAGCTGATGGAGCTCATGCTGAGCGAGATCGAGCGCAAGCGCCTGCTGATCCCGGTGCCCTTCGCGCTCGCGAGCCTGCAGGGCGCCCTCCTCGGGCTCCTGCCCATGCCGCCTTTGACGCTCGACCAGGTGCGCCTGCTCAAGCGCGACAATGTCGTGGGCGCCGGCATGCCGGGCCTGAAGGAGCTCGGCATCGATGCCACCGCGCTCGAGCTGATCCTGCCGACCTATCTCGCCCGCTACCGGCCGGGCGGACGGCATATGCGGCTGGCATAGCGCCAAGCCGTCATTTCACCGCTCTGCCGTCATCCCCGCTTTCGCGGAGATGACCATGGGAGCGCGCGCCGGCGCCGCGGCTTCGTTTCGACGGCAATATCCTCAGAAATACAGATAAACGATCAGCGCGCCGCCGAGGATCAGGCGGTAGAGGATGAAGGGCATGAAGCCCGCATTGCGCAGCCAGCGCATCATGAAGGCGATCGCGAAGACGCCGGTCATGGCCGAGAGCGCGGCGACGATGCCGGCGGCGCCCCAGGGCGCGTCGAGGCCCTGGCGCGCGAGCTTCATGCCCTCCCACAGGCCGGCCGCCGCGATGGCGGGTATGGACATCAGGAACGAGAAGCGCGCGGCCTCGGTGCGCTCATAGCCCATGAAGCGCGCCGCGACCATGGTGATGCCCGAGCGGCTGGTGCCGGGGATGAAGGCGATGCATTGGCTGAGGCCGACGATCAGCGCCTGGCCGATCGTCATGTCCTGGACGCGCCGCACGGTGGCGCCGGCCCGGTCGGCGAGGAAGAGCACGATCGCGAATCCGATCATCGCGAAGGCCACCACCTCCACATGGCGCAGATAGTCCTGCCCGTAATGCTCGGCCAGGAATCCGGCGATCAGCGCCGGGATGGTGGCGACGATCAGGTAGAAGGCGAGCCTGGCGCCGGCATCGAAACGGCCCGTGACCAGCTTGGCGCAGCCCACCGCCATGCGCGCGACATCGCGCCAGAAATAGATGAGCACGGCGGCCAGGGTCCCGACATGGGCCGAGACATCGATGGCCAGGCCCTGGTCGGGCCAGTTGAAGAAATGGGGAACCAGGATGAGGTGACCGGAGGAGCTGATGGGCAGGAATTCTGTGATGCCCTGGACGACGGCCAGGACCACGAGTTGCAGCAGGCTCACGGTGGAAGGCTCTCCCCCTGGATCGAGCACGCCCAAGCCGGGCCCCGGCCGGTGCGGACTGCTTCTGCCGGCGACTCGGACGCGGGCTCGGCACCGGCAAAAGAGGGGTTATCATCAATGACTTCGGAACCCAAGCGACGCGCCCGCCGTATATAGTCTCATTTTGGAACTAATATTGAGGAATCGCACCGGAGCCCGGCGTCAAATCGGCCAGGGAGGGGCGCTAGGCGTCATAAATATGACAGTAAGACTGTCTTAAACTCGAAAAACCCCTCGCTTTCCGCCGGTTGATGCCCTATAGGTCGCTTCCCTTGCCCTTTCGCGGCCGGCCCAGTCCCGGGTTGGCCGCAAGGCAGGAGCCGGGAGGGGACGCCATGACGGCCAAAATGCTGCGCTTCGTGACTCTGGGCCGCGCCATGCCCGAGAAGCGCGGGGCGGAGCTGCGCCGCCATGACTTCGACGAGATCTACCGGGAATTCAGGCCCGAGGAGGCCGCCGACCAGGCCAGCCGCTGCTCGCAATGCGGCGTCCCTTTCTGCCAGGTCCATTGCCCGGTCCATAACAACATCCCCGACTGGCTGAAGCTCGCGGCCGAGGGAAGGCTGGAGGAGGCGTACGAGACCTCCTCGGCCACCAACAATTTCCCCGAGATCTGCGGGCGCATCTGCCCGCAGGACCGGCTCTGCGAAGGCAATTGCGTGATCGAGCAGGCGGGCCACGGCACCGTCACGATCGGCGCCATCGAGAAGTTCATCACCGACACCGCCTGGGAGAAGGGCTGGGTCAAGCCGGTCCGGCCGCGCCGCGAGCGCCGCCAGAGCATCGGCATCGTCGGCGCCGGCCCGGCCGGCCTCGCCGCGGCCGAGGAGCTGCGCCGCCAGGGCTATCAGGTGACGGTCTATGACCGCTACGACCGCGCCGGCGGCCTGCTGATCTATGGCATTCCCGCCTTCAAGCTCGAGAAGGAGGTGGTGCAGCGCCGCACCGCCCTGCTGGTCGAGGCGGGCGTCACCTTCACGCTCAATTTCGAGGTCGGCCGCGACGCTTCGCTCGAGGAGCTGCGCCGGCGCCATGACGCGATCCTGATCGCCTGCGGCGTCTACAAGGCGCGCGACATCCAGGCGCCGGGCGTGGGCTTGCACAACATCGTGCCGGCGCTGGACTACCTGACCGCCAGCAACCGCAGCTCGCTGGGCGACCATGTGCCGGCCTTCGCCTCGGGCGCGCTCGATGCGCGCGGCAAGAACGTGGTGGTGATCGGGGGCGGCGACACGGCGATGGATTGCGTGCGCACCGCGGTGCGCCAGGGCGCCCTTTCCGTCAAATGCCTCTATCGCCGCGACCGCGCCAACATGCCGGGCTCGCAGCGCGAGGTCGCGCATGCCGAGGAGGAAGGCGTCGAGTTCGTCTGGCTGGCGCAGCCGGAGGCCTTTGTCGGCGGCTCCGGCAACGCCGATCCCTACAAGCTCACCGGCTTGCGCGCGCAGCGCATCCATCTCGGCATCGCCGACGCCACGGGGCGCCAGCAGCCGCGGCCGATCGAGGGCTCGCATTTCCATCTGCCGGCCGATCTGGCGATCAAGGCGCTGGGCTTCGATCCGGAGAACCTGCCCGAGGCGATGGGCGCACCGGGCCTCGAGCTCACGCGCTGGGGCTCGGTCAAGCTCGACTGGAAGCGCATGGCGACCAACCTCGAGGGCGTCTTCGCCGCGGGCGACATCGTGCGCGGTGCCTCGCTCGTGGTCTGGGCCATCCGCGACGGCCGCGACGCCGCGGCCGCGATCCAGCGCTACCTGATGGCCAAGGAAGCCGGCCTCAGCGCCACGGCGGCGGAATAGCGGGAGCGGGACCGATGCTGCGTCTCTACGACTTCCTCGACTCCGGCAACGGCTACAAGGTGCGGCTCGCGCTGCACAAGCTGGGGATTCCGTTCGAGCTTATCGAATGCGATATCCTCAAGGGCGAGACCCGCACGCCCGAATTCCTGAAGCGCAATCCCAACGGCCGCATCCCGACGCTCCAGCTCGAGGACGGAACCTTTCTCGCGGAATCGAACGCGATCACCTGGTACCTGGCCGAGGGCACGGAGCTCGCGCCCGCCACGCGCCTCGACCGGGCGCGCACGCTGCAATGGATGTTCTTCGAGCAATACAGCCACGAGCCCTATATCGCGGTGCTCAGGGCCTGGGAGCATGTGGGTTTCGGCGTGACGCCCGAGCGCAGGGCGCAGATCCCCGAGAAGATGGCCAAGGGCAACGCGGCGCTCGCCGTGATGGAGCAGCATCTGGCGCGCGAGCCCTGGTTCGTGGGCGGCCGCTTCGGCCTCGCCGACATCGCGCTCTATGCCTACACCCATGTCGCCCATGAGGGCGGCTTCGACATGAAACCCTATCCCGCCATTCGCGCCTGGATCGACCGGGTCGCGGCCCTGCCGCGCCACGTGCCGATCACCTGGAAGCCGGCGAAGGCCGCGTAAGGAATCCGCCCATGACCGACCCGACCCAAACCGGCGAAGAGCTCATCGCGCGATGGCGCGCCGAGGCCGCCTATCTGGCCGAGCAGGGCCTCTATGATCCGGCCGAGGAGCATGACGCCTGCGGCGTGGGCCTGATCGCGGCGCTCGACGGCAAGCCGCGCCGCGCGGTGGTCGAGGCCGGCATTGCCGCGCTGAAATCCGTCTGGCACAGAGGTGCGGTCGATGCGGACGGCAAGACCGGCGACGGGGCCGGCATCCATGTCCAGGTGCCGCAGGAATTCTTCAAGGACCATATCCGCGGCTCGGGCAATGTCGCGGGGCCGGGGCGGCTCGGCGTCGGCATGGTGTTCCTGCCGCGCACCGATCTCGGCGCCCAGGAGCGCTGCCGCGTCATCGTCGAGCGCGAGATCCTGGGCTATGGCTACACGATCTATGGCTGGCGCCAGGTGCCGGTCAATGTCGAGGTGATCGGCGAGAAGGCCAACGCGACGCGGCCCGAGATCGAGCAGATCCTGGTCAACAACAACCGCGGCCGCGACGAGGAGGCGTTCGAGAACGACCTCTACATCATCCGCCGGCGCATCGAGAAGGCGGCGCTCGAGGAGAGCATCAAGGAGCTCTATATCTGCTCGCTCTCCTGCCGTTCGGTCATCTACAAGGGCATGTTCCTCGCCGAGCAGCTCACCGCCTTCTATCCCGACCTGCTCGACCCGCGCTTCGTCTCGAACTTCGCGATCTATCACCAGCGCTACTCGACCAACACCTTCCCCACCTGGCACCTGGCGCAGCCCTTCCGCGTGATCGCCCATAACGGCGAGATCAACACGCTCAAGGGCAACGTCAACTGGATGAAGGCGCACGAGACGCGCATGGCGGCCGCCGCCTATGGCGAGCATATGCCGGAGATCAAGCCGATCATCCAGCCGGGCGGCTCGGACTCCGCCTGCCTCGACAACGTGTTCGAGGCGATGGTCGGCGTCGGGCGCACGCTGCCGATGGTGAAGTGCCTGCTGATCCCCGACAGCTGGGCGGGCCGCGTCACCATGCCCGAGGCCCATCGCGACTTCTACAGCTACTGCAACTCGGTGATGGAGCCCTGGGACGGGCCGGCGGCGCTCTGCGCGGTCGGCGGCAACTGGGTGGTGGCGGCGATGGACCGCAACGGCCTCCGGCCGCTGCGCTATGCGCTGACCGAGGACGGGCTCCTGGTCGCGGGCTCCGAGACCGGCATGGTCAAGCTCGACGAGGCGAAGATCGCGCGCAAGGGCCGGCTCGGGCCGGGCCAGATGATCGCGGTCGATCTCAAGGCCGGCCGCTTCTACGACCATCACGAGATCGTCGACAAGCTGGTGGGCGAGGCCGATTTCTCGGCCTGGGTCGAGAACATCACCGTCATCGACGACCTCCTGAAGGCGAAGCCGGGCCTGCCTGCCTCCTTCGCCAAGGAGGAACTGCGCCGGCGCCAGCTCTCGGCCGGCCTCTCGATCGAGGATCTGGAGCTGGTGCTCCACCCGATGGTCGAGGACGCGAAGGAGCCGGTGGGCTCGATGGGCGACGACACGCCCTTGGCCGTGCTCTCGGAGCGCTATCGCGGCCTGCATCACTATTTCCGGCAGAATTTCAGCCAGGTCACCAACCCGCCGATCGACAGCTTGCGCGAAAGCCGGGTGATGACGCTCAAGACCCGGCTCGGCAATCTCGGCAACATCCTCGACCAGGACGAGAGCCAGTGCCGGCTGCTCCAGCTCGAATCGCCGGTCCTGCTGACGGCCGAGTTCGAGGCGATGCGTGCCTATATGGGCACCAGCGCGGTCGAGGTGGATTGCACCTTCCCGACCGGCGGCGGCGAGCATGCGCTGCGCGACGCGCTGTCGCTGATCCGCCGCCAGGCCGAGGACGGCGTGCGCGGCGGCGCCGTGCATGTGATCCTCTCGGACGAGAAGGCGGGCCCGGGCCGCATCGCGATCCCGATGATCCTCGCGACCGGCGCCGTCCATACCCATCTCCACCGCCAGCAGCTCCGCACCTTCACCTCGCTCAATGTGCGCTCGGGCCAATGCATCGACGTGCATCACTTCGCGGTGCTGATCGGTGTCGGCGCCACCACGGTCAACGCCTATCTGGCCGAGGCCTCGATCGCCGACCGCCATCGCCGCGGCCTGTTCGGCAATCGCGGCCTCGAGGACTGCCTGGACCGCTTCAAGGAGGCGATCGACCAGGGCCTCCTGAAGGTCATGTCCAAGATGGGCATCGCCGTCATCAGCTCCTATCGCGGCGGCGGCAATTTCGAGGCGCTGGGCCTGTCGCGCACGCTGGTGGCCGAGTTCTTCCCCGACATGCCCTCGCGGCTCTCCGGCATCGGGCTTCCCGGCATCCAGCAGAAGCTGGCGGAGCTGCATGAGCGCGCCTGGCGCGAGGACGTGACGGCGCTGCCCGTGGGCGGCTTCTATCGCTATCGCCGCTCGGGCGACAGCCATGCCTGGGAGGCGGGGCTGATCCACACGCTGCAGAGCGCGGTCGCCACGGAATCCTACCAGACCTTCAAGCGCTATTCGGAAGGGGTGGAGAAGCTGCCGCCGGTGGCGCTGCGCGATCTGCTGGGATTCCGTGAGGGCCGGACCGCGATCTCGATCGACGAGGTCGAATCCATCACCGAGATCCGCAAGCGCTTCGTGACGCCGGGCATGTCCCTGGGGGCGCTCTCGCCGGAGGCCCACGGCACGCTCAACGTCGCCATGAACCGGATCGGCGCCAAGTCGGATTCGGGCGAGGGCGGCGAGGATCCGGAGCGCTTCCGGCCGCGGCCCAACGGCGACAATTTCAACTCGGCCATCAAGCAGATCGCCTCGGGGCGCTTCGGCGTGACGGCGGAGTATCTCAACAATTGCCGCGAGATCGAGATCAAGGTGGCGCAGGGCGCGAAGCCCGGCGAGGGCGGCCAGCTCCCGGGCTTCAAGGTGACGCCCGAGATCGCCAAGCTCCGCCATGCCACGGCGGGCGTCATGCTGATCTCGCCGCCGCCCCATCACGACATCTACTCGATCGAGGATCTGGCGCAGCTCATCTACGACCTGAAGCAGATCAACCCCGACGCCAAGGTCGGCGTGAAGCTGGTGGCGCGATCAGGCATCGGCACCATCGCGGCCGGCGTCGCCAAGGCCAAGGCGGACGTGATCCTGATCTCGGGCCATGTCGGCGGCACCGGCGCCTCGCCCCTGTCCTCGATCAAGTTCGCGGGCGTGCCCTGGGAGATGGGCCTTTCCGAGACGCACCAGGTGCTGACCTTGAACCGGCTGCGCCACCGCGTGCGGCTGCGGACCGACGGCGGCATCAAGACCGGCCGCGACGTGGTGATCGCCGCGATGCTGGGCGCCGAGGAGTTCGGAATAGGCACGGCCTCGCTGGTGGCGATGGGCTGCATCATGGTGCGGCAATGCCACTCCAACACCTGCCCGGTCGGCGTCTGCACGCAGGATCCGGCGCTCCGGGCCAGGTTCACCGGCACGGCGGAGAAGGTCGTCAATCTCTTCAGCTTCATCGCCGAGGAGGTGCGCGAGATCCTGGCGAATCTCGGCTTCCGCAAGCTCGAGGAGGTGATCGGCCGCACCGACCTGCTGCGCCAGGTGAGCCGCGGCTCCGAGGCGCTCGACGACCTCGATTTCAACCCGCTGCTGGCGCGCGCCGATCCCGGCGACTATCCGCGTTTCTGCACGCTCGAGGGCCGCAACGAGGTGCCGGACACGCTCGACAAGCAGATGATCGCCGATGCCCGCGCGCTCTTCGAGGACGGCGAGAAGATGCAGCTCCAGTACAACGTCCGCAACACGCAGCGCGCCATCGGCACGCGCTTCTCCTCGCTGGTGACGCGCCGCTTCGGCATGACGGGTCTCAAGCCCGGCCATGTGACGATCCGCCTGCGCGGCTCGGCCGGCCAGTCGCTCGGCGCCTTCGCGGTGCAGGGCCTGAAGCTCGAGGTCTTCGGCGACGCCAACGACTATGTCGGCAAGGGGCTGTCGGGCGCCACCATCGTGGTGCATCCGTTGCCCTCGAGCCCGCTCGTCACCAACGAGAACGCGATCGTCGGCAACACGGTCCTCTACGGCGCCACCGGCGGCAAGCTGTTCGCCGCCGGCACCGCGGGCGAGCGCTTCGCGGTGCGCAATTCCGGGGCCGAGACCGTAGTCGAGGGCTGCGGCTCCAACGGCTGCGAATACATGACCGGCGGGACTGCCGTGATTCTCGGGCCCGTCGGCGACAATTTCGCGGCCGGCATGACCGGCGGCATGGCCTTCGTCTATGACCCCGAAGGCCATCTGCCGAGCCGCATCAACGGCGACAGCGTCCTCTTCCAGCGCTTGGGCTCGCGCTACTGGGAGGCGCGGCTCCGGGGCCTGGTCGAGGAGCATGCGCGCGAGACGCAGTCCCGCTTCGCCATGAGCCTCCTCAACGACTGGCATCTCGAGCGCGACGGCTTCTGGCAGGTGGTGCCGAAGGAGATGGTGGCGCTCCTGCCGCATCCGCTCGAGGATACGGCGGCGGAGCTGCGGGCGTAGGCTGGATCGTGCTTCTCATTCTCTCCGACACGCCAAACGTCATTCCCGCGAAAGCGGGAATCCAGCTTGATCCAGCGTACCGGGTTGAAAGATGGATCCCCGCTTTCGCGGGGATGACGGGTGGGCGCTATTCCCTCGTCGCCTGCTTCAGATACGCGATCAGGTCTGCTCGATCCCGCGGGTTCTTCACCCCGGCATAGGTCATCTTGGTGCCGGGCACGAAGCCGCGCGGGTCGCTGAGGAAAGCGTCGAGGGTCTGCTCGTTCCAGACGATCCCGGACGCTTTCATCGCCGCGGAATAGTCGAAGCCCGGCACGGTGCCCGCCTGACGGCCGAACAGGCCCTTATGCATCGGGCCGACGCGGTTGCGGTCGATCGAATGGCAGCCTTGGCATTTGCGGTAGATCGCCTCGCCGCGCGCGGGATCGCCGGTCGCGGGCTCGTCCGCGCGGGCTCGCAGGGCGGTCGCAGCAGCCAGGATCAGCAGGAGCCAGACAACGAGCAGCAGGAGGGCCGAGCGCGCCTGGTTTCGCGGCGGGGACATGGATGATCCTGTCGTCGGGTTGCCGGGGATGAGGAAAAAGCGGTCTGCCGGCGGCCGAGGCCCGTTTGGGGAAGACGGCCGGTCGCCGGCAGACCGAAGCCCGTTCTCGCGAGGGCCGGAAGTCCGGGTGTATCGGCCCCGCGAGAACGAGGGGCCTCGCTCGCTCAGGAGATCGCGAAGGGTGTCGGAATCGGGTCCTCGCCCAGCGCGCTGCGCAGCACGGCCCAATGCATCGCCTCGTCGGCCATGATGCTGGCGGCCGCCGCCGACAGGTCCTTGTTGGCGAAGACCGGCACCGCGCCGTAATAGGCCTGGGCGGCACCCTGCTCGAGCCCGGCCGCGAAGCGCAGCACGTCTTCCTGCGTCTTCAGGTTGCCGGTCGGGAAGTCGTATTTCGACTGGGGCATGACCGGCGTGCCGCCGAGCTTCTTCACGGTCGAGGCCAGGAGCTCGGCATGCTTCTTGTGATGGTCCTGGAACTTCACCGCGACGCCGAGCACGGGCTTCTGCAGCAGGCCGCTTTCGGCGCCGACCTGATAGGCGGCGATGCCCTCATATTCGAGGCCCAGCGCCGTGTTCAGCACCTGGATGTCGTTCGCGGCCGTGGCCGCGGAGGCGGGCTTGCTCGAGGCCATGCTCTCGCAGCCCGCGAGGATCGCGATCGCGCCGGCGCTGAGCAGCACCTGGCCGCCGCGCACCAAGAGCCTGCGCCGCGCCGGAACCAGCGTCGTCTCGGGACGAAGAATGTTCTGTTCGCTCATGAAACCCTCTCTCTGTCGGTTGCTCGTTCGACAGCGCCTGGGGAATGAATTCGCTGTCGCGAGGCCTTACCGGCGGGCGGGGAGGGCGGATGCGGGAGGCCCGGTCACGAATGCGTGAGGGGCGCGAAAGTGCCGCCGATATGTTCTTCCTCTCCGCCCGCGCAGCGGGGGAGAGGGCAGGGTGAGGTGGGTGGTGACGCTTGCGGCGCTCTCTCGTGATAGATCCCCCTCATCCAGCTCCGGCTAAGTCTCCGCTTCGCTTCGACTAAGCCTGCACATCCTTCTCCCCCTGGCGGGGGAGAAGATGAAAACAACGGAGATGCCGAATGTCACGACGCCGGCAGCACCGCGCCGGAATAGAGCACCGGGCCGGTGGGCAGGCCCGTGGGCGAGCCGCCGGCGGGCTCGAGGCTGACGGCGAGCCCGCCGTGGGCGAGATCGGCCGCGGCCGCGCGGTCGAGCGGCAGGGAGAGCGGGCCGGCCGGAAGGACGCCCAGCGAGCGGGGATTGCCCTGCGGCGGCAGGATCCAGAGCTCGAGCGATTTGCCGGCCTCGGCCACCGGCAGGCGGCTGGCATCGAGGGTGAGGCGGTCATGCTTGAGATCGAGGCTCACCATCGCCACCGGCTTGCTGGCCGCGTCCGCGAGCAGCGCCATATGGGTGGGCGTGGGCGGCGGCGCCACGAAGAGATAGACGAAGAGCAGCAGCGCGATGGCCGCACCCGCGAGGCCCGCACGCCGCCAGAAGCCGAGGCAGTACCAGAGGCCCGCGGTGGCGAGGCTCGGCACGGGCCCGGTCGGCCGGCCGAACAGCAGCGCGAGGAGGCCGCGCCGGGCGCGCGGGGGCGCCGCTCCGATCCGGCGCTCGATCTCGGCCCAGCTCCGCGCCGGCGGCTCGATCGCGGGCGCGCCCTCGGCCAGCGGGTCCAGCCGCTGCGCCCAATCCTCGACGCGCCGCGCGAGGGCCGGATCGCCCTCGATCAGCCGCTCGAAGCGCCGGCGCGCGGGGCCCCTGAGCGTGCCCAGCGCATATTCGGCCGCGAGCTGGTCCAGCAGTTCGGGATTCGGCTCGGTCATGTGTCGAGGCATCCCTTGAGTCGCACCAGGCTGCGGCGGATCCAGCTCTTCACCGTGCCGAGCGGCACCCCCAGCCGCGCCGCCACCTGATGGAAGGTCAGGCCCTGGTAATAGGCGAGGAGCAGGCTCGCCCGCGGCTGCGCCTCGAGCTGATCGAGGCAGCGCTTGAGCCGGAGGGCCTCCTCGCCGCCCTGCGCCAGGGCCTCGGGACCTGCGGCGGGATCGGGCAGGGCCTCGGCCATCTCGGGATCGAGCGGGGCGTCGCGGCCGCGTTTGGCCATGAGATCGAAGCATTCGTTGCGCAGGATGCGCGCCATCCAGCCGAGCGCCGTTCCGCGGTCCGCGTCGAACCGGCCCGCATGCCGCCATACCGCCATGAAGGTCTCCTGCAGGGCCTCCTCCGCGAGATCCCGGCGTCTGACTATACCGAGGGCGAGCCCGAATAGTTGCGGGGCCGTCGCGCGATAGAGTCGCTCGAGCGCGGTGCGGTCGCCCCGGGCGACCGCAGCGAGGAACGCGGCGAGAAGGGTGGCGTCGCTCATGAACCGGGCGTTCCGACAGGCGAGGCCAAAGCACGCTCCTGGGGCGCACGCGGATCCCCGTGAGATCCGCGGGCGTCATGGCAGCGGAGGGGCGGGCGCAAGTCAACGGGCTTTGGGCCCGCCGCCTCCTTGGTTATGCTCACCAGCGAACGAATCGACCCATGCTTCTGCTCATCCATTTCCCGCTCGATCCCGCCTCGCGCAAGGTCCGCATCCTGTTGAAGGAGAAGGGCATGGCGTTCGAGCTGCGCGAGGAGCGCGCCTGGGAGCGGCACGAGGAATTCCTCGCCCTGAGCCCCGGCGGCGATCTGCCGGTGCTGATCGAGGCCGACGGCAAGCCGATCGCCGATGCGGGCGCCATCGTGGAATATCTGGAGGAGACGGGGCCGGCCCCCTCGCTCTACGGCACCGAGCCGCGGGCGCGGGCCGAGGTGCGGCGGCTCGCCGCCTGGTTCGACCGCAAGTTCCAGCGCGAGGTCACGGCCAACCTGCTCGACGAGAAGATCGGGCGGCGCATCATGGGCAAGGGCACGCCGGATTCGAGCGCCATCCGCGCCGGCATCCTCAATCTCAAGACCCATCTCGATTATATCGGCTGGCTCGCCGATCGCCGCACCTGGCTCGCGGGCGATAGCTTCTCGATGGCCGATATCTCGGCCGCGGCGCAGCTCTCCTGCATCGACTATCTGGGCGACGTGCCCTGGGACGATCACCAGGGTGCCCGCGACTGGTACCAGCGCGTGAAGTCGCGCCCCAGCCTGCGCCCGCTGCTCGGCGACCGCATCCCCGGCGCACCGCCGCCGACGCATTACGCGGACCTGGATTTTTGAGCGGGTGCTCCACTGGGACTCAGTTTCCCACGGTCGGTGCTGTTGTCCCTACCGTCACCCCCGCGAAAGCGGGGGCCCCACTCGACGCTCGACGCGCTGGATCAAGATGGATCCCCGCTGGAGTTTACGCTTGGGCCGGCCTACGGCCGGACCCGGGCGTGGGGATGACTGCTGGGAAGGAAGCAATCGCTTCCTTCCCAGCAGTCACTCCGTCTTCAGATCCAGCTTCTCGATCCGTCCCTGCGCCGCTTCGGCGGTGGGGGTGTTGGGGGCGAGCTGGGCGGCCTGGACCCAGTCGGTGCGGGCGCCGTTCTTGTCGCCGGCAGCGTCCTTGAGGATGCCACGCTCGAGATAGCCCTCGGCATTCTTGGGATCGAGCGTCAGCGCCTGGTTCACGTCGGCGAGCGCCAGCTCGGTGCTGTTCACATAGCGATAGGCGCTGGCGCGCAGCACCAGGATGTCGGCGCGCTTGGGCGCCAGCTCGTTCGCATGGTTGAGATCGTCGAGCGCATCCCACCAGCGTTCGGCCGCACCCAGCGCCACCGCGCGGTCGATCACCATCTCGACATCGTTGGGCGCGATCCCGAGCGCCGCGTTCGAGGCGGCCACGGCCTGCGCGGCATCGCCCTCGAGCAGCCAGACCTGACCCGCCTGGTCGTAGAGCTGGGCCGCGAGCGTGCGCGAGCTGTCGGTCTTGGCGAGCTCGCCCGCCACGGTCTGCAGCATCTGCGCCGCCTCCGTGTAGCGGCCGAGGCCCACCAGCGCCACCGCCTGGCAATGCTGCGCCGGCGGCCCGCCATTCTTCGCGAGCCAGGCGCCGGCGCTGTCATAGGCGTCCTGCGGATGGTCCTTGGTCAGCACCATGCAGGCGGCATACTGCTTGGCTTCCTCGAGATTCTGCTCCGGGAAGCTCTGGATCTGCCCTTGCTGGGCCGAGGCCGGGAACGGCGCACCGCCGAGGAGCAGCAGCGCGAGCGCCAGCACCGCCGCACCGCGCCGGGCCGTCGCCTTGTTCCGTCCGAGTGGCGTCATTACGTTCATGGACGCAGAACTGCTCCTGGTTGGATCCGGCGGCCTCGTGCCTCCGGGTCGGGGCCAGAGCCTCCCTCCTGGCTGGTCGAATGGCAAGTGCGACGAAATTGGATGCATCCGGCGAACATGGACCGGAAGAAAGCGGCACGGCGCCGCGCCTGTTCGTCTTCGGTCTCGGCTTCAGCGCGCTGGCGCTGGCCGAGCGGCTGAAGCCCAAGGGCTGGCAGATCGCGGGTACCTGCCGCGAGGCGGAGAAGGCCCAAGCGCTGCAAGCGCGGGGCTTCACGGTGCATCGCTTCGATCGCGACCATCCGCTGCCCGATCCGCGCGCCGTCCTGGCGGGCACGACGCATCTCCTTTCCAGCGTGCCGCCCGATGGCGGGATGCCGAGCGGCGACCCGGTGCTCGATCGTCACGGCGCCGATATCGCGGTCCTGGCGCCGGGCCTCGCCTGGGCGGGCTATCTCTCGACCACCGGCGTTTATGGCGACCGCCAGGGCGGCTGGGTCGACGAGGCGAGCGCGCTGACGCCTTCGGGCGAGCGCGGCCGGCGACGGCTCCAGGCGGAGCAAGCCTGGCTCGCGCTCTGGGAACGCCACCAGGTCCCGGTGCATCTCTTCCGTCTCGCCGGCATCTATGGGCCGGGGCGCAGCGCGCTCGACAGCGTGCGCGCCGGCACGGCCAAGCGCGTCGTCAAGCCGGGCCAGGTCTTCAGCCGCATCCATGTCGCGGATATCGCGACCGTGCTCGAGGCCTCGATCATGCGGCCGCATCCGGGCGCGGCCTACAATCTCTGCGACGACGACCCCGCACCGCCGGCCGAGGTGATCGAGCATGCCTGCCGTCTCCTGGGCGTCGAGCCGCCGCCGGCGCTGCCCTTCGACGAGGCCTCGCTCTCGCCGATGGCGCGCAGCTTCTATGAGGACAACAAGCGGGTGCGCAACGAGCGCATCAAGCGCGAGCTCGGCGTGACGCTCGCCTATCCCAGCTATCGCGACGGCCTCAAGGCGCTGCTCGCGGAGGGGAAGTGAAGCCGGTCAATGAGCGTCGACATCGCCGCCGCTCTCTCGTCACCCCCGCGAAAGCGGGGGCCCATGTCGATGCCCGACGCGCTGGATCAAGCTGGATCCCCGCGGGAGTTTACGCTTGGGCCGGCCTACGGCCGGACCCGGGCGCGGGGATGACGGCTGGGGGCGCGGGAAGCGTGAGAAGCTCGCCGCCTTAACGCGACTTAAAAGTTTTTCGCGGCAATCTCGTCCGACAGCGCATCGACGGTCGCGGCCAGCCGCGCCAGGTCTTGCGGCCGGGAGAGCCGATGGTCGCCATCCTTCACCAGCGTCACGGTAACGTCGCCGCCGCTCAACCGTTCGGCAGTACGCACCGCCCAGCGCCAGGGCACGTCCGGATCCTCCATGCCTTGCAGCAGCCGCACCGGGCAATTCACCGCGATCGGCTGGCCCAATAACAAATGATGGCGACCTTCCTCGATCAGCTTGAGTGTAATCGGCAGATCAGGGCCATAACGCGAGGGCTCATGCCATTCGCCATCGCGCAGCAGCTGCTCCTTGATGGGCGCGGTCATCCGGCTCCACATCAGCTCCTCGGTGAAATCCGGGGCGGCGGCGATTCCGACGAGCCCGGCCACGCGGGCCGGCCGCGCCAGCGCCGCCAGCAGCATGATCCAGCCGCCCATGCTGGAGCCCACCAGGATCAGCGGGCCTTCGGTCAGGCGGTCGATGACGGCGAGCGCGTCCTCGCGCCAGCGCCCGATGGTGCCGTCGGAAAATTGTCCGGACGAGGCGCCATGGCCGAAATAATCGAAACAAAGAAAAGCTTGTCCCCGGTTCCGGCAGTGCGATTCGAGGAAAACCGCCTTGTTTCCCGACATGTCGGACGCGAACCCGCTCAAAAAAACCACACTTGGCAAATTTCGACCGTCAACGCCCTGGAATCGACGGTAGGCCGTTGTCGTCCCGTCTTCGCGTGCTAGACTCAGATGGCGGGGGGACGAATCGCGTGGCGTGTCGGACATGGCGTGGGTGTAATGGACGCAGCGGGATCGGTCGAGACCCCCGATCATAACATGACGATGAAGAGGCCGGCGATGAGCGGGCCGGTTGTTCTCCAGGTGATGCCGACCTTGGCGCATGCCTCGGATCGTATCGCGCTGGACATCGCGGGGGCGGTGCATCACGAGGGCGGCACGGCGCTGATCGCGTCGAGCGGCGGCCCGTTCGTGGCCGAGCTGCCGCGCTCGGGCGCGCGCCATCATCGCATCACGCTCGATCGCCGCAATCCTCTGGGCATGCTGGCCTCCGCCTCGAAGCTGGTGCGGCTGATCCGCAGCGACTCCGTCGACATCGTCCATGCGCGTGGCCTTCACGCCGCCTGGCCCGCCTATCTGGCGGCGCGCCGCACGGCCAAGCCCTTCGTCACGACATTCGATCTCGGCGGCCCGGCCGACGGCGCCTTCGATCGCTTCTATGCCGCGGCGCTGGCGCGCGGCGACCGCGTCATCGCGGTCTCCGAATTCGCCGCGCGGCTGGCCTACGAGCAGCACAAGGTCGACGACCGCCGCCTGCGCCTGGTGCGCCGGGGCATCGACACCGAGACCTTCGACCCCTCGCATGTGACGGCGCCGCGCATGATCCGCCTGGCGCGGCTCTGGGGCCTGCCGGACGACCTGCCGGTGCTGATGCTGCCGGGCCGGCTCATGCCGCATAACGGCCATGCGCTCCTGATCGACGCGCTGGCCCGGATCAAGAACCGCGCCTTCCACTGCCTCGTGGTCGGGGCCGAGGGCGACGATCCGGGCTATAGCGGCGAGATCGAGGAGCGGGCGCGGGCCGCCGGCCTCAATGGCCGCTTCCATATCGTGCCGGAATGCCGCGACATGGCCGCCGCCTACATGCTGGCCGACGTGGTCTTGAGCGCCGCCCCGGCGCCCGAGGCCTTCAGCCTGGTTCTCGCCGAGGCCCAGGCCATGGGCCGCCCGGTGGTCTCGATCGACCGCGGCAGCGCCCGCGAGCAGGTGGCCGGCAACGAGATGGCCTGGCTGGTGCCGCCCGAGGATCCGGCGGCGCTGGCCTCCGCCATCGGCCGGGCGCTCGATCTCGACCCCGACCTCAGGGCTCGCCTCGCGGCCGAAACCGCCCAGCGCGCCCAGGCCCGCTACGCCCGAACTACCATGTGTGCCGGGACCTTGGCCGTCTATCGCGAGCTGATGGAACGGCCGAGCCCGCACCCGGCGCCCGCCTTGACAGAGGCCTCGATCCCCTCTTAATTCCGGCGGTTTGGGCGTTAATTACCCTTTCTCAACCTGAATCCGGTCGAGTCCCGGCGGGATTCACGAAGTTTCGACCCGCAAAACGGGCCGAAGAAGCATCAACGGCTCCATGATTCACATCACGCTACCCGACGGCAGCCGCCGGTCCTACGACCAGCCGGTTTCCGGTGACGAGATTGCCGCCTCGATCGGCAAGGGCCTGGCGCGCGACGCGCTGGCCGTGAAGATCGACGGCGAGCTCAAGGATCTGGCGACGGTCATCGACCGCGACGCGAAGATCGAGATCGTCACCCGCAAGCATCCCGACGCGCTCGAGCTTCTGCGCCACGACGCGGCCCATGTGCTGGCCGAGGCGGTGCAGGAGCTCTATCCCGGCACCCAGATCACCTTCGGGCCGGCGATCGAGAACGGCTTCTACTACGATTTCGTGCGCGACGAGCCCTTCACGCCCGAGGATTTCCTCAAGATCGAGCAGCGCATGCGCGAGATCGTCGATCGCGACGAGAAGATCACGCGCGAGATCTGGAGCCGCGACGAGGCCGTGCGCTGGTTCAAGGATCACGGCGAGAAATACAAGGCTGAATGGGTGCTCGAGATCCCGAAGGACGAGGAGATCTCGATCTACCGTCAGGGCAGCTGGCTCGACATGTGCACGGGCCCGCATCTGCCCTCGACGGCCAAGCTGGGCAAGGCCTTCAAGCTGATGAAGGTGTCGGGCGCCTATTGGCGCGGCGACGCCAACAACCAGCAGCTCCAGCGCGTCTATGGCACGGCCTGGGCGGACGAGAAGCAGCTCCAGCAATATCTGACGATGCTGGAGGAGGCGGAGAAGCGCGACCATCGCCGCCTCGGCAAGGAGATGAACCTCTTCCACCAGCAGGAAGAGGCGGCCGGCATGGTGTTCTGGCATCCCAAGGGCTGGACGCTCTACCGCACGGTCGAGAACTATCTGCGCGGCCGGCTCGACCAGTCGGGCTATGTCGAGGTCAAGACGCCCCAGCTCGTCGACCGCAAGCTCTGGGAGGCCTCGGGCCACTGGGAAAAATTCCGCGAGAACATGTATCTCGCCGAGAACGAGGCGGGCCTGAAGGAATATGTTGCCGATCCCAGCCAGCGCATCTTCGCGCTCAAGCCGATGAACTGCCCCTGCCACGTGCAGATCTTCAACCAGGGGCTCAAGAGCTACCGCGACCTGCCGCTGAGGCTGGCCGAGTTCGGCTCCTGCCACCGCTTCGAGCCGGGCGGCGCGCTGCACGGCATCATGCGCGTGCGCAACTTCACGCAGGACGACGCGCATATCTTCTGCACCGAGGACCAGATCACGGCCGAAAGCGTCGATTTCTGCCGGCTGCTGCTCGAGGTCTATGGCGATTTCGGCTTCACCGACGTGGCCGTGCGCTTCGCCGACCGGCCCTTGAAGCGGGCCGGCACCGATGCCATCTGGGACAAGGCCGAAGCCGCGCTCAAATACGCGGTCGAGCGGGCCCAGCTTCCCTACACGATGGCACCGGGCGAGGGCGCCTTCTACGGTCCCAAGCTCGAGTTCCACCTCAAGGACACAATCGGCCGGTCCTGGCAATGCGGGACGCTGCAGGTGGATTTCGTGCTGCCGGAGCGGCTCGACGCCAACTACATCGCCGAGGACGGGCAGAAGCACCGCCCCGTGATGCTGCACCGGGCCATCTTCGGCTCGATGGAGCGCTTCCTCGGCATCCTGATCGAGAACCATGCCGGCAAGCTGCCGCTCTGGCTCGCCCCGCTACAGGTTGTGGTCGCCACCATCACGGACGACAGCCGGTCCTATGCGGAAGAGGTCGCGGGCGCCCTGCGGGCCGCGGGCTTGCGGGTCGAGACCGACGCCCGCAACGAGAAGATCAACTACAAGGTCCGCGAGCACAGCCTGGCCAAGGTGCCGGTCCTGGCCGTGGTCGGCAAGCGCGAGGCCGAGAAGCGCGAGGTCGCCCTCAGGCGCCTGGGCGGGAATGAGCAGGAAGTCCTTGCGCTCGATGAGGCGCTCAATAGACTAAAGGCAGAAGCGCGTTCGCCCGCGGGGAAGTCGGGCGCGGCGCTTGCGGCGGGCGCGTTCTAGCGCGGATTCTCCGGCCGGAACCCCCGCCATTTTCAGGTCAACATCGCTCAGGAGAAGTCAGCATAGCCAGACCACCGCAGGAATCCGCGCCGTCACGTGACGGTCCGCGGATCAATCACCAGATCAACGTGCCGCAGGTGCGGCTGGTGAAAGAGGATGGAACGATGGTGGGCGTCGTATCGATACGCGAGGCCCTGCTCATGGCGGAAGACGCGGGGCTCGATCTCGTCGAGATCTCGCCCAATGCCAGCCCTCCCGTCTGCAAGATTCTCGATTTCGGCAAGTTCAAATACGAGCTGCAGAAGAAAGAGAACGAGGCGCGCAAGAAGCAGAAGGTCATCGAGGTCAAGGAGATCAAGCTGCGCCCCGGCATCGACGAGCACGACTACCAGGTGAAGATGCGCTCGGTGCATCGCTTCCTCGAGGAAGGCGACAAGGTCAAGGTGACCATGCGCTTCCGCGGCCGCGAGATGGTGCATCAGGAGCTGGGCATGAAGGTGCTCGACCGGGTGCGTGCCGAGCTCGATGCGCTCGCCAAGGTCGAGCAGATGCCGCGCCTCGAAGGCCGGCAGATGATCATGGTCATGGCGCCCAAGTAAGGCGCCGCCGGAAACGGGGCGGATCGGCGAACGATCCGCCCCGTCTCATTTCCGCCCCGTTTCCGTCCGAGGATCGCGTCCCGGGAGACGACATGGCCGAGCCTGAAGAACAGCCCCGCGACATCATCGATGTCACCGCCGCGCCCAAAGCGGCGGTGGTGCGGCTGACACCGGTCGCCCCGATGCAACCTGCCGCCGCCGCGGAGCCCCTGCCGCCCGAGCCCGCCGCCTGGCCGTCGGAGGAAAGCGGGCCGTCGGCCGTCTTCGCCCTGCCGCCCGCCTATCTCCGCAAGCCGCCGGTCCTGGGCCTGCTGGCCGTCATCTACGGCATCGTGGCGCTGATCAAGCTGCCGATCCTGTTCGGGCCCTTGGCGATCCTGTTCGCGATCGCCGCCGCCTGCCGCAAGCAGTTCTGGTATGCGGCGCTGGGGGCGGCCACCGGGGCCGCCGGCCTCGTCAGCTCGACCACCTTCTGGTTGCTGCTCGGTGGCGGCTGGCTCATCAATTATCTGCTCTAGATCGATCTGACATCGCTTGGGGGAGAGCGGCGATGGCGAATCCCGATTGGCACCGGCTGGGTCCGGTCGAGACCTTGAAGCAGCGGTCGCTGCAGACCGTCACCGTGGCGGGCCGGCCGATCGCCTTGTCCTACGACGAAGGACGTTTCGGCGCGATCCTGGGCCGCTGCCTGCATGCGGGCGGGCCGCTGGGCGACGGCACGCTCCGCAACGGCTATGTCGTTTGCCCCTGGCATGGCTGGACCTATCAGCGCGAGACCGGCGAGGGCGAGCCCGGCAGCACCGACGCCGTACCGCGCTATCTGCTGAAGCAGGAGGGCGGCGAGCTCTTCATCGATCTCGCCTCGGGCACCCACCCGCGCGCGGCCTCGCACGAGCCCCATCCGCTGGCGCGCCGGCCCGAGCGCGCGCCGGGCGCGCTGCGCGTCGTGGGCATCTCGACCACCGTCATGGACCGGCAGGCGCCGCGCTACTCGACCTCGGAGGATCTGCTGGGCGTGGCGCTCGAGGCGGCGGCGGGCGATGGGGCGGAGACGAAGCTCATCCGGCTCGACAGCCTCAGGTTCCGCGCCTGCGAGGGCTACTACTCGAAGAGTGCGAATGCCTGCACCTGGCCCTGCTCGATCACGCAGATGGACGACAAGGACGAGCTCACCGCCGTCTATGAGGCGCTGGTGCATTGGGCCGACGTGGTCCTGATCGCGACGCCGATCCGCTGGGGCAATGCCAGCTCGCTCTATTTCAAGATGATCGAGCGGATGAACTGCATCCAGAACCAGATCACCACCCATAACCGCGTGCTGATCCGCAACAAGGTCGCGGGCTTCATCGTTACCGGCGGCCAGGACAATGTGCAGGCGGTGGCGGGCGAGATGATGATGTTCTTCGGCGAGCTGGGCTTCACCTTCGCCCAGTTCCCCTTCGTCGGCCACAGTCGCGGCTGGTCGGCCGAGGATATGGAGAACAATGTCGCGGCGGTGAAGGCCGACCAGGAGCTGCGGGAAGGCACGCGGGCGCTGGCCCGGCGCTGCCTGGAGCGGGCGCGGGATCTGGTCGCGGCCGGCGAGGGTGCCGCCCGGACCGAGCGCGGCGGCCGCAAGGCCAATGGCTCCTTGAAGTAGGGCCATCTAGCGCCTTTTTATTTTTTTTATAGAAGTGCGGGCGGCGAATTGGCCGTCAGGTTCACAGGGGAGAAAATAATCCTTGACGACATATTAATATCGTGGTAATATTGACCTCAGAAAGGAGGTCACGCGATGATATATAATTTAACATCATTAATATATCTAGCCATCGCGATACTATATCTAATGCTGTCTGCCTTGCATAGATAGTAAGTCGCCGGTCGTTATATTAGGGAATCTGGGAGCTCTGTCACGGGCTCCCAGATTTTATTATTAGAAGCGAAAGTTTTTATTTCTGAACAGGGCTGCAGCGGATGGTCACACCGCACGCCGGCGGCGATTCCTTGCCATTCCCGGCCTCCCCCTGTATAACCGCGCGTCCTCGGCGAGCGAGACCGGGCCTGGATAGGGCATGCCCGGCCGCCCGAAGGACATAGATATCAAATACTTAGAGGACATGAAATGCCCAAGATGAAGACCAAGAGCGGCGCCAAGAAGCGCTTCGCTCTCACCGCCACGGGCAAGGTCAAGATGACCCCGTCCCGCAAGCGCCATGGACTTTCGAAGCGCACCCAGAAGATGAAGCGTCAGGCCCGCGGCATGCGGATCATGGCCGACATGGATGCGGCGAACGTCAAGAAATTCTTCCTGCCGAACGGTTGAGAGGGAGCTGAGCCATGGCACGCGTCAAGCGGGGCGTCACCACCCACGCCCGTCACAAGAAGATCGTCGATATGGGCGCCGGCTATTTCGGCCGCGCCTCGACCAATTTCCGCGTCGCGATCGAGAAGGTCGAGAAGGGCCTGCAATATGCCTATCGCGACCGTCGCAACAAGAAGCGCGACTTCCGCGGTCTCTGGATCCAGCGCATCAATGCGGGCGTGCGCGAGCACGGCCTGACCTACTCGAAGTTCATCGCCGGCATGAAGAAGGCGGGGATCGAGGTGGACCGCAAGGTGTTGGCGGATCTCGCCGTGCGCGAGCCGGCCGCCTTCGGCGCGCTGGTGAAGCAGGCGAGCGACGCGCTCGGCAAGGGCGGCTGAACCGCCACCCTCCCGGAATGCCGGATCACGACATGAGCCCCGCCTCATGGGCCAAGGCCCGGATGGCGGGGCTTTTGCTTTCGGCCTCGCTCCTGGCGCCGCTGGCTCTCTCGGCTTGCGACCGGTACGGCGACGATATCGCGCTGGTGAAGAAATCGCCGGTGCTGGGCGACACCACCGGCGAGAAGCTCTGCACCGACACCGCCGGCGCCCGCGGCAAGTTCGAATGGTCGGCCGGGAAATCCGAGACCTACAAGGACAACGACCAGATCGTCGAGGTCACCTGCAAGGTGACCAAGCCCGGCTCCTCGGGCGCCCAGCATGTGATCGAGTTCGCGTTCATCCATAACCGCCAGACCGAGAAGGTGGCGCTCGACCGGCTCCTGATCGACGGGAAGGAGCAGAGCCTGCTCTCCGGCGCGATGAACCTGATGCTGCTGCAGCTGGATTGAGGCCTCTTATCCCTTCCCCCGCTTTGCGGGGGAAGGTTAGGAAGGGGGCTGCTCGGTATCCGACACCGAGCAGCCCCCTCCCCAACCCTCCTCCGTTCCGGGGGAGGGGATGAACCGCGGTTAGATTGACCGGCCGCCGGGCTTGCGCCTATCCTCGCGCCCCATGACGAGGATGATCGCAACGCGCCGATTTACCGGCGGCCTGACCCAGACGACGGCCCGCCTCCCGGCGGCCGGCTCGGACAGGGCGCCGATGCCTTAGCGCGACCCGCCAGAGACGGCAGCGAGACCAGGCGAGAAGGGGCCGAGCCATGTTCGGCCCCTTCGCTTTTGTGCTTTTGAATTGAGGACGATTTCCGATGCTCGAGGATGCAAGCCGGTTGGAGAAGAAATGGCTGGAGGCGGTCGCGGCCGCGTCCGGTCTGGACGCGCTCGAGACCGTGCGCGTCGAAGCGCTCGGCAAGAAGGGCGAGATCTCGGGCCTGATGAAGGGGCTGGGCGCGCTCACCCCCGACGAGCGCAAGAGCGCCGGCGCCAAGCTCAACCAGCTCAAGGACGCGGTCGCGGCCGCGATCGAGGCGCGCAAGAGCCAGCTCGCCGAGGCCGCGATGGATGCGCGCCTGCAGGGCGAGAAGCTCGACATGACGCTGCCGGCGAGCCTCGGCGCGCAAGGCCGGCTGCACCCGATCAGCCAGACCATCGACGAGATCATCGCCATCTTCGGCGAGATGGGCTTCAAGGTCGCGGAAGGCCCCGACATCGAGGAGGACTTCTACAACTTCACGGCGCTGAACATCCCGCCGGACCATCCCGCGCGTCAGATGCACGACACGTTCTATCTTGGCCGCGCCGATGTTGCCGCGAACACCAACCATGCCGGCGGCACCGGGGTTGGTGGGGCGGCCGGTGACGCCGGCATCCAGGAAAAGAAGTTCGGCAAGGAAGCGACGCCGACGGATCTGGAGGGGCGCCGGCTGCTGCGGACCCACACCTCGCCGGTGCAGATCCGCTACATGAAATCGCACCAGCCGCCGATGCGCATCATCGCGCCCGGCCGCACCTATCGCTGCGATTCCGACATGACCCACACGCCGATGTTCCATCAGGTCGAAGGTCTCGTCGTCGACGAGAAGACCCATATGGGCCATCTCAAGGGTTGCCTCACCGAATTCTGCCGTGCCTTCTTCGGCGTCGCGGACCTGCCCTTGCGCTTCCGCCCGAGCTTCTTCCCCTTCACGGAACCCTCCGCCGAGGTCGATATCGGCTGCTCGCGCAAAGGCGGCGAGCTCAAGCTCGGCAATTACGGCGACTGGCTCGAGATCCTGGGCTGCGGCATGGTCCATCCCAAGGTGCTGGAGATGGGCGGCATCGATCCGGCGCGCTATCAGGGCTTCGCCTTCGGCATGGGGATCGAGCGCATCGCCATGCTGAAATACGGCATCCCCGACCTGCGCACTTTCTTCGAGGCCGATGCGCGCTGGCTCGCGCATTACGGCTTCCAGCCGCTCGACGTCCCGAACCTGGTGGGGGCGCCGCGATGAAGTTCACGCTCGGCTGGCTCAAGGACCATCTCGACACGAATGCGGACGCGGCGGCGATCGCCGACCGGCTGACCAAGCTCGGCCTCGAGGTCGAGAGCGTCGAGGATCGTTCCAGGGATCTGGCGCCCTTCCGCGTCGCCTATGTGGTCGAGGCCAAGCCGCACCCGAACGCCGATCGCCTGCGCGTCTGCATGATCGATGTCGGCGAGGGCGCGCCGATCCAGGTCGTCTGCGGCGCGCCCAACGCGCGCACCGGCATGAAGGGCGTGTTCGCGCCGGCGGGCAGCCATATCCCGGGCACCGGGCTCGATCTCAAGAAGGGCAATATCCGCGGCGTCGATTCCAACGGCATGCTCTGCTCGGCCCGCGAGATGGGGCTGGGCCAGGATCATGACGGCATCATCGAGCTGCCGGCGGATGCGCCGGTCGGACAGCCCTTCGCCAAGGTGATGGGGCTCGACGATCCGCTGTTCGACATCGCCATCACCGCCGACCGTGCCGACTGTCTCGGCGTGCGCGGCATCGCGCGCGACCTGGCGGCGGCGGGCCTGGGCAAGCTCAAGCCCTTCGCGGTCGAGACGATCGCGGGCAGCTTCGACAGCCCGGTCCGCTGGCAGCGCGATCTGCCGGCCAACGCCCAGGATGCCTGCCCCTATGTGGTCGGACGCTATTTCCGCAACGTGAAGAACGGACCGAGCCCGCAATGGCTCAAGGACCGGCTGGTCGCCATCGGGCTCCGGCCGATCTCGGCGCTGGTCGACATCACCAACTATGTGACCTTCGATCTGGGCCGCCCGCTCCACGTGTTCGACGCCGACAAGCTCGACGGCGATCCGACCATGCGCTTCGCGCGCACGGGCGAGGAGATCCTGGCGCTCGACGGGCGCAGCTACCGCCTCGAAGGCGACATGACCGTGATCGCCGACCGCAAGGCCGTTCACGGCATCGGCGGCATCATGGGCGGCGAGCATTCGGGCTGCACGCCCGACACCAAGAACGTCTTCCTCGAGGTCGCGCTGTTCGATCCTAAGCGCACGGCGGCCACCGGTCGCCGGCTCGGGATCGAGAGCGATGCGCGCTACCGCTTCGAGCGCGGACTTGATCCGGTGTCGGCCGAATGGGGTGCGGAGATCGCGGCCAAGCTGGTGCGCGAGCTCTGCGGCGGCGAGGCGAGCCGCGTCGTGAGCGCGGGCGCGATGCCCGAGTGGCGGCGCAAGCTCTCGCTGCGGACGAGCCGCATCTTCGCGCTGGGCGGGCTCGACCTGCCCGTGGCGGAATCGAAGCGGATCCTCGAGGCCCTGGGCTGCGAGGTGACGGGCGACGGTCAGACCCTCGCCGTCACGCCGCCCTCCTGGCGCGCGGATATCGAAGGCGAGGCCGACCTCGTCGAAGAAGTCGTGCGCGTCAAAGGCTTCGACGAGGTGCCGGCGGTGCCGCTCGAACGCGAGACACCGCTGCCCGAGCCCGCGGTCACGCTGGGCCAGCGCCGCGCGCAGCAGGCCAAGCGCATCCTGGCCTCGCGCGGGCTGCTCGAGGCGGTCACCTACTCCTTCACCTCCTCGGCGGCCGCGTCCTTCTTCGGCGGGGTGAAGCCGGAGCTCATGCTCGCCAACCCGATCTCGGCCGATCTCGACGTGATGCGGCCCTCGATCCTGCCGAACCTCGTGATGGCGGCGGCGCGCAACGCGGCCCGGGGCTTAAGCGATCTCGGCCTGTTCGAGGTGGGTCCGCAATACGCCGACGCCACGCCCGAAGGCCAGGCCCTGGTCGCGACGGGGCTGCGCGTGGGTCAGACCGGCCCGCGCCACTGGCGCGATCGCCCCCGCGCGGTCGATGCCTTCGACGCCAAGGCCGATGCGCTGGCGCTGCTGACGGCGCTGGGGGCACCGGTCGAGAACCTCCAGGTCACGGCCGACGCGCCTGCCTGGTACCATCCGGGCCAGTCGGGCCAGTTCCGCCTGGGCCCGACCGTGCTGGCGCGTTTCGGCGCGCTCCATCCGCGCGTGACCAAGGGTCTCGATCTCGAGGGGGCGGCGGTCGCCTTCGAGGTGATGCTCGACACGATCCCGCAGCCCAAGGCCAAGGCCGGGCCGCAGCGTCCGCCGCTCAAGGCCTCCGCCTATCAGCCGGTCGAGCGCGACTTCGCCTTCCTGGTCGCGTCGGACGTGCCGGCGGACAAGCTGATCCGCGCCGTCAAATCGGCGGAGAAGGCGCTGATCCAAAGCGTCAGCCTGTTCGATCTTTACGAGGGCGATCGCATCGAGGCCGGCAAGAAGTCGGTCGCGATCTCGGTCACGCTGCAGCCGAGCGACCGCACGCTGACCGATGCCGAGATCGAGCAGGTCTCGGCGAAGATCGTCGCGGCGGTGACGAAGGCGACGGGCGCGGTGCTGCGATCGTAAGGAGCGGGGCGCCGGCGCTCGTTGTCATGCCGGCGCTCTTCCCGTCATCCCCGCGAACGCGGGGATCCATCCTTCAGCCTGCGCTGCCGGATCGGGTTGGCCCCCCGCTTCCGCGGGGGTGACAATAGGAGCAGGGCGACGAGAGGGAACGTTGGCCCGTGCGGGTGCAACTCAGTGCCGCGCGGTGCTCTGCGGCAGATAGCCCTGCTGGTCCCAGAGCTGGGCGCTGGCCCAGTCCATCGCGTCGGTGAAGGCGCCCTCGCCGATCTTGGCGGTGAGGATGTTGCCGACCTCGCTCAAGGCGGCTTCGAGCTGATCGGCATGGTCGTCGCGGCCATGGGCGCGCAGCAGCCGGCTCAGGGCCGCGCTGTGCATCATCCAGAGCGCGGCCATGCGCGCGGTTTCGGTCGGGTCGGTCACGGGAGAGGGTCTCCGGTCGGGCCAATGCAATTGGCGACAAGACTATAACGGCCGCATTAACAGGCGATGAACTCGCCGAAAACCTCCCGCCCGATCAACGCGCTGCAATGCCGGCATCCGGGAGTCCGCACGACATTTTGACACAGGAACGCAACTTGCCGCCGCGCACGGCGCGCGAGTACACTTCTGCGCAACGACATCGGATCGCGCTCGCGCCAGGACGAACAGCGATCCATCGTGCCCCAGTTATCTATCGACCCCGCCCGTCACGCCCGAGCTTGCGTCTACGGGATGCCGGTCGTTCCTCGAGGAGGGCTTTCACCTTCGGGCGGCCATCATGTCGGGCGGAACCCACGTCACGCAGACTTCATGTCACGCGAAACCGGGAGACGAATCCATGGCACGTACCACTTCCCCTGCGGCTCACACTGAAGCCTTCAAGTCGGGTGTCATCCGCACCGACATGTTGAAGGCCTCGCAGGCGGTGCCCCGCAGCACCGCCGAGACACCGTCCTCCTCCACGGATCAGCCCGACGCCGCCGCGCCGTCGGCGGCGGTTCCCACCATCGACTATGCCGCGATGGCCACCCTCAGCGGCAACGCCGTGCATGCCTTCCTCGAGACCGGCAACACCATGATGAAGGCCATGGCGGAGATGAACGAGGAGGTCGCGAGCTTCGCCAACAGCCGCTGGCGCGAGCATGTCGAACGCTCGGAAGCGCTGATGAAATGCAGCGATCCGGCCGCGGCCTTCGGCCTTCATGTCGATTTCGCGCAGAAGGCCACGCAGCAATATCTCGAGGAGGCGAGCCGGCTGATGGCGCTGGCGACGCAGCTCTCGGGCAAATGCTGGGAGCAGCTGCAATCGAGCGCGCGCGACGCGATGGCTCCGGCGGCCGCGGCGGACAAGAACGAAGCCACGGCGGAGACGCCGCAGACCACCCACTAGGCATCCCGGCCGCCGGGAGACGCGCCCGTCAGGCGGGGGCCGCGCTCAGGAGCGCGAACTGCCCCCGCCAGGCGGCGAGCCGCGTCTCGGTATCGACGGCAAGCCCCAGCTGGTGCTCGGCCAGGAGGGCCTGGTAGCAGAGCCGTGCCCGGATCGCGGCACCGTCGCCGGCAAACCGCATGGCCCGGAACAGGCCCTCGAGATAGGCGAGGCGCTGGCGGTCGATCTCCTCGAGCGTCGCGCGGATCGCGGGGTCGCTGCGGCCCCAGCCGCGCAGCGCCGGCTCCGGCGAGCGCGCGCCCTCCCGGATCACCGTCTCGATCAAGGCCCAGAGCCGTTGCTGCGGCGTGCCGCGTTGCGCCTCGACACGGGCGATGAGCGCGCCGCCGGACCGTTCGCGCCATTGCGCCAGCATCGCGGCCAGGAGGGCGGCGCGGTCGGCGAAATAGCCGTAGCAGCTCCCCTTGGTCACCCCCAGCTCCCGGGCCAGGGCCTCGATCCGCACCGCGGCCGGACCGCCCCGGACCAGCGCCCGCCAGCCGGCCGCGATCCAGTCTTCCGCCCGATAGGTTGCCGGCCGTGCCATAAGATACGATACCGTATATTATGGCCCAAGGCTAGTGCCCGGGCCGGTTGGATATTATATACGTAATAGAATATTATGAAACCGGAGCCGCCTCCGGACCGGGCGATAGCGACGCGATGCGGCGGAAAAGCCGGCGGGGTCCTTGCGGTTGCAAGGCGGCGGGGTGGGCCCTATGTTCCTGCCCGCGCCGACGCGGCCGCGCGCGCGACTCTTACCGCCCGGACCAGCCGATCGCCGGCACCGGGCGGAGGACAGGAAGGCCGCTTCCGCCATCGCCGACGCGTTGCTCCGCCGTCGGGCCGGCCTTGCCGACCCGGCATCGGGATCGATGCCGCCCAGCCTGCTCCGCCTCGTCTCCAATCGCCGCTTCATCGCCTGTAAGAGCGCCATGACCGACCTCAGCCTGATCCGCAACTTCTCGATCATCGCCCATATCGACCATGGGAAATCGACCCTGGCCGACCGGCTGATCCAGCGCTGCGGCGGCCTCTCCGACCGCGAGATGAAGGACCAGGTGCTCGATTCGATGGATATCGAGCGCGAGCGCGGCATCACCATCAAGGCGCAGACCGTGCGGCTGACCTACCCGGCGAAGGACGGCAAGACCTACACGCTCAACCTCATGGACACGCCGGGCCATGTCGACTTCGCCTATGAGGTGAGCCGCAGCCTCGCGGCCTGCGAGGGCTCGCTGCTGGTGGTCGATGCGAGCCAGGGCGTCGAGGCCCAGACCCTCGCCAACGTCTATCAGGCGATCGACAACAATCACGAGATCATCCCGGTCCTGAACAAGATCGACCTGCCGGCGGCGGAACCGGAGAAGGTGCGCAAGCAGATCGAGGACGTGATCGGGCTCGATGCCTCGAACGCGGTGCTGATCTCGGCCAAGACCGGGCTCGGCATCGACGATGTGCTGGAGGCGCTGGTCACGCGCCTGCCGCCGCCCAAGGGCGACACCGAGGCGCCGCTGCGCGCGCTCCTGATCGACAGCTGGTACGACGCCTATCAGGGCGTGGTCACGCTGGTGCGGGTCAAGGACGGCGTGCTCAAGGCGGGCCTCAAGGTGCGCATGATGTCGACGGGAGCCGCGCATGTGATCGAGCGCGTCGGCGTCTTCACCCCCAAGGGCCTGGTCGTGCCCGAGCTGGGGCCGGGCGAGGTAGGATTCATCATCGCCGGCATCAAGGAAGTGGCCGACTGCCGCATTGGCGACACCATCACCGACGACCGCAGACCGGCACCCGAGCCGCTGCCGGGCTTCAAGCCCTCGGTGCCGGTGGTGTTCTGCGGCCTCTTCCCGGTCGACGCCGCCGACTACCCGAACCTGCGCGACAGCCTGGCGAAGCTCCGGCTCAACGATGCGAGCTTCCAGTACGAACCCGAGACCTCGGCGGCGCTGGGCTTCGGCTTCCGTTGCGGATTCCTGGGCCTGCTGCATCTGGAGATCATCCAGGAGCGGCTCGAGCGCGAGTTCAATCTCGACCTCATCACCACGGCGCCCTCGGTCGTCTATCGCGTCTATCTGACGAACGGCGAGATGAAGGAGCTGCACAACCCGGCCGACATGCCGGAGGTGACGCGCATCGAGAAGATCGAGGAGCCCTGGATCAAGGCGACCATCCTGGTGCCGGACGAGTATCTAGGGCCTATCCTCAAGCTCTGCGAGGACCGCCGCGGCGAGCAGATCGACCTCACCTATGCCGGCAACCGCGCCATGCTGGTCTATCGCCTGCCCTTGAACGAGGTGGTGTTCGATTTCTACGACCGGCTCAAGTCGGTCTCGCGCGGCTATGCCTCCTTCGACTATCAGGTGGATGCCTACCGCGAGGGCGATCTGGTGAAGCTCTCGATCCTGGTGAATGGCGAGCCGGTCGACGCGCTCGCCTGCATCGTGCACAAGACCCATGCCGAGCAGCGCGGCCGCGCGCTCTGCACGCGGCTCAAGGAGCTGATTCCGAGGCAGCTCTTCAAGATCGCGATCCAGGCCGCGATCGGCGCCAAGGTGATCGCGCGCGAGACGGTGTCCGCGCTGCGCAAGGACGTCACCGCGAAATGCTATGGCGGCGACATCACCCGGAAACGGAAACTTCTGGAGAAGCAGAAGGAGGGCAAGAAGAAGATGCGCCAGTATGGCAGCGTCGAGATCCCCCAGTCCGCCTTCCTCGCGGCGCTCAAGATGGGCGACGACTAGCGCCCGCTCCCGCGCAGCCGGGCCACGAGGGCCGCGCCGCTCCAAGAATTGCGACCAGGCGTGAGGTTTCGGGCAGATTCGGCGATCGGGTCGAATCGGGAAACACTCCTGTCCGATTCTTTCTTTTCGGGCGAGAACATCTTCGGCGGCTGCCCGCCTTCGCTGCGAGCGTCGGTGCCCCGGTCGCCGGCGCCTGCAGGTTGCGCTGCGGCGTGACCATAATCTTTCTCCGGATATGTGTCGGTGCCCGCCGGCAATGCAGCGGAAATCCCGATCCGCCGCCACACTGATCGCAGCGCCGACATACCCATAATTCCTATCTGGATACGCGCGGGTCCGGGCAATCGGTTGCTTGTGGGAGCGGCATCGGACAGCAATCGTGCCATTTTTCAGGGACGAACAGCCCGCGCGGCGCGACGTGCCCGTGAAAAAATTTTATCTCCCGCGCATAACCCGATACGCGCCCGCGAAAGCCGCGGAAATCGGCGGCTTGTCGCCTGTCCGTGCCATGTGCGGGAGGGCATAGGAACGAAATCCAGAGCGAGCCCGCATACATCGTTAATCATAGATTCACATACGAAAGGTGTGAATGGCCTCCGCCGACGCTAGGACCACGATCCCAGCCGGTGTCGTTTCTTGCGGGAGAGGCCTGAATGGAACTGCAGCCCATCGATGCCCCGGTGCTCACGGCCGGCAGGGATTCCGTCGCTCCGATGCCGAGCGCCTGACACATGGCGGTATTCGATCATGCGGACCACCGTCCGATGGCCGGTCGTCGCAATCGCCGGGGGCTTCGCCTCGGCTGGTACGGCCTTCTGCGCCGGATCCGGCCCGTGGCGCTCGAGCTCGGCGAGCATCTCGGGGCCTCTCTTTCTGCCGTTGCGGCCATGACCGGTGCCTGCGACCGGCTCGCCCTGTGGGCGGAAGGCGGCGGCTGTCCCGGGATCGATGCCGAGCGCAACGCCAGCATGGCGGGTCTTGCCGGCGGCAAGGACGGCCCGGCGCCGTTCCGGCCATGTCGAGCTTCAAATCAACCAATCTGACGATGAAGGGGGAACGCCGTGCGTAACATGACGATCAAGGCCAGGATCATCGGGGCCTTTTCCGCGATATTGCTGATGCTGGCGCTCGTCGGCGCCATCGGCCTCTATGCCCTGGGCAGCGTCAAGGCTGTCGCCCACGACATCGCCGCGACCTACCTGCCGAGCGTCGCCTATTCCGGCGGCATGAGCGCCGACCTCTCCCATTTCCGCATCGCCGAGGGCAATCACATCCTCGCCGCGGATGCGGCGGGCATGGACAAGGCCGAGGCCGACATGGCCGCCGCCGCCCAGGCGATGGACGAGAATCGGAAGAAATACGAGGTCCTGGCGGACAGCGACCAGGAACATGCGGCCTTGAGCGCGTTCTCCGATCTCATCGGCCAGTATCGCGACGCCAACAAGCAGATCGTCGCCTTGTCGCGCGGCGACCAGCGCGACGAAGCGATCAAGCTCTTCACCGGCGAGTCGCAGCGGCTGTTCGCCGCCGCCAGCGACCAGCTTCAGAAGCTGGTCGATCTCAATGCCGACCAGGGCAGCAACGGCGACGAGGCGGTGCTGTCGACCTTCGGACGGTCGCGCCTCATCATGCTCACGCTCATCGGCATCGGTCTTGCCGGCGCCGCTCTGCTGGCCCTTCTGATCATCCGCAGCATTTCGGCGCCGATCGGGGCGATCACCGGCGCGATGGCGAGGCTCGCGGAGGGCGAGGACAATATCGAGATCAAGGGCGAGGGACGCCGGGACGAGATCGGCGCGATGTGGCAGGCCCTGGGCAAGCTGCGCGACGCGGTCAACAAGGCGTTCGAGCTCAGGCAGCTCGTGGAGGAACTGCCGATCAACGTCATGCAATGCGAGCCGCGGGACTTCAAGGTCACCTTCATGAACCGCTCGACGCGCGACACCTTGAAGAAGCTCGAGAGCCTGCTGCCCTGCAAGGTCGATCAGATCCTCGGCCAGTCGATCGACATCTTCCACCGGAACCCGGAGCATCAGCGCCGCATCCTGCGCGATCCGAAGAACCTGCCCTATACCGCCAAGATCAAGCTCGGCGAGGAGAACCTGTCGCTCAACGTGGCGGCCATCATGGACCGCAAGGGCAACTATATGGGCCCGGTCCTGACCTGGAACGTGGTGACGGCGCAGGTGCAGATGGCCAACCGCGTCAAGGAGGTGGTCGGCGTCGTCGCATCCTCGGCCTCGGAGATGGAGACCTCGGCGCAATCGATGAGCGCCACGGCCGAGGAGACCAACCGTCAATCGACGGCGGTGGCCGCGGCCTCCGAGCAGGCCGCCACCAACGTGCAGACGGTGGCGTCCGCGGCCGAGGAGCTCTCGGCCTCGATCCGGGAGATCCAGCAGCAGATGGCCAACTCCGCCCGCATCGCGCAGCAGGCGGTGGAGCAGGTCGATCGCACCGATGCCACGGTCACGGGACTGGCGCAGGCGGCCGAGAAGATCGGCGAGGTGGTGAACCTCATCAGCGACATCGCCTCGCAGACCAACCTGCTGGCCCTCAACGCCACCATCGAGGCCGCGCGCGCCGGCGAGGCGGGCAAGGGCTTCGCCGTCGTCGCCTCGGAGGTCAAGAACCTCGCCAACCAGACCGCCAAGGCCACCGAGGAGATCGGCCAGCAGATCGCGGCGATGCAGACCGCCACCGGCGATTCCGTCCAGGCGATCCGCGGCATCGGCGAGACCATCAAGCAGATCAGCGAGGTCACCACGACGGTGGCCTCCGCGGTCGAGCAGCAGGGCGCGGCGACGCAGGAAATCTCGCGCAACGTGCAGCAGGCCGCGGCCGGCACGCAGGAGGTGTCCTCCAACATCACCGGCGTGCAGCAGGCGGCGACGCAGACGGGAACGGCCGCGGGCCAGGTCCTGAGCGGCGCGCGCGAGCTGGCGAAGCAGGGTCAGCAGCTCAATACCGAGATCGAGGAGTTCCTGCGCTCGGCTTGAACCCCCGCCGCAAGTCGAACCGCGGACGACGCGCCCGGCCTCTTCGCGGCCGGGCGTGCTCGTCATCGGGAAGCGGTTCGAGGCAAAGGCGGCCCGGTCGCCGCTACTTCCCCCAGAGGCGCCGCCGGGCGGGGCGCCGTCCGAACAATGTCAGCGCCAGCCCCGGCAGGCCGAACACGGCCCAGACCGGCCAGCTCAGGATTTCGGTCAGCCCGCGCCCGAGGGGCGCCCAGAGATTCGCCAGCCAGGCGTGAAGCCGGTCGCGGCTCGCCTCATGGAGCCAGCCCCAGGCCTGGCCCAGCGAGACCACGTCCCAGTGGCCGCTCTTGAGCAGCAGCACGAGATCATGGCCCAGGAAAGCGCCGGCGATCGCCAGCAGGGCCCAGCCCAGATAGCGCAGCGATGTCCCCATGCCCGATGTCTGTTCCCTCTTTGACAGGATCATGAAGGCGGGCGAGGCCCGACCTTAACGGCTTGAGGGCACAGAGGAAACCGGCCGAAAGGTGAGCCCCCGCCGAACGATGGCGCCCGGGGTCGGTGATAACAATAGCGTGACTTGCCAAAAGAAACCGGCATGATAGCGGTAACGAATAGGACAGGGCGCGCCCGGCGGCCCCCGGCGGCTTGGGCTTGCGCATGGAAAGCAGGAGTTTTGACGATGACGCGCACGACGGCGGTACCGGAATGCCCCATGGATTGGGTGCTGCGGATCCTGATGGGCCCCTGGACCACCTACATTCTCTGGGTGCTGCTGCGCTCGGGCCCCAGCCGGTTCGGCGAGGTGAAGCGCCAGGTACCGGGCATCTCCGCCAAGGTGTTGACCGAACGGCTGCGGATGCTGGAGAGCACCGGCATCGTCGACCGCCGCTATGAGGCGACGATCCCGCCGCGGGTCACCTACAGCCTGACCCAGCGGGGCGAGGAGCTGCGGCTCGTCCTCAGCCAGCTCAACGATCTCGCCCGGCGCTGGCGGGTCGCGGACGGCAAGCCCGTTCCCGACAAGTCGCTCGACGCGCCGCTGGCCGCCGCCGCGAGCGCCGCCAAGGCGCCGGCGCCGATGCATGCGGAGCCGGCCGAGTAAAGCCGGTCGCCGCCCGGGTTCCGGGCGCTCTTCGCCGGCCCCGCCTATCAGGCATATGATCGGCCTCTTTTCCGCGGTGGGAAGGGCCGATCGCGATGCGCCTGACCTTGCATACCGACTATGCGCTGCGCCTGCTGATGCTGCTCGCGGCGGAGCCCGGGCGGCGCCACACGATCGAGGAGATCGCGGCGCGCTATGCGATCGCCCGCAACCATTTGACGAAGGTGGCCTTGCGGCTGAGCCAGGCCGGCTTCGTGCGCAGCCTGCGCGGCCGCCACGGCGGCCTGGAACTGGCGCGTCCTCCCGCGGCGATCAATCTCGGCGCCGTGGTGCGCGCGACCGAGGATAATTTCGCGCTGGTCGAATGTTTCGACGCGGCCCGCAATGGCTGCGTCATCACCGCGGCCTGCGGGCTCAAGGGTCCGCTCCAGGAGGCGCTCACCGCTTTCCTCGCGACGCTCGACCGCTACAGCCTGGAGGATCTGGTCAAGGCACGGCCCGCGGGCCGTGCCTTGCGTCGCGTCCTGGCGGCCACGCAACCTGGAAATGCCTGAGAATCCGGGGTTCTGGCCGCGTCATGGCGAGGGTTGCGCCGCCCGGGGAGCCTGGGCTAGGGTCCCCGCCGCTTTGCTGGAGGGGTGGCCGAGTGGTTTAAGGCACACGCTTGGAAAGCGTGCATAGGGTAACACCTATCGCGGGTTCGAATCCCGCCTCCTCCGCCACCCTACGCCTACGGCTTCGGGTGGCAGGCCACGGAGTGGACTGACGTCCGAAGGCGTAGGCGTAGGGTGATCTCCCGAAGCTGCGAAGCAGCGCAGGGAGACAGCGGGCCATGAGGCACTTCTGCTTTTTCGGGTGGCAGGCCACGGAGTGGACTGACGTCCGAGGGCGTAGGCGTAGGGTGATCTCCCGAAGCTGCGAAGCAGCGCAGGGAGACAGCGGGCCATGAGGCACTTCTGCTTTTTCGGGTGGCAGGCCATGGAGTGGACTGACGTCCGAGGGCGTAGGCGTGGGGTGATCTCCCGAAGCTGCGAAGCAGCGCAGGGAGACAGCGGGCCATGAGGCACTTCTGCTTTTTCGGGTGGCAGGCCACGAAGTGGACTGGCGACCGGAGGCATGGGCGTAGGGTGGTCTCCCGAAGCTGCGAAGCAGCGCAGGGAGACAACGATCCATGTGGTACGTCTACTTCCTTAAATTGAGCAGCGGCGACATCTACGTCGGCTCTACCAATGATTTGAAACGGCGCTTTTCTTTGCACCGGGCTGGGCAGGTCCTTTCAACGAAGGCACGTCTGCCCGTCGAACTGAAATCCTATGTCGCCGTCGAAACAAAAGAACATGCACGAGAGCTCGAAATCTATTTCAAGTCCGGCTCAGGAAAGGCCGTTGCTCTCAAACGTCTTGTCAGGACAAGCAAGCCTGCGGAATGATGGGCTCTAGCCCTGTCCCTGTGATTTGCGCGTACCCGCGTGGTATTCGGTGAGATAGCTGCCAAATGCGAACCGGATCAACCACGGGTCGCGGCCGGATTCCATTCCGCATCTCGATTTCGGGTTGACCCGAGGTCGAAACTTCTTCATCAGAGTCCGACGCCATGGTCAGTCGGGCTGACCGGCTGTACAATGGACTGGCACGGTCCGTCGGAATGGCCGGGAACAGGGGCGGCGAGGGGTGACAGCAATCAAGCCTCGGCGCCCGACGGTCATCGCCGGCGCCGCTGCAAAGATCTGACGCAAGGAGCCTCTAGTTGCCCCCCTGGAAGAATCACCTGCAAGTCAACGAAAGCCTGCAGCGGCTCAAGCGCGAAGCCGTTCTCAAGGAGGCGCGGCGCGCGTTCGGGAAGCGCGGCTATCACAACACCTCGCTGGACGAGATCGCCAGCCGGCTGAACGTGTCCAAGGGCACGCTCTACAACTACGTCAAGGACAAGCAGGAGCTCCTCTACGAGTGCCATTCCCTGGCACTCGATATCGGCGAGCGGGCGATCGATTACGGCGAGGAGCATGGCGCGAGCGGCGCCGAGGTCCTGCGCCAGGCGCTCCTCCACAACATCACCTCGCTGACCGAGGAGTTCGGCGCCTTCGCGGTGCTGACCGAGATCGATGCGCTGCGCCCGGAAGACAGGGCCGGGATCGTGAAGCGCCGCGACGGGATCGAGAAGCGCATGGTCAAGCTGGTCCTGTCGGGCATCAAGGACGGCTCGCTGCGCCGGCTCGACCCGAAGATCGTCGTGATGACCTATATGGGCGTCATCAACTGGCTGCCGCGCTGGTTCTCGTCGGAGGGCCGCCTGACAGGCGAGCAGATCGCGCAGGAGATCACCGACCTGCTGATGGCCGGTTGCATCAACCCGGCCTATGTCGCCAGCGCCGCCAAGGTTTCCGCCGAAGCGCCGCCGCCCGGCAGGCGCCGCACCGTCGCGGCCGCCGCGACCGCCAAGCGGCGCACCGCCGGCTGATTGGGTCGCCGCTTCGGGCGGAGCCCTTCTACACGCCTCGAAACTGAGGGCTGCGTTTCTCGTTGAAGGCGGCGATGCCTTCCCGCATGTCGAAGCTGTGGGCGTGCAGGCCGCCCGCGACGAGCTCGGCCCGCAATGCCACCTCCCTGGGCTGCTCGAGACCGTCGTCGACCAGCGTCTTCATGCGGGCGAGGCCGAGCGGGCTCTTGTTGGAAAGCTTGCCGACGAGGCGCTCGACGGCTTGCTCGAGCGCCGCGTCCTCCACCACCTCGTTGACCAGCCCCGCCGCGACAAGCTCGGCGGCCGGGACCAGCTCGCCGGTGAAGAACAGGTATTTGGCGCGAGTCGGGCCGATCTTGCGCGGCAGCCTGACCGAGCCCCCGCCGCCCGGCAGCAGGCCGAAATTCGCATGCCCGTCTCCCAGCCTGGCGCTGCCGGCCGCCACGACGAGGTCGCAGCAGAGCAGCAGCTCCATGCCGCCGCCGGTCGCCAGGCCGTTGACGGCGCCGATGACGGGCTTGGGCAGCTTCTCCAGCCGGAGCATCAGCTGCAGGACGGATTCCAGGAACTCGGCCATCCGCCGGTTCCTCTGGTCCTCGGGCAACTCGTTCAGGAATTTCAGGTCCGCCCCGGCGCAGAAGGCCCGGCCGGTGCCGGTCACCACGATGGCGATCACCGCCGGGTCGGCCAGGGCCTGATCGAGGGCCGCGTTGAATTCCCCGACGAGGGTCGGCGTCAGCGTGTTCAACGCTTTCGGGCGCGCGAGGCGGATCCAGGCCCCCCGGCCCCGGCGCTCCTGGACGATCTCCGTGAACTCCATCCGGCTTCTCCTCGGTCCGAGCCAAACCATAGCTACGAAGTCATTATTATGACTTCAAGGTCAATACGAATCCCTGCAAACAAGAGAAGGCGTGGCGCTAGATCGCCCGATCCCGGCCGGCCCAGTATCGCGCCCGGATCTCCCGTCGCAGCACCTTGCCGACGGTGCTGCGCGGCAGGCGCTCCTCGATCGAGATCGATTTCGGCGCCTTCATGCTGCCGAGTCTTTCCTTGCAGAAGGCGATGAACTCGGCCTCGCGGAAGACCGCGCCCGCCTTGAGCTCGATCGCGGCATGGACGGCCTCGCCCCATTTGGGGTCGGGAATGCCGACCACGGCGCAATCCTGCACCGCCGGATGGGCGAGCACCGCCTGCTCGACCTCGCCGGGGAAGATGTTGAAGCCGCCGGAGATGATGATGTCCTTCTTGCGGTCGACCAGATAGACGTAGCCGTCCGCGTCCTTGAAGCCGATATCGCCGGTATGGTGCCAGCCATAGGCGGCCGCCTCGGCCGTCGCCTTCTCGTCGGCATAATAGCGGTCGAGCAGGATGTCGCCGCGGATGACGATCTCGCCGCGCGTGTCCGGCGGCAGGATATGGCCGGCATCGTCCATGATGGCGACGCGCATCAGGGGGCCTTCGCGGCCGGCGGCCTTCAGCCGATGGATCAGCGCGGGATTGTTGATCGCCTCGACATGCTCGGCCTGCGACATGAAGGCGAGCATCATGAGCGCCTCGCTCTGGCCGTAGGTCTGGGCGAGCACGGGCCCGAACACGTCCAGCGCCTCGCGCAGCTTGTCGGCCGAGATCGGCGCCGAGCCGTAGAGGATGGTCCGGAGCGAGGAATAGTCGAACTCGCGCACGCGCGGGTGGGCCAGCATCATGTAGATGACGGTGGGCGGCAGGAAGATCGCGTTGACGCGGTAGCGCTCGATCGCCTCCATGATCGCGAGGGGATCGGCCTTGTCGAGCAGGACGTTGGTGCCGCCCTGGGCGAGGAAGGTGGTGACGAACATCCCCGCCGCATGCGAGAGCGGCGCCACGACCAGATGGATCTGCGGGTCGCGCCAGGGAAACACGATGTTGTACTGCGCCACCATGGTCGCGAAGGCGCGGTTGGGCAGCTCGATGCCCTTGGGCTTGCCCGTGGTGCCGCTGGAGCTGAGGATGGCCGCGATGTCGCCGGATCTCCGCAGCGGAAAGTCGGTTCGCGCGGGAAACCCGTCGATCCAGTCCCGCAAGCCCATGCCGACCGGGCTTTCGTTCTCGTCGTCGAGAGCGACGAAGCCCTTCAGGGTCGGCACCGCGCCGGGCAGGGTGACCAGATGCTTCGCCAGCGAGCTGTGGAAGAAGAGCCAGTCGATGCCGAGGTGATTGAGGCTCTCGAGGGTCGCTTCCGCGGTGTTGCGGAAGTTGAGCGGGACCCAGACGCACCCGGCCCGCAGCGCGCCATACTGGCAGGCGAAGGCATGGGCATGGTTGGGGCTGTAGATCGCGACCTTCGCACCCGGCACGAGCCCGGCGCCCATCAAGGCGCTCGCGATACGGTCGACGAGCCTGCCGATCTCCCGGTAGGTCCAGCTTCGATGGGCATCGCGCAGGACGACATTGTCGGGAAAGCGCTCGATACCCTTGTCGAGGAAATCAACGTACAGCATCGGCCCCGAACCCGTTGGGATGACTGCCAGCGCCGGCAAAGGTAAACTTGACGCTGTAGTCATTGAAGGGTACTCAGAAGTCAATACCGCCGTCAACAAGCCCGCAAAGACAGGGAACGACCGCCATGCAGACTCGTGGAGCTCTTGAAGGGAAGGTGGCGCTCATCACCGGTGCCGCCGGCGTCATCGGCGTGGCCACGGCCCGTCTGATGGCCGAGCGCGGGGCGAAGATCGCCGCCGTCGACCGGCCGGGGGCCGATCTCGGGCCGCTGCGCGAGGCGGTGCCGCGCGACCTGGTCCTCATCGAGGCGGACGTCACCGACGAGGCGTCGACCAGCGGCTATGTCGCCCGTACGCAGGCAGCGTTCGGCGGGCGCATCGACATCTTCTTCAACAATGCCGGCATCGAGGGGCCGGTGCGCCCGATCCCGGACTACTCGCTGGCCGATTTCAGGCGCGTCATGGCGGTCAATGTCGAGGGCGTGTTCCTCGGGCTCAAATACGTCCTGCCCGTGATGATCGCCCAGAGAGCCGGCAGCGTCATCAATTCCTCGAGCGCGGCGGGTGTCAGCGGCTCGCCCGGAACCTCGGGCTACAACGCGAGCAAGCATGCGGTGCTGGGGCTGACGCGGGTCGCGGCGCTGGAAGTGGGCGACAAGGGCGTGCGCGTCAATTGCATCAACCCCGGCCCGATCCGCAGCCGCATGATGACGTCCCTGGACGATGCCCGCGGCTCCGGCGAGGCGCAGGGCGCGCTGCGGATCCCGGCCAGGCGCTACGGCCAGCCGGAGGAAGTGGCGGCGATGGTGGCGTTCCTGGCCTCCGACGAGGCGGGCTTTATCAACGGCGCCTACCACCTGATCGACGGCGGCCGGCACGCCACCGCCTAGCGTCGCGGGCCCGCATGGCGGCCCGCCGGTCGCCGTTGTTGACAGCGCCTTGACGTAAAAGTTAGATGATATGACTATAAAGTCATATCGATGGCTGTCGTGGTCATTTCCTGGTCGCCGGGCGGGGCGGCCGATGGCCCGGTCCCGTTGGCAATCGGGCCGGTGCCGGCGCCGGCAGGCACCGCAACCGGAAGATCAAACAGGGTGTAGGGGTAGCGATGAAAACGGGCGCCGCGAAGCGGGGAGAAACGCACCAGCCGTTCGGCGAGCATGTCGTGATGCGCGAGAACGTGGAAGCGGGCGGGCTCGAGCCGAAGGAATACGAGAAGCTCAAGGCGGAGATCTTCGAGGCGATCTGGCGCGATCTCGATCCGCTCGAGAAGGAGATCGAGGACAACGAGCATGTCGATCACGCGGTGGTCGATCCGCTGCTGCGCAAGATGCGCGCCTTCGGCCTGCTCGTTCCCAAGCGCTATGGCGGCGTCGGGCTTTCCACCTCGCAATATCTGCCGATCCTGGCCGAATTTTCGAAGGTCCAGGGCGGCATCCGCGTCCTGATGCATGTCCACAACACCGTCGCCCACGGCCTCTCCGAGCTCGCCACCGAGGAGCAGCGGCAGCAGATCCTGCCGGGCGTGGCCGAGGGTACGAAGTCGGTCGCCTTCGGCCTGACCGAGCCGGAGCATGGCACCGGCATGGATATCGGCACCACCGCCCGGCGCGACGGCGATCATTACGTGATCAACGGCCGCAAATGGCTGATCACGAATTCCGACATCGCGACCCATTTCGTCATCTTCGCCAAGACCGACCCCAAGGCCGGCGTGGCGGGGGTGAGCGCGATCATCGTCGAGCGCGGCACGCCGGGCTTCACCATCACCCCGCTGCCAGAGACCATGGGCTGCAAGGGCGGCGAGCATGGCCAGCTCGACCTGGTCGATGTGCGCGTGCCGGTCGCGAACGTGCTGGGGCGGGAAGGGCAGGGCATCCTGCAGATGGAGGAGTTGCTGGAGATCAGCCGCGTCTTCATCGCCGCCACCTCGCTGGGCACGGCGGAACGCGCCTTCGAGCTCTCGCTCGAGTTCGCCAAGAAACGCGTCACCTTCGGCAAGCCGATCGCCGCGCGCCAGGCGATCCAGCGCTACATCGCCGAGATGGGCACCGACATCTACGCGCTGCGCGGCATGATCCAGGACGCGGCCGCGAAGTGGGACCAGGGCCGGCGCATTCCGGCCGAGGCCTCGATGTGCAAGCTCTTCGGCCTGGAGGCGGTCGGCCGCGTCACCGACCGGGCGCTGCTGGTGCATGGCGGCATCGGCTATACCCGCCAGCATCCGATCGAGCGGCTCTATCGCGACGCGAGGCTGAACTGGCTGGAAGAGGGGCCGCCCACGATCCAGTATGCGGTGGCGGCGACCCGCTTCCTCGCCGGCTACGAGTGGCACGTCTGATGGCGATAGGCTGCGACGGCAAGATCGCTCTGGTGGTGGGCGGCACGCGCGGCATCGGCCGTGCGGCGGCACTGGCGCTGGCCGAGGCCGGCGCCACGGTCGTGCCCACCGGCCGCTCGCGCGAGAGCGCGGCCGAGGTCTCGGCCGAGATCGCGAAGCTCGGCGCGAAGACCCTGCCGCTCGCCTTCGATGTCAACGATCCCGAAGCCTCGGCCGCGGCCGTGGACGAAGTGGTGCGCCAGTTCGGCCGCCTCGACGTGCTCGTCGGCAATGCCGGCATCAGCCCCTATTGGAAGCGCTCGGAGCAGATCACGCCGGCGATGTGGGACGAGGTGATGGGCGTCAATCTCCGCGGCCTGTTCTTCTGCATGCAGGCGGCGGGCCGCCACATGCTCGGCCGCGGCTCGGGCAGCATCATCGCGGTCTCCTCTGTCACGGCCTCGGTCGGGGTCGTGCGCGGCCTGCCCTATATCGCCTCCAAGGGCGGGCTCGAGGCGACCATCCGCGCGCTCGCGGTCGAATGGGGCGACCGCAATGTGCGCGTCAACGGCGTGGCGCCCGGCTATGTGTCGACCGACCTGACGCACGGCCTGCGCGACAATGCGGATCTGTCGAGCACGCTGCTCGAGACCATCCCGCTCGGCCGCTTCGCCGAGCCGGCCGAGGTGGCGGGCATGATCGTCTATCTCGCCTCGGACGCCGCCTCCTACGTGACGGGCCAGAGCTTCATCGTCGATGGCGGCTTCGCCGCCGGGAAGCTCACCGTGCGCAAGAACGGCCGGCCCGCATGACGGGAACGAAACCAGCAGCTCGCGGGATGTGACGGATGTCGGACATCTATATCGTCGGCGTCGGCATGACGCCCTTCGGCAAGTTCCTCGACCGCTCGGTCAAGGACCTGGTGCATGCGGCGACCCGCGACGCGCTGAAGGATGCCGGCGCGAGCCTCGCCGATATCGGCGCCGCCTTCTATTCCAACACGGTCCAGGGCGCGCTCGAAGGCCAGCTCATGGTCGGCGGCCAGGTCGCGCTGCGCAGCATGGGGTTCGAGGGCATCCCGATCACCAATGTCGAGAATGCCTGCGCCAGCGCGAGCACGGCCTTCCATCTCGCCTATACCAACCTGAAGGCGGGCATGTCGGACGTGGCGCTCGCGGTCGGCGCCGACAAGATGTTCGACAAGGACAAGGCCAAGACGGCCGCCGTCTTCAACGGCGCCTGGGACGTCCATGACGTGGAGCATATCACCCGCTCGCTGATCGCGCTGGGCGAGGGGGTCGAGCCGCCGCCCGGCCGCAAGGAGGAAGGCGGTCTGCGCAGCGTCTTCATGGATGTCTATGCGGCGCTGGCGAAGTCGCACATGAAGCGCTTCGGCACCACCGAGCGCCAGCTCGCCGCGGTGGCCGCGAAGAACCACCATCATTCCGTCCATAACGAGCGCTCGCAATATCGCAACGACATGACGGTGGAGGAGGTGCTGGCCGCGCGCATGATCTCCTGGCCGCTGACGCTGCCGATGTGCGCGCCGATCAGCGACGGGGGCGCCGCCGCCGTGCTGTGCCGGGAAGAGGCGCTGTCGCGCTTCGACCGCAGCCGGGCGGTCAAGGTCTGCGCCACCGTGCTGGCCAGCGGCGTCAACCGCGCCGCCGACGATGCGGAGGACCATATCTGCCGGCGGGCCGCCCTCAGGGCCTACGACCAGGCCGGCATCGGGCCGGACGATATTTCGGTCGTCGAGCTTCATGACGCATCGGCCTTCGCCGAGATCGTCCAGGTCGAGAATCTGGGCTTGTGCGAGATCGGGAAGGGCGGATGGCTGGCCGAGCGCGGCGAGACCGCGCTGGGCGGCCGCGTTCCCGTCAACCCGTCGGGCGGGCTGGAATCCAAGGGCCATCCGATCGGTGCCACCGGCCTGGGGCAGATCTTCGAGCTCGTCACGCAGCTGCGCGGCGAGGCGGGGCCCCGGCAGGTGCCGAAGGCGCGCTTCGCCCTCGCGGAGAACGGCGGCGGGTTCTACGGCTTCGAGGAGGCCGCCGCCTGCATCACCATCCTGGGCCGCGATCGAGCGGCTGCGGCGTAAGCGAACCGCTTCCCACCTTTTTCAAGGATCGAAAGACATTCGCCGATGAACGTGAAAGACAAGATCGCCCTGGTCACGGGCGCGGCTTCGGGTCTCGGTCTCGCCACCGCCCGCAAGCTGGTGAGCGCCGGCGCCAAGGTCCTGTGTCTCGATCTCGGCGAGGATCGGCTCCGCGCGGCCGTCGCCGATCTCGGCAACAAGGCGCTCGCGCATGCGACCGACGTCGCCGACGAGGAGGCCGTGCGCGAGGCGGTGGCGCTCGCCGTCCGCCATTTCGGGACCGTCCATATCGCCGTGAATTGCGCCGGGGTGGTCGATGCGGCGAGGACCATCTCCAAGGGCAAGACCTTTCCGACCGCGACCTGGGACAAGGTCGTGGGGATCAACCTCACCGGCAGCTACAACGTCATCAAGCATGCGGCGCTCGCCATGGAGCGCAACGAGCCCGACGCCGAAGGCGGCGAGCGCGGCGTCATCGTCAATACCGCGTCCGGGGCCGCCTGGCAGGGGCAGGTCGGGCAGGCCGCCTACAGCGCCAGCAAGGCGGGCGTCATGGGCCTCACCCTGCCGGTCGCGCGGGACCTGGCGACGGTCGGCATCCGCGTCGTCTCCATCGCACCGGGCATGTTCGACACGGCCATGGCGTCGGGCCTGCCGCCCAACATCCTGTCCGGCATCGTCGACAAGATGATCCTGTTTCCGAACCGGCTGGGCCGTCCCGACGAGTTCGCGGGGCTGGTCCTGCATATCGCGGAGAACGCCTACCTCAACGCGACCACGATCACCATCGATGGCGGCGCCCGGATCTCGACACGCTGAGCGACGGCGCGGCCGATTGCCGGCCCTTCGCTCTCGCGTTACGGTCGCGGCCCCCTTCGGTGCCATGAGGACCAGCAGCGTGACCGAGATCGCCCGCTCATTGCCGGGACAACAGCCGACCGGCAGGCTTCCGGCGGATGGCGGCGCCGGCGCGCCGCCGCCGGCGGAATTGTCCTACCCCATTCCCGAGACGCCGGACTTCGCCCGGACGCTCGCGATCGCGCCCGGCATCCTGTGGCTGCGCATGCCGCTGCCCCGCAACCTGGCGCTCGACCACATCAATCTTTGGCTGATCGAGGAGAGCGACGGCTGGACCGTCGTGGATACCGGCATCGGCACTGCCGAGACCCGCGAAGTCTGGGAGCAGGTTTTCGCCGGGCCGATGGGCGGGCGGCCGATCCGCCGCCTGCTGGCCACCCACTACCATCCCGACCATATGGGCTCGGCCGGCTGGCTCTGCGACCGTTTCGGCATCACCCTCGATGCCACGCTGACCGACTGGCTCCTGGCCCGCAGCCTCAGCCTGACCAGCGACGCGGATTATGTCCGAGGCGCCTTGCCCTTCTATCGCAGCGCCGGCGCCGACGACGGGCTGCTGGGGATGGTGGCGCAGGCCGGCAATCCCTATGCCAAGAGCGTCGGGCAGGTGCCGTTGCAAGTGCGACGCCTGCAGCACGGCCAGACGCTCACCCTGGGCGGTCGCGCCTGGCATGTCATCGTCGGCGAGGGCCATGCGCCGGAGCTGGCCACGCTCTGGTGCCCGGCGGAAAAGCTGCTGATCTCCGCCGACCAGATCCTGCCGAAGATCAGCCCGAATATCAGCGTCTGGAGCAGCGAGCCCGAGGCCGACAACCTGGCGCTCTACCTCGCCTCGATGAGCCGCTTCCAGGCGCTGCCGCCGGATACGCTGGTGCTGCCCTCTCATGGACGGCCGTTCATCGGCCTGCATCGGCGGCTCGAGGCCCTGGCCGGCCATCATCGCGACCGTCTCGATCAGACCCTGGCCGCGTGCGAGCGGCCGGCGACGGCCGCCGATCTGGTCAAGGTCCTGTTCCGCCGGCCGCTCGACCGCCACACCGTGTTCTTCGCCCTCGGCGAAGCCCTGGCCCATCTCAACCATCTGTGGGCGGGCGGCCAACTGGTGCGCGAAACCGATGCGTCGGGGGTCACCCGTTTCCGCCGGGCGTGACGGCGGCCGAGACGATGCGGCATGGTTCCCGCACCGGTGCCACGGATTATCCGGCGCCTCGCGGAAACCAATCGCCGACCAAGAAAGGACCATTGACACTTCACCGAATTCAATTGAACATAAAGTCAGAAATAAGACCCAGCCCGTCACAAAATTGACGAGACAGAATCAATCGAGGAATTCGCGCGACAGACGCGATCCCGTGCGGACGATGCCGCACCTCCCCGGAGACGGATCGTGATGTCGGGCAAACTTCGAACGGGCTGACGCCGGCCGTCCAGGGGGCACGCGATCATGAGTCAAGGGAACAAGACCGGTTCCTTTCCGAGCCTACGGTCCGTGAATTTCGGATTCGGCGCCCTGTCCCAGGAACGGATCGTCTTCATCCTGGCGGCGCTGCTGTTCGCGGCCTTCGCGCTGTTCGTCGACGGGTTCGCCTCGGCGGCCAACCTGCTGTCGCTGGTGCGCGGCGTGTCGGTGCTGGGCATCCTCGGCATCGGCATGGCGCTTGTGGTCATCGGCCGCGGCATCAACCTGTCGCTGGTGGCGACCATGGCGATCAGCGTGGCCTGGACCCTGTCGCTGATCGCCAGCATGCAGGGGGCGGTGATCCCGATGCTGATCGGCATCGCCTTCGCGATCGCGATCGGGATCGTCGCCGGCGTCCTCATCGCCTATGTCGAGATCCCCGCGCTGTTCGCGACGCTGGCGATGGGCACCCTGATCTACGGCATCGGCCGCTTCAAGCTGATCGATCTCGACATCGTCTATGTTCCCGAGAACGCCGGCTGGATGAAGATCTTCGGCGCGGTGCAGGTTTTCGACATCCCCACGCCGGTCCTCTATTTCGTCGCCATCGCGGCGGTCGCCAGCCTCGGCCTGCGCTACACCAAGATCGGGAAGTTCATCTACGCGCAAGGCGACAATCTCGTGGCGGCGCGGATCACCGGGATCCCGGTCCGGCCCCTGATCGTCCTGCAATACGTGGCCTCGTCGCTGATCGGCTTCGCCGCCGGCATCATCACCGCCGCGTCGGTCGCGAGCATGAACACCCGGATCGTCAATTCCACCCTGATCTATGACGTCATCCTGGTGGTCGTTCTGGGCGGCGTGGGCTTGAGCGGCGGCAAAGGCGGCATCCGCAACGTCATCGTGGGCACGCTCCTGATCGGTGTGCTGCTCAACGGGATGACGATCCTCGACGTGCAGTACACGGCGCAGAACGTGATCAAGAGCACGATCCTGCTGGTGGCGCTGGTCGTCGACAGCTTCCTGAACCCGCGCGACGAGCAGGTCGCGCAGCAGGGAGACATCTGACCCGCTCCCGGCCGGGGCTATCCGCCGGCGTTCCATTCGGCCGTTCCGACCAGAGACAACAAGAAGCATGCCGGAGCATGCGAAGAGGAGGAGGAAACACATGAAGCGATTGATCACCATGCTGCTCTTGGGAATGCTGGCCCTGGCCGGCGATCTTTCCCACGGCATCAGCCGCGCGGCAGCCGACGACAGCGGCCTCACGCCCGAGCAGCTGGCGATGCTGAAGGGCAAGACCGTCGCCTTCGTTCCCCTGTCCATGGGCTTCGACCTCACCGAGGGCTGGAGCGCCATGACGAGGAAGCAGCTCGAGCCACTGGGCATCAACTGGGTCATCCGCGATCCCAACTGGAGCACCGATGCCGGCGCCCAGGCCATCTCGACGCTGATCGCGAACAAGGTCGACGTGCTGGTCGTCCATAACCCGGACGTCCAGTCCTACGCCCGGCTCCTGAAGAAGGCCCAGGATGCCGGCATCTATGTCGTCCAGGTCAACATGCAGTCGGCCGCCCATACCGACGCCTTCGTCGGCGGCAACTTCGTCGAGATCGGCGAATCCGATGCCAATCTCATGGTCGCCAAGTGCGGCGGCGGCAAGGGCTCGTCCAACAAGATCGCCATCGTCCAGGGCGTGCTGACGGCGGCGGCCTCGATCGAGCGCATGCAGGGCATCAACAACGTCCTCTCCAAGCATCCGGAGATCGAGGTGGTGTCCAACCAGGCCGGCGACTGGGACGCCTCGAAGTCCCGCGCCATCACCGACACGGTGCTGAAGCAGCATCCCGATCTCTGCGGCGTCATCGATTTCTGGGACGGCGCGGCCATGGGTTCGGGGGCGGCCATCCGCGAGGCCGGCAAGCAGGACCAGGTGACCCTGGTCACGGCGGGCGGCGGCGAGCAGTCGGCCTGCGACAACGTCTCCAACGGGACCTTCACGGTGATCGACATCTCCGACGTGCGCACCCAGTCGGACGACATCGCCAAATCCGTCGAGAAGGTCCTGCTGGCGAAGCAGCCCGCCGGCGCCGACAAGCAGATCCTCTACACGCCGCTCGTGACGGCGTCGAAGGAGACGATGCGGCCGGATACCTGCTGGAGCCTGAAGGACTACAAGACCAACTGAGCGAGCCTCGGGCGGCACGGACGGCGACGACCCCGTCCGTGCCGCCGACGCATTTTCTCTCCCGGGAGGCATGAAGGATGTCGTTGCGCGAAACGGCAGCGAGATTGCGCTACAAATACGTGCCGGATCACCTTCTTGGCGAGATCCTCTCGAAGAACTGGATCGACAACACGATCCCGTTCCTGGCGCTGCTCGCCTCCCTCCTGGTCTTCAGCTCCCTGATCCCGGATTTCCTGTCGCTGGGAAACCTGACGGTCGCGGCCAAGCAGCTGGGCGAGTTCACCTTCGTCACCTACGCGATGGCGGTGGTGATGATCGCGGGTGGCATCGATCTGAGCGTCGGATCCAACTTCGCGCTCGGCAATTTCACGATGCTGGTGCTGATGAACGTCGCCGGCTGGCCGGCCTGGCTGGCGGCTCCGGCGGCGATCCTGGTCTGCGCCCTGATCGGTCTGCTCAATGGTTGGCTGATCGGCTATCTGCGCCTGCGCGCCTTCCTGACGACGCTGGCGACCCTGATCATCGTCCGCTCCCTGGTCGACTGGCTGCTGCTGCGCTACAGCGTCGACATCGTGATGAACGTGCCGGACTCGCCGCTGCGCGACTTCCTGGCGGACGGCATCATCCTCTATATCCCCGTCAGCTTCTGGGCCGCGATCCTGTTCGGCATCGGCGCCCATATCTTCCTCAGCCGCACCCGGCCCGGCTGGCACATCATGGCGATCGGCGGCTCGCGCAAGTCGGCCTACAATGTCGGCATCAGCGTGCGCCGCACCATCTGCCTCACCTATGTCGCCTCGGGCGCCCTGTGCGGCGTCGCCGGCGCTCTCTATGCCGCGCGCCTGGGCAGCGCCGGTTCCGACACGGGCGTCGGCATGGAGATCATGGCGCTAACGGCGGCCGTGCTCGGCGGCAACAGCCTGGGCGGCGGCCGCGGCTCCGTCGCCAAGGCGATCATGGGCGCGATCATCGTGCTCACCGTCACCAACGGCCTGGTGCAGCTCGGCCTGCAGAGCGGCGCCAGCTCGATCGCGCTGGGATTCATCCTGCTGCTGGCGATCGCGGTCGATGTCCGCTGGCTGAAGAACCGGCACAAGCTCCTGGCCAAGGTCTATCTGTCGCCCGCCTATCTGGCGCTGCCGCCCAGCCCCTCGACCGCGATCGGCTCGGATTCGCCCTTCGCCCTCAACGACAAGCTCAAGGATGTCGACCTGATCGGCCTGGGCCAGGTGGAGGGACCGGAAGACGTCATCTTCGACCGCGCCGGGAATCTCTATTGCGGCACGCGGCAGGGCGACATCATGCGATTCCCCGGCCCCGACCACCGCACCATGGAGCTGTTCGCGCATGTGGGCGGCTGGCCGCTCGGTCTCGCCTTCGACAAGGACGAGAACCTGCTGATCTGCGTCGGGGGCATGGGGCTCTACGGGGTGCGGCCGAACCGGGAGGTGTTCAAGCTCACCGACGAGACCAACCGGACCCGCTTCTCGATCATCGACGATTCCCGCCTGCGGATCGCCGACGATCTCGACATCGCGCCGGACGGCCGGGTGTTCTTCAGCGAAGCCACCGTGCGATACGAGGCCGCGGACTGGGTCTATGACGCGATGGAAGGGCGGGGCAACGGCCGCATCGTCTGCTACGACCCGCGCAACCAGCGCACCCATACCGTTCTGCGCAACCTGGTCTTCCCCAACGGCGTCTGCCTGGCGCATGACGGGAAGTCGATCCTGTTCAGCGAGACCTGGGGCTGCCGCATCAACCGCTACTGGCTGGAAGGGCCGAAGGCCGGCACGCTGGAACGCCTGATCCCGGCTCTGCCGGGCTATCCCGACAACATCAACCGCGCGTCGGACGGCACCTACTGGTTGGCGCTGGTCGGCATGCGCACCCCCTCGATGGATCTGGCGCTTCAGCTCCCGGGTTTCCGCCGCCGCATGACCCACCGCGTGTCGGCCCAGGAGCTGCTGTTCCCCAACATCAACACGGGCTGCGTGGTGAAGTTCGACGACAGCGGCCGGGTGCTCGGCTCGCTGTGGGACCAGAGCGGCCAGAATCACCCGATGATCACCTCGATGCGCGAGCATCAGGGCCATCTCTATCTGGGCGGGCTCCTCAACAACCGCATCGGCAAATACCGGATCCCCGGGGCCGACCCGGATTGGACCGGCGTCGCGAGCTATTGGGGGACCCGGTGATGGCCTCCTTCGTCGCCCGCGCCGTGGGAGGAATGTTCGACGCCTGGCTGGGACGGGGCGCTTATGCCGTCACGGTTCCGCCCATGGACGGGCCGTTGATGCCGAACAACGATCTGGAAGAGGCGGCGGTGGCGCTGGCGGCGGAGGCACCCGACAATCTGGTTGTGGTCAATGGCGCCCTGCGGTTCTCGAGCGGATCGGACGTGCGCGAACTCGACCTCCGGCAGGCCACGGCCCGAACCGTCGCCCGCTATCAGGCGCCGGTGAGCGCGCTCGCCGCGCTGCCCGACGGCGGCATGGCGGTCGGGCTGACGGGCGGGGAGATCCTGCTCTCCGGCGGCAAACGCGATGGCACCGTCATTGCCGAATGGGGCGATTACAGGGGTGTCTGTCCGACCGCCTTGCTGGCCGTCGGCGACGCGCTGATCGTCGCGCAGGGCGCCGCCGGGCGCGGGCCCGACGACTGGTGCCGGGATCTGATCGAGCGCGGGGCCAGCGGCTCGGTATGGCGGCTGGAGCTGGGAAGCCGTAGCGCCACCTGCCTCGCCAGCGGCCTGGCTTTTCCCAGCGGGCTCGCGCTGCATCGCGATGGCGGCATCCTGGTCAGCGAGAGCTGGCGCCATCGCGTGATCAAGCTCGCGCCCCAGGGCGGCATCGCCGGCGCGGTCGTCGAGCATCTCCCCGGCTACCCGTCGCGCCTGGCGCCGTCGGCCCTGGGCGGCTACTGGCTGGCGGTCTTCGCGCCGCGCAGCTCGCTGATCGAGTTCGTCCTGCGCGAGCCGGAGTTCAAGCGCCGGATGATCGCGGAGATCCCGACGGAATACTGGGTGGCGCCCAGCCTCACCAGCGGCGCAAGCTTCCTCGAGCCCATGCAGAGCGGCGGCATCAAGACCATGGGCATCCGCAAGCCCTGGGCGCCCACGCGGTCCTACGGTCTGCTGGTGCGGCTGGACGCCGGCCTGTCCATCCTCGCCAGCCATCACAGCCGCGCCGACGGCCGGCGCCATGGCGTCACCAGCGCCGTCGAGCAGGAGGGCACGGTCTATGCCACCAGCAAGGGTGGCGGTCTCGTCCTGTCCCTGCCCGCGAGCGAGCCGTCGAGGTGAAGCCATGGACAAGCTGATCGAGCTCATCGGAATCACCAAGGAGTATCGGGGCGCGCTCGCCGTCAACAAGGTGGACTTCGACATCCGCAAGGGGGAGGTCCACGCCCTGATCGGCGAGAATGGCGCGGGCAAATCGACCCTGACCAAGATCATCGCCGGCGCCGTCCAGAGAAGCGCCGGCCGGATGCTGGTCGACGGCCGCGAGACGGTCTTTGCGACGCCCCGCGAGGCGCTCCAGGGCGGCGTGGCGATGGTCTTTCAGGAAACCAGCCTGGTTCCCTCCCTGACCGTCGCGCAGAATCTCTATCTCGGCGACGAGCCCTTCTTCAACCGGCTGCGCGGCATCTATATCAGCGCACAGCAGTTCCTGCAGTCGCTGAACTTCTCGGTCGATCCCGCCCGCCTCGTCTCCACCCTCGGTGCCGCCCAGCGGATGATGGTGGAGACCGCCCGCGCCGTGCATCACAAGGCCCGCCTGATCATCTTCGACGAGCCGACGGCGACCCTGACGCCCGAGGAGAAGCATCATTTCTTCGCGCTGGTCGGCCGCCTTAAGGCGGCCGGCGTCTCGGTCATCTTCATCTCGCATGCGCTGGAGGAGGCGCTGGCGATCTCCGACCGGATCACCGTCCTGCGCGACGGCGAGTGCGTCCTCACCGCCAGCACCGCCGAGCTCGACCGCGACAAGCTGGTCCGGGCCATGGTGGGCCGCGCGCTGTCGGACGAGCTCTATGGCGGCGCCCAGGCCGTGCGCAAAGGCCGCCTGCGCGGCGAGAAGGTGCTGAGCGTCCAGAACCTGTCCTACGCGGGCGTGGTGAAGAACAACACCTTCTCGGTCTATGCCGGCCAGGTCACCGGCATGTTCGGCCTCATCGGGTCGGGGCGGACGGAGACCGCCAAGGTCATCGCCGGCGTCGTCAAGCGCGACCTGATCCATGGCGGCGAGATCTACCTGATGGGCCGGCCGATCCGCTACCGCACGCCGCGCCCCGCCGTGCTCGACCGCATCGTCTATGTCACCGAGGACCGCAAGGTCGAAGGCTTCTTCGAGACCATGTCCATCGCCGAGAACGTCTATGTCGGGAAGATGGCGTCGGCGGAACCCACCTCGATGATCCTGAGCTACCGGCAGATGATGGCGATGTCCGAGCAATGGCGCACGACGCTCAACGTCAAGGCCATCAGCAGCGATGCCCGTGTCATCGAGCTCTCGGGCGGCAACCAGCAGAAGGTGGTGATCGCCAAGAGCCTGGCGCAGAAGCCGAAGCTGATCATCTTCGACGAGCCGACCCGCGGCGTCGATGTCGGCGCGATCGCCGAGATCCACCAGCTCATCAACCGGCTGGCGGACGAGGGCATCGCCATCATCATGATCTCCTCCTACCTGCCGGAGATTCTCCGCTTGTCGGATCGGATCCTCGTCACCCGGCAGGGCCGCGTGGTCGAGGAGTTCAATCCCGAGAACGCCGGCGAGGAGAAGATCATGTATGCGGCGGTGCACTGAGCGACGGGGCCGTGCGCGTCATGTCCCGAGCCGGGGGCGGCCGTCGGGCTCGAAATAGCGCGGCCGGTCGAGATCGGCGAGGAGGCCGGGCCGCTTCGGCTCCCATCCCAGCGATTTCCGCGTCCACATGCTCGAGGTCGGGTTGTCGAGCGCCGCGAAATGCGCGAACCAGCCGAAATGGCGGGCGGCCTCCTCGGGCGTCCGGCTCACGACCGGCAGGTTCAGGCGGCGGCCGATGACCCCGGCGATCTCCCGGAACGGCACGCCCTCCTCGGCGGCGCCGTGATAGCAGGCGCCGGCAGCGCCCTTCTCGAGCGCCAGCCGGTAGAGATGCGCGGCGTCGAGCCGGTGCACGCCCGGCCAGCGATTGAGCCCTCCGCCGACATAGGCCGAGACACCCTTCTCGCGCGCGAAGTCGATGAGGAAGGGCACGAAGCCGTGATCGCCGTCGCCATGGACCGAGGGGGCCAGGCGCACCACCGACACGCGCACGCCGCGCGCTGCCGCCGCGGCCGCCGCCTCTTCCGACGCGACGCGGGGCAGCGAGCCGGAGCCGGAAGCGGGCCGATCCTCTTCGGTGGCCAGCCGGCCGGGCGTCACGAGGCCGGTGCCGGAGGTGACGATCAAGGGACGGTCGGAGCCGGCGAGCGCGGAACCGAGGGCCTCGATGACGCCCCGGTCCGTCTCGCAATTGGCCTTGAACCTCGAGAAGTCGTGGATGAAGGCGGTGTGGATCACGCCGTCCGCCGCGGCCGCGCCGCGGCGCAGGCTCTCGAGATCCTCGAGCGACCCGCGATGAATCCCGGCCCCGGCCGCCGCCAGGGACGCGGCGCCCTTGTCCGAGCGGGCGAGGCCCAGCACCCTGTGTCCGGCGGCGATCAGCTCGCTGACGACGGCAGACCCGACGAAGCCCGTGGCGCCGGTGACGAAGACACGCATGAAGGAATCCTCCTGATTGAGAGGACGCCATTGTCGTGCCGCGCCTTATCAGGGAAAATCGGCGACTTTATACGGGTATAATGACTAACAGGACGGACCTGCCGGCGGCAGACAACAGCCGCGGAAATCAGGCTATTGTTCGTCATCACCGATGGAGAATCGCCCATGCGCCTGACCGCCTTCCTGGCTTCCGCCCTGCTCGCTTCCTCGCTGGCCGGCTGCAGCAGCCCGACCGTCAGCGGCTCCGCCACGGAGGGGATCGTGATCAACCACATGGCCGCGACCGACGACGCCTACAGCCTGCAGGCGCAGGCCGACGGCATTTGCGGCAAGGAGAGCACGACGGCGCATTTCGACCGCTATGCGGAGGAGGACACGTGGCTCGGACCGCGCAACGCCTATTTCTATTGCGGCGCTCCCTGATCCCTTGCCGCCGCTGCTGATCGTCTTCGGCGGGCTGCCGGGCACCGGCAAGACGACGATCGCGCGCGAGGTCGCCCGCCGGCAGCGCGCGACCTATCTGCGGATCGACACGATCGAGCAGGCGATCCGCGAGGCGGATGGGCTCGCCGGCGATATCGGCCCCGCCGGCTATGCAGCGGCTTACGCGCTGGCCGAGGCGAACCTGCGGCTGGGGCAGGCGGTCGTGGCCGATGCCGTCAATCCGCTGGCGATCACGCGCGCGGCCTGGCGGTCGGCGGCGGTCGCCGCCGCGGCGCCGATCCTCGAGGTCGAGCTGCTCTGCTCCGACCAGGCGGAGCATCGCCGGCGCGTCGAAGGCCGGGTGGTGGATGTGCCCGGCCTCGTTCCGCCCGGCTGGGCCGCGGTGCTGGCCCGCGAGTACGAGCCCTGGCCGGAGCCGCATCTGGTGATCGACACGGCGACGGCGAGCCCGGACGAAGCCGTCGACCGGGTCTGCGCGGCGATCGAGGCACGGCGCTATCTCTCCTCCTGAAGAATGATCCCCGAGCTCGCGGCAGTCCATGCAGCCACCGCTCACTGTCTGGTACAACACCCGATGCCCGGTCTGTAACGCCGGCATCACCCGACAGCGGCGCCGGCTGCTGGCGGCGATGCAGAAGGGGATCATCGAATTCCGCGACATCAATCTCGAGCCCGAGGCGCTGGCCCGCTTCGGCGCGGGCCTCGAAGAGGTGCGGCGCCGGCTTCATGCCGTCGATGCGCAGGACCGGCTCCTGGTCGGTGCCGACTGCGCCATCGCCATCTGGCGCCTGACGCCGGGCGAGGCCTGGCTCGGTTGGCTCCTGGGGCTGCCGGTACTGCGCCAGGTCATGCGCTTCGCCTATGACGGCTTCGCCGACCGGCTCTATGGCTGGAACCGGCGCAAGGGCCATTGGTAGCGCGCCGTGCTAGAGTGACGCCACTTCTCCGCCTCGCCGGCCGTCGCGATCGGGAGGCTTCCAGGCGATAGGACAATGACCGGAATTCGTCCAGGTCCCCGCAACCTGATCACCGATATCGGCGGGCTCAAGGTCGGCCAGGCCCACGACGCGCGCGTCCGCACCGGCGTCACGGTCGTTCTGCCGGACAGGCCCGCCGTCTGCGCCTGCGATGTGCGCGGCGGCGGTCCCGGCACGCGCGAGACCGATCTGCTGGCGGCCGATACGCTGGTGGAGGCGGTCGATGCGCTCGTGCTCTCCGGCGGCTCGGTCTACGGCCTGGGCGCCGCGGACGGCGTCGTCGCCGCGCTGGGGGCGGCGGGACGGGGCTATTCGGTCGGCGAGGGGGCGAAGCCCGCCCCGATCGTGCCGGCCGCGATCCTGTTCGACCTCGCCAACAGCGGCGACAAGAACTGGGGCGACCGGCCGCCTTATGGCGAGCTCGGCCGCCAGGCGCTGGCGGCGGCGGATCGGGCGTTCGAGCTCGGCGTGGCCGGGGCCGGCTATGGCGCCAAGGCCGGCACGCTCAAGGGCGGCATCGGCTCCACGAGCCTGGTCGATGACAGCGGGATCGCCGTCGGTGCGCTGGTGGCGGTGAATGCGGTGGGCTCGGTCGTCATGCCGGGTTCCGACGCGTTCTGGGCCTGGCCGTTCGAGATCGACGGCGAGTTCGGTGGCGCGCGGCCCGATCCGCGCCGGCCGATGGCGCCCGACGATTGGGGCGCCGCCAAGGCGAGCCCGGCCTTGCGCCAGAACACCACGATCGCCGTCGTCGCCACCAATGTCGCGCTCACCCCGGCCCAGGCCCGCCGTCTGGCGATCATGGCGCAGGATGGTCTGTCGCGGGCGATCCGCCCGGTCCACACGCTCTTCGACGGCGATGTTGTGTTCGCGCTCTCGACCGGCGCGCGGCCGCTGGCGGAACCTTGGGCCTTGACCTTGAGCGTGCTGGGCGAACGGGCCGCCAACTGCCTCGCCCGCGCGGTCGCGCGCGGCGTGTTCGCGGCCAGGGGTTGAACCCCGGGCTCGCAGCGGCCCTGTGGCGACGATGCTCAGTGAACGGCGGCGTACATGATCTTCTCCTCCGTCGCCGCGCCGGGCATGAACTCCTCGACGACGCGGCCCTGGCGGCAGACCAGGATCCGGTCCGAGAGGTTCATGATCTCCGGCAGGTAGGAGGAGATCATGATCACCGCCAGCCCCTCGTCGGCCAGGCGGTTGATGAACTGGTGGATCTCGCCGATGGCGCCGACATCCACGCCGCGCGTGGGCTCGTCGAAGATCACCAGGCGCGGCTTCTGCAGCAGGGCTTTGCCGATGACGAGCTTCTGCTGATTGCCGCCCGACAGCTCGACGGCTCGCGCGTTGCGATTGATGGCACGGATATTGAGCGTCTGCGTCCAGCTGTCGGCGAGCTTGCGCATCTCGGCCATGCTGACGATACCGCCGGTCGCGTTGAGGTTCTTGGCCAGAAGCCCGGCATAGAGATTGTCGCCGATCGACATGGTCTCGAAGAAGCCCTCGAGCTTGCGGTCCTCGGTGACGTAGACGATCCCGTCCTTCACGGCCGGCGCCGGCACCTTGTAGCGCACGGGCCGGCCCTCGAAACGCACCTCGCCGCCGTGGAAGAAGTCGCGCTTGACCACGCCGGCGACGATGCGCGCCGTCTCGGAGCGCCCCGATCCCACCAGCCCGAACAGGCCCGTGATCTGGCCCTCATAGACCGAGAAGGAATTGTTGCGGACCATGTTGCCCATGGTCAGGTCCTGCACGCTCAAGACCCGGCGGCCGCGGGGGCGCACCTGGCTCTGCTCGCGGCGGCGATAGAGCTCGCCCGAGAGCGAGCGTCCGACCATGGCGCGGATGATCTTGTCGCGGTCGAAGGCGCCGGTCGCGTCGGTCACGACATGCTCGCCGTCGCGCAGCACCGTGATCCGGTCGGCGATGTCGAGCGCCTCCTCGAGCGCGTGCGAGATGAACACGATCGAGACGCCGCGCGCCTTGAGCCTTCCGACCAGCGCCACGAAGTGATGCTTCTCCTCGGGCGTCAGGGTGGCGGTCGGCTCGTCGAAGATGATGATGCGCGCCTTGTGCCGCACCGCGCGCGCGATCTCGACCATCTGCTTCTTGGCGGCGCCCAGCGACGCCACCGTCGCCGTCGGATCGACCGGGAAGTTCAGCGACTGCAGGAACTGCTGGGCCGAGATATAGATCCCGCGCAGGCGGTTGAGGAAGCGCTCGTCGCCCAGATAGAGGTTTTGCGCCACCGTCATGGAGGGAACCAGCGTGGTCTCCTGGAACACCATGGCGACGCCCTGCTTCAGCGCCGCGGCGGGCGTGGGGAAGCTCACCGCCTTGCCTTCGATCGCCATGGTGCCGCTGGTCGGCTGGACGACCCCCGCCATGATCTTGGTCAGGGTCGATTTGCCGGCGCCGTTCTCGCCCAGGAGCGCATGGACCTCGCCCTGAAGCAGCGTGAAATCGACAGTCTTCACCGCGGGAACGCCGCGATATTCCTTGGTGATCCCGCGCATCTCGAGCAGGGGCGTCGTCATGCGCGGCCTCCTTCCTCGCCCGGGCCGGCGCCGGGATCGAGCGACAGGATGGCGTTGCCGCCTTTGCAGGCCACCAGCAACCGGCCGTTCCAATCGAGGCAGCTCGTCACGCCGTGGCGCGTGCCGTCGGCGCGGCTGTGATAGCTGGTGACCGGCTGGAAGGCGGCATCGAGGCGGATCAGGAGCCCGTAGGAGCGGCTGGGCGCCCAGGGCTTCAGGATGCCGAGCTGCTTGATGGCGCCGCCCTGCAGCGGTTCGAGGAAGCTCTGGCCCGAATTCAAGGCGGGCGCGATCCAGTATTCGGCCTCGACCTCGCGGAACATGTCGGCGCAGAAGCCGCGCTCGCGCAGCACGAACTCGACCAGCCGGCTGCGCGGTGCGAAGACGCAGAGCCAATGGCCGCCGCCCGTGGCCGGCGCCAGGCGCGCGGGATAGCCGGGCAGCAGATCCAGCAGCACGGTCGGCCTGTCGCCCGGGGAGGGCAGGGTCAGGATCTGGTGGCGCCAGCTTTCCGAGACCGCGACGGCACCTTGCGGTCCCGCGGCCAGCCCATAGGGAAAGGCGAGCCGGTCGGCCAGCCGGGTGGGCTTGCCGGATTCGAGATCGATGCGCCAGACCGAGCCGCTGGCGTTGCGCTCCATCAGGTCGCGCTTCCAGCCTGAGGGCGGGTTCTGGCGCGAGCCGTGGGCGACGATGAGCGACGCGTCCTCGAGCCGCAGGGCGGTCGGGCAGGAAGGCTTGGGGCCGGGATCGGCGAGGCGCTGGCCCTTGCGGGGTCCGCCCGCGAACAGGATCGTCCCGTCGTCGAGGCCGGCGACGAGATTGCCTTGGGTATCCCCGGCGAGGCAGGCGACCTCGCTGTCGAAGCCGGCGAGGATATCGGCCCTGTCGGCGCCGCCGCGCGGGTCGAGCGCCAGGACGGTCTTGCCGCTCGAGAACAGCACGCGGCCGCCGATCGCGACGAGATTGTCGGGCCGCTCGACCGACAGGAGGAGATCGGCCTCCTCGATCGCCTGGTTGGGCTGGATCGCGCCGTCCATCGGCGGCAGGGTGATCGCGGCATCGCCGGTACCGCGGAACCAGTCGAGCGCCTGGCGCAGCGGACCGATCATCGCGCCGATCCCCAATAATGGTCCTGCGCGGTCCAGGTCGGATCGGCGCCGGGGATGCGGTATTTGCCGATCCGGTTGTTGTAGATGCCGCCGATATAGAGATGGCCGCGATGCTCGCGCATGGAGGTGATCATCGGGTGGTTCTGGCCGCCCAGATCCCACAGCGCGTCGAGCACCTCGCCCTTCTCGTTGAACTTGACGATGCAGCCCGTGTTGATGTTGGGGTAGAGCCACTCGTCCATCGGGATGCGGCGCGCCATGCGGCGGCGGAAGCCCGGCTTGCGCAGCGCGAGATCGAGGATCGGGGTGCGCATGCCGACGATGGCGAGCCAGTAATTGCCGTCCGAGGCGCGGTTGACGTTGTCGGGATAGCCGGGCAGCCCGTCCAGCACGATCTCGGTCCGGCCGGCCTTCGGCCCGTCGAACCAGTAGCGCAGCACGCGGCAGGCCCAGGTCTCGTTGAGCAGCAGCGACTGCCCGTCGGAGGCCATGCAGATGCCGTTGGCGAGCCGGATGTTGCGCAGCACGGTGCGGGTCGTGCCGGTTCGCGGGTCGTGGCAGATGACCCGGCCATTGGGCCGGCATTCGACGCCGTCCACGGCCCAGTCCTGCGATTCGTAGCGGATCGAGGCCTCGCTGAAGAAGATGCGGCCGTCCGGCGCGATGTCGAGATCGTCGGCGAAGCGGACGCGCGCATCGTCGATGATGGAACGCGGCGAGCGGTTGGTCTCGTCGGTCATCTTGCGCACCTCGCCCTTGGGCGAGACCGCGTAGAGCCCCATGCCGCCGACGCAGACCTGGAGATGGCCCTCCCGGTCGAACGCCATGCCCAGCGGATGGCCGCCGATATGGGCGAAGATCTCGGCGCGCTTGTGGTCGGGCCCGTGGAACTTGACGATGTCGCCGTGCCGCGAGCCGCAATAGAGATTGTCGTCGCGGTCGAGGATCACGTCCTCGGGTCCCTCGATCTGGCCGAGCCCGATCACCTCGACCTGGCGCAGCTTGTCGTTGAGCGCATAGGGCGAGCCGGAATCCGGCAGCGTCGAGGGCCGCGTCGGCAGGCGGAAATAGGTGGGCGAGACATAGAGCTTGGACAGGACCTTGTGCCGGTTCTTGAGCCAGCGCACGTCGATCGAGACCGCCATGAGCAGGATCAGCCCCAGCACCATGGAGGTGGCGCCGCTCTGGAAGCCCAGCCGCACCAGCCCGTTGCTGACCAGCAGCACGATGATCGAGCCGAGGATGCCCTTGACCACCGAGCCGCGGCCGCCGCCGAGGCTGTTGCCGCCCAGCACCGCGGCCGTGAGCGCCTGGATGTCGAGGCCCACGCCCGTGTCGGCGCCGGCGCCGCCGAGCCGCGCCGCGAAGAGGAAGCCCGCGACGCCCGCCAGGGCCGCCGAGAGCACATAGGTCATGCAGACCGTGCGGCGGACGGGAATGCCGATATTGTAGGCGGAGCGGCGCGACCCGCCGATGGCGCTCACATGCCAGCCGAGGCGCGAGCGGCTGAGGAAGATATGGGCGATGACGGCGATGACGATCGCCACGATGAAGCTGAAGGGCACGCCGAGCGCGGTGCCGTCGCCCAGATAGAACCAGAGATCGGATTCCACATAGGCGCCGGCGATCTGCACCGAGAACTTCAGCAGCAGCATGTCCACGACGGCGCGGATCATGATCAGCGTGACCAGCGTCGTCAGGAAGGCGCGCAGGCGCAGATAGCCGACCAGGACGCCGTTCATGAGGCCGACCAGGCCGTTGACCGCGACGACGGCGAGGAAGGCGGCCCAGACCGGCCAGCCCAGGATGTTCATCGCGATCAGCGCCACCAGGTTGGCGAGCGCGAAGGTCGAGCCGACGCTGAGATCGATGCCGCCGCCCAGCATGACGATCAGCAGGCCGATCACGATCAGCAGGAACTCGCCGAGCTGGCGCGTGGCGTCGCTCAGATAGCCGATGGAGTAGAAGTCCGGGATGACCGAGCCGAAGATGCCGATCGTGATCAGCAGGAAGGCGAAGGGGATCAGGTTGTCGATCCATCGCTTCGCCAGGATCTCGCCCAGGAGATGGTCCGGCAGCAGGCGATAGCGCCACCGCATCAGGGCATCGGTACCGGCCAGGGCCATGGGTGTCCGTCTCGAATGGCGGGAAGGGGAGAGCAGAAGGACGAGGCGGCCGGACCGGCCGCCTCTTCCCGGGGAAATCTAACCCTGCTTGGGCAGGTCCTTCATGCTCCAGCAGGAGTCGGGCTTGAGCGTGTCCTTGGTCAGGATCTTGTTGGGCGTGTAGAGCGAGACCTTCATGGCGCCCGGCTTCAGGCCGCTCTGGAGCAGCACCTTGATGATGGCGCTCATGTCGGCCGCCTGCCGCGGCACGTCGAAGCTGACATACTCGTCGAAGCCGCCGCTCTCGAGATTGTCGCAGGCCATCTTCTCGCCGCCGCCGTTGGTGACGACATAGACCTTGCCGGTGAGGCCCGCCTCGCTGATCGCGGCCGAGCTGCCGAGCGCCATGCCGTCCCAGAAGCTGATCAGGCCGCAGAGATCCGGGTTCTGCTGCAGCACCGTCGCCGTCAGGGCGCGGGCCTTGCTGGCGTCCCAGTCGGCCGCCTGGTTCGAGACGACCTTGATCTCGGGATGCTGGGCGAAGACGTCGAGGATCGGGCCGATCTGGTAGACGCTGGTCGCCGCGGTCAGCACGCCCTGCACGATCGCTACCTTGCCGGAGGTGCCGGAGCCGGCGCCGCACTTCGTGACGAGCGCGTTGGCTTCCGCATGGCCGACCTCGAGCCAGTCGGCGCCGACGAAGGCGTCGGTCGAGAAGGTGGAGCGCATGTTGACCTGGACGACGTAGATGCCGGCCTTCTCCGCCTTCTCGTTCAGGCGCGCATAGGACTGCACGTCGGGATTATGGACGACGATGAGGTCGGGCTTCTCGCTGATGAGCTCGGTCAGCGCCTGGGCGCCGGCCGAGGTGTTCCAGTTCGGGTCGCGGATCTCGAAGCTGCCGCCGAAGGATTCGACCGTCTGACGGATGCCGCTGGCCCAGCCTTCGGCCAGGTCGAAGCCCGTGGCGAGGGGCAGGAAGGCGACCTTCTTGCCCTTCAGGGAATCGACGTAAGGGGCGTGGCCGGGATCGACGAGGCCGTCGGCCATCGCGGCCGACGAGCCCAGCAAGAGTCCCGCACAGAGTGCTGCGAGTATTCGATGACGCGCCATGGTCTCCTCCTTGTGACGGTCGACGTTCTCGTCGACGCGATTGTTGATGGGTCTGGTATGGTCCTGTCGGAACGAGGCCGGGCGACGGCCGCGCTGGCCTCCGCCATCCGCGTTCCGGCGTCTCTCAGATGTCTCCCTGCTGACCGGTCTGCTCGTCCCGCGGGTTGACGATGCTGTCCACCAGGAGCGCCACCAGCAGGATGACGCTCTTGATCAGGTTCTGCAGCGTGAAGGGGAGGTCCATGATCGTCATGGCGTTCAGCAGGATCCCGATCAGGAGCGTGCCGATGACGACGTTGCGGATCCCGCCCTTGCCGCCGCTGAGCCCGATGCCGCCGACGACCACGACCAGGATGACGTCGTAGATCAGGGTCGAGTTCGCGACCCGCGTGTTCATGCTGGCGACGGCCGCCGCGGTGACGGTGCCGGCGATGAAGGCGATCAGGGACGAGATCGTGTACTGGATCACGATCATGGGTCGCGTCGGAATGCCGGTGATGCGGGCCGCGAGGTAGTTGTCGCCCATCAGGTAGAAGAAGCGGCCGGCCTTGGTGTAGCGCAGCAGCAGGAAGCCCAGGACGCAGACGATCGCGAAGAACACGACCGCGATGGGGACCTGCGCCACATGCATCTTCCCGACCGCGCCGATCCAGGCGGCGCTGGCCGGCAGGTAGATGATGTCCTGGTTGAAGAGCTGCGACCGGCCGAAGCCATAGACGAAGGCGGCGATGGCGAGCGTCGCGAACAGCGCCGGCACCTCGACATAGGCGATGAAGAAGCCGTTGAGGATGCCGACCAGGATGGAGAAACCCGCGCCCAGCGCGAAGGCGGTCGCGACGGGCATGCCCTGGTCCGTCATGTAGAGCGCCCAGGCCACGGGGATGGCCATCGTCGCCACGATCGACAGATCGATGCCGCGGCCGATCACGACCACGGCCATGCCGACGCCGAGAATGCCGAGGACGGAGACGCTCTGCAGCAGGGAGAGCAGGTTCGAGGAATTGAGGAAGCCGGTCAGCGTCGCCGAGAACAGCAGGAACAGGAGGACGGTGATCGCGAAGACGATCCGCTCCTGGCTGAACTGCCCGCGTGGAAGCAAGCCCGCCTTCATCGCGCCGGCGCTCCGCTGCGGACAAGCGTCACGCCCGCGCCCTCCGCTGTCGCGGAGCTCGTCACGGCAAACGAAAGCGTGCGCCGATGCGGCGATACGACAAGCGTTCCTGGCAACGCTTGCTCCTCCCCATATCCAACTTGTGCGTTGGCTTCTTTTTGGTAATACTGGTCAGACCAGTACGACCACAAAGCAAATCCCGCTGTCAAGGGGCGGCGTGGCCGGAAACGCCGCGATTCAGACGCTTTGTCAAGGAACAGGATCTCCGCATCGGCCGAATCCCGCGGACCGGGCGAGACGCATAAGCGCGTACGGCAGACAGAAGAGAGCCCGCATGTTCAAGCCCGTCACCCTGCCGCCGGCCCGGCGTCTTTCCGACGTCGTCGCCCGCCAGCTCGAGCATCTCATCGTCGAGGGCCGGCTTCAGCCCGGCGAGGGGTTGCCCTCCGAGCGCGAGCTGGCGAAGCAGATCGGCGTCTCCCGGCCGTCCTTGAGAGAAGCGCTGTCGGAGCTGCGCTCGCGCGGCCTGATCGAGCCGGCGCGCAATGGCGGCGCCGTCGTGACCGAGCTGACACGGACCAGCCTGACCGAGCCTTTATCGCAGATGCTGGAGCGTCATCCCTCGGCGATCCGCGACCTGATCGAGATGCGCGACGTGCTGGAGGCGCATGCGGCGGCGCTGGCGGCGGAACGCGCGACGGCGGCCGACATCCGGAAGCTCGAGGCCGCGCTGGAGGCGCAGATCAGGGGCCGCTCCCGGAACACCGCTTCGCTCGCCAAGCGCGACCTGGATTTCCATCAGGCCATCGCCCAGGCCTCGCACAATATCGCGATCCTGCATACGGCCCACGGGCTCACCAAGCTGATCAAGGTGTTTCTGCAGCGCGGCTACGAGATCATCCTGGCCGCCGGGGATGCCCGCGAAGGCAAGGCCGCGGTCGAGGCCCAGCATGCCGCCATCCTGGACGCGATCCGGGCCCGCGATCCCGAGGCGGCGCGGCGTGCGTCCCATGCGCATCTGCACCAGACCGAGCATATCTGGACCGGCGCCGCCGCCAGCCCGTCCCAGGCGCGCCGCCGGGCCTGACGGAATCATGAGCCCGGCAGCGACCGCCCGGCTTGCCCGGGCCCTGCGGCGCTCCGGCTCCGAAGACACGGCGCGAAGCATGGCGCTCGATCGGGTCATCAGCATCGCCGATCTGAAGCGCATGGCGCGTCGGCGCCTGCCGCGCATGGCCTTCGACTATGTCGAGGGCGGCTGCGACGACGAGGTGGCGCTCGCCGACAGCGAGGCCGCCTTCCGGTCCTGCCGGCTGATGCCGCGCTACCTGGTCGACATATCCCGGAAGGATCTGACAGCCAGTGCGGCGGGCCAGTCCTTCTCGCTGCCGATCGGCATCGCGCCCACCGGCAATGCGGGCATGTTCCGGCATGACGCCGACCGGCTCCTCGCCGCCGAGGCCAGGGTGGCGAACGTCCCCTTCATCCTGTCGGGCGCCAGCAACGCGTCGATCGAGGAGGCGATGGCGGTGGCGCCGGAACATTGCTGGTTCCAGCTCTATGGTACGCGCGATCCCCGGCTGGCGGAGGACATGGTCCGGCGCGCGCTCGGGCTCGGCGTGAAGGTGCTCGTCGTGACGGTCGACGTTCCCGTCACCTCGAACCGCGAACGCAACCGGCGCAGCGGCTTCAGCCATCCGCTGAAGGTGACGCCCGCGATGATCTTCCAGGCGGCCACGCATCCGCGCTGGACGCTGGACTATTTCGGCCATGGCGGCCTGCCCTATATGGGGAACTTCCGGCCTTACGCGTCCGAGGGCGCGTCGCCGGCGCAGGTGGCCGACCTTTTCGTGGAGCAGTTCCCGCCGCTCACCCTGACATGGGCGTTCCTCGATCGCGTCCGGCAGCTTTGGCCGCGCAAGCTGCTGGTGAAGGGGATCCTCCATCCCGACGATGCGACCCGCGCGGTCGCGGCCGGTGCGGATGGGGTCATCGTTTCCAACCATGGCGGCCGGCAGCTCGACCGCGCGATCGCGCCGCTCCTGGCCCTTCCGGCTGTTCACGCGGCCGTCGGTCAGAAAGCCGAGATCATGCTGGACGGAGGCATCCGGCGGGGGTCGGACATCGTCATCGCGCGCTGCCTCGGCGCCCGCTATGTGTTCCAGGGCCGCCCGACCCTTTATGGCGTCGCGGCCGCGGGGCGCGCCGGCATCCGCAAGGCGCTCGAGATCTTCGCCCAGGAGCTGGGCACGATCCTGGCCCAGATCGGTTGTCCGCGGCTCGATGATCTGGGCCCGCAATTCCTCGCGCAGGTACCGGGCGTGGATCGGCAAGCCCTGCGTGGCACCGTCGCGGGTGCCGCCGGCTAAGGCCTCGCGCCGGCGCGCACCGTCTTTCTAGAATCCCAGCTCCGTCAGGCCGGGATGATCGTCGGGCCGGCGGCCGAGCGGCCAGCGGAATTTGCGTTCGGATTCGGCAATCCGCTGGTCGTTGATGCTGGCGAGCCGCCGGCGCATCAGACCCTCCTCGTCGAACTCCCAGTTCTCGTTGCCATGCGAGCGGTACCAGTTGCCGCTGTCGTCATGCCATTCATAGACGAAGCGCACGGCGATGCGGTTGCCGGCGAAGGTCCAGAGCTCCTTGATCAGGCGGTAATCGAGCTCGCGCTGCCATTTGCGGGTCAGGAAGGCCTCGATTTCCGCGCGGCCTTGGATGAACTCGGCGCGGTTGCGCCAGCGGCTGTCGGGCGTGTAGGCCTGGGCCACGCGCTGCGGATCGCGCGTGTTCCAGGCATCCTCCGCGAGCCGCGCCTTCTGCACGGCGGTCTCGGCGGTGAAAGGCGGCAGGGGTGGGCGTGCCATCGCGGTCCTCCGGTTTGGCCAATTGTCTCGATAGTAGGCCGATGCCGCGGCGGACGTCAGGTCCGGCGCGCCGCCTCGACCAGGATATGGCCGTGCCGGTCGGCCCTCTCCATCCAGACTTTCAAGGGAGGGCGAGGAGTCCCGGTGCTGCGCCCGCCGAGGACGGCATCGAGATCGTGGAGACAGGCGGCCAGCGCCACGGTTCCCTCATGGAACTGGTGCAGCAGCTCCCGCGGAACCGCCGGCATCTCCTCGGCGGCGGGCGGCCGCGCGATCTGATCGAGGCAGCGCAGTGCGATGCCGCCCAGCGTCTGGATCCGATTTCCCACGGTTTCGAGGGTCACGAGGGTCTGCAGGTCGCCCGCGTCGATCGCCGTCGGATGGTCGCGGAAATATTGCTCCGACAGGTACCAATGCAGGTTCTTGGTCTTGAGATAGAGCGCGGCGAGATCGGCCAGCGCCGAATCGAACGCCTTCGCGATGGCGACGACCGAGCCGGACCGGTCGAAGCGGGTGAATCCTGCCGACGGCCGTGACGAACTCTGTTGCGTGTGCATGGGGCTCCTCCTCGGGCTCGCGCGTTGTGGTCCCAGGCTAGGCGGGACAGCCGAAAGAGGATTGCGTCCAGCCGCCGGCCGTTGAACGAATCGCGCGCGCCGGGGCCGGCCGGCGGGAAGGCCGTTCAGGGTCTGGGCGAACGGGTGTCGGCCCAGGCGACGCAGAAATCCGCGACCTGCTCCCAGCCGGGCTCGGTCAGGACCCAATGGGAGCGACGCGGCAGAAGGCGCAATGCGGTCTCGACCGGCGAGGCCAGATGGGCGCGAAAGAGGGCTCGGGTCATGTCGGGCTTGACGATGCGGTCTTCCTCGCCGCTCACCAGCAGCAGCGGTGCGCGGCGGGGATTGGCGAAATCGACGCCCGTCCCGATCCCGAGCGCCGCCTCGACCATGAGGCTCCGGCCGGTCGGCACCAGATAGCGCTCGCAGGCGGCGTCGCGTTCCGCCGGCGGCAAGGTCTGCGCGACGCGGCTGCGGAAGAAGGATCGGCTCAGAAGCGGCGTGCGGCTCCAGTCGCGCAGGGCCAGGATCGCGGTCAACAGGAACCAGGGCTGACGCGGGCCCGGCAGCGCATGACGCGGCGGCAGGGCGCCGATCCCGACGCCGGCGGCACCCAGGCCGCGATCCAGCAGCAGCTGGACCAGCAACCCGCCGAAGGAATGGCCGATGAGGATCGGCGGCGCCGGCAGGCCGGCGATGATGCCGGCGTAGTGATCGAGGATCGCGCCGACCGTCAGGGTCGCCAGCCGCGGATCGGGATGCCGCCGCTGCTCGGCCGGGGGCCGCCCGTGGAAGGGCCAGGCCGGTGCCAGGCATTCATAGCCGGCGCGCTCCAGCCGGTTCTGCCATGTCTGCCAGCAGGCCGACGAGGCGCCGGCTCCGTGGATGAGAACGACTGATCTCGACATGGCGGGCCCGTATATCCATGCCTCCTCGGAGGGAGGCATGCTGGCTCTCGTTGAAGCGCGGGCGGGCCGGTCGGGGCTTGAACGTTCCTGCGGTCGAAGGACCGAACGCGCCGCCGCGTCGCCGCTGCCATGACGGTGGTTTCCTGCGCCCGCGGATCGATCTCGAAAAGGTTCAGCCTAGGAGCGGCGGATGCCCAGCGTCTCGGCGATGCGCACCAGGTCGGCGAAGGAACGGGCGCCCATCTTCTGCATGACATGGCCGCGGTGGATCTTGACGGTGACCTCGCTGAGGCCGAGTTCGCCGGCGATCTGCTTGTTCATCAGCCCGGCCGTGGCGAGCGCCATGACCTCCTGCTCGCGCTTGCTCAAGGTCTCGAGCCGACGGCGCAACCCGTCGAGGCCCGCCTCGCTGATGCGCCGGGCGCGGTCGCGCTCGATCGCCGCCGCCACGGCGTCGAGCATGTCCTGGTCGCGGAAGGGCTTGGCCAGGAAATCGACGGCGCCGGCCTTCATCGCCTTGACCGACATGGGGATGTCGCCATGGCCGGTCATGAAGACGATCGGCGTCCGGTTGTTCGCCGCGGCGAGCTGCCTCTGGAACTCGAGCCCGCTGATCATCGGCAGCCGGACATCGAGAACGAGGCAGCTCGCGGCCTCCGGCATCCCCTTCTGCAGCAGCTCCTTGGGCGCCAGGAAGACCTCGACGCGATAGCCCACCGAGCGCAGCAGGCTGCTGAGGGCGCTCCCCACCGCCTCGTCGTCGTCGAGGATGACGACGAGGGGCGCCTCGCTCGGATCGCCCGTGAGGGGTTTCGCGCTCATCGTCCTCCTTCCGCCGCCGTCGAGAGCAGGATATGGAAGCTCGCCCCGTGCCCGCCGCCATGGTCGGCATTGTTCTCGGCCCAGATGCGCCCGCCATGGGCCTCGACGATCGAGCGGCAGATCGAGAGACCCAGCCCGATGCCCTCCTGCCGGGTGGTGAAGAAGGCGTCGAACAGCCGCGGCATCGCCGCCGGGTCGATGCCGGTGCCCCGATCGCACACCGAGATGCGCACCGCCGCCGGCGATTCGGCGCGCGATTCGACCGTCACTTCCTTCGGCCGCCCCGCGACCTTCTCCATCGCATGCATCGCGTTGATGATCAGGTTGATCACGATCTGCTGCAGCTCGATCCGGTCGAAGCGCAGCTCGGGCAATCGGGCCTCGAGATCGAGCTTGATCGAGACTCCATGGTCGGAGGCCTCGCGGTCCACCAGCAGGGCAGCCTCCTCGATGGCGGCGTTGATGTCGAGGGGGACGATCCGGGGATCGGAGCGTCGCGACAGGTCGCGCAGCCGCTGGACCACCGCGCCGGCGCGCCGGCCCTCGCTGACGCTGCGCTGGACGCAGGCCCGGGCCTCGCCCAGCTCCGGGGGCTCGCGGTCGAGCCAGCGCAGGCAGGCCTCGCCGTTCGTGACGATCGCCGCCAAGGGCTGGTTGACCTCGTGCGCGATCGAGGCCGTGAGCTCGCCCAGGGTGGAGACGCGCGAGACATGGGCCAGCGCCGACTGCGCCTGCTGCAATGCGCGCTGCGCCCGGTCGCGTTCGGTGGTGTCGAGCACGGAGACCAGCACGTTGCGATAGGATTCGGTCTCGGGCGGGAAGGTGGCCGACATCAGGATGGCGCGGCGCTCGCCCGTCACGGTCTGGATCGCGCTCTCATAGGCGAAGGAGCGCTTGCCCTCGAACATGGCGCAGAGCATCTCCTGAAAGGATTCGACCGTCTCGGGCAGGAAGAAGCTCTTCAGCGAGGCGGTGACCTCGATCTTGTCGCGGGCGCCCAGCAGACGGACCGCCGCGTCGTTCACGTCGAGGATCTGCACCATCGAGATGCAGTTCTGGACGAACTGCGGATTGGCGGCAAGGTAGCTGCGGATGTCGGCGATGCCGCGCTGGCGGAGATTGCGCAGCGCGGACTGGATCGCGCTGAAATCCTCCTCCCAGATCGCGACCCCGGCCGTCTGGAAGATGCGGCGGTAGCGCCATTCGCTTTCGGTCAGGATTTCCGTGGCGCGCTGGTTCCGCAGCGCCAGCAGCGTGGTGATGGCGATGGCGGCGAGGCTGACGAAACAGCGCAGCAGCGGGCCGTCATTGAAGCTCAGCCCATGGCCGATGAAGAAGCTCAGCATCGTCAGCAGGGCGCAGCCGAGCGAGACCAGCATCAACCCCCGGCGATCGCAAAGATCGACCGACATCATGATGACGATGGCGTAGAGCACGGCGACGGCGATGCCGGCCGGGCTCAGCGTGTCGAAGAAGAAGATCGCGCCAGCCAGCGCGATCGCGACGGCCTTGCGGAGCGTCGGGCGGCCGGGTTGCGGCGGGAGGGCTCGTATCGGGGGCGGGGCGCCCGCACCCCTGTCTGCGGCGGATGGAACAGCCAAAGAGTTTCGTCTTCCCCAGATGGGCCGGCGGGAGCGGGCGATCATAGCCCATCGCGCCACGGGCGAGGCCACCGGAAATCGCTCCGGCGGGCCGGTCTCGGGACCATCGGTCACACGGTTGCGCCCGCCTTCGCAGGCTGCGGCCCGCCCTCGCCGCCGCGCCATCATACCTTGGTATTAGAGGCGCAGCCTTGTGTCCTATCCCGCTTTCCGCAGGTCGAATTGTTCGTCGGGGGCTTCCTGTCCGATGGTGGATACGTGGCCGGGTGGTTCCGGCTCGCCACCGACCGATGCAACCGACGCTCTCAATCAAGAAGGGGATCGACCATGCTTCAGCAAACCGCCGCCAGCATCACCGCCAAGCCGCAGGGCACCGCCCATATCCAGGCCAGCGCGTCGCTGCGCTCGATGCCGGTCGATGGCGACGATGTCCAGTCCGCCCTGGTCCGGCTTCTGACCAGCGCCAGCGGCTATCTGGAGCGCGACCAGGCGGCCGCGAAGCGCTGCCTCGATCGTGCGGCGAGCCTGCTGGAATCCATGGTGCCGGCGACCGCCGGCGCCGTCGCCAAGGCGGAGCCGGCGCGCCTGCTCCGCGGCGGCCTCGCCCCCTGGCAGATCAACCGCGTGAAAGCCCATCTGGACGCCAACCTCGCCGAAGCGGTCGCGATCGAGGCGCTGGCCGCCCTTTGCCGCCTCAGCGTCAGCCACTTCGCCCGGGCCTTCAAGGTCAGCTTCGGCGAGACGCCGCACGCCCATCTGGTGCGGCTGCGGTTGGCCCGCGCGCGGACGATGATGCTGACGACCGACGAGCCGCTGAGCCAGGTGGCGCTCGATTGCGGCTTTGCCGACCAGTCGCATTTCTCGCGCCTGTTCCGCCGCCAGGAAGGCGCCAGCCCCAACGCTTGGCGCCGCGCCCGCGGCGCCGCGCCAGAAGGCGAGCGCCGGTCGGAGTCCGCCCTCGCTTCGGCCGCTGCCTGACGACGGATCCACGAATTCCCGCGGCTCATGCCCCCCAGCCGCGGGCGGGAGCCGGGTTCATGCAGAGCCCGGCTCCCATCCCCCAACCGGACCCGCTCATGGATACGGCGGGTCGCCTTGAGAGCTCCCGCGGTCATGCCCCCAGGCCGCGGGCGGGGTGCCGGGCTCACGCAGAGCCCGGCACCATCACCAGCAGGGCCCGCTTCCGACAGGAGCGGGCCCTGCAGCTTTTGGGGCCTGACGCCGGTCCCTGGTCGGTCTCCGGTAAGGAGAGTAGGATTTCAGCCCCAACCTCGACTGGGGAGAAACGGCATGTCTGTCGCCCGTGTCACCAAATTGACGGCCAGCTCGACCAAAGGCTTTCAGGATGCGGTGGAGGTCGCGGTCAAGCGCGCGGCCAAGACCCTGCGCGGCATCACCGGCATCGAGGTGCTGTCGCAGAAGGCCAAGATCGCCAAGGGCAAGATCGAGGAATACCGCGTCACGCTCGAGGTGACGTTCATCCTGGAGTAGGGGGCGTCCTCGGCCTCGCACGGGCGCCCTCGCCGGGGCGGCCCGTTGCTTGGGATGAAGGAAGGCGAAGCGGCCGCTTCGCCGACGCTTCCGTCTGCCTCAAGGGAAGAACCGATTGGCGGGCCGCGGCAGGCCCAGATTCTCGCGCAAGGTGCGGCCTTCATAGGCGCGCCGGAACAGGCCGCGGCGCTGCAGCTCGGGCACGACGCGATCGACGAAGGCGTCGAGCCCTTCCGGCAGATAGGGGAACATCACGTTGAAGCCGTCGCAGCCCTCGGTGACGAGCCATTCCTCCATCTGGTCGGCGATCGAGGCCGGCGTGCCGATCATCTCCAGCGTGCCGTAGCTGCCGCCCACATACTGAGCAAGCTGCCGCACGGTCAGGTTCTCCCGCTTCGCCTTGTCGATCAGCTTCTGACGCGCGCTCTTGCTGGCATTGCTTTCGGGGATCTCCGGCAGGGGCCCGTCGAGATCGAAAGCTGAGGCGTCGGTGCCCAGCTGGACCGAGAGCGAGGCGATGCCGCTGTCCGGATGCACCAGCGCGTCGAGCCGGGCCTTGCGTTCCTGCGCCTCCGCCAGGCTGTCGCCGACCACGACGAAGCAGCCGGGCATGATCTTCAGGTGATCGCGCGGCCGCCCGAGCGCCTCCATGCGCCCCTTCACATCGGCATAGAAGCGCCGGCCGTCGGCCAGGTTGTTCTGGCCGGTGAAGACGACCTCGGCCGTCTCGGCCGCGATCTGCCGACCGGCGTCCGACGAGCCGGCCTGGACGATCACCGGCCAGCCCTGGATCGGCCGCGCGACGTTCAGGGGCCCGCGCACCGAGAGAAACGGTCCCTTGTGGTTCAGGATATGGAGCTTGTCGGGATCGAAATAGACGCCGGATTCCTGGTCGCGGATGAAGGCGTCGTCGGCCCAGCTGTCCCAGAGGCCGGTGACGACATCGAAGAATTCGCGGGCGCGGCGGTAGCGAACCGCATGGTCGAGATGCTCCTCGAGCCCGAAATTCTTGGCCTCGAGCGGGTTGGCGGAGGTGACGAGATTCCAGCCGGCGCGCCCGCCGCTCAGATGGTCGAGCGAGGCGAACTTGCGCGCGACGTGATAGGGCTCGTTATAGGTGGTGGAGGCGGTGGCGATGAGCCCGAGCCGTTCCGTCACCACGGCCAGCGCCGGCAGCAGCGTCAGGGGATCGAAGGAGGTCACGGTCGCGCTGCGCTTCAGCGCCTGCATCGGCATGTTGAGCAGCGCCAGATGGTCCGCCATGAAGAAGGCGTCGAAGAGCCCGCGCTCGAGCGTCTGGGCGAAGCGCTTCAGATGCGCGAAGCTGAAGTTGGCGTCCGGAAAGGCGCCGGGATAGCGCCAGGCGGCGGTGTGGATGCTGACGGGGCGCATGAAGGCGCCGAGCCGCAGCTGTTTCGGGGCTTTCGATGACGGGTGGGCCAATGATCCGATCCTTGTTGCCGGAGACGATCCTCGCTCGCGCGAGGCCAGCCCAAGAGATGCTCATGAAAGCGACCGACAGCAAGCCGTTGCCGCGATCCCCCGCATAATCGGTGCGGGCGGAGGTTCCTCGGTCACCGGACGTCGTCCTGGTATCGCTCTTGTAACGAACCGGAGATCCGCGCTCTTCGCGGGGTCGGCGCTGCACCGGTCCGGCAGGATCTGTCAGGGGGACAAGGAAAGCTTTCGAGCGAAGCCAAGAAAATATCGCCTCGCCGGCCGTTGACACGGTCGGCTCGGACGCCAACGAAGAAAACGACAGGAGCTCCTGGCCTGGACTCCGCCGCAGGCCTCCCGTCGAGGGTTGTGATTAGAGTCTTATGCGGCGGCGATAGGAATATTGGCGGATCAACCAAATTTCCGCGCCGCAGGTCTCCTGTGAGTTCCCTGTGACATAGGTCGAGTCGAGGCCAAAAAGGTCGCCTGTCGGCCACCCCACCAAAGCTTTACGTGCGCGAAGGGCGCGCCAGCGCCGGAATGAGTGCAAGCTGAAGCGGCAGGAAAAAGCCCGCGCATTCCGATGCGCGCTGGCGGGGGCGGGGTGCGTCATGAACCGGGAGGCACGCTCGGCGCGAGGGAATCTGCACTGGCAGCCGCCAGCGGACGCCCGCGAGCGCGTGGATGCGCTCATGCCGGTCTATCGCCGCTTCGTCACCGCCACGCTCGAGCCGATCGTCAAGGCGCATTACCCGGCCTTGCTCGAGAATGCCTCCAACGAATACCGGAAGATGGTCGAGCTCAGCACCAAGATGATGCTGGTCGGCCATGCCTGCACCGAGCTCGACGATTATCCCTATGACGAGCGCCGGCAGCGCATCGCCTGCCTCTTCGGCTGTTGCTGCTTCCTGGCCGACAGCTTCATCGACGATTTCGGCGACGAGGCGACGAAGGCTTATCTGGCGCGCCTGGAGCAGCTCTTCGCGACCGGCTGGTTCGAGCTGCGCAACGAGCGCGAGCGGCTGTTCTATGTCGTGGTCTCCAGGCTCTTCGCCGAACGCGACATCCTGGAGCCGACCCTGCGCCAGGCCATCCTGCGCCTCTTCGAGGCGCAGCGGCGCGACGTCGACATGCGCTTCCTCGAGACCCGGGTGAAGGAATTGCCGCGCCCGCAGCGGCTGGCGCTGCTCAAGCGCTGCGCCCGCGACCGCAGCGGCCATGCGATCATCCTGCTGGCGGCCTTCCTGCTGCCGCATCTGTCGCTCGACTACATGCGGCTGATCTTCGTCGCCGGCGCGCTCATCATGTTCATCGACGATCACGGCGACTGCTATGCCGACCGCGCGGATCGCCGCGTCACCTACATGAACGCGCTGGAGCGGCCCGAGCCGGCGCTGAAGCGCATCTTCTTCTCCCATATCCAGAAGCTGGCGCAGGGCTTCCGGCCCGCCGCCGGCCGCGACCTGCTGATCGCCTTCCTCACCCGCTACTACGTGACCCGCCTGCAGAAGCATCGGGAGCAGCGCCGCCTGCGCGGGCCGGCCTGGGCCGTCTATGAGTAGCGAGCATCAGGGGAAGGCCGAAGGCCCGGGAGCGGGCGGCTCGATCGGCGACTATGTCGCGATCAAGATCCAGGAGCTCTACCGGGAGAGCAAGATCGACGCGCGCGAGGCGTTGCTCAAGATCGACAATCGCGAGGAAGCGGCCCAGGCGCCCTTCCAGTTCGACCCCGCGGCCGGGCTGCTGCATCGGCGCGACTGCAAGGCGATCCCCGACAGCGCCCGCAGCGCGCTCTACGGCGTCTGGCGGGTTTCCGCGGTCGAGGCGAAGTTCGCCTGCCCGCGTTGCCGGCCGGCGGGTGCGGCGGAAAGGCCCGAGCCGGAGAGGAAGGCCGCCGGCCCGGAATCGGCCCAGGCCGGCGCATCGGCGCAGGCCGATCCCCGCAAAGACAGCAAGCCGCCGCAGGGCGATGTCGCGGATCTCCTCTATGGCGTGCTCTCGATCGTGAACCAGTTCGGCAGCGTGCTGCGCGAGCGCGGGCGCGAGTTCCGCAAGGGCGGCGAGGGCGGGCGCATCAAGACCGAGCTCGAAGGGCTCTATGCGAAGCTCGGCGAGCGCGAGAAGGGGCTGGTGCTGATGACGATGCTGTCGCTCGACCAGATGACGCGCAAGATCCGCGACCTCGAGCAGGACCTGAACGGCGCCGGGAAGCCGGCCAACAAGACCGCGAACGGCCATGACAACGGGCATCCGGCCGCCGACGGCAAGGGGGAGAGCGCATGACGCGTTGCGGATCCGAGGCGAGGCGCTGATGGCCAACATCACCCTGTCGATCCGGCTGGGCCCGCTGGTGCATTTCGAGATCGTGGGCGAGTCCTGCGAGGAGATCAGCCGCGCGCTCGAGGGCTTCGAGCGTCTGAACCAGACGGTCGGCACCATGTTCGGCGACCTGGCGGAGCGGGTCTATCCCGACCTCGAGAAGGCCGCGGAGACGGGCAAGCCGCGGGAGAGCGCGTCATGACGCTCAAGTCCAAGATCGAGCTCCATGGCCATCCGGACCTCAAGGTCCGCGCCCGGACCGACCCGATCGAGCTCGACCTGCGCTGCGAGGGCGCCTTCAAGCTCTCGACCGGTCCCATCCGCGCGCGCATCGAGAAGATCCCCGTCACGGTGCGCATCCCCTTCCTCGCCCGCGCCCATGGCAATGTCCAGGCGATGACGGTGGGGCCCTTCGACGTGCAGATCGATCCCTTCGACGCCAAGCTCAAGCTCATCGAATGCTGGGCCCGCGCCAAGATCGGCAAGGATGCGTTGCAGGTCGACCTCAACGGGCTCGGCAACTGCAAGTTCGATGTCGAGCTGACGGCCGAGCTGCCGAAGAAGGCCATCGGCGCCGCGCTCAAGAGCGCGCTCGAAAGCGACGGGGAGGATTAGAGGTCATGCGCCCTTATCTGCCCGGGCCGCTCCATCGCCATCCGCCGCCGGCGCAGACCGTCGTCACGCATCATGTGACGGCGCGCCACCAGATCGAGATCGAGATCTCGCCGCCGCGCATCGAGCTTTCCTTCCGCGACGAGCGCTTCGTCAACCTGATCAACACGCAATACCGCTTCGAGGCGAAGCTCTACAACTCGCGCCTCGGCGTGAGCTGGCAGGTACTGGCCCCCTCGGGCGGGCCCGGTGCCGGCACGATCGACGCGCAAGGCCTCTACCAGGCGCCCAACAAAGGTGCGCTGGCGAGCCCGCATACCGATCTCGTGGTCGCGACCTCGGTCGAGGACCCGCTGCGCAAGGCCTTCGCCTGGGTGACGGTGCTGGGGATCGGGCCGGAGCCGGCCCCGGCGCCGGTGATCGAGATCTGGCCCAAGCGCGCGACGCTCTATTACGTCCAGGGCGACCACAACGCCTATATCGACGATTCCAACAAGATGCAGCTGTTCGAGGCGCGCCTCAGCCACACCGCCGGCACCGCGGTCGAGTGGCTGGTCGATGGCGCGCTGCAGGCGGGCACCGCGCCGACCTTCCTCTACAAGCTGCCCAATCTGGGCGGCACGCATCTCGCCACGGTGCGCGCCCGCGTCCAGGCGCAGCCGGGCGTGTTCGACGACGCGAAGGTGCTGCAGCTCAACTATGTCTGGCCCGGCCTGCTCTGACGGGCGCCGTTAGGAGAAACCCATGGTCGATGTCGACGTCAACAAGGTCAAAAACATAGACCCGGTCCGGATTGCCGAGGTCCGCAACATCGATCCGCTGACGATCGCGAAGATCCAGAAGATCGCGCCCGCGGCGGTCCATATCAAGGAGCTCAACAATATCGATCCGCTCTCGATCGAATCGGTGCGGATCGACCGGGTGCATAATCTGGACCCGCTCCATGTCGAGCGGCTCGACGTCACCTCCATCCCGACCGTCAATCTGTCGCTGAGCCGGTTGCCCTCGGTGGCGCTCGAGGTCAAGCGCGTGCCGCCGGTGGCGATCACGCTGCAGCAGAACCTGGAGCTCAGCTCGAGCTACACCGTGCATACCCGCTTCTTCGGATTCGAGGTGCTGCGGATGCAGCTCCATGGCTGCACCAAGGTGGTCCCGATGGACAAGCACCGGCGCGAGCAGTCGAAGAGCGACGACCGCAGCTATACCGAGGTGGCGGCCGCCGGCAATCCCGGCATCCCGGTCAAGCTCTCGGAAAGCTGCAGCGTGACGCAGGTGGCGGCACCCCGGCCGCCGGTCCCGCATCGCGACCAGGCGCGCCGCGCCGAGCGCGGGCCGCCGCGGCATCTGGCGGCGGCGCCGCGAGGACCTGCATCCATGATGCATGCGGGTGCGCCGCGCTTCCAGTTCTCAGCATCGGGCGCAGCGCCTTCCGCTCCCGTCGATCCCTTCGACGGCGGCACCGTCAACTCGGGAGGCTAGGCCATGACGACGAGTCCCTGCGACTGTCCGCAATGCCGCGCCACGCGGCTCCGCGAGAACGCGATGGCGCTGCCGGTGGCCGCTTTCTACACCGGGGCCGCGAATGTCGCGGCCATCCGTCACCTGATCCACCGCATCATCTGGGACCGACCCTGGCCGCCGGCGCCGCCGCAGAGCGGCCCGGTCGTCCATCGCTACCGCTATAGCTGCATCCCGCCCTTGCCGGGCGGCGATCCCTGCTGAAGCCAAGAGAGAGGCGCTGAGCCATGCCTGCCACGAACGAGCCGGACGGAAACGGTCCGCGGACCGCGGAGAAGCCGCCGCCGGGTGCCCGCGCTTCCGCGAACGAAGGCGGGCTCGATCTGCGCGAGAAGGTCGACCAGATGGGCGCCATCCTGGCCAAGGGGCTCGATCTCGCCGAGGCCGGCGTCAGTCTCGGCGTCACCATCGTGAACCGGATCGGCAGCGTCGCGCAGCAGCAAGTGCTGGAGCGCATGGCCGCCGCCATGCAGCCGCAAGCAGAAACGCCAACGGGACCGCCGCAGCCCATGCCGGACGCGGCGATGGGCGAGGCCGCCGGCGGTCCGCCGCCCGAGACCGCTTCCTTCTACATCACCAACCGGCTGCCGCTGGCGCCGGGCGGGACGCTCCGGGTCTCCTTCTCCATCAACAACGATTCGCTGGTGACGCCCAAGAAGGTGAAGCTGCGGGTCGAGGGATTCCACGGCGAGACCACGAGCGCCGTTCTGCCGGCCGAGACGCTCGCGATCAAGCCCGCCGCCAGGACGATCGCGCCGGTCGATTTCGAGAAGTTCGTGCTGCAGGGGGCCGTCCCGCCCGAGACGCCGCCGGACGTCTATTTCGGCTGGATCCTGGTTTCCTCCGAGGAGGAGCTGCGGATTCCGGTCCGGCTCCAGGTCTCGCCGTGAGGCCAAGTCTTACCATGAGGATGCAGGCCGCATGAGCGCCAACGGCCATATCCACGACGTGGTGGTGGTGGGCGCCGGGCCCGGCGGCAGCAGCGCCGCGACCTTCCTCGCGCGCGAAGGGCTCGACGTGCTGGTGCTCGACCGCTCGGAGTTTCCGCGCGACAAGGTCTGCGGCGACGGGCTGACGCCGCAGGCGATCTATTGGCTGGACCAGCTCGGCTGCGCCGACGCGGTGATGGCGCAGACGCAAGCCTGCATCCGCGATTGCGACCTCTTCATCAACGGCAAGCATCTCCTGACCGGCGGCTTCCCTGCCGGCACGGCCTATCCCGATTTTGCGATCCTGCTGGACCGGCGCCGCTTCGACGACACGCTGCTGCGCAACGCCATCGCCCACGGCGCGCGTTTCGAGGGCGGGCGGATCCTGCGCGAGCTCGAGGTCGGGCGCGACGCGGTCGAGCTCACCTGCCAGACCCGCGATGGTGCCAAGAGCTTCCGGGGCCGCATCGTCATCGGTGCCGACGGCGTCTCCTCGACCGTGTCGCGCGCCATCGGCAACAAGCTCAAGACCGGCGCCATGGCGCTCTCGTTGCGCGCCTATTACCGCGACGTCGAATGCGAGGGCGCCCAGATCAAGGTCTATTTCGACCGCGACTATTTCCCCGGCTATGGCTGGCTCTTCGTCGACGACGACGGCTTCGCCAATGTCGGGCTCGGCTATGCCGTCGACCGCCATTTCGCCATGCCGGGCAAGCTCGCCGAGGATTTCCAGCGCTTCCTCGAGCGCGAGCTGGGCACGATGCTGAGCCATGCCGTGCCTTGCGGACCGCCCTCGGGCGGCTCGGCCGCCTTCTTCAAGCCCAACGCCATCCTCGCGGACCGGATCATGCTGGTGGGCGATGCCGCCAACCATGCCGACCCGCTCAATGGCGGCGGCATCCACAAGGCGATGGAGAGCGCCTATTTCGCGGCCGAGACGGCGGTGGCCGCCCTCGAGGCCGGCGATTGCTCGCGCGCAGCGCTGGGCGCCTATGAGGAGCGCTGGGGCCGGCATGTCGGCTTCGACTGGCAGACGGCCGAGCTTTTCCTCTCGATCGCGAAGAACCCCCACTTGCGCGACTTCTGCCTCTTCACCCTGACCCAGATCGGGCGGCTGACCGATGCCGACCGGCAGTTCCAGGAATTCTGCAGCGGCGTCTTCAGCGGCGCGCTGTCGCAGAGCATCTGCCTCTCGCCGCGGGCGCTCTATCACGCCTTCCCGAAGGATCCGCGGGTCTGGCGCGCGATGTTCGCGGCCGAAGGCGGCACGGTGCTCGGGCCCTTGCGCGTCGCGCGGGGTGCCGCCCAGAGCCTGGGCCGCGCCGGCATCGAGATGGCGCGCGATCCGCTGGTCAATCTCGATTGGGGCATCGAGGTCGCGACCAAGGCGGTGCGCCTGGTCGAACGCGGCGTGGCGGAGACGCCGGGCCTCACGCAGCCGGCCGGCATCCACCCCGCACTTCTGCAGCAGGTCCGGGCTTCGGCCCCGGGCTGAGAAAGGAACAGGCAGCATGGCATCGATCTTGGACTCGGTCGGCAAGCTGGTTCACGGGGCGGCGACCTCGCTCATCGACAACCAGGTTCCCGACAAGCTGGCCGATGTGATCGGCACGGCGGTGAAATCGGGATTCGACGTGATCACCGACAGCCTGAAGGTGATCCAGGACATCACCAAACCGGCGGAGACCCCGCCCAACGGCAACGGCTCCTGAGGAGGATGCGATGTATCAGTCACCGATCGGATGGCATGCGGGCGGTTGCCAGAATTGGAGCGGTCCCTACTACCTGGCCTTGATCCTGCCGGTGCCCTGCATGCCGAGCGACTGCAAACCCTGCAGCGAGCTGGTGGTGCCGCGCGAGATCGAGGTCGATGCGGCGAGCTCGCCGCAGCAGGGCTTCGTCGGCGGGCATGGCGAGACCCACCTGACGCTCGAATATCTCGTCGATGCGGGCGCCGCGGCGCCGGCGGTCGAGATCAAGCTCGAAACGGGCGGCACGACCCAGACCTGGAGCGCCACCGACCTGGCCGAGGGCTATCACGTCGAGGACGGGTTCCTCGCCGCCGAGGCCGGCACCAAGGTCTCGATCTCCGTGACCGACGCGCTGGCGCGCCTGCGCTGGTGCGAACGGATCTGCTGCTGACGCCATCCGAGAGAAGGAGAGGGGCATGCATCCCGCACATTCGCATTATTCCGGCCAGGGCTTTCCCGGCGGCCATCACGGGCCGATGATGCCCGGCCTGCCGATCTATCCGGTGCCGATGGGCCATGGTTTCTGTCACGCCTGCGGCCATCCGAAATCGAAATGCGTCTGCGGCTGCCGCGAATGCCGCAAGGAATCGAAGGAGCTTCTGGTCAAGGCCGATCAGAAGATCGGCGACGTGCGCCAGACGCCGGGCTTCGCCCAGATGATGTCGGCCCAGGCCCAGGCGCCGATCGTCATGAACCTGCAGACCGCGGGCTTCCAGACCGCCAATGTCGCCGGCCGCGAGACCCTGGCGCTCGATGCGGCCGCCGCGGCCCTCCAGGCCGGGATCGGCACCGCCTTCATCGGCGGCGGTTGTTGCGTGCATCTCTCGATCGAATACATGCCGACCTCGCCGACCGCGCAATCGCTGGTCGCGGTGCTGGTGCAGGACAGCGACGGCACGCTGCTCGCCTGGGCCCGGACCGAGAAGGCCGGCATCGGCTACCAGATCAAGGAATGCATTATCACGACCAAGCCCGGGGCCACGGTGACGGTCCTGGTCGTCAACATGACGGCGCGCCTGCGCTGGTGCGAAGTCTTCAGCTGCTGACAACGGGCATTTGAGCGAGGGAGACGAGATCATGGCCAAAGGCACGAAACGCAGCGGCAGCAAGCCCGCCGATGCCCCGCGCACCCGGACCAAGGCGCAGGAGGAGCTCGACAAGTTCCGCGCCCGCTCGGCCGCTTCGTTCGGATCGGGCGCGGGCGGTGCCGCCACGCCCTTCGCGGCGGCGATCCCCTGGCCGGTGCAGGCGGGTCCCGGCGGCGCACCCGGCTGGGCCTTGCCACCGTCGGTCATGCCCTATCCCGGCATGACGGGAATGCCGGGCATGCCGACGATGCCCAGCATGCCCAACCTGTCGGGGGCCAGCGCTGGGATCGGCGACCGGGTCGGCTCGACCTTGGGCCTCGGCGTCGATGTGGTGAACCAGTTGCTCGCTGGAAGCCTCCGCCTGCTGCAGGGCCTCGCCGGCACCGGCTATGGCTATGCGCCGGCCAACTGGGGCGGCGGTCATGGTCATGGCCACGGTTGCGGCTGTGGTTGTGGCGGCGGCTGCGGCTGTGGCGGGGGTTGCGATCCCTGCCTCTCCGACTGCTGCGGCTATGATTGCTGCGGCGCCATGGGTGCCGGGAGCTGCTGCCGGCCCAGCGTCGGGAATTGCTGCTGAGGGAGAGCCGGTGTCCCTGAGACCCGTTCCATTCCTTGTCAGGGTCAGGCCCGGACTTGATCCGGGCATCCAGCCTTTGCGGCTCTGGATCGCCGGATCAAGTCCGGCGATGACAGGAAAGAGCAAGTTGCCCGCGCCGCAGGGAGGGGGAAGGACGGCGCGGGCATTTGCTCTACCTGAATGAGGGTTTGATGGTTGGGGGGAACCACACCCTCGAGAATATCAACGCGACACTCGGGGCCCGCGTTCCGAGAAAATTTTTCCGCGCTACATCAAGTCCCTGGGGATGCGCTGAGTCCAGCTCCGCGAGAACACGCGCTGCTCGCCCTCGAAGGCCTGGAGGTCGGCCTCGACGATGAACTCGGCGGCGGTGCAGGCGATGGCGCAATGGCTCTTGATGCGCGTCTCCCAGCCCTGGTCGTGGCGGTTGGTGAGATCATGATCGGCCTCGGCATAGGCCGTGGCCGGGTCCGCCGGGTGCATCCGGTAGCGCAGATGCTTCACCATCTCCGTCGTGACGCCGGTGCCGTTATGGGTCGAGCGTCCGTCGTCGCGCAGCACCTCGATGAATTGCGCGCCGGTCGCGACATCCATCGTCACATGGCGATAGACATTGCCCGGCCGCAATGTCGTCCGGTCGCTCTGGGGCAGCGGCTCGGGCGGGCCGAACGTCACCTGCGCGTCGCTCGCCTGCGGCCGGCGCACCGGTAAGGACAGCGTCGATGAGCCGGCCGCAATCGTGAGGGTCGCCGCTTTCGGCGCCGGCCACAGGATCGGCCAATAGGCGGTCGAGATCGCGACGCGCACGCGATGGCCGGCGGCGAAACGATGGCCGATATCGTTGAGCGGAATGCGGATCTGGTAGCTCTTGCCCGGCGCGAGCGGGGTGGGCGCGGCATGGCTCTCGCGGTGGGTCAGGTTGAGGAGCCCGTAGGTAACACGTGTTACCTGCCCGTCCGGCGCTACGTCGTTGAGCCGCAGCACCGCGGTCGCGACCGGCTGGTCCGAGGCGAGCGTCAGCGTCACCACCGGCGCCCCCAGGATCTCCAGCGGTGCCGCCAGCGGCTCGCCGTCGAAGACCAGCGAGTTCGCATCGTCGCCGCGCTGGTCGAGCGGCAGCTCGGGCCCGAGCCCGCCCAGGCCGTAGGGACACCACTCGCCGCCGGCGCTGCCCGTCGTCTGCGGCGAGGCGATGGCGAGCGGCGCCGGCTTGCCTGCGGCGGCGCCGAGCGTTCCGTTCTGGCGCAGGCCCGCGTCGTTGAGATGCAGGGTCTGCGGCACGATGTTGGCCGAGGGCCAGGACGGTTCCGAGACCCAGCGGCCCGGCCGCGTCTCATAATGGCTGGCCGGTGCCACCGAATCCTGGACGTACGCGCGCAGCATCGGCTCCTGCATGATCCCGGTGTCCTTGCCCTTCAGCCAATGGTCCCACCAGCGCAGCGATTCGGTGAGATAGCCGATGGCGGGACCGGGCACGCCGACATGGCCGTATTTGTGGCCCCAGGGACCGACGATGCCCTGCGCCGGCACCTTCAGGGTCTTGAGCAGGCGGAAGACGGTGTTGGTATAGCCGTCGGCCCAGCCGCCGACCGCCATCACGGGACATTGGATGCGGCCGATATCCTCGCCCACCGAGCCGTGCTTCCAATATTCGTCGCGGCGCTGGTGCGTGAGCCAGGTGCCGAAGACGGGCGTCATCGCCTCCAGCCGCTCGAGCCACATCCGGCGCCAGCCTTCGCCCACGATCAGCGGATCGGGCGAGCGGCCCATGATCGAGAAGAAGGTCGAGCCCCATTCCAGGTTGCCGGTGATATGGGCGCCGCCCATGTAATGCATGTCGTCGGCATAGCGGTCGTCGGTCGAGCAATAGGTGATGATGGCCTTGAGCGCCGGCGGCCGTCGCGCCGCGACCTGGAGCGAGTTGAAGCCGCCCCACGAGATGCCCATCATCCCGACATTCCCGTTGCACCAGGGCTGCTGGGCGAGCCAGGCGATCGCGTCCACCGCGTCGTCCTGCTCCTGCTTCAGATACTCGTCGCGGATCACGCCCTCGGAATCGCCGGTGCCGCGGATGTCGAGCCGCACGCAGACATAGCCATGGGCCGCGAGGTAGGGATGGGAGAGATCGTCCCAGTCGCGCGTGCCGTCGCGGCGGCGATAGGGGATGTATTCGAGGATGGCCGGCAGCTTCTGGCGTTCGGCCTCCTCCGGCATCCAGACGCGCGCCGCGAGCCGGGTTCCGTCCGACATCGGAATCCACATCGTCTCGATGTGACGGACCGCGGATCTCGGCGAAGCGTCGCTCATGGGAAGGTCTCCTTGGATCGAAGCTTAATGCGGATCGGGAAGAAAGGCAGGGCTCAGGCCGCCGCCTCGAGGATGGATTTCAGGGACGCCGCGTCGACCGGCACCGGATTCATGTCGGCGCAGATGTCGGCGGCGGCGAGGCGCGCCACCCGGTCGAACTCGGACGGAGCCAGGCCCAGGCCCGCGACGGTTTCGGGAATCCCGATCCGGCGGCGCAGATCGAGGATCCAGCGATGCACGGCGGGAAAGGCCTCGCCCTCGAGGCGAAGGATCTCGGCCAGCGACATCATGGCGGGCTCGATCGCCGGCCGGTTATAGGCCAGCACGAAGGGCATCAGCACCGCGTTGGTGAGGCCATGATGGCAGCCCTTGAGCGCGCCGATGGCGTGGCTCAGCGCATGCATCGCGCCCAGCCCCTTGCCGAAGGCGGTGGCGCCCATGATCGCCGCCGCCATCATATAGCCGCGCGCGGTCAGGTTCTGCGGCTCGGCCAGCGCCACCGGCAGCCAGCGCCCGATCATGGCGATGCCCGAAGCCGCGATCGCATCGGCCATCGGATGGAAGCTCGGCACGCAGAGCGCCTCGAGATTGTGGCTCAGCGCATCCATGCCCGTGGCCGCGGTGAGGCCGCGCGGCAAGGTCACGGTCAGTTCCGGATCGGCGATCACGGCCTTGGGCAGCATGGCGGGATGCAGAACGGCGCGCTTCGTCGGCCCACGTTCGTCGGTGATGATGGCGCTGGGCTCCACCTCCGCGCCGGTCCCGGCCGTGGTCGGGATCGCGATGATGGGGACGCCGGCGCGCTCCGATTGGGCGGCGGCGTGATCGGGCCAGGCGAACCGCCAGAGCGAACCGCCCGCGCCCGCCATGAGCGCGATCGTCTTGCCGCCATCGAGCCCGCTGCCGCCGCCCAGTGCCACCACCCCGTCGGCGTTCCAGGCCCGGAACGCGGCGACGCCCTCGGCGATGTTGCCGCCGGTCGGATTCTCCTGCAGGCCGGTGAAGAAGCGCGGCGCGATGCCGGGCCCGTCCGCCGCCGCCAGCACGCGCTCGGCCAGCGGCGTCGCGGCCAGCCCGCGATCGGTCACGATCAGCGGGCGCTTCATCCCGAACCGATCGCAGAGCGCCCTCAGTTCCGAGACGCGGCCCGCGCCGAAGCGGATCTCGGTCGGAAACAGCCAGTCGCCGCGCAAGGGCAGGGCCGTGGACGGGGTGCCGTTCATCTTTCGTCACCGGTTGGGTCGGAGATTTCGAGGGCCCACTATGACGCAAGCCGGTTGACAGGGCAAACAGCGGATTGTTCAATCGAACAACAAATCATCCGGTGATCATTGGATCGCCGTGACCAGGACCCCTCGATGGCGAATGCCACCCTGCGGCGCTTCCGCCGCGACGAGCTGATCGACGCGACCATCACCGCGATCTACGAGGACGGCCTCAAGGACACGACGCTCGCCGCCATCGGCCGGCGCGCCGGCCTGTCCCCGGCGCTGGTCAATCATTATTTCGACGGCAAGGAGGCGCTGCTCGAGGCGACCATGCGCCGCCTGCTGCGCAACCTGGGCGACGATATCGCGGCGCGCCTGCCGGCCGAGCCCACGCCGCTTGGGCGGCTCCATGCCATCATCGACGGCTGCTTCTCGCGCCGGCATTTCCTGCCCGAATCGATGGTCGCCTGGCTCACCTTCTGGCTCGAGGTCAGGCGCAACCCGCGCTTCGCCCGCCTGCAGCGCATGCTCAACCGTCGCTTCGAATCGAACATCATGTTCGCGCTCCGGCAGATGGTGCCGGCCCCGCTCGCCGAGGACATCTTCCTCGGCCTGACCGCGCTCATCGACGGCTTCTGGTGGGCCTATGCGATCGACGCCAAGCGGATCCAGCCCGCCCGCGCGCGGCGCCTCTGCCGCGACTACCTGGCCAGCCGCCTGCCGCCCGGCGCGGGGATGGCGGGGCCCTCCAGGCGCCGCCGCCGCGCGGCCGCATCACCGAAAGCAAGATCACGATCATGAATGCCGAGCCGATCATCCGCGACGTGTCCGACAAGATCGATTCCATCGAGCTCGCCTGGATCCCGATGACGGACGGGCGGCGGCTCGCGGCCCGACTCTGGATGCCCAAGGATGCCGCGCGCAACCCGGTGCCGGCGGTGCTCGAATACATCCCCTATCGCCGGCGCGACGGCACGCGCCCGCGCGACGAGGAGATGCATCCCTGGGTCGCGGCGCAGGGCTATGCCTGCGCCCGCATCGACATCGCCGGCAGCGGCGATTCCGACGGGCTCCTGCTCGACGAGTATCTGAAGCAGGAACAGGACGACGCGATCGAGATCATCGCCTGGCTCGCGTCGCAGCCCTGGTGCAGCGGCTCGGTCGGGATGATGGGCATCTCCTGGGGCGGCTTCAATGGCTTGCAGGTGGCGGCGCGCCGGCCGCCGGCGCTCAAGGCCGTGATCTCGCTCTGCTCGACCGTCGACCGCTATCACGACGACGTGCATTTCATGGGCGGCTGCCTGCTCGCGGACAACATGGATTGGGGCGGCGCCTTCTTCGAATATGCCGGCCTGCCGCCCGACCCGCAGATGGTGGGACCGGGCTGGAAACAGACCTGGCTCCGGCGGCTGGAGGCCTTGCGGCCCTTCCCGCCGCTCTGGCTCGAGCATCAGCGCCGCGACGCCTTCTGGAAACATGGCTCGGTCTGCGAGGAGTACGGCGCGATCCAATGCCCCGTGCTGGGCGTCAGCGGCTGGGCCGACGGCTATACCGCGGCCGTGTTCCGCCTCGCCGAGAATCTGAAAGTGCCCTGCAAGGGCATCGTCGGCCCTTGGGGCCATCTCTATCCGCAGCGCGGCGTGCCCGATCCCGCCATCGGCTTCCTGCAGGAAGCGGTGCGCTGGTGGGACCGCTGGCTCAAGGGCAAGCAGAACGGGGTCGAGAAGGACCCGACCTTGCGGCTCTATCTCCAGGACAGCGTGCCGCCGCAGTCGCATTACGATTTCCGCCCGGGCCAATGGATCGCGATCGATCGCTGGCCGGCGGCGGCGATCGAGAAACGGGTGCTGGCACTGAACCCGCAAGGGCTCGCGGCGAAGCCGGAAGCGGGGGCGGCGCTGACGCTCCGCTCGCCGGAGACGACCGGTCTCGCCGGCGGCGAATGGTGCGCCTATGGGCTGGGCAAGGTGGCGCCCGAGATGCCGCTCGACCAGCGCATGGACGATGCCGGATCGCTCACCTTCGATCTGCCGGCGCTGCCCGAGCCGCTGATTGTGGTGGGAGCGCCTTCCGTCACGCTCGAGATCGAATCCGACAAGCCTCAGGCGCTGGTCGCGGTGCGGCTCAGCGATGTGGCGCCCGACGGGGCCGCGACCCGCGTCGCCTATGGGCTGCTCAATCTCGCGCAGCGCGACAGCCATGAGCATCCGGACGCGCTGGCGCCGGGCAAACGCTATCGCGTGACCGTGCCCTTGACCGAATGCGCCCACCGCTTCGCCACCGGCCGGCGCGTGCGCATCTCGGTCTCGAGCTGCTACTGGCCGATGGCCTGGCCTTCGCCCGAGGCGGCGGTCCTGACGCTCCATACCGGCGAGAGCCGCCTGGCGTTGCCGGTGCTGCCGGCGGGCGAGATTCGGGGCTATCCCGGTTTCGGACCGGTGGAGAAGGCGACGGCGCTGCGGCGCACCGTGTACGATCCCGGCCGCGAGCAGCGCCAGGTGATCTTCGACGCCGAGAGCGGCGAAACCGTGGTGCGCAACAGCCGCGACGACGGGCTGGCGCGGATCGACGATATCGGCACCGTGATCCATTACGGCAAGGTCAAGGAGTTCGCGATCGCGCGCAACGATCCCCTGACCGCGCGCTGCACGGTCTCGACCGAGATGCACTACAAGCGCGACGGTTGGGATGCCCGGCTCGAGACGCGGATCCTGATGTCCTGCGACAAGACCCACTTCATCTTCCATTCCGATATCGACGCCTATGACGGCGGCCGGCGCTTCTTCAGCCGCAGCTTCGACCAGCGCGTTCCGCGCGATCATCGATGAGCCGGGAGCGGGAGAAGGACCGGCGCAGGGCGGCCGGATCGGGGCGGTCCAGAATACTGGAATAAGGGCCATTTAAGCGCAGCCCAAGCAGGGCTGAAGGAAGGGCGGGGACGGGCGCACGGTTCCGGAATATCGGGGCCGCGTTCAACAGGAGAGATTGTCGACAGGCGGAGAAGGCGTCATGCTCGACGCCAATCGGACAGCCGACAGGCCGGTTTTGGGGTCTGGCCGGGATTGTCGCGAAAGAAATCGAAACTCGACAGGGAGACTGGACATGGATTTCAAGCTTAGCCGTCGCACCGTGCTGCAGAGCGCAGCCGCCATGGCGACGATCACGGCGCTCGGGATCAAGCCCGAGCATGTGCTGGGCGCCGAGGGGGGCATCCTCAAGGTGCGCATGGTCGGCGACATCCAGGTGCTGGATCCCGGCTACATGATCGGCGGCGCCGAGACCAGCGCGCTCTATGCCTGCACGCCGCGCCTGGCGGTGCCGGTGCATGACGCGAACGGCAACTGGACCTGGGCGCCCTCCGCCTATGTCGAGAAGGTGGCGCAGGACGACGACACCCACATCTCCTTCACCCTGAAGAAGGGGCTGAAGTGGAGCAGCAATGGCGGGGAGGTCACCGCCGAGGACGTGAAGTTCTCCTTCGAGCGGATGATCAACAGCGACTGGTCCGCGCGCTGGCCCACCCTCGACCATGTCGAGGTCAAGGATTCGCACAGCGGCGTCATCGTCCTGAAGACGCCCTTCGTGGCGACCTGGCTCCTGGGCATCGCCTCGGAATCGGGCTCGATCCTGCCCAAGGCGCTGACCGAGAAGCTGCAGGACGCGAAGTTCACCACCGAGTTCCCGGCGCAGTGCGGCCCCTACACCATGACGGAGTGGACGCCGAAGCAGAAGATGGTGCTGAAGGCCAATCCGGACTATGTCGGCGACAAGCCGGCCTTCGCCGAGGTGCATTTCATCGACGTCGAGGACACCAAGGCCGCCGAGCTCGCCTTCGAAGGCCATGAGATCGACGTGACCTCGATCACGACCGAGACCGCGGCCCGCTACAAGAAGTCGCTGCCGGCCGGCGCCAAGCTGGTCGAGACGCCGGGTCCTTTCTATTCCTGGATCGGCATGAACACCGATCATCCGCTGCTCAAGGACATCAAGGTGCGCAAGGCGATCCAGCGCGCGATCGATGTCGACTCGATCCTGCAGGGCGCCTATGCCGGCGTCTCGCCCAAGGCCTTCGGCTGCATCCCGATCGGCATCCTCGGCCATCGCGACGCGGCGAAGTATTCGTATAATCCCGACGAGGCGAAGGCGCTGCTCAAGGAGGCCGGCGTGTCGGGCCTCAAGCTCGATCTCGTGACCCTGAACCAGACCGAGCGCATCGCGGCCTGCCAGATCATCCAGGCCAACCTCGCCGATGTCGGCATCGAGGTCACGATCAAGCCGGTCGATTCCGGCCCGTTCTGGAACCTCGGCCTCGAATCCAAGGGCGACGACTGGAAGAACCTGCAGCTCTGGATCATGCAGTATCGCTGCTCGCCCGATCCGTCGGACCCGATCCAGTGGTTCCTCAAGGACCAGGTCGGCGTCTGGAACTGGGAGCGCTGGTCGGATCCCGAGTTCGAGGATCTCTACAAGAAGGGCCTCGAGGAAGCGGACACGAAGAAGCGCGAACAGATCTATCTGCGCATGCAGGAGATCATGGAGGACACCGGCGCCTATGTCTGGCTGACCTTCGATCCGCTGTTCTATGCCCATGCCGACACGGTCACGCCCGCCTTCGAATCGGGCGGCGAAGTGCGCGCCGAGCTCTGCACCAGGGCCTGAGGCGACCGACGACAAGGGGCCTCCCTGCCGCCCGCCCGCCGCTTCATCCAGACGCGGCGGGCCGAGGGCGGGGAGGCCCGCTTTCGTTGCATTCCCGCGAACGCCCGGTAAGCTCGGGTCCCGGCCTTCTCGATCACGCCCGCCGCAGGGAGACGGCATGCTGATCTATTTGCTCCAGCGCATCGGCCTCTCGGTCCTCATCTGCGTCACCGCCATGACGCTGCTGTTCGCCGCCATCCATGTGATCCCGGGCGATCCGGCCACGATCATGCTGGGCACGCGCGCGACGCCGGAGGTGCGCGCGCGGCTGGAGAAGGAGATGGGGCTCGACCAGCCGGTACCGGTCCAGTTGGTCAAGTTCCTGGGCCGCGCCGCGACCGGCGATCTCGGCACCGACGTCTGGAGCAAGCGCGCCGTCGGGACCATCGTCATGGAGAACCTGCCCTATACCCTGACGCTGATCTTCACGGGGCTCGGCTGGGCGGCGCTGGTCGGCATCCCGCTCGGCTGCTATTCCGCCATCCGCCGCAACAGCTTCATCGACAAGTTCACCGGCGTGATCTCGGTCGGCACGATCTCGATCCCGTCCTTCGTGGTGGCGATCTACGCGCTGCTCCTGTTCGCGATCCAGCTCAATCTCTTTCCGGTGATCGGCGCCGGCGAGAAGGGCGACCTCGCCGACCAGCTCTGGCATCTGGTGCTGCCGAGCTTCGCCGTCGGGCTGGGCTGGGTCGGCTATCTCGCCCGCATCGTGCGCGCCTCGATGCTGGAGGTGATGGGCGAGAACCATGTGCGCACGGCGCGCGCCTTCGGCCTGCCCGAGCCCAAGATCGTGCTGCAATATGCGCTCCGGATCGCGATCCTGCCGACGGTGACGCTCCTGGCGCTCGCCATCGGCGGCCTGCTCTCGAGCGCCGTCTTCGCCGAGAACATCTTCGCCCGCCCCGGCATCGGCAAGCTGATCGTCGATTCCGCCAATGTGCGGAACTATCCGGTGGTGCAGGGCGCCGTCATGGCGACGGTGGCGCTGTTCGCCTTCGCCATGCCGATCGCCGATCTCATCGTCGCCTGGCTCGATCCCCGTGTCCGCACAGCCCTCTGACATTCCCGTTCCGGCCGGTTTCGCCGCGGCGGGCTCGATCCTGCGGCTGCTGCGCCGCCTGAGCCACGACCCGCTCGGGCTGCTCGGCCTGTGCTTCGTGCTGCTGATGGTGTTCTGCGCCATCTTCGGTCCCTGGATCTCGCCCGACGATCCCTTCAAGATCCATGTGACCGAGCGCTTCCAGGCGCCGTCGATGGCGCATTTCTTCGGCACCGACAGCCTGGGGCGCGACGTCTTCAGCCGCGTCATCGCCGGCAGCCGCATCGCGCTCTCGGTCGGCGCCTCCTCGATCCTGATCGCGATGGTGCTGGGGCTGTTCCTGGGCCTGACCGCCGGCTACGGGCCGCGCTGGCTCGACAATGCGCTGCTGCTGCTGTTCGATTCGGTCTATTCCTTCCCGACCGTGATCCTCGGCCTCACGGTCATGACGCTCCTGGGCGCCAGCGTCGCCACCCTCATGTTCGTGGTGGTGGTGATCCAGACGCCCGCCTATGCGCGCCTGATCCGCACCGCGACGCTCGCCGCCAAGAATACCGAATATGTGCTGGCGATCCGCTCGCTTGGCACCAGCCCGGTGCGGATCCTGATCGTGCATATCCTGCCCAACATCATCGGGCCGCTCTTCATCATCGCCAGCATGGACATTCCCTCGGTGATCGCGCTCGAGGCGGGCCTGACCTATCTCGGCATGGGCATCCCGCCGCCGGCGCCGAGCTGGGGGCGCATCCTGCAGGAAGGCTTCACCGCGATCCGCGACGCGCCCTGGATCGTGGTCGCCGGCGGCATCCCGCTGATCCTGACCACGCTGGGCTTCACCTTCCTCGGCGAATCGCTGCGCGACCTCCTGGACCCGCGGTTGCGGAGGATCCTCTGAGCATGGCGGTGGCGCGCTCGCAAGTCCGGACGGCCGCGGCGGAAGCCGGGAACGTGCTCGACATCCGCGATCTCAGCATCGATTTTCGCACGCCCCGGGGATCGGTCCATGCGCTGCGCCATGTCTCGGTCGCGGTGCCGCGCGGCAGCATCGTCGGGCTGGTCGGCGAAAGCGGTTCGGGAAAATCGACCCTGGCGCTGGCCGCGATGGGGCTGATGCAGGGCAATGCCGACATCGTCAGCGGGAATCTCCGGTTCTCCGGTATCGACCTGCGCGGCCTCTCCGCGGAGGAATGGCGGGCCTTGCGCGGCAAGCGGATCTCGATGGTGTTCCAGGACCCGATGACCTCGCTCAATCCGGTGCGGTCGGTCGGGCAGCAGATGGCCGACATCCAGTATCGCGAGCGCTCGATCTGGCCGGCGCAGCGGCGGCGCCGGGCCGTGGAGATGCTCAAGCGCGTGGGCATCCCCGATCCGGAGCGCCAGCTCAACCGCCATCCGCACGAGTTCTCGGGCGGCATGCGCCAGCGCATCGCGATCGCGATGGGGCTTTTGGAGAAGCCCGAGCTGCTGATCGCCGACGAGCCCACCACGGCGCTCGATGTCACGCTCGAGGCGCAGATCATCCATCTGCTGCGCGAGCTGCGCCAGGAGTTCGGCGGCTCGATCCTCTTCATCTCGCACAATCTGGGCGTGATCGCCGAGCTCTGTGACATCGTGGTCGTGCTCTATGCCGGCGAGGTGGTGGAGCAGGGACCGGTGGGCGAGATATTCCATCGTCCCCAGCATCCCTATACCCAGGCGCTGCTCGAATGCGACCCGGCGCGCATCGACCTGATCAGCCGCGAGCTGCCCACCATTCCGGGCGACGTGCCGAACCTGCTGCAGGTGCCCCCGGGCTGCGTTTTCGCGCCGCGCTGCCCGAAGGTCTTCGATCGCTGCCGTGTCGAGGCGCCCGCCGACTGGACCGCCGCTCCCGGCCATATCGCGCGCTGCCATCTGCTCGACGGGGCGGCCCGTGGCTGAGCCCGCGCGCAGCGCCAGGCCGGACACGCTGCCGCTGCTCGAGGTCGAGCGGCTGCATGTGCGCTTTCCGCTGATGGGGCCGATCAAGGCGGGCCTGCTTCAGGTGCAGAACCGCTTTCTCGATGCGGTGCTGGACGTCTCCTTCCGGCTTCGCGCCGGGACCACCCTGGCGCTGGTGGGAGAGAGCGGCTCGGGCAAGAGCACGCTCGGGCGCGCCATCCTGGGGCTGGTGCCGATCGCCGACGGCACGGTCAAGTTCGAGAGCGAGGAGCCGCTCAAGACGGGCAAGCCCGCGCCCGGCTATCTGCGCCATGTCGCGATGATGTTCCAGGATCCGATCTCGAGCCTGAGCCCGCGCCGCACGGTCAAGTCGCTGATCGCCGAGCCTTTCATCGTCCATGGGCTGACCGATCGCGATCTCGATGCGGAGGCCCGGCGGCTGCTGGCGCTGGTGGGGCTGCCCAAGGATTTCGCCGACCGCTATCCGCACCAGCTCTCCGGCGGCCAGGCGCGCCGCGTGGGCGTGGCGCGCGCGGTGGCGCTCTCGCCCAAGCTCATCGTCGCCGACGAGCCGACGGCGGGCCTCGACGTGTCGGTCCAGGGCGAGATCCTCAACCTGATGACCCGGCTGCAGCGCGAGCTGGGCCTGACCTATCTCGTCATCACCCACAATCTCGCGGTGGTCCGCCATGTCAGCGACGAGATGGCGATCATGTATATGGGCCGCTTCGTCGAGTATGGACCCACGCAGGAGATCTTCGCGCGCGCGGCCCATCCCTACACCGACGGGCTGATCGCGGCCCAGCCGCTGCCCGATCCCGACAAGCGGCGCGCGGAGGTGGCGCTCAAGGGCGAGGTGCCGAGCCTGGCGCGCCGGCCGGCCGGCTGCGAGTTCCATACCCGCTGCCCCCAGGCTCAGGATTTCTGCCGCCACGAACGCCCGGCCGTGCGGGCGCTCAATCCCGGCCACAGCCACCGCTGCCATTTTCCGCTCGTGGGCTGAGATTCTTGTCCCCTCCCCCGTCTCGGGGGAGGGCAGGGAGGGGGATGACGCGATGCCGGATACCGAGCAGCCCCCTCTCTAACTCTCCCCCGCAACGCGGGGGAGAGGATAAAATGAGAAATTCGATTCCCTTTCGTTTGTCCCTTATCCCATGACCCAGTTCCGCGACCTCTTCCCCTCGCCCAAGCCGATCATCGGCGTGATCCATCTGCCGGCCTTGCCCGGCTATCCGATGTCCAAGGGCATCGACCACGCGATCGAGAAGGCGCTGACCGATCTGGCGGCGCTCGAGGCGGGCGGGGCCGACGGAGCGCTGGTCGAGAACGAGTACGACCGTCCGCACACCGTGCTGTCGGCGCCGGAGACCACGGCCGCCATGACGCGGGTGACGCGCGAGGTGGTGGCTGCCGCGCGGCGCTGCATCGTCGGTGTCGAGATCCTGCTCAACGATCCCACGGCCTCGCTCGCCGTCGCCCGCGCGACGGGGGCGAGGTTCATCCGCACCGACTATTTCGTCGATCCGATGGAGCGGCCGGAGCATGGCGGCGCCATGCATATCGATCCCGAGGGCCTGATGTCCTACCGTGCCCGCATCGGCGCGGAGGACGTGCTGGTGCTGGCGGACATCCAGGTCAAGTATGCGCGCATGCTGGTGCCGCGCGGGCTCGACGAATCGGCCCGGCTCGCGCGCGAGCATCGTGCCGACGCGGCCATCGTCAGCGGCAACGCCACCGGCGAGCCGCCGGCCGTGGCCGATCTGGCGCTCGCCAAGCAGGGCGCCGGCAACTTGCCGATCCTGATCGGCAGCGGCACCGACATCGCCAATGGGGCCTCGCTCCTGTCGGTCGCCGACGGCGCCGTCGTCGGCACCAGCCTCAAGCTTGGCGATCATATCGCGGTCGAGCGGGTGAAGGCGCTGGTGGCGCTCGCCCGGGGTCTGGCGCCTCGGAGCGCCGTATCGTGAGGGTGACGGCGATCGGCGATTGCGGCATCGATCGCTATGTCGATCTGCGCGCCGACCGTCCGGGCGGCATCTCGCTCAATTTCGCCGCCAATGCGAAGCGCTGGTTCGACAAGGCCGACAGCATCGCCGTGCTGACGGCGCTGGGCGAGGATCGCGAGGCGGGGATCGTCGAGGCCACGATCGCGGGCCTCGGCATCGGCGCCTTCATCGCCAAGCGTCCCGGCATCACGCCGGTGCAGTACATCGACCGCGACGCAAGGGGCGAACGGATCTTCGTGCGCTACGAGGCGGGCGCGCTGGCCGCGCATCGCCTGGGCGGCCCGGAGCGGGAGGTCCTGCGCCACAGCGACGTGATGATCGCCACCGTCTTCACCCAGATCCTCGATTTCTTCGAGACCGTGGCCGAGGCGCCCTCGGGTGGATTGCGCGCGCTCGACTATTGCAATCTCGGCACCGCCGATGAGCCGCTGCGCTATGTGCAGCGCTATGCGACGCGCTTCGATCTGGGGTTCTTCGGCCTGTCGCCGGCGCAGGCGCCGCTGATCGACGCGCTGGAGACGATCGCGCGCGAGAGGAACCGGCTCTTCATCGTGACTCTGGGCCCCGAGGGCAGCCTGGCCCTGGGCGGCAGGGAACGCATCCGGGCGCCGGCCGTCGCGGTGCCGAAGGTGGTCGATACCACCGGCGCCGGCGACAGCTTCGCCGCCGGCTTCCTCAGCCTCTACGCCCGCAGCCGCGATGTGGCGGCATCGCTCGCGCGCGGCGCCGAGGCGGCGGCCCGCACGATCGGCGAGGTGGGCGCCTTCCCGGCGCCCTTGGTGCCCTGGCCGGCCGATGCCCCGGCCGAATGGGCGGCGCTCAAGCGGTCCTGATCGTGAGCCGTGCGAGCCAGCCGCTCGCGAACCAGATGGCAAGGACTCCCAGAATGGCCGCCAGCCCGTCCACGGCGTAATGCCAGCCGAGATGGATCGAGCCGATCGCGATCACCAGGAAGAAGCCGGCGAAGAACAGCCCGAGAAGGCGCGAGCTGCGCCAGCCCACCAGCACGAAGATCAGCGCCATCGCCACATGGAGGCTCGGCATCGCCGAGATGCCCGAGCCCAGCGTCGCGGCGTTCTGCTGATAGGCGGCCCACAGCATGTCCTGCGCCCAGAGCGACATGACCGTCATATGCTGGTCCGCCTCGCGCAGGTAGGCCATGAGCGGCCCATAGGGATCGACGCCACCGACCACGCGGCCGAAATAGCAGGGCCCGACCGACGACAGGAAGATGGCGGCGATATTGCCCAGGAGGATCCAGGTGAGGAAGGTCGCGTAGAAATACTGCGCCCTGAGCCGCGGATTCCCCTGCGCGAAGGCCTGCCAGGTCATCATGAAGGCCAGCATCGGGAACCACAGGTTGTAGACCCAGGATATCGCTGCCGTGATCCAGGGATGGCCGAGCAGCGGATGAAGCAGTTCCCAGGGCGCCGCCCCGCCCAGCAGCCAGCGATCCCACTGCTCGAAGGTCTGGTCCCAGCCATAGGGGTTGAGGGTCGGGATGGTCGACTTGACCATGGTGAAGGTGCTGCCGAAGAGCGGCAGAAAGAGCAGGATCGGCAAGGCCGAAGCGAGGCGCTGCGGCGTCGCCAGAACGGCCCAGAACTCCTGCTTCAGGCGGACCAGCGGTCGCTTCGGTCGCTCTGCCGCGATCACCCGGATCACGTTGCAGATGAGGAGGTAGACGGTCATGTTCGGCACGAGCACGACATAGAGCGGCACGTAGAGAAAGACCGAGGTGATCCCCCCGATATCGGCGATATCGGCGACGATCATGCCGATGGTGAAATAGACCGCGATCAGCGAGAGGATCGGTGCGCTCCGGCGCAAGGATCCGGGCAGCTCGCCGCGAAAGCGTGCCAGCCAGCTCGGGGAAAAGGCGGCGGCGGCAGCCGACGACGGAAGCTGGGCCGGGATCGTGACGCTCATCCGCTGAGGCTCTCCCTCTAGGGCAGCGGAGAAGAATCCGCGAGAACCCTCAATAGACCGTCAATCGGGTGTGACCGCGATCGGGCAAGGAGGGCGCCGCTCTCTTGCTCAATCCGTAGTCAATTGAAAAAGCTTCGTTATTTCGCTCTTCCGGCGATGGCTGGAAGCGGGAACCGATGCGGAACGAGGGCCGTTTCCCTGGCATCGTGCGGCGGCCCCAGCAGGGAGAAGCGGAACATGGATACGGAATTCACCACGGCCGAGCTCCAACGACGTCTCAAGGCCCTCGACCGGCATCTCGCGGCCGCCGCGGACAAGATCCTGGACGGCGGACCGTCCATGGCCGAGCAGCAACGCCAGATCGAGATCCTCCGGCTCAAATCGAGCCTGCTGCGCCAGCGGCTGCAGGTGGCGGATGCGGATTCCTGGGATCAGGTCAAGACGGGCCTGCAGGCCGACTGGAACGCGCTGGCGGAAAATCTCGAGCGCTGGATGAAGACCATCGATCGCGACTTCCGGGCGAACTGGTCGCACGAGGAGCGCCGCTCTTCATCGCGCTCATGACGCCGGATCGACGCCGATGGATCAGGCGTCGGCAGCCTGATCCATGATCCAGTCCCGGAACAGCCGGACCTCCGGCTTCAGCGCCTTGTCGTCCTCGCGAAAAAGGAAGTAGTGGGCGTTCTCCTGCGGCAGCTCCATGTCGAAGGAGGGCCGGACGCGCTTGGCGGCGATGAGGCGCTCGGCATAGCAGCGCAGCACGATCGTATGACCCATGCCGGCTTCGACCAGCTCGAGCGCCGCCATCGAGGTGTCCACGGTGACATGCTGGCGATGCACCGGCATCTCGAGGCCGGTGCGCTGGAACAGATGCAGCCAGTCGTCCTCCAGCCCCATGATGAGGATCAGGTTCTCCGCCTGGATGTCGGCCGGACGGGCGACGGAGGAATGGATCGGGCTCACGGGCACCGAAGGGACCCGGAACAGGAGCTCGGAACGGAACCCGGCCCAGCTGCCATGACCGTAGCGGATGTCGATATCGACCCGGTCGGCCGGCAGGGCGTCGCCCCAGATCGCCGAATGAAGCCGGATCCGGATGTCCGGATAGGCCTGGCAGAATTGCGGCAGGCGGGGGGCCAGCCAGAGGACCGCCAGCGAAACCGGGACCCGCAGGTGCAGCGCCGTCTCCCCGACCGGTCCGAACAGGCCCGCGGTCGAGGCGGAAAGCTCGTCGAAGGCCTTGCGCACCGGCGTCAGATAGGCCCGGCCCATCTCGGTCAGCTTGAGGCGGCGCGGCAGCCGCTCGAACAGCGGATAGCCGAGCTGGGCTTCCAGCGAACGGACCTGGTGGCTGACCGCCGCCTGGGTCAGCCCCAGCTCGGCGGCGGCGGCGGTGAAGCTGGCATGGCGGGCCGCGGCTTCGAAAGCCCGGAGCCAGACCATGGAAGGCAGGCGGTACGCCATGTGAAGACCCCGGAAGCGTTTTGCGACGCACAAATAAAACAGGGCCTAAATACGATAAAGCTTCATTTGATTTGTGCAATCGCCTGCTTTTAGGCTCTAGGTCCTAATAAGGCGAGGGCCGGCCTCGAACCTGCCCTCCGCCTTGCGAGGCGAGGCGCAATGAACCGGACAAGGGGGATCAGCATGGATCTGGATCTGATGAAGAAGCTGGTCGCTGCGGGGCGCATGTCCCGACGCGACTTCATCCAGCTGTCGGTCGCGACCGGCCTGACGGTCGCGGCGGCCAACACGGCCTTCGTCTCGGCGGCGCGCGCGGCCCCGAAGAAGGGCGGCCGGTTCCGCGTCGCCGTCGGCAGCGGCGCCACCACCGACACGCTCGATCCCGCGCTCTATCCCGACACCTTCAACGGCATCTGGGGCTGGGCGTCGCTGCGCTCGAGCCTGACCGAGGTCCAGGCCGACGGCAAGATCATCGGCGACGCGGCCGAGAGCTTCGAGGCCTCCAAGGGCGCCACGCAGTGGGTGTTCAAGCTGCGCAAGGGCGTCCAGTTCCACAGCGGCAAGACGCTCGATGCGGACGACGTGGTCGTCTCGATCAACCATCACCGCAGCGCGGATTCCAAGTCGGCCGCCAAGTCGCTCCTGACCTCGGTCACCGACGTCAAGGCGGACGGCAAGGACACGGTGATCGTGACGCTGTCGGCCGGCAACGCCGACTTCCCCTATATCGCGTCGGACTATCACATCCCGCTGATGCCGGCGAAGGACGGCAAGGCCGACTGGCAGTCGGGCGACGGCACCGGCCCCTACAAGATGAAGTCGTTCGAGCCGGGCGTGCGGGCCGAGGGCACGCGCAATCCGAACTATTTCCGCGACACCTGGTTCGACGAGATCGTGGTGCTGCCGATCCTCGACGTGAACGCGCGCACCAACGCGCTCGTCACCGGCGAGGTCGATTATATCGACCGCGTCGACCTCAAGACGATGGGGCTGCTCCAGCGCAACGAGAAGATCGGCATCGCCGAGGTCAGCGGCTTCGCGCATTACATCGCGCCGATGATCACCAACGTCGCGCCCTTCAACGACGTCAATGTGCGCCTCGCGCTCAAATACGCGATCGATCGCGAGCAGATCGTGAAGAAGGTGCTGCTGGGGCACGGCTCGCCCGGCAATGACAGCCCGATCGCGCCGGGCGTGCCCTTCTATGCCGATCCCGCGCCCAAGCACAGCTACGATCCGGAAAAGGCGAAGTCCTACCTCAAGAAGGCGGGGATGGATTCGCTCAAGGTCGATCTCTCGGCGGCGGACGCGGCCTTCGCCGGCGCCGTCGACGCGGCGCAGATCATGAAGGAATCGGCCGCCAAGGCGAACATCGAGATCAACGTCATCCGCGAGCCCAATGACGGCTACTGGGACGCGGTCTGGATGAAGAAGCCCTGGTGCCTCGGCTACTGGAGCGGCCGTCCGACCCAGGATCTCATGTTCACCACGGCTTACGCGGACGGCGCCGCCTGGAACGAGACCTTCTGGAAGAACGACCGCTTCAACCAGCTCCTCAAGGCGGCCCGCTCGGAGCTCGATCTGGCCACCCGTGCCGATCAGTACCGGGAGATGCAGCAGATCGTCCATGACGATGGCGGCGCCCTGGTGCTGATGTTCTACAACTATGTCGGCGCCCATTCGAAGGCGGTCGCCCATCCCGATCAGATCGCGCGCAACTGGGACGTCGACGGCCTGAAGATCACGCAGCGCTGGTGGTTCGCTTAAGACCGGCGCCGATCGTCCGGAGCCCGGTTCCGCGGCAGGGATGGCGGAACCGGGCCTTCTCCTGAAACCGGCTTGAAAGGTCGCGGGTGGCGTCCTGCCGCCCGCGTGGGAAGAAACGCGAGATGAAGATCACCGATCTCAAGACCTTCGTGGTCGGCAACCCGCCGCCGCTGGCCGGCGGGCGCTACTTCATCTTCGTCAAGCTCGTCACCGACAACGGCATCGAGGGCGTGGGCGAGGTCTATAACGCGACCTTCCGGCCCGAGGTGGTCGTGGAGATGGTCAAGGACGTGTTCGAGCGCCACGTCCTCGGCATGGATCCCTTCCGGATCGAGACCTTGTGGCGCAACGTCCATGGCCGCGGCTACTCGATGCGGCCCGACATCTCGCTCATGGGCGTGCTGTCGGGTCTGGAGATCGCGCTCTGGGACATCAACGGCAAGGCGCTGGGCAAGCCGGTCTATGAGCTGCTGGGCGGCCAGGTGCATGAGCGGCTCCGCAGCTATACCTATATCTATCCGCGCCCCGAGGATGGCGGCGCCTATTCGAACTCGCCGGTCTATGACGATCCCGATGCGGCGGCGGCGCGGGCTCTCGACTATCTGGCGATGGGCTTCACCGCCCTGAAGTTCGATCCGGCCGGTGCCTATTCGACCTTCGATCCGCGCCAGCCGAGCCTCGAATCGATCGAGCGCTCGGCGCTCTTCTGCAAGCGGCTGCGCGAGGCGGTCGGCACCAAGGCCGATCTCCTGTTCGGGACCCACGGCCAGTTCACCACCTCCGGCGCCATCCGCCTGGCGCGCGCGATCGCGCCCTACGATCCGCTCTGGTTCGAGGAGCCGACGCCCCCGGAGATGCCGGAGGAGATGGCGAAGGTGGCGCGCCAGACCACGATCCCGATCGCCACCGGCGAGCGGCTCACCACCAAATACGAGTTCAAGCGCGTGCTCGAGCTGGGCGCCGCCTCGATCCTGCAGATGGCGCTGGGCCGCGTCGGCGGCCTGCTCGAGGCGAAGAAGATCGCGGGCATGGCGGAAACCTTCTACGCGCAGGTGGCGCCGCATCTTTACTGCGGGCCGGTCGAGGGCGCCGCCAACGTCCATCTCTCGGCCGCCATCCCCAATTTCCTGATCCTGGAGAGCATCGAGCGCTGGGACGGATTCCACGCCCGGATCCTCAAGACCGGCATCCGCTGGGAGGACGGCTATGTGATCCCGCCGAGCGGGCCCGGGCTCGGCATCGAGCTCGACGAGGCGGTGGCGCTCGCCCACCCCTGGAAGGGCGGGGATCTCCATCTCGTGCCGACATACCGGCCGATCGACGGCTACGGCCGGCAATAAGGGGACGGGGCAGCGCACTATCATGCGTTACGGCTATATCGGACTCGGCCATCTGGGCGGGCATCTGGCGGCAAGCCTGATCAAGGCGGGCCATGCGGTCACCCTCCACGACATCGATCCGTCGGTGGCGGAGCGCCATATCGCGCTGGGCGCCCGATGGGCTCGCAGCGCCAAGGAGGTGGCGGAAGCCTCGGACGCGGTCTTCACCTGCCTGCCTTCGCCGGCAGTATCGCGAAAGGTCCTGGTCGGGCCGCAGGGCATCCTCGAAGGGATGCAGCCGGGCGGCACCTGGATCGAGATGAGCACGCTCGGCCGCGATGACATCATGACGCTGGCGGCACTCGCCGCGCCGCGCGGCATCTCGGTGCTGGAATGTCCCGTCACCGGCGGCGTGCATCGCGCAGCCAGCGGCGACATCACCCTGCTCGTCGGCGGCGAGAAGACGCTGTTCGACCAGCACCGGCCGGCGCTGCAGGCGATGGGCGGCGAGATCTTCCATATGGGCCCGCTGGGGTCGGCCTCGGTGATCAAGGTCATCACCAACATGCTGGCCTTCATCCATCTGGTGGCGGCGGGCGAGGCGCTGATGCTGGCCAAGCGCGGCGGGCTCGACCTGGCGCAGGCCTTCCACGCGATCAAGGCCAGCTCCGGCAACAGCTTCGTCCACGAGACCGAGAGCCAGCTCATCCTCAATGGCAGCTACGATATTGGATTCACCATGGATCTGGCGCTGAAGGATCTGGGCTTCGCCATGCGCTTCGGCGAGGAGTTCCGCGTGCCGCTGGCGCTGGCCGGCCTCACCAACCAGATCTTCAAGCAGGCGCAGCAGACCTATGGCGGCGAGGCCTGGTCCACCCAGGTGGTGAAGCTCCTGGAGGATCAGCTCCAGACCCATTTGCGGGCACCGGGATTCCCGGCGCGGCTGGGCGAGGGGATGGCATAAGCGCGTAGTACAGGATTGCGCCGCTGGTCGCTTCGCTCCAGGGCGTACACCCGAAGCGATACGGATGCCTTTTCGTCATGCCGGCGAAGGAGCGCGTGAAGAAATCGAGAGCACCACGCAAGGGCGTGGCAAACACTCAAGCCCCCTCCCCTTGCGGGAGGGGGTTGGGGGAGGGGTGCCACGGACGCAGCTGGGGGCATCCCTGCGATCAATCACCGCTCTGGAGGCAGAAGGCCTAGACAGGGCGCCAAGCGAGCGAGCCCGAGCAGATCAGGCTCCGCTTATTTGCCAGGATCTCGCACGGCATCGCCCCTCCCCCTACCCCCTCCCGCGAGGGGAGGGGGCGAGAGAGTTCTTTGGCATCGCCGATTTCTTCACACGCTCGAAGGCCGGCATCCATGGACACCGGACCTTGCTCAATTCTGCTCGATGGGTGTTCCTGGACCCTGGCCTTCGCCAGGGTGACGAAAGAGTGAACGCGCCTTTCCCTGAAGACGCGTTCATGCAGAGATTCAACCTGCGTCAGATCCTCTCCGCGAGCCCGTCGAGCCGGCCGCTGTCGGCGGCGAGGTCGAGGAAGGTGTAGCGGTTGCGGATCTCGCGCGCGTGGCGCAGCGCCGTCCGGTAGAACGGCTCGGGCCAGCTCACATCCTGCGGCTTCATCGGCGCGCCGGCGCAGGCGAGCGCCTTTTCCAGCAGCGGCAGCGGATGGGTTACGGCGGCGATGGCGGTCCGGATCTGCGGCCAGCGCCGGGCGATGCGCTGGTTGAGCGCGTCGGCGCGGGGGCCGTCGAGCCGCTTCTGCGCGAACTCGGTCCAGCAGGACTTGCCCAGGGCCTCGCCGAAGCGCGCCACGAAGCCGGCTTCGCTGTTCTTGTCGGGCAGGAGCGTCGGCGGCGGGCCGTCCAGCATCGCCGCCTGCAGCCGCGCCATGCTGAGGGTGGTGACGCCGATCTGCTCGCCATGGAAGGAGGGCGGCCAGGCGGGGTCGCCCAGCATGTCGGCATAATGGCTGATCAGATGCTCGCCCTGGCTCGCCGGCTGGCTGTTGCCGTGGATCGCGGTGCCGAAGCCCGAGAGCAGCAGCGTGCGGACCAGCCGCTCCATCGCCTCGATGTCGCCCGAGACCAGCGCCTCGGTCTCCTCCAGCATCGGCTTTTCGTCCGGCGCCAGGAGCGCGAAAGGCATGATGCGGTAGGGCTGATCGAAGAGCAGATGCGCCAGGAGCCAGTCGGCCTGGGCCGTGGGCCGGCAGAGCGAATCGCCCAGCCCCGAGCGGATCATCCGCACCGGGGCCGCCGCCATGATCGAGAGATCCATGAAGGCGCCGAGCGGCGCGTGGGCCGTCAGCGACTTCTTGTGCCCATGCAGCGTGATGGCGGCATTGACCGAGGTATAGCCGTTCATCGAGGGCGCGGTGCCGAACACGACATAGGGCTTGCGGTCCTGGGCGCTCGCATATTTGCAGAGATCGTTGATGGTCCCTGAGCCCACCGCGACGAGCGCGTCGCAGCGTGCGGTCGCTTCGCGGATGAGCGCCACCGTCTCGCCATCGGCATGAGGCCGCGCGTCCGGCAGCACCAGGCTGACCACCTCCCCCAGGCCCGCCAGCGCCCGCTCGACCCGCGCGCCGAGGACCGCATGGGTGGTTCGGTCGCTGACGACGGCCAGGCACCGGCCGAGCCCCAGCGGCGCCACGAGATCGCCTTCGCTGCCGGCGAGCGAGCGAGCGACCCTCACTGATCGCGTCGCCACCTTGAGCGGCGGGCCGCCGTCGGGATCGGGGTGGGTGCCCGAAACGATCTGCGCGAGGACGTCCTGTGTCACCTCGATCAAGCTCCTGAAGACGGGTCGGCGCCGGCAGGGCCTTGCGGCGCCGGCTGGTAAAGGGGTTTGAGCGCCGCGAACAGGCGGCGATAGCGCTGATAGGCCTCGTCATAAGCGGGCTTGAGGGCGGGGGCGGGCGACAGCTCCTGGCTGGTGCCGCGAACGAGGGCCGCCGCTTCGCGCAGATCGGCGACACGGCCGGCCGCGACCGCGGCCAGCATCGCGGCCCCCATCGGCGAGCTGTCGGTCGCCGCCGGCACTCGAACCGGCAGGCCGGTCAGGTCGGCGCGGATCTGGCCCCAGATCCGGCTCTTCGCCCCGCCGCCGAGCAGCAGGATCGAGTCGGTCGCGAGCCCCATCTGCGCCAGCCGATCCGTCACGTCGCGCATGGCGAAGGCGCAGCCTTCGAGCAGCGCGCGTGCCCAGTGGGCGCGGCCATGGGCGGGGGTGAGGCCATAGAAGCAGCCGCGCGCCGCCGGGATCCATTCGGGCGCCATGGCGCCGGTGAGAGCCGGCAGGAAGAGCAGGCCGTCCGCACCGGGCGGCACCTGTTCCGCGAGCCTGTCGAGCGCCGCGAAGCTCTCGAGCCCCAGCAGCTCCTTGAGCCAGACGAGCGCGCCGCCGCAGAGCCAGCCCGGATTCTCGATCAGATAGGCGCCGCCCGGATAGGCGTGGGTCTCGACCAGGCTCTCCTGGTCGATCGCGGGCGTGGCATGGAGCGCCCCCACCACCTCGCCCGTGCCCAGCGCCACCAGCACGGGACCGGGATCGACGAGGCCCGCGCCCAGCGCCGTCGAGAAATCGTCGCCGGTGCCGACGGCGACGGGAATCCCGGTGGGAAGGCCCGTCATCGCGGCGCCTCGCGCGGTCAAGCGGCCGGCGGCGCTGCCGGCATCGGCCAGCGCCGGCAGCTCGCGTTCCTCGATCTCGAAGAGATCGAGCAATCCCTTGTCGTAGCGCCGGTCGTTCAGCGAATAGACCATGCTGGTCGAGGCCAGCGCATGGTCCATCACCGCTTGTCCCGTCAGCCGCTCGACCAGATAGGAGACCGGCTGGTGGAAACGGCGGATGGCCGGATGCTTCTGCCGCTTGAGCCAGCGGATCTTGGCGGCCATGTGGCTGGCATCGAGCACCAGCCCGCCGACGCGGCGCACGGCCTCGGCCGGGATCGACGCGGTCTCGGCTTCGGCACGGCGGTCGATCCAGATCAGGCAGGGGCCGGCGGCCTCGCCCTTGTCATCGACCGGCACGCAGCCATCGAGCTGGCCGCACAGCGCCAGCGCCTCGACCTGCCGCGCCTCGATGCCCGCCGCGGCGAGGGCCTGCGCGATCGTCGGGCCCAGGGCGCGTTCCCACAAGCCGGGGTCCTGCTCGGCCCAACCCGGCTGCGGGAAGCTCGGCTTGTAGGCCTCGGCCGCGCGGCCGCGCGGCTTCAGGGCGGCGTCCGTGACCACCGCCTTGAGGCTCTGCGTGCCGACATCGATGCCGACGATCATCGCGTCATCCCGCTCTGCGGTACCGCCCGCGCCCTCAGCAGCAGGGCGATCCGGCCTTCTCCTCTTTCACCTGGCCATAGCCGCGGAACTTCTCGATCACGCGCTGGATCTCCGCGTCGGGCAGGATCTTCGGCTTGCCGACCTGGAGCGCCCGCCAATATTGCGCCGCCAGCGTCTCGACCTCGACCGCGAGCCACATCGCCTTCTTGAGGTTGGGGCCGAGCACGATCATGCCGTGATTGGCGAGCAGGCAGGCATTGCGGCCCTTGAGCGCCTTGACCGCGTTGTCGGCGGTCTCCTGCGTGCCGTAGGTGGCGTAGGGCGCGCAGAGGATCTTGCTCGTGCCGGCGGCGGCGATCATGTAATGCACCGCCGGGATGTCCAGATGCAGGCAGGAGAGGGTGGTCGCGAACATCGAGTGGGTATGGACCACGGCGCCCACCTCGGGGCGCGTCGCCATCAGGTCGCGATGGAAGCGCCATTCGCTGGAGGGCTTGCGCTTGCCCTCGTGGCTGCCGTCGAGCCGCATCATCACGATGTCGGCGGGCTTGGTCTCCTCATAGGTCATGCCGGAGGGCGTGATCAGGAATCCGCCCGGCACGCGGGCGCTGATATTGCCCGATGTGCCCTGGTTGATGCCGCGGGCGTTCATGTTGATGCAGGCGGCGACGATCTCCCGCCGCAGGGCTTCATGCTTCATCCTCGAATCTCCATGCAAGAAAATCGCCGCGTGCCGCCAGCGGCACGCTTCACGAATCGTCCCGGCCCACCACCAACAGCTCGAGCGGCAGGTTGGCCAGCGTCGTCACGATCGCCTGGTCCGGCTGCCGGTCGGTCACGAGATGCGTGACCTTGTCGAAATTGTCGACGCGGACCGGGGCATAGCGGTTGAACTTGGTGTGGTCGGCGACGACGACCGGCGTGCGCGCGGATTGCAGCATCAGGCCGTGCAGCTCGCCTTCCTCGCGGGTGTAGTCCATCAGCCACCCCGAGGGCGAAATGGCGCCGGCGCCGACGAAGACGAAATCGGCGAAATAGTGCATCAGCATCGTCGTGGCGTCGCGGCCGAGCGTGGCGCCGTTGGCCGGCTGCACCTCGCCGCCCAGCATGTAGACGCGGTTCTTGTTGTGGCCGGCGAGCTTGCCGCAGGCGACGATGTTGTTGGTGAAGATGGTGAGCCCCTCGCGGACGAGCAGCGCGTCGGCGACGCTCTGCATGGTCGTGCCGCTGGAGAGGATCACCGAGGCGCCGTCGGGCACGAGGCTTGCCGCGAGCCGCCCCATGCTGCGCTTGCCCTCGACATTGGTGACCTGGCGGACCTCCATCTCGGGCTCGTTGCGCTCGAGCGAGAGCGCGCCGCCGTGGGTCTTGCGCAGGCGGTTGCGCTCGGCCAGCAGCAGCAGGTCGCGCCGGATGGTCTCGCGCGAGACCTTGAGCTTGCGCTGGATCTCGGTGATCGAGACCGACCCCCGCGAATTCACCATCGACAGGATCTGGTTCTGTCGTTCCTCGGCTAGCACGCCCGTTTCCTTTCGCCGGCCCGCTCCCCGCGCCCGCCCGTCTCTATACCGGCCGGCAGCGATTCGGGCCCATCGGCCCTCTCCAGCAAATCCGCCATTCTGCTGCCCGGAAATCGGGCATCGGCGCCCCTCGATGAGGCATTTTTAGCACTATATTGCATTTAGTAGCAATTGTGTTGCAATCTGTGGAGACCAAGAAGATGGCGAAGGCCATCACGCCGATCCGTCGGCCCATCACAGGGAGAGAACGCCATGTCGATTGCTCACACGAGACGCATTGCTTTGCCGGCGCGGCGCGTCGGCACCACCCGCCGGGCGCTGCTCAAGGGCGCGGCGATCGCCGGCGCCGGATTGGCCTTCCGCCCCATGGCACCCTTCGTCAGCAACGCCGAAGCGGCGACGCCGACCTTGCGGCTGCTGATGTGGCAGCCCTACGCGATCAACGAGACGATCGCGGAGTTCGAATCCAAGTTCGGCGCCAAGTTCGCGCCGACCTTCTTCGACGGCAATTCCGAGGCCTTCAACAAGATGAAGGTCGGCGGCACCAAGGATTTCGACATCGTCCAGGGCGACGGCTTCTGGCCGCGGCTCTATTTCCGCCAGGGCCTCACCCAGGCGGTCGACTACGGCAAGATCCCGAGCATGGCGAACGTGTTCCCGGATTTCCTGCCGCCGAAATTCCCGCTGCTGGCCGACGAATCCGGCGAGCACAAGGTCGCGGCGCCCAACTGCTGGGGCGATTACGGGATCACGGTCAATGCCAGCCAGGTCGCTCCTGAGGATATCGGCTCGATCGCCCTGCTGCTGAACGACAAATACAAGGGCAAGATCTCGACCAACTCGCGCTTCGAGGAGAACATCGCGCTGATGGGCATCCTCGCCGCGAGCAATCTCGGCACCATCTCGGCCGAGCGGCCGGACGGCAAGCCCTTCAATCCCTACAACCTCACCGACGCCGAGCTGGAGGAGACCAAGAAGCTCCTGATCCAGCAGAAGAAGCTGCTGCTGACCCGCTATCAGGACTATGACGCGCTGGACCGGCTGATGCGCGGCGGCGCGGTCTGGGCGGCGCCGGAATTCACCGAGACCTATCGCCACCTCACCGTGCTGAAGCAGGACGGCAAGCTCGATTTCGACATCCAGCATGTGCTGAAGCCGAAGGAGGGCGGGCTCGGCTGGGTCGATACCTGGATGATCAGCTCGGGTGCGGATTCCGAGCGGGTCGAGCTCGCCCATCATTGGATGGACAGCTTCCTCAAGAAGGACAACTACGTCCGCGTCGTCCGCTCGACCGGCTATGGCGGCACCGTCGATCTGCGCGACCTGCTCACCGCCAACGAGATCGAGCTTTACTTCCAGAATCGCAGTAGCGAGGCTAGCCAGCTCCACATGTTCGACCAGCCTTCCTCTCCCGAGAAGTGGGAGCGGATCTGGTCCGACGTGGAAGCCTCGTAACGTCGGGGGAACGTTGCGAAGCGAGCCGCCCCCTTTCGGGGAAGGGGGCGGCGCCGGCGTCCTTGTATCGACAGCGATGAGTGGGAAATCCGTGCCAGACGCAACGCTGAAGCTCGAGACGGTCAGCAAGCGCTTCGGCCCGATCACGGCCGTCGACGGCATCGATCTGGCGATCGAGCGCGGCGAGTTCTTCACGCTGCTGGGCCCGAGCGGCTCAGGCAAGACGACGCTGCTGCGCATCATCGCCGGGCTCGAGCCGCCCGACACCGGCCGCGTGCTGATCGCGGGCCGCGACGTGACCGAGCTGCCGCCCTACGGGCGCAACATCGGCATGGTGTTCCAGAACTTCCTGCTGTTTCCGCACAAGACCGTCGCCGAGAACATCGTCTTCCCCTTGCGCATGCAGCGGGTGGACAGGTCCAAGCGCGACGAGCGGCTGCGCTGGATCATCAAGCTCATGCATCTGGACGGGCTCGAGGGCCGCTATCCCAACGAGCTTTCGGGCGGCCAGCAGCAGCGCGTGGCGCTCGCCCGCGGCTTGATCGCCGAGCCCGAGCTGCTGCTGCTCGACGAGCCGCTCGCCAATCTCGATCGCGAGCTCCGCTCCGAGATGGAGGTCGAGATCCGCCGCTACCAGAAGGAGCTGCAGATCCCCTTCATCTATGTCACCCACAACCAGGAAGAAGCGCTGACCATGAGCGACCGCATCGCGGTCATGCGCAACGGCCGCTTCGAGCAGATCGGTGCCAAGGTCGAGATCTATACCAATCCCGCCTCGGCCTTCGTTGCCAGCTTCGTCGGCCATGCCAACCGGCTCGAGGGCAAGCTGGTGGAGCTCAACGGCAAGGTCGGCCGCATGGAGTGGCAGGGGCGCACCATCCTGGTGCCGAGCCCGGGCAATGTCGCCTCGGGCGCCCGTGTCCAGCTCTCGATCAAATACGAGGATCTCGAGATCGCGCCCGCGGGCGTCAACGGCACGGTCCTCCAGGGCCGCAACCAGCTTCCGGGCAAGCTGCGCGACATCATCTTCAAGGGCCAGACCGCCAACTACATCGTGACGGTGGCCGAGGGCGTCGAGATCGTGGCCAGCGCCACGCCGCGCGCCTTGAGCCTCAAGCCCGAGGAAGCGGTCGTGGTGCATTGGCCGGCCGCCTCCGGCGCCTGCTTCCCGGCCTGACGCCCATGAGCGCCGGCACGCTCACGATTGCGACCAGAAAGACCAAGCTGCACCGGCTGTTCGCCTATCGCTTCGCCATGCTGGCGGGGCCCGGCGCGCTCTTCATCCTGGTGGCGCTGCTGCTGCCGCTGCTCTCGATCGTGGTGTTCAGCTTCTGGCGGACCCAGAGCTACGAGCTCTTCGCCGACTGGAACCTCGACAACTACCGGGTGATGCTGAGCGAGGCCGCCTATCGCGTCTTCTTCCTGCGCTCGCTCGGCATGGCGCTCGCCGTGACGCTCGCCTGCCTCGTCATCGCTTGGCCGATCGCCTATTTCATCGCCAAGCATGGCGGGCGCTACCGCCTGCTGCTGGTGCTCCTGCTCGCGGCACCCTTCTTCACCGGCGTGATCCTGCGCATCGCGGCCCTCCAGGGCCTGTTCGGGCCGATCGGGATCATCAACATGACGCTGACCGAGCTCGGCATCCCGCCGATCCAGGCGCTGATGTACACGCCGCTCGCCGCCATCATCGGGCTCGTCTATCTCTACCTGCCCTTCATGATCACGGCCGTCTATCTCTCCGTGATCAACTTCAATTTCGAGCTCCTGGAGGTGGCCAAGATCAACGGCGCCAGGCCCTGGCGCGCCTTCATCGAGATCACCTGGCCGCTCAACTGGATCGGCACGGCGATCGGGCTGGTCGTGGTCTTCATCCCCTGCCTCGCCTCGGCGGTGACGCAGCGCTTCCTGGGCGGCACGCAATCGGCCTCCTTCGGCATGAGCCTCGCCCAGCAATTCGGCGAGACCGGCACCTGGGCACTGGGCTCGGCCATGGGGGTCGCGCTGTTCTTCTCCTCGCTCGTCGCCATCCTTCTGATCGGCCGCTCGATCAACCTGAAGCGCAGCGGCTTCACGGGAGCCATCAACCGATGACGGCGACATCGACGATCGCGGGTCCCCGGCGACGGCTGATGGCGTCGGCACTGGTCATGGGGCTGGTGCTGGCGGCGGTCTATGTCTTCCTCTATGCGCCGATCTTCTATGTGATCTACACCTCGTTCTCCGCCGACATCGTCTGGCCCTTCCCGCCACGCTTTTCGGCGCAGTCCTATAGCGATCTCTTCGCCAGCTCGCTCTACGGGACGGCGCTCGCCAACAGCGTCACGCTGGCGCTGGGCAGCGCCGTCATCTCGACCGTGCTGGCGGCGGCCGGCGCCATCGGCATCCTGCGCTACCGGTCGCGCTGGCGCGGCCTCGCCATGTTCCTGTTCCTGGCGCCGCTCTTCGTGGCCGAGCTCCTGATCGGCATCTCGACGCTGGCCTTCAACGCGCGCGTGCTGGGGTTGCCGGGCAACCTGTTCTCCGCGATGGCGGCCAATGCCGTGCCCGGCACCTCCTTCGCCTTCCTCATCATCCTGGCCCAGCTCGTGCGCTACGACTGGAACATGGACGATGCGGCGATGGTGTTCGGCGCGGGGCCGTTCCGCAGCTTCATCGAGATCACGCTGCCGACGATCTGGCCCTCGCTGCTGGGCGCCTTCCTCATCAGCTTCATCCTGGCCTTCAACGACCTGGAGATCTCGTTCTACAACCTCGGCGCCATCCCGACGCTGCCCTCGGTCGCCTGGGGCTCGCTGCGGTTCGGGCTGGGGCCGGAGCTGTTCGCGCTGGCGACGCTGGTGAACGGCGCCGTCTGCCTGGTCTTCGTGGTGATGTATCTGCTGATGCGCTACCGCATCGTCAGCTTCGGCTATCGCGGCCGCTGACGGATCAGGAGGCACGCTCGCGCTGGATCGGGCTTTCCCGCCAGCCCGCGAGCCGGCCCGCCAGATAGCGGGTGAAGTCGTGGATCTCGCGCTCGAGCCAGCTCAGCCGCCCCGGCTGGGCCAGCGGCGCCTGGACGCCCTGATAGAGGCCTTCCACCACGAAGCGGTCCTCGGCATTCACCTTGTCGAAGAAATCGAGCAGCTCGGCCTTCTCCTTCTCGAGATCCGGCATGACGGCCACGACCTCGGGCGCCAGCGCCACGCCGAAGCGGACATGCACCTCGCCGATCGATTTGGGGCGCAGCGACAGATACCAGAGATGATCGGGCGCCAGCACATACATATGGGCGGGAAACACCGTCGGCATGACGGTCGTGTAGCGGAAATGGCCTTCGAGCCGCGTGTTGGCGGGATGGGCGCGGCCATAGCGCGCGGTCTCGTCCTTGGTGAAGGTCTGGACCGTGAAGGCCGCGTGGCGCTCGGCCGGGAAGCGGGTATCCTCGACCGGCATCCAGGCGCCGACCGTCGCGCGGTGGGCGACGGGCAGGTGGTAGCCCTCCATGAAGTTCTCGGTCAGGAGCTTCCAGTTCGTGCTCCAGACATGGTCCTGGAGGGCCACGGGGATGTAGTGCTGCATCTGGTAGGGCGTCACCATCGGCGCCAGCGCTGCCAGCAGCTCTGCAACCGGCGGCGCCCGCTCGTTGAGCGTGACATAGACCCAGCCTTCCCAGACTTCCGTGCGGATGGCGGGAAGATGGTGGCTGCGCGGCTCGAAGCCCGGCGTGCGCTTCATATGCGGGGCGCCGATCAGCCTTCCATCGAGCTCGTAGGTCCAGGCGTGATAGGGGCAGGCCAGGCGCTGGCAGCTTCCCTGGCCCTCGACCAGCCGCATCATCCGGTGCAGGCAGACATTGGAGAAGCCGCGGATGACGCCGTCGCGCCCGCGCATCACGAAGACCGGCTGGTCGTTGATGGAGAAGCTCAGATAGTGGCCGGGCGCGGGCAGGTCGGCCGCGAGCCCGACGCAATGCCAGTCGCGGGCGAAGATCTCGGCCTTCTCCAGCGCCTGGATCTCGGGCGCGCGATAGAGGGCCGGCGGCATCGCGGTCGCCTGCTCGAGGCTGCCCTCGGCGAGAGCCCGCAACCGCGCCAGGGTGGCGTCGAGCTCGGCGCTGTCTCTGTCGGGCATGTCTCTCCCTCTCTCCTGCCGACGGGGCCATGATCCGGGCGGGTGGCCCCGGCCGTCAAGCCTCCGGCGCCGGGTTCAGGCGGGGATCGCTTTCGTCAGCGCACGCAGCCACGCGCCTCGATCGGCCAATATTCCGTCCCGCCGCCGGCATCGATGACCGCGAACCGGTCCGCCAGGTTCGCCACCGGGCAGGCATGGTTCGGCAGGATGCGGACGCGTGAGCCGATCTCGAGCTTCCGGCCGCCATGCTCGACGAAGCCATGCTCCTCGGAGAGGCGCGTCAGGCCCAGCGCGGGCGCGTCCGGCTCCCCCAGCGCGAAGACGGTGTCGAAGCCGCGCAGGCTGTCGGACCCGTGGGGCCCGCGGTCGGAGCTCATCACCTTCGAGCCGGCATCGACGATCGCGTAGCGGTCGTTGCGGCTGACGACGGTCGCGAGCACGCTGAGCGCGACCTGCTCCGGGCGGGCCACGCCCAGCGCCACCTGGGTCATGTCCATGAACACATAGTTGCCCGGCCGCGCCTCGGTCAGCCCCGTGAAATCGTCGTTCAGGATCACGGTGGGCGTGCTGCCGACCGAGATCTCCCGCACCTCGATACCCATCTGGTAAAGCTTCTCGGCGAATCCCAGCAGCAGCTCGCGTTCCTCGGCCGCGATCTTGCGCACCCCTTCCGGCGTGCCGGCGCCGTAGGCGTGGCCGGCATGGGCCAGGAGCCCGGCGAAGCGCAGGCCGGGCGCCCGCTCCAGCGCCGCGGCCAGATCGAGCGAGCCGCGAAGGGCCGGATCGACGCCGCAGCGATGCAGGCCCACATCGACCTTGAGGAAGACCGGCAGGCGGTGCGACTGCGCCCGGGCCTCGCCCGACAGGACAGCGATGCCCTCGGCGCTGTCGGCGACGATCCGCAGATCGGTCCCCTTGGTCTTGGCCGCGCGGATCAGCCGGCTGATCTTGGCGCGGTCGATCAGGGGATAGGCGACCGTGATCGAGGGAATGCCGGCCTCGATGAAGACCAGGGCCTCGTCGGTCTTGGAGGCCGTGATGCCCGCGGCGCCGGCCTCGATCTGCAGCTTGGCGATCACCGGCGACTTGTGGGTCTTGATATGGGGGCGCAGCGCCAGCTTGTGGCGGTGCGCGATGGCCGCGCCCAGGGCGATATTGGCCTCGAGCGCCGGCCGGTCGATCACGACCGCCGGTGTCTCCAGCCCGGCAAGGGCTCCGTCGCGCGCCGTCAGGGTGCGGGCCGGCGTGGCGTTCGGGGATGGGTTCATGGCCCGTTATAGCGCGTCATTTTCTCTTAGGAAATATTTTTTCATTGACAGAATAAGGGCGCCGGGCCTGGGATTGCATTCCCGACCCGACCTGATGGTCACCCATGGACCTGACGACCGCCGAGATCGGCGAACGCATCAAGGCGCTGCGCAAGGAACGACGCTGGACCCTGCAGGCGCTGGGCAAACGGTCGGGTGTTTCGATTTCCGCTCTGTCCAAGGTGGAGAATGCCCAGGTGGCGGCGTCCTTCGACACGCTGCTCCGGATCGCGCGCGGCTTCGGCCTGGGCTTCGAGGCGATGCTGAACGGAACGCCGTCGCTGCCGGCGGGCCGCCTCACCACGACGCGCGGGGGCGCCGGCGTCTTCTTCTCGACCGACATGTACGAGTACGAGGTCCATTCGGCCGAGCTGCGCCAGAAGCACATGATCCCGCTCCATATGGAGGTGAAGGCGCGCCGGCTCGGCGACATCAGCCGCTGGAGCACGCATGAGGGCGAGGAGTTCATCTATGTGCTGCAGGGCGATATCGAGCTCCATACCGAGCTCTATGCGCCGGTGCGCCTGAAGGAGGGCGACAGCGCCTATATCGACAGCAAGATGCGCCACGCCTTTCTCAACCGCGGCAAGGGCCGCGCCTGGATGCTGTCGATCTGCTTCAGCCAGGATATGAAGCTGCCCGGCAGGCAGAGCGCGTCGCGCAAATTCCCGGCAGGAGGAGCGGCGCGTCCCGCCGCCCGGCGCCCGGCCGCGGGTCGCGGATAGGGAGAAGGCGCGCGCGAAGGATCCTACTTGCGCGTATAGCGATGCTTCACCCCGACGGGGAACCAGTCGGGATCGCCGGTCGGCTTCAGCGTCACGCGCGGCAGCCGGTATTCGGGCGGCGTATAGGCCTGGAACTCGCTGTTGAGGCGCAGGAGCTGCGCCAGGATCGACTGCGCGATGGCATCGCGCTTGGCGTCCTCGGCGGCGATCCCGGGGGCGAGCTCGACGGCGATGGCGAGATGGGGCGCCTGGTCGAGCCCCTCGACCGCCTGCAGCACGAACTTGCCGGTGACCCAGCCCGCGATCGGCGGCTGCTCCAGCCCGACCGTGACGTTCTCCGGATAGATGTTCGCGCCGAAATAGGAGACGGTGAAGTTGGAGCGCCCGAACACATAGACGAAGGGCAGGGACCGCAGGCCGCGCCCCGGCGGGGTGGCGGTGCCTCGTTCCCGCGCCAGGGCCGCGACCGGATCGAAGCCGCGCTCGGCGAGGAATCGCAGCATCGCGTCATAGGGGACGATCCCGCCCTTGTCGGCGATGTGGTAGCGCAGCAGCGGCACGCCGTTGCTGCCGGAGAAGAGCAGGGTGCCGTCGCGGGTCTCGAAATAGCGGGCGCGGGGGTCGTACTGCACCAGGGTCGGCAGCCGCGATTCGCCGAAGAGCGCCCGGGCGGCCTCGGGATCTTGGCCGAGATGGCGGCGGATCGTGATGCTGAGCGGCGTCTCGTTGCCGAGCACGCCCGCATCGGCCGTTCCATAGAGCGCCACCGAGCCGAAGGCCGGCTCGGCGATGCCCGCGCGCTCGCCGACCAGGTCGCGCCACTCCTCGCTGAAGACCTCGCCCGCCATCACAAGCTTCACGCCGAACGGCCGCCAGTCGATGCCCTCGGCAATGCCGCCGTCGATCACGTCCTTGAGAAAGGGCGGATAGCCCAGCAGCACCGTCTGCTCGAACTGCGGCGCCAGCTCGCGCACCACGCGCCAGATCTCCGTCTTGTTGTTGCCAGGCGCCACCACCATGATCGGATAGCCTTTGGCGGCCAGGTGGCGACAGCAGGCGGTGGTGAAGAGGCCGCCGACCCAAGTGCCGAGCGCGAAGCAGACGACCGCCAGCGTGCGGCGTCGGTCCGCCGCGAAACTGTCATGAAAGGCCTGCTCGAAGCGGGCGGCGGTGCCGAGCTCGTCGCTCACGAAGCGCGGCCAGAAGGTGGGCTTGCCGGTCGAGCCGGAAGAGACCGCCATCATGTCGCAGCTTTCGAGGCGGCCGTCGCGGCAGAGATCCGCGAGGGGATGGCGCAGCAGATAGTTCGCCTTGTCGGTGAGCGGCAGCCGCGCGAAGTCGTCCGGCTCCCGGATCGAGGCCGGATCGATGCCCTGCTCCGCGAGGAACCGGCCATAAGCCGGGACGCGCGCCGCCATCTCCCGAAACAGCGACAGGGCCTGCGCCGCCGGATCGGCCCCGCTCGATCCGCCGAGCAACCGGTCCAGCGGCGTCTCGAGAAATTGCCGCAGCGCCTCGATCGCCCGCTGCGGCTTGCGCTCATCCATCCGATCGCCTTCGCTCATCGCCGCCTCTTCATCTCCGTTAATCCGCGTCGCCTGCGTTAACCCGCATCGCTTGATTGAGCATTGAATCAAGCATGGTGCCGTCGCGTCTCGCACAAGCCTGCCGGGCTTCATCCGAGTGTCATCGCCGCTTATGCACACCGCGCGAGACACCGCATCGGCCTCGCCGAAACCGCTGCCACAAGGATGCCACGGCTCGCGTGAAACGCGATATCCGCAAGTGCGCGGATCGGGCGGCAGATGACTGAGCCGGCATTCAACGTTCGAAGGACTGCCACAACTTTGTTCCCTGAGCCGCTGAGGTGCCGCTGTTAGCGTGATTTTCGCCGCCCCCGAACGCCGGCCCCCTTCGATAGGCGTAACCGCGGCAACCGTGCCGATGATCTGCAAAAAAGAAATCGACAGGTGGCTTCGATGATATCGGAGAGACGGACTGTTTCGCTGCCTATCGTCTCCGGGTGTCTGCGGCTCGCCGACCTGGTTGCGGTTCTTGGTGCCGGCCTGATCGCCTATCGGGCCTACCCGCCGGCGCAGCAGGCGCTCGCCGCCGATCTCAGCCTGGTGTTCGTGGTCATCATCGGCCTGCTCTGCGCCAACGGCTTCCAGCTCGCCCATCTCTATACCCACCCGACGCTGCGTTCGCCGCTGCGCCGGTTCGGCCGGGCGCTGCTCGCCTGGTCGGTCGTGCTGCTGCTGTTCGCAGCCGCCCTGTTCTTCACCAAGACCGGCGAGAACTTCTCGCGCGGCTGGGTAGTCAGCTGGTTCCTGATCGGTGCCGCCGGTCTCGGCCTGAACCGGATCGCGCTGAGCGCGCTGGTCGGCCTTTGGACCCGGGACCGCCGGCTCTGCCGCAACCTGGTGGTGGTCGGCGCCGGCGCCGAAGCCGCCCGCTTCATCGCCATGGTCGAAGCCTCCCACAACGAGGAGGTGGAGATTGTCGGCGTGTTCGACGAACGGCTCAACCATCGCCGCGCCGTCGTCGCCGGCCGTCGGCTCAGCGGCAACATCGACGACCTGACGGAGTTCTGCCGCCAGGTCCATGTCGATCAGATCGTGGTCGCCATGCCCGCCGCGGCGGAGAGCCAGCTCGCGGCGATCTTCGGCCGCCTGCGCCAGCTTCCCGTGGCGGTCAGCCTCTGCCCGGACATCAAGGGCCTGCCGCTCGAGAACTGCTCGCTCGGCCGCGTGGCCGACCAGCCGGTGCTGAATCTGCTCGATCGTCCGCTCAGCGACTGGAAGTGGGTGCGCAAGGAGATCGAGGACCGGTTCCTCGCGGCCATCATCCTCCTGCTCATCGCGCCGCTTCTGGGGGCGGTGGCGCTCGCGGTCAAGATCGACAGTCCCGGCCCCGTGTTCTTCCGGCAGCGCCGCTACGGCTACAACAACCAGATGATCGAGGTCTTCAAGTTCCGGACGATGTACCACGATCAATGCGACGCGGCCGGCGAGAAGGTGGTGAAGCGCGGCGATTCGCGCGTGACGCGGCTCGGCGGCTTCCTGCGCAAGACCAGCCTCGACGAGCTGCCGCAGATCATCAACGTGCTGCGCGGCGAGATGTCGATCGTGGGCCCGCGGCCGCATCAGGCCGCGCTCAAGATCGACAACCGCTACTACGACGAGATCGTGGCCGAATATGCGGCCCGGCACCGGGTCCGCCCGGGCATCACGGGCTGGGCCCAGGTCAATGGCTGGCGCGGCGAGATCGACACGGTCGAGAAGGCGGTCAAGCGCGTCGAGCATGACCTCTACTACATCGACAACTGGTCGGTCCTGCTCGACTTCAAGATCCTGCTGCTGACGGTCGTGGCCGTTCTGAAACGAGAGAACGCCTATTGACCGCCCGCAACGCGATGGGGGCGGCCTCGGTCGAGGCGGCCTCGATCGGGGAACCGCCGCTGCACCGAAACAGAGCCGGGTGCCGACGATGAAGCTTGCCTGGTACGCCGCGCGGCTGCGGCGGATGTCGGCGCTCGAGATCGCCCTGCGGGCCAACGATGCGGCGCGCAAGGCGGCGTGGCGGTCGCGACACCTGCCGGGGGCAAGGCACTCCCTGCTTCCGTCCCGGCTGGGTCCCGTCATCTTCGCCACGCCGCTCTCGCGCCTCCCGGCGATTCCGCCGGACGATCCGGCGACCCGGGCGCTGGTCGCGGCGGCCGATCGGGTCATGGCGGGCCATTGGGCGGTGTTCGGCCGTCCGCGCGCCGACCTGGCGCCGTCGCCCGACTGGTTCCGCGACGGCGGCACCGATTTCTCCGCCTCCCGGGGGAATTACAGTTTCGACATCGACTGGCGGCAGGGCGCGCCGGACCGCGATGTGAAGCGGGTCTGGGAGCTGTCGCGCCACCATCACCTGACCCTGCTCGCGGCCGCCTATGCCCTCACCGGCGAGAACCGCTATGCGGAGCGTATCGCCGAGCATCTCCTGTCCTGGTGGCAGGCCAACCCGTTCCTCAGCGGCATCCACTGGACCATGGGCATCGAGGTCGGCATGCGGCTGATCGCCTGGGTCTGGATCCGGCGCCTGCTGCAGAGCTGGAGCGACGCGCCGGCGCTGTTCGAGCGCAACCCGCTCTTCCTGCGGCAGCTTTACGGGCATCAGCTCTACCTGGCCCGCTTCCGCAGCCATAGCTCCTCGGCCAACAACCATCTGCTGGCCGAAGCGGCCGGGCTCTTCGCCGCGTCCTGCGCCTTTCGCGGCTTCGCCGAAACCGACCGCTGGCGGGCGCAGGCCATGGCCGTGCTGCGGCGGGAAATCCCGCGCCAGACCTTCACCGACGGGGTCAATCGCGAGCTCGCGACCGACTACCATCTCTTCGTTCTCGAGCTCGCCCTGACCGCGATGCTGGAGGGCTATGCCGCCGGCTTCCCGCTGGGACGGGATGTCTGGCGTGCCGCGCAGGCGATGACCGACGCCATGGCGGCCTGGCTCGATGCCAACGGCAACGTGCCGCGCCAGGGCGACAGCGACGATTGCACGGCGCTCCTGCTCGACGCGCCCGCCCAGCCCCGCCCGGACTCGCTGCTCGCGACCGGCGCTTCGCTCTTCACCGCCGCGCCCTGGTGGCCGCCGGTCCGGCATGGCGGCTTGCGGGCCGCGTTCTGGGCGGCATTGGCGCCGGAACCGCTGGCGCTGTCGCCGCGCCCCGCGGCCCGGCCGTCGCTCTTTCCCGACGCGGGCATGGCGTTCCTCAGGGGCGAGACCCGGGCCGGCGACGAGATCTGGTGCCGCTGCGATCACGGCCCCCACGGCCTGTTGCCGCTGGCGGCCCATGCCCATGCCGACGCGCTGTCGGTCGAGCTCAGGATCGGTGGGGTCGAGATCCTCGCCGATCCCGGCACCGGCTGCTACCAGTCCGAACCGCGCTGGCGCGACTATTTCCGCTCGACCCTGGCGCATAACACGATCGAGCTGGACGACCAGGAGCAATCGGTCGCCGGCGGCATGTTCCTCTGGCTGAAGCCCGCCCGTTCGCGGCTGATCGCGGCGACGGGCCTCGATGGCGGCCCCGTCGCCGAATGGCAGGCCGCCCATGACGGCTACCGGCGCCTGCCCATCAAGGCGTCGCATGAGCGCAGCGTGCGCCTCGATCGCGCCGACGCCACGCTCGCCATCCTCGACCGGCTCGATCTCGCCCGCCTCGGCCGTTGCCGCCTCGCCTTCCATTTCGGCCCCGCGGTCGAGGTGAGGCTCGAGGGATCCACGGCTTGGCTCGGCTGGTCGGTCGGCAGCGCCGCCCGATGGGCGCAGATGACCCTGCCGGCGGAGCTGACCTGGTCGCTCTGGCGCGGCTCGGACGATCCGCCGCTCGGCTGGTACTCGGCCGGCTTCGGCCGCCGTCAGCCGGCCTGGACGCTCATGGGCGAAGGCGCCGTCGAGGGCCGCTGCGAATTCCTGACCCGGATCGCCTTCGATCGCGGTCCTTCGAACGGGCATGACATCGCCGCGGGCGCCGCGGCGGGTCGCCTGGCCTCTTCCACCAGCCACGGGTGAACAGCGTGAAGATCAGCATTTTCGGCCTCGGCTATGTCGGCGCGGTCTCGGTGGGTTGCCTCGCCGAGCGCGGCCACCAGATCGTCGGGGTCGACGTCAACCCGACCAAGACCGCCTTCATCGCCAGGGGGCAATCGCCGGTCATCGAAGCCAAGATCGCCGACCTGATCGCCAAGGGCGTGCGCGAAGGAAGGCTCACCGGCACCACGGACGGGCCGGCCGCGGTCGCCGTCACCGATCTCGCCTTCGTCTGCGTCGGCACGCCCAGTCAGCAGAACGGCAATCTCGATCTCAGCTATGTCCGCGGGGTCTGCGAGGAGATCGGCGCGGCGCTCAAGGCGCGCAAGGACTTCTTCGTGGTGGTGATGCGCTCGACCGTGCTGCCGGGCACGACGCGCGAGCTGGTGATCCCGCTGCTCGAGCGCGCCTCGGGCAAGAAGGCCGGCGTCGATTTCGGCGTCTGCTTCAATCCCGAGTTCCTGCGCGAAGGCACGGCGGTCGACGATTTCTTCGGTCCGCCCAAGACCGTGATCGGCGCCACCGACGAGCGCAGCCGGAAGATCCTGGCAAGCCTCTATGACGGCATCGACGCGCCGATGATCCATACCGAGATCGAGATCGCGGAAATGGTGAAATATGCCGACAACGCCTGGCACGCGCTCAAGGTGGGGTTCGGCAACGAGATCGGCGCCATCGCCAAGGCGCTCGGCATCGACGGCCACAAGGTCATGGACATCTTCTGCCGCGATACCAAGCTCAACATCTCGCCCAAATATCTGAAGCCCGGCTTCTCCTTCGGTGGTTCCTGCCTGCCCAAGGATCTGCGCGCCCTCAACTACCGGGCGCGCCGGCTCGATCTCGACCTGCCGATCCTCAGCGCCGTGCTCCCCAGCAACGAGCGCCATACCGGCGCCGGCTTCCGGATGATCGCGGACCAGGGCAACCGGCGCGTCGGCGTGCTGGGCTTGAGCTTCAAGGCCGGCACCGACGATCTGCGCGAGAGCCCCATGGTCGACGTGGTCGAGCAACTGATCGGCAAGGGGTACGACGTGCGCATCTTCGACCGCAACGTCAAGCTCGCGGGCCTGATGGGCTCGAACAAGAGCTACCTGCTCAATCACATCCCGCACATCTTCAACCTCGTGGTCGACAGCATCGACGCGGTCGTCGACCACGCCGAGACGCTGGTCATCGGCAACAACGACCCGGTCCATGGCGAGGTGTTCGAGAAGGTGAAGAACGGCCAGGTGATCGTCGATTTCGCCCGCATCGGCAACCGCAGCTCGGACGGGCAGCGCTATCACGGCATCTGCTGGTGAGATCATGGCCCGTTCCGGCATGGCACGTCGCGTCCTCATCATCGTCCAGAACCTGCCGGTTCCCTTCGACCGGCGGGTCTGGCTCGAGGCCACCAGCCTGACCCGCGCCGGCTACGCGGTCAGCGTGATCTGCCCCAAGGCCAAGGGCTTCAACCGGAGCTTCGAGCGGCTCGAGGGCGTCGACATCTATCGCTACGGCCTGCCGATCGACGCCAAGGGCGCGCTCGGCTTCATCGCCGAGTTCCTCTGGTGTTTCCTGAGGACCTGGATGAAGAGCCTGAAGGTCGCGATCCGCGGCCGCGGCTTCGACGCCATCCATGCCTGCAACCCGCCCGAGACCTATTGGGCGCTGGCCTGGTTCTGGCGGCCCTTCGGCAAGCGGTTCCTGTTCGACCATCACGACCTGTCGCCGGAGATGTATGCGGCGAAGTTCGAGCGCAGCGAGGGCGCGATGTATCGCGGACTGCTGTTCCTCGAGCGCATGACCTTCCGCACCGCCGACCAGGTCATCACCACCAACGAGAGCCACAAGCGCATCGCGGTCGAGCGCGGCGGCATGCGGCCCGACCAGGTCCATATCGTGCGCTCGGGACCGGACCTGGCGCGGTTCAAGCGCTATCCGGCCGATCCCGCCTGGCGCCAGGGCAAGCGCCATCTCGTGGTCTATCTGGGCGAGATCTGCAAGCAGGACGGCGTCGATTACATGCTGCGCGCGCTCAAGGAATTGCGCGAGCAGGGCCGCGACGACATCCAGGCGGTGTTCGTCGGCGGGGGCCCGCATCAGCCGGAGATCAAGGCTTACGCACAGATGCTGGGGCTTGACGACATGACGACCTTCACCGGCCGGGTCAGCGACGAGGATCTCTGTCGCATCCTCTCCTCGGCCGATATCGGCGTCGATCCCGACCCGAAGAACGACTGGTCGGACAAGAGCACCATGAACAAGATCATGGAGTACATGTATTTCGGCCTGCCGATCGTGGCCTTCGACCTGCGCGAGACGCGCTTCTCGGCGCAGGAGGCGGCGCTCTACGCCGCCGCCAACGCCGAGAGCGCCATGGCGGCGCTGATCGCCCAGCTTCTCGACGACGCGCCGCGCCGCAAGCTGATGGCCGAGTTCGGCCAGCGCCGCCTGCGCGAGAGCCTCGCCTGGGAGCATTCGGTGCCGACCCTGCTCGCAGCCTATGACGCGCTCTTCGCCGGGCCTGCCGCCGAGACGTCGCGCACGCCGCGCCTGGGCCCGCGCTCGTCCGAGAGGAGCTGATGATCGGCCGCCGACCCTCCGTCGTCCTGGGTGGACGGGCCAGCCCGATCGGCCGCCGCCGCCTGATCGCGACCGGGGCCGCGGCCGCGGCGCTGGGCGTGCTGCGGCCGCTGCGCGGTCTCGAGGCCGCGCCGGCGAGCTTCTCGAACCACGGCCTGGAGAACCTGCCGCCCTTGCGCGAGCTGGCCCAGAGCCGAGGGCTGAATTTCGGCGCCCATAACCAGCTCCGCCTCACCAACAAGGACCCGGATTTCGCCGCCGTCTACGCGCGCGAATGCGGCGTGCTGCATAACGGCTGGGACTTCATGTGGCGCGTTGTCCACAAGCAGCCCGACAGCTACAACTTCGCCGATGCCGACTGGATGATGGACTATGCGGCCAAGAACGGCATGAAGGCCGGGGGCCATTGCCTGGTCTGGTACCAGGACATCCCCGACTGGCTGAAGAATCTCACCACCCCCGATGCCGCCAGGCGCGCGATGGTGGACCATATCAACGCCGTGGTCGGCCGTTACCGCGGCAAGATCTATCACTGGGTGGTGGTCAACGAGATCTTCGCGCCGGTGCCGAACGCGATCTATCGCTCCTCCTACTGGCTCGACATGCTGGGGCCCAGCTATATCGACCTCGCGTTCCGCACGGCGGCCGCGGCCGATCCCAACGCGATCCTGATCCTGAACGACACCCATCTCACGGCCGACAGCTCCTTCAACGACGCGCAGCGCAAGAAGGTGCTCGACAGCCTGCGGGCCTACCTGGCGGCCGGAACCCCGATCCACGCGCTGGGCATCCAGGCGCATATCAAGACGACCGAGGGGCTCAATGCGGAGAAGATCCGCGCCTTCGTCCGGGCGGTCGGCGATCTGGGCCTGAAGGTCTTCTTCACCGAGCTCGATGTGCTGGACAACGTGCTGCCCTACGACATCCCGAGCCGCGACGAGACGGTGGCGCAGTACTACTACAACACCGTGGGGCTGGCTTTGACCGAGAAGGCCGTCGATTCGGTCTTCACCTGGGGCCTGGTCGACAAGCAGAGCTGGTACAACGCGCCCAATGCGAGCGCCAGCTTCCGGCGCAGCGACGGCCAATCCAACCGCCCCCTGCCGCTCGACGACCAGCTCAAGCGAAAGCCCTGCTGGGCGGCGCTGGCGGAATCCTTCAAGCCGGGGTCGATCGGGTGACGGATGTCTTCTTCGCCATCGCCCGACCTTCCCCCGGCCTTGCCGCCCCTGCTGCGGCACGGTCTCAATCCCGATCCCGAAGCGCCTCCCTTCGCCCGCCGGAACTACGAGCGGCTGCGGCTCTATCTGGCCCGCGCGTTGCGCTCGGTGAGCCGGCCGCTCGCCTACAATTGCTGCTACATGCATGTGCCCAAATGCGCCGGCACCTCGGTGACCGACGCCATGCGCAGCCTCTGCCCGCTGCAGAAGCGCGTCGGCATGGTGCTGGCGCGGCCCTCGCGCCGCGCGACCGCCCTGCAATCGGGCCGGCCCGAATGGAACATCCACGAGGACGGTCCGGAATCGGCCGTGATCTTCGGCTATCGCGAGCATCTCATGCTCTATTTCATGGCCGACGACGCGCCGCTCGTCTGCGGCCATTTTCTCTTCAGCGAGCTGGCCTACACCGCCTTCGGCCATCGCTACCGTTTCGTCTCGGTGCTGCGCAACCCCTTGGACCGGCTGGTCTCGAACTATGCCGATGCGCGGCTCGGCAACTATATCGACATGCCCTTCGGGGACTATCTCGACTCCGAGGTGGGCTGGCGCCACGCGACCGTGATGCTGCGCTATTTCAGCGGCCAGGCTGCGATCCCGCGCTCAGGTGTCGACGCGGCGATGACGGCCGCGCGCGCCAATCTCGAGAAGTTCGCCCTGGTGGGCTTCACCGACAGGATGCCGGCTTTCGCCGAGGGTTTCGCCAAGGTCTTCGGCGCCAAGCTGCATCTGCACCATATGCGCCCCGGCCGGTTCGAGAAGCCGAAGATCGACGACGGCGCGCGGGCGCGCATGGAACAGCTCTGCGCGGGGGATCTGGAGTTCTATGAGCATGCCCGTCGCCGCTTTGCCCCCTGACGCTAAAGCCCCCTCGGCCGTCGCCGCCGACCCGGCCAAGAGCCTGGATGCCGGGCACGGCATGGCGGCGAGCTTCAAGTCCTTCGTGCGCTGGTCGGCGGTGGTGTTCCTCCTGCGGGTCGGCGGCACCGCGCTGACCTACGTCACCTATATCCTGCTGGCGCGCTGGATGGGGGCGGCGGAGCTCGGCAACTATGTCTTCGCCTTCTCGGCCTGCATGGTCCTGTCCTCGCTGACGACGCTGGGCTATCCGGCCTCGGCGGTCCGCTTCGTGCGCCAGGCGGCGGCCCGCGACCAGCGCAACGAGGTGGCGGGCTTCCTGCGCCGCGGCAACCAGCTCTCCTTCCTCGCCAGCATCGTCGCGATGCTGGGCGGCTTCCTCTTTCTCTGGTGGCGCCAGGGCTGGAGCCTGGAATGGCAGGCCATGGATGGCGCCCTGGCCTGGGCCTTCGTCGGCGTGCCGCTCTTCGCGATCCTGCAGCTTCACAGCAGCTACGCCCAGTCGATCTCGCAATTCACCGCGGCCTTCCTGCCCTCGAACTTCCTGCGCCAGCTCGTGCTGCTGCTGATCGTGGTGGTCTGGCAACTGGTCTGGGGCGGGCTTTCGGCGAGCCTGGTGATGCTCTTCACGGTCGCCATGCTGCCCTTCCTGCTCGTCGGCCAGCACATCTATATCGATCGCGGCCTCAAGCCGCTGCGCAAGGGGGCCACGCCCGCCTATCGCACCTGGTTCTGGACTCGCACCAGCCTCGAGCTGCAGCTCCTGGTGCTGTTCACCACCTATTTCCAGGAGATGAGCCTCACCATCGCCGGGTTCTTCCTGCCGGCGGAGGACATGGCGGTCTACAGCGCCTGCTTCCGCACCGCCAACCTCATCAGCTTCGGCCTCTACGCCATCAACGCGATCCTGTCGCCGCAGGCCTCGCAGCTGATCGCGACCGGCAATTCCGCGGGACTCCAGTCTTTGATCGCGCGCGCCACGCAGCTCCGCTTCTGGCCGTCGTTGATCGCGGTCGCGGTGCTGGTCGCGGGCGGTTCGCATATCCTCCATATCTTCGGGCCGGATTTCGCCCGCGGCCACCTGACCCTGATCATCCTGGGAATGAGCCAGCTCGTGATCGCGGCGGCGGGGCCGGTGACGCAGATCCTGACGCTCTCGGGCCACCAGACCCAAAGCCTGCTGGCTTTCGCCATCGCGCTGGTCGCGACCCTGGCGCTGAACGCCGCGCTGCTGCCGCTCTTCGGCATGCTGGGCGGTGCCGTGGCCTCGCTCCTGGTCACCCTGATCTGGAATCTCTGGCTGCACCGGATCGTGGTGCGCCATGTGGGGATCACGCCGTCGGTCTTGAGCCTGCGCCACTGCTTCCCTGCCCGGAAGTCCGCCATGCCGGGCTCGGCCTCCTGAGGAGCGCGCCGTTGTGAACCGGCCCTCGCCTTTTCCTGTCGTCGCCGGGCTTGACCCGGCGATCCAGGGCGACAGCTCGCTCTTGCTGCCCTGGGTGCCCGGGTCAAGCCCGGGCATGACAATGAAGGGGGTGCGCTGCGCGTCAGCTATGCTTGCCGCCGGAGCGCGCCCAGAGCAGCTTGCCGGCCCCGGCATTCATCTTGAGCCAGGCGCGCGACCCGTCGCTGCGGCGCGCGACCCGGTCGACCAGGGCCAGGAGGCTCCAGAGCCCGAGCTGCACAGCACCGCGGGCCATCAGATTGGCGGTCATCAGCGCGGGCCGCTCGCTGTTCTTCATGCGCAGCCGCACATAGCTCTGGTTCTGGCGGAAGGTGCGGCGCGCCATGTAGTCGAGCCGCGACCGCTCGGCCGGCACGTATTCGCTGACGGGCGCGCTGGCGCACCAGACGAAGCGCCGGCCGGCCCGCGAGAGGCCCATGAAGAAATCGGTATCCTCGCCCCCCGTCACGCCGAAATCGGGATCGAAAGGCTCGGCCGATCCGATGCAGGTCGCCCGGCGCAGCATGCAGTTGCCGGTGCCGCCGCCGCGCGAAGCACCGGTGGCGAGCAGCGGCGCCGGCGTGCCGTCGGGCAGGCCCATATCGCGGGTGAAGAGCCGCGCGTCCGGATCCCAGGCCGGCGCCCGTCCGGTCTCGAAGCGGGGCCGCACGGGGGCGAAGACGACGTCGGCGTCGGTGCGCTCCATCGTGGCCAGCAGGCCCGCGATCCAGCGGGGGCTCGCCTCCTCGTCATCGTCGAGGAAGGCGATGAAGGGGGCGTCGCTGGCGGCGATGCCGGCATTGCGCGCCCGCGCGATGTTGGAGCGGCGCTCGCCGACATAGGTGATCGGCACCGGGCTGTTCGCGGCCAGCTCGCGGACCTGGGCGGCCGCGTTGCCGTCGGGGCTGTTGTCGACCACGAAGATGCCGATCGCGCCGTGGGGCAATCCCTCCTGCACCGCGCAGGAACGGACCGCCTGGGCGAGCAGGAGCGGCCGGTTGAAGGTGCAGATGACGATGCTGACCTGGGTCATGACCGCGTTCGGCTCTCAGCTGGGCTCGCGCCGCACCCAGACCGAGGCGAGGTTGGGTGCGAGCCAATAGGATCGCGTCTTGAGCAGCGTCGCGATGAGCGACTGGTAGCGGAAGAGCAGGGGATTGGGCCGCTGCCGCAGGCGCTGGGCGGGGTTGCTGCCATAGGGCAGGTAGTGCGGGTAGAAACGCTTCAGCTCGTCGAGGCTGCGGAAGGTCGAGATCCGGCTGTCGGGCTCGAACTTCCAGGACAGAGGCTTCAGGTCCCAGGGGGCGAGGAAGCTGTTGCCCCGCTCGAGCGGCAGGCGGCCGAAGGACCAGGCGTAGCAGCGGCGCAGGGGCCGCGGCAGCCAGTGGGCGAAGGGCAGCATGGTGTCGTGCGCCACGACCGGAAAGATCCGGTTGGGCGTCGTCAGGATGACGAGGTCGCGGGTGATGCGGGCGATCTCCTGCAGGCAGTCCCGCACGTTCGGCCGGCCGACATGCTCCAGCGTCTCGATCGAGGCGAAGATGTCGACGCTGTCATTGGCGAGCCCGGTGTTCTGCAGGGTGCGGTTGACGAATCGGCAGCGATTGGCGACGCCGAGGATGCGGCAGATCTCACGCGCGTTGGCCAGGCGCTCGGCGTCCGGGTCGATCAGGATCGCTTCGTGCCCGCCGCGCAGCAGGAAGGCGATCGAAAGCCAGCCGTAGCCGGCGGCGCCGTCGGCCAGGACCGCCTCGCTCAGATCGTAGCGCTGCGCCATCGGCGCCACGTAGCGGCGCGTCATGAAATCGATCGTGCCGTCGATATCGAGATCGCGGTAGCTGCCCTCGGCCAGATGCGGCAGGGCGCGAATCTGGCGGGCATGCGGCGGATTGATCAGGCGCATGATGCGGCTGCCGTCATGGGTGTTTCCTGCCGTTCGTTTCGGCAGAAACGGCTCCGCTGTCTGCGCGTCGGATTGCAAGCAACGCCGTTCCCGAATGCCATGAGGAGATCACACGCTGCCGACCTCCTGTCATGCAGTATGCGGCTCAATCGTGGCGGTCCGGCGCGGGGTCAAGCAAGTGGCAACATCGTGTCCCGCCCGGAAGCGAAAATCATGTGGAGGCCCCCATCGCCATGACCCCTCGCATCGCGGTGCTGCACCAGGGTTTTGTACCCACCTACCGCGCCAAATTCTTCGAGCAGCTCAACGCGCGCGGAAGCGCGGAGTATGTCATCTTCCATGGCGATCCGCCGACCGGCAGCGGCTGGCAGGCGGCGCCCGAGCCGCTGCGGTTTCCCAATGTGCGCGTGGATAATCGTGAAATCCCGCTGGGACGCTGGCGCGCCATTTACCAGCCGGTGGTGCAGCGGATCCTGACCGACCGGTTCGATGCCGTGGTGATGGGCCATGAGATCAAGTTCCTGTCCAATCTGCTGCTGGCCTTGCGCGCGCGCCAGCGGCGCCTGCCCGTGATCTTCTGGGGCTTCGGCTATCACGCCAAGGTCGGCGTGGGCTTCACCGCGAAATCCTCGGGCCTCGCCTTCGGCGTGGTCTCTCAGGTCAAGGACCTGCTGGCACGTCAGGCCGACGGCTATCTCGCCTATACCGAGGGCGGGGCCGAGAATCTCCGCCGCATCGGCATGCCCGACGAGAAGGTCTGGGTGGTGCGCAACACCATCGATGTCGAGGCCCAGATCCGGCTTCATGAGAAATACAAGCAGGCCGATCCCGTTGCCTTGCGCCGGGAGCTGGGGCTCAAGCCCGATTCGGTCGTCCTGCTCTATGTCGGCCGCCTGCTGCCGGCCAAGCAGGTCGATCTCCTGATCCAGGCCGTGCGCCGCATCAACTCGATGCAGCTCAGCCGCCAGCCGATCGAGGTGCTGATCATCGGCGACGGGCCCGCGGCGGAAAGCCTGCAGGCGCGCGCGCTCAACCTGCCGTCGGTCCGCTTCCTGGGCGCGCTCTACGATCAGGACCAGGTGGCGCGCTATATGCGCGTCGCGGCGGCGATGGTGATCCCCGGCTTCGTCGGGCTCGCGGTCAATCACGCCTTCGCGCAAGGGCTGCCGGTCATCACCCGCGACCATGCGCTGCACAGCCCCGAGATCGAGTATCTGCGCAACGGCGAGAACGGCCTGATCGTGCCCGGCGACATGGAGGATTTCGCCCATGTGCTGGCTCGCTTCGCCGACACGCCGGAGATCCAGCAGCAGCTTGCGGCCGGCGCGCTCAGATCGCGCGAGGAGCTTCATCTCGATCACATGGTCGAGCGCTTCGACCAGGCCGTGACGGCGACGGTGCGGCGCGCGCAGCAAGCGGGGCTTCGCCGCGCGGCCTGAGAATCGTTTCGGGGAACCGAGCCCACTCTTTGTTTCGGAGACATGGCACGATGTGTGGAATCTTCGGCGCTGTCACCAATCCCGCCGTTCCCCTGGACCCGCAGGCGGGGCTCGCGGCCTTGCGTCATCGCGGCCCCGACAGCGAGGGCGTCGCCACCGAGGAGCTGCGCGGCCGGCAGGTGCTGCTGGGGCATACCCGCCTCGCGATCCTCGATCTGAGCCCGGCCGGCCATCAGCCGATGGCGAGCCGCGACGGGCACTGGCTGCTCTCCTATAACGGCGAGGCCTACAATCATCTGGCACTGCGCCAGGATCTGGCCGGCGGCTTCCGCGGCCATTCGGACACCGAGACCCTGGCCGAATCCCTGGCGGCGCGGGGGCTCGAGGCGAGTCTGAGCCGGCTCGACGGCATGTTCGCCTTCGCCGCGCTCGACCGGAAGGAGGGCAAGCTCCATCTCGTCCGCGACGCCTTCGGCATCAAGCCGGTCTATTACATGCGGCTGCCCCAGGGGATCGCCTTCGCTTCGGAGGTGCGGGCGCTGCTCGCGCTGACCGGCATCTCGCCGCCGGTCGACGAGGACGCGCTGCAATGCTTTCTCACCCTGCGGTTCGTGCCCTCGCCGCGCACGCTCTGGCAGGGCATTCATCGCCTTCCCGCCGGCCATCGCCTCGAGTACGACCTTGTCAGCGGCGAGCTCGCGCTCGCGCGCTATGTCGAGCCGGTGGCGGAGCGCTACGCTGGCAGCCGCGAGGACGCGATCGAGCGCTATCACGACATCCTGGGCGAGGCGGTCGAGCGCCAGCTCCTGTCGGACGTGCCGGTGGGGGTCCTGCTCTCGGGCGGGATCGATTCGGCCCTGGTCGCGGCGCTGGCGAAGGAGAAGGGGCACCGGCTGCCCTGCTACACGGTGGGTTTCGGCGCCGGCCACAAGGAATGCGAGATCGAGGACGCGCGCGAGACGGCCGGAGCGCTGGGCCTGCCCTTTGTCGCCGTCAATGTCGCGCCCGAGGACCTGATGGCGACGCTCGACCAGGTGATCGACAGCCTCGAGGAGCCGATCGTCTCGACCTCGGCGCTCGCGATCTGGCATCTGATCGGGCGGATGCGCCAGGACGTGACCGTGGCCTTGAGCGGACAGGGCAGCGACGAGCCCTGGGGCGGCTATACCCGCTACCAGAACGAGGTGCTGCGCCGCCTGCTGCCTTCGCCCGCGGTGGCGGGCTGGGTCGGGCGCGCCATGGCGGGCTACGGCAAGCTGCCCGAAGCGGTACAGCGCGCGCTGCGCAGCCTGCCGATCGAAAGCCCGGCCGAACGGTTCCGCGAGGCCTACGCGCTCTTCACCGGCAGCCAACGCCAGGCGCTCACCGGCCGTGCCGACGACGGCCAGGCACTGGGCGATATCGGCTACTGGCTCGACTGGAGCCGGGGCACGGGACGCGAGCCGGTCGAGACCATGATGAGCGTCGATGCCCGCACCTGCCTGCCGGACGACTGGCTGCTCTATACCGACAAGATCTCGATGGCCTATGCGCTCGAGGTGCGCGTGCCGATCCTCGATCTCGAGGTGGTGCGCTTCGTCGAATCCCTGCCGCGCGCCTTCCGGCTGGCGCCGGGCCGGCGCAAGATCGTCCACAAGATGATGGCGCGCCGCTTCCTGTCGCCGGCCATCGTCAACCGCAAGAAGAAGGGCTTCCCGATCCCCTTCGGCGCCTGGTCGCGCGACGCGCTCAGGTCCCGGGTCGAGGGAATCCTGCTCGAGACCCTGCCGCGGACCGGCCTCTTCAACCGCGTGACGATCGAAACGCTCTGGCGCCGGCACCTGGCCCAGGAGCAGCCGCTCGACCGGCAGATCTATGCGCTCTTCATCCTGGGCAGCTGGTTCGAGCGGTTCCAGGCCGGGAAGGGGCGAGGGAGCACGGCGGGCCTGGCTTCGGCGGCCTGAGGCGCCACGCCCTCAAAGATGCGGCTCGCGGCGCTCGGGCGCCGCGGGAACGGCGCGTCGCGGCGGCGGCTGATGGCGGGCCCGGCGGATGGGCTCGCGGTTTGCCGCCTCGCGCACGGCCTTCTCGTGGCGAGCCCGGGCGAGGGCTTCCATCAGCTCGCGCTGCATGATCGGCAGGATCAGGAACAGCCAGATCGCCTGCAGGTGATGCGGGCGGAGGTAGGAGCTTTCGAGGAGGTTGTAGAGCCCGATCGACAGGATCATCGCGTAGCCGAAGGCGCGGGCGGGTATGTCGAAGGGATGGCGCGGCGTCTGCTGCAGCAGCCGGTGGCCGAGCCGGATGCACCAGAGCAGCGAGAAAAGCGCCAGGCCGAGGCCGACCAGGCCGATCTGCAGGAAAAGATCGAGGTAGCCGTTATGGGCCTGGCCGACGACGCCGAGCCAGCCCACCGACCGCGCCAGGCCGAACGAGTTGTCGAGACCGTTCACGTCCCAGAAGGCGCCGAAGCCATAGCCCAGCCAGTAATGCTGCTGGATCTGGTCCCAGATGACCTCCCAGAGCGGCAGGCGGCCGGTGAAGGTCAGGTCGCCGAACAGCGCCGTGCCGACCTCGGTCGCGGTGACGCCGGAGCCCATGAGGATGCCGGTGACGCCCGCCGCCGCGAGCCCGAAGCCGATCCAGCAGATGGCGCCGACGGCAGCGCCCTTGCGCACCGTGACCGCCCAGAGCGTGCACCAACCCATGACGAGAAAGGCGAGCGCGCTGCCGGTCTTGGAGCCGGTCGCCAGGATCAGCAGGTAGAAGAAGGCTGAGGCCGCCAGGATAAGGAGCCGGTTGAGGGTCCATTGATAGCGGAAGGCGAAGAAATACCAGCAGATCGCCGCCATCACTGCGACCTGGCCGGCGGTGTTCTTGTGGCCATGCATGCCCACCAGCTGGCCCTCGTTGTTGATCGCGTGGCTCGGAATGCCGAGCGCGCCCAGCACGTCGGCACCCATCACGATGCCCGTGATCAGCATGGCGTAGCGGTGGAACTCCCAGAGCGGGATCTCCACCACGGCGATGCCCAACGCCGCGCCATACATGAGCCAGAGGACGGCCACGCGGCGGACGGTCAGGTCGGGCAGGGGCGACCAGAGGGCCGTCGCCGTCGCCCAGGCCATCACCAGCAGCAGCGGCCAGGCGTTGCGGGCGATCGCGAATGCCATCCGGGCGCGCGCCAGGAGCAGCGGCCCCGCCAGCAGGATCGAGCTGAGCCAGACGATCTGGTTCAGGCTGCCATCCGATGCGCTGCTGGCGCTGTCGACATCGGTGCCCGAAAAGGGCCGCGTGCCGATGAGGGCGAAGGCCAGGAGGAAGAACAGCAGGAAGCGGCCGAGCGCCCCGGCCAGCCACCCGCTCTGCGGCACCGGCCCGATCGCGCCGAGCCGGAGCGGGCCCGCGAGAGGGGGCCGCCAGCCGGTCGCGGCGTCGCTGTTGGGGGCCATGGGCCGGGGCGGCTTCTAGCCGACGTAGTAGCGTTGCAGATCGGCGTAATAGGAACTGGCGTCGCCATAGCCGTAGCGGGCATGGCGTTTCATATCGACCATCGACAGCGCCACCCCGGCGAGATCGGCGCCGGCATCGACGAGCTGGCGCACGGCCATGACGGCGGTGTCGGCGCGGGTGCGTTCCCAGCGGACGACGAAGATCGTCTTGTCCACGAGGCGGCAGAGGATCTGCGCGTCCGACACGGCCATGACCGGCGGCGTGTCGATGATCACCTGGTCGTAATGCTCGGCCAGCGCACCGAGGAAGGCCGACAGGCGCTCCGAGCCCAGCACGTCCGTGGCGCTGGTTCCGGGGGCGGTGCCGGCCGGCACGATGACGGCATTGGAGCGCAGGTCCGGATGCAGGATGTCGTCGAGCTCGGCCGTCCCCCGGATATAGTCCGACAGGCCGGCCTTGCGCCGCAGCCCCAGCCGCTGGCAGAGATCCGACCGCCTGAGGTCGCAATCGACCACCACGACCTTGCGGCCGGCCTTCGCCAGCAGCCGCGCATAGGCCAGCGCCAGCGAGGTCTTGCCCTCCTTGGGCAGGGACGAGGCGAACATGACGGTCTTGGGCGGGCCCGAGCGCGAGGCGAGGGCGACGCCGGTATGCAGGCTGCGCAGCGATTCGGAGAGCGCCGAGGCCGGACGGTCGACGACATAGTCCTCGGGCGTGCGCCAGCGGCCGAGCCAGGTCTTGGCCAGCGGGATGAGGCCCAGCGCCCGGGCGCCGATCACGCGCTCCACCTGGCCCATGCTGCGGATGCCGCGGTCGAACTCCTCGCGCAGCAGGGCGATGAAGAGGCCGAGCATGAGGAAGGCCGCGGCGGCGACCACCGCCAGGATCCGCTTCTTCGGGAAGGACGGCTTCTCCGGCTCGCTCGCATGCGAGATGATGCTGGCGTCGGGCTGCTGCAGGCTCTGCTCGCTGCCGGTCTCCTTGTAGCGGGCGAGGAAGTTCTCCAGCAGCGTCCGGTTGGCGTCGGCCTCGCGCTCCAGCGAGCGCAGATGGATGTCCGACTGGTTGAGGTCGGCGACCTGGTTCTTGATCGTGTCGAGGCTCGACTGCAGCGAGGCCTCGCGTGCGCTCGCGACCGCCACCTCGTTGCGATAGTCCTTGGCGATGCGGCCGATCTCGGTGCGGATCTTCTTCTCCAGGTCCCTGAGCTGGGCCCGGGCGCTCTGCATCTTCGGATGCTGCTCGCCATAGGTCTGGGACAGATCGGCGATGTTGCGCTCGACCTCGGCCTCCTGCGCGCGCAGGCTCTGGATCAGCGGCGATTGCAGCACGGCGCCGGCGGAATCGATCCCGTCGGCCGAGCCGGCGAGCTTCTCCGCCTGGGCCAGCTTGGCCTCGGCTTCGGCCCGGTCGGTGCGGGCCATCACCAGCTGGGTGTTGAGCTCGGCCGCCTGCTGGGAGGGCAGCGTATCGTCCTTGGTCTGGACCAGGCCGTTGCTGGCGCGATAGTCCTCGACCGCCTTGTCGGAGGCCGCGACCTGCTCGCGCAGCTTGGCCAGCTGGCCGTCGAGCCAGTTGTTGAGGGACTTGTTGACCTCGAACTTCTGCTCGATCTGGACGTTCAGATATTCCTCCGCCAGCGTGTTGGCGACGCGCGCCGCGGTGTTCGGGCTCTCCGACTGGAAGCTGATCGTCACCACGCGCGACTGGCCGGCGGCTCCCGCATCGAGCCGCTTCAGGAACTTCTCGACGATCCGGTTGTGGTTGCGGCGGAGCTCCTCGACCGGGCCGATCTTCGAGGACCCGAGCAGCGCATCCGCCCAGCTGTCCGGCAGGTAGGTGCGAGGATCGGTCAGCGCCGAAAGCCAGGCCGGGCCCGGATCCAGCTCGGGATTGAACTCGGGATCGTTCGCCAGGCCGAGCTTGTCGATGACCCGCTCCGCCATGTCGCGCGATTCCACCACGGCCGTGGCGCTGTTGATGGCCTCGGTGTCCGGCGTGATGCCGGCGAGAAGCTGGTCGCTGTCCAGGATCTTGGTCTGGGCGGGCACCAGCATGATCTGGGCCGAGGCAGTATAGCGCGGCGGGATCAGGAACAGGACGCCGACCGCCAGAACCGTGCCGACGCCGGCGATCGCCGCGATCATGCCCTTGCGCCGCCAGATGCGGCGGAAAAGCTCGGGCAGATCCGGGCCGCTGGGCGCGGCCCAGACCTGGACAGGGGGCGGCGGCTGCATCGGCACCAGGGGTTCGGAGACCGACTGCAGCATGGGAAGCCGTGGATCCGCCATCGTTCGCGTCCTTTCAAGTCTAGGCGATCCAGCCCTTCCCGCCTGATCGCGGTTGGATCGTCCGTCCCGCCTAGAAGAAGCGCTCCGGAACCTCGATCACGTCGCCCGGCTGCACGACCGTGCTCTGGTCGGCCTCGAGCTCTTCCAACTGGCCGTCGACGTCGCGGTTGATCTTCATGCGTCCCTCGCGGGCGCGGTAGGTGAAGCCGCCCGCCAACGCCACCGCGTTCATCACCCGCATGCCGTTCACATAGGGATAGCTGCCGGGGTTCTTGACCTCGCCCAGGATGTAGAAGGGCCGGTAGTCGGTCACCTCGACGCTGATCTTGGGATTCTTCAGATAATCCTTCGACAGCTTCTCGGCGATGGCCGCCGCCAGCTCGTTCGTGGTGCGGCCATGGGCGTCGACATCGCCGATCAGCGGCATGGCGATGGCGCCGGTGGCGTCGACCTGGAACTCGCCCGAGAGCTGGTCGTCGCCGAACACCGTCACCCGGACCTTGTCGCCGGGCCCGAGCTTGTATTGCTCGGAGGCGGCCTGGAGATGACCCGACAACATCATCACAAGACCGAAAACGACCAGGCCCTGAAGGCCGATATGGAAACGTCGCAGCACGTGGCTTCTCCCGACAGTGGCGGCGAGGGACATCCGACATCCCGCCCCCCGCGTTCGCGAAGGCGCCCTCGATGCGCCGGTTAGAGCTTGAGAACGAGGCTGAGCAAGATCAGGTTGCGGGTGTAGTCCTCATCGCTTTCGCTCGAGTCTCTCGTATCGAACCGGTACTTCGCCTCGAGCGACATGTAGCGGTTCATCAGATATTCGGCGCCGGCGCCGGCGAGCCACAGGTCGTCGTTTCGGCTGATGCCCTCATAGTCCCGGTTGCTGTAGCCGCCATAGACATTGAGGATCAGGTTGCGTAGCAGCTCGTGGTCGATGTTGAGGATGGCGTCGGTCGCGAAATAGCCGGCGGCGCCGGGCGTCGTGGTCTCCTGCAGCGTCCGGGTCAGGGTAGCGGTAACGGTGGTGATGCCGGTCACGTTCCAGGTCAGCGCCGCGCCGAAGCTGGGACCCTGGACGGTGTCGAAGGCGGAGTCCTCGTAGAACTGCGACTGGTAGCCGGCGAAGATGTCGGCGCGGGTCACGCCGCCCAGGTCGATCGCCAGGCCCGCCACCGTCTCGAAGCCCTGCGAGTTGCGGTTGAAGCCTTCGTTGTCCCGGTCAGTATCGTAGTCCTGGCGGTTGTAGGAGGCGCGGACATAGGCCTCGTAATCCGGCACGATCTCGTAGCTGACGGTGACGCTGCCCAGGCTCGACAGGCGATCGCGATCGTCATTGTTGATGGTGGCGCCGTTCTCCGCCTCGACATCGAAGTAGTTGTAACGATCGAGGCGTCCGTCGATCTTGACGGTGAAGCGGCCGAAACGGTTCTGGTCGCCGATCTCGGTCCGGAAGAGGTCGTATTCCGTCGGGAACTTGCCCTGGCGGTCGTCGGGCGAGGACCGGTCCTCGTGCTCGCGGCGATACATGAAGGCGCCGGTGAGCTGATCGTCGCGCGTCACGTCGAGGCGGCCGTCGGTGCCGAAGTGATAATCGACATAGTCCTCGCCGGTATGATCCGCGTAATAGCCGGCCGCGGCGCCCGCGTCGAAATTGAGCTCGTGATTGTTCCAGTTCGACTGGAGGCTCAGCTCCGGCGCCACCTCGGTGATGAAGTCGCCGTCGGTATGGTCGGGCCGCGCGAAGATATTGTCGTTGTAGATCTCGGAGGTGCGCACCGAGGGGTAGGCATAGAAGCCGCCCAGATGCACGCCCAGCGCATCGACCTCTGGCCGCTGGCGCTCGCGCACCGTCACGTCGCGCGGCACTTCTTCGTACCCCTCGCTCGAGGCGTTCGAGCCCGATGTCGTCGTCGAAGAGCCGGAGGGCGTCGAGGACGAGCTCGACGGGGATGTCGCGGCATCCGCCAGCAGCACGCCGTTCGCGCTGAGAATGAGGGGCGCGTTCGGGGAAGCGGGGCCGTTGGCACTGGTCGTCAGCATGCGCTTCTGCGGGCTCGATCCGTCCGTCGCCGAGCTCGTCCCGGCTTCACGCCCGGCGTCCTTATGCGGGGCCGGGAAGTTCAAGAGCAGATCGTCGGCTGCTCGCGATGGCTCTTCGGCCAACGAGGCGCCGACGCCGATGAACACCGCTATCGCCAAGGCCAGGTTGCGATCCAAAGCGTCCCCTTTTTTGGTGGCGCATCGAGGCCGGTTCGCGACGATGACATCCGGTCGTTCGACCGTCGAAGCCACGTCCGGCCGCCGCTTGCGCCGATGCGTTGGCAGAGCCCCCTTGTTCCGCTCTCTGCAAACGCTGGGGGCAGCGAAGAAATTCCTGTTGTGCCAGTAGGATAGCGTCGCATCGTAGGGGCCGTTGGTGCGCCGCAGCGAGAGGCAAAGTTGTGGCTCCTGCAGCGCTGAAAGAGATGGTTAAGACCGTCGAAATCAAAGCTGATTGGACAATCGACAAGTGCCCCACGGAGAGGCATCGCCTGTGGCAAACTTGTCGTCGCGCGCCGGCGAGGCGGCGGCGAATTTCACATCGGTCTTCCGTGCGACGGCCGGCAAAGCTTCACCTTTTCGTGACGATGCCGGTGGCGCGGGAATAGAGCGCGGCGGCGGACGGTCTCCTTGGGGTCGACCCACCCGGAACGAGGAGAGCTGGTCCCATGGATCGCGATATCGCCGTGCCTGCTTCGCCGATGACGGCCGCCGCAGGTCACGGCACCGTCACATCAAGCCCGCGGTCCCGCCGCGCCGCCCTCGGTTGCATGGCCTGGGCCGGCACGGGGCTGCTCTGGACGCTGGCCGGCGGGGTGCCTTGCAGCCTCGGCCTGATCGGCGAGGCGCGTGCCGACGAGGTGCCGGCGGGCGGCTTCAGCTTCGTGCAGATCTCCGACAGCCATATCGGCTTCAACAAGGAAGCCAATCCCGACGTGGTGGGCACGCTGCGGCGCGCGATCGGAGCGGTGAACGCGCTCGAATCCCGCCCCGCCTTCGCGCTCCATACCGGCGACGTCTCGCATCTCTCGAAGCCCGAGGAGTTCGGGCAGGCGCGGGAGCTGTTGCAGGAGATGAAGGTCGATCGGATCCATTTCGTGCCGGGCGAGCATGATGCGCTCGATGACGGCATCGGCGGCTATCTCAAGCTCTTCGGCCAGGGCTCGGGCGACCCCGGCTGGTACAGCTTCGACCAGAGCGGCGTCCATTTCGTCGGGCTGGTGAACGTGACCGACTTCCAGCCGAAATCCCTGACCCGGCTGGGGGACGCGCAGCTCGAATGGCTGGAGAAGGACCTCGCGGGACTGTCGGCCAGCACGCCCGTCGTGGTTTTCGCCCATATCCCGCTCTGGACCATCTACGAGCCCTGGGGCTGGGGCACGGCCGATGCGCCGCAGGCGCTGTCCTACCTCAAGCGCTTCGGCTCGGTCACCGTGCTGAACGGCCATATCCACCAGGTGATCCAGAAGGTCGAAGGCGATGTGAGCTTCCATACCGCGATGTCCACGGCCTATCCGCAGCCGAAGCCGGGCGAGGCGGCGGCACCGGGGCCGTTGAAGGTCGAGCCGGGCGAGCTAGGAAAGCTTCTGGGCACGCGAAGCGTCAAGGTCGTTCCCGGCAGCCGCGCGCTCGCCCTGGTCGACGCGCCGCTCGATCGGCCGGCCTGAGCCGCCGCGCACAAGACCTGTTTCAGCAAGGGTGCTTCAATGTCGATTGCAAAGGCGGCGCCGATCGCCGCGTGGATCCGTGCGGTATGGCGGCTCCTCATCCTGGGACTGATCGCGGCCGCTCCCGGTGCCGCGGAAGCGGCCGACAGCGTGACGATCGAGATCAGCAATTACAGCTTCGCGCCCATGGACGTGACCATCGCGCCGGGCACCACGGTCGTCTGGATCAATCGCGACGAATCCCCGCACACGATCGTTTCGACCGATCGCCTGTTCGGCTCGAAGGCGATGGACACCGACGACCGCTACAGCTTCACCTTCGGGACGGAGGGCGATTACGGTTATGTCTGCAGCCTGCATCCCTACATGACGGGCATGATCAGGGTGCGGAAACCTTGAGCGGTGCCGGCAACATTACGGAACCGTAAGGCGAGTGAAGGCGCCAGCATGGCCCGCTCTCATGGTTCCGTCACGGCGGGTGGCCTAGATTCCCCCTCCATGATCCCGTCATCCCGGAGCGACGGTCCGAACGCAACCGACGACAAGGTCAGCCGCATCGAGGCGCTGGTCCTGCCGCATCTCGACGCCGCCTACAACCTGGTACGATGGCTGGCCCATAGCGAGCAGGACGCGGCCGACATCGTCCATGAGGCCTTCCTGCGCGCGGTGCGCTATGCCGACAGCTTCCAGGGCGGCAATGCCCGCGCCTGGTGGCTCGCCATCGTGCGCAGCACCTACCTGACCTGGGTCTCCAAGGCGACGGGGAGCCGCGCGCCCCTGTCGCTGGAGGAGGTGACGAAAGCCGGCGACGAGGACCAGCCCGCCGATCCCGGCCGGAGCCCCGAGGAGCTCGCCCACTGGTCGCAATGCGCGGACATGCTGGCCGAGCTGCTGGCGGCTTTGCCGACCGGCTTCCGCGAGATCATCCTGCTGCGCGAGATGGAGGAGCTCTCCTATCGGGAGATCGCGGATCTGCTGCAGGTGCCGGTGGGCACCGTCATGTCGCGTCTGGCGCGGGCCCGTGAGATGCTGAGACGGGCCTGGGCCGAGAGACGGGCGGGGTAGGGCGACCATGGATTGTAGAACCGCCAGCATGCTGCTGCAGCCCTGTTTCGACGGCGAGCTCGACGAGGGAACGGCGGCAAGTGTCAGGGCGCATATCGCCGCTTGCGCCGACTGCGCCCGCGAGATGGCGGCGCTGCAGGCGCTGCGCGACGCGATGAAGCGATCCGTGCCGCGCTACACGGCCCCGCAGAGCCTGCGCGATCGCCTGAAGCAGCCCATCCCTTCGGCCGGGCCCGCCGCCGCGCCGCTACGGCCGGCCCGCCGCTTCCCGCCGCCCTGGCTGGCGATCGCGGCTTCCCTGCTGCTGGCGGCGAGCCTGGGTGCCGGCCTGGCATGGCGCTGGGGGCCTGCCGGTCCCGCGCCCGCCGCGAGCGAGCTCCTGCTCCACGATCTCGTCTCGAGCCATCTGCGGGCGGTCGCGGCCAGCAGCAGCGTCGATGTGCTCTCCTCCGATCGCCACACCGTGCGGCCCTGGTTCGCCGGCAAGGTGGAGGTGGCGCCGCCCGCGATCGATCTCTCGGCGCAGGGGTTCGAGCTGGTCGGCGGCCGCGTCGACTATGTCGGCGCCCGCCGCGTCGCGGTGCTGGTCTACAAGCACGGCCAGCATGTGATCGATCTCTTCGTCCTCCCGGAGGACACGCCGGGCATGACGGGAGGCGAGGCGACGGCCGGGGCGGTGATGCGCCAGGGCTTGAGCCTGGTCCATCGGCGCGTTGGCGATGTCCAGGCCTGGGCCGTCTCGGATCTCGATTCCAAGGAGCTCGCCGCCTTCGGCGACGCGCTGGCCGGCGCCCACTGAGCGCCGCCGGGCGACGGGGAGCCGCGCGGCAAGGTGGGCTCAGGCCGACTGCGGATGGAAGATCGCGTTGTAGGCGTAGGCTTCCGGATCGCCGCCCACGGCGATCTTCTTCAGCCCCGAGCGGGTGTAGTGACGATCCGCCAGGCGATAACCGTGCCGGGACATGAAGTCGAGGGTCTCGGCCTTGCCGCGCAGATTCATCTCGATCTGGATCGAGCGCGGCTTGTCGGCCCGCATCAGGGTCCGGGTCATGCCGCGCAGGATCAGGAGCTCGTTGCCATCGACGTCCAGCTTGACGTGATGGGGCATGCGGAAGCCCTGGCCGTCGATCAGATCGTCGACCGCCATCGCGGCCTTGGGCTCGGAGAGCGCAGGGCGGAACTCCTGCTCCTCGCCGTCCCGCAGCGAACCGAGCTGGCTGTTCGAGGTGCCGGTCATCAGCGAGATGTAGTTGAAGGGGATGAGGCCGCTGCGGTCGTTGAGCGCGAAGCTGCAGGGGCTGACGATCCCGGCCAGATCGTTGACCGCGATATTGTCCACCAGCCGGGCGAAGTTGGCGCCATGCGGCTCGAAGGCGTAGACGCGCCCCTCGGCGCCGACCTGCTGCGCGGCCATGACGGTGTAAAGGCCGATATTCGCGCCGATATCGTAGAACACCTCGCCCGGGCGCACCTCGGAGACGATCCAGGCGCAGGTGCCGGCTTCCTTGACGAGCGCGCTCATGCAGCGGCGCAGGTCGCGCTTGCCCTCGCACTGGAAGCGATAGGTCTTGCCCTCGGCCTGGATCTCGACATCGGGGCGCAGCGCGTCGCGCGCCCAACGCGCGAAGCCGATCTGTATCTTTCGCCATGGGCTGGGCGGCCAGCGGCGCCCGTCGGTTACGATTTTCACGCGGCCTCTCGCTTGTCCCGGCAGTCGGGCGGGCGGCACCTTAGCCGGTCGATTCCCGGGGCGCCAGGGGCGCTCGCGGCGGTTCGGGCGGCATTGCCGTCGCCGCCGGGGCGGCTCCACGCGAGGCTCGGGACGCGGCATGCGACCGGTCGCCGCGGCGGACAGGATTTCAGTCCGGGTTGGCGGCCAACCGCCCGGTGTTTGGCGCTCTTTCGCGGCCCGGCGCCGGGGGCAATCGCTGTGGAACCGGTCGGTTTGGTGCGATAATCTCGGGCCCGCCCGATCTCCGTTCCTCATTGCATCCGAAGCCGGCGCCAGACCGCATGTTCTTCAATCTCGACAGCCTGAAGATGCGCTACGAGCCCTTTCCGATCGGGCTCGCCCAGCCGCTCATGGAACCGGACACCTACAATCAGTTCCTGGACAGCTTCCCCGCCAAGGAGCTGTTCCTGCATATGCCCAAGTTCGGCGACAAATACGTGCTGTCGGAAAAGTTCAATCCGAAGAACTACCACGACTATATCCGGTCGCGGCCGATCTGGCGGGAGTTCCACGACTGGATCAAGGGCGACGCGTTCACCCCCTTCATCCTCGACACGCTCAAGGACCGCTATATCGATCTCGGCCTCGACGGAAAGCCGCTGCGGGGCCTGCGTCGCCTGCGCCGGCTCTTCCCCGGCAACCGCAAGGACATCCGCCTGAACGCCCGCTTCGAGTTCTCGATGCTGTCGGCGGCCGGCGGCTATCTGCTGCCGCACACAGACAACGCCAACAAGATCATCACGCTCGTGATCTCGATGGCGCGGCCCGGCGAATGGAACGAGGCGATCGGCGGCGGCACCGACGTGCTGCGCCCGAAGGATGTCCGCCACGCCTTCAATCATCTCAACGAGCAGGCGCAGTTCGCCGATTTCGAGGTCCTGGACAGCTACGCCTTCCGTCCGAACCAGGCGGTGCTGTTCGTCAAGACCTACAATTCCTGGCACTCGGTCAGCCCGATCACCGGCAACGACCCGAACATCCTGCGCCGGACCCTGACGATCAATATCGAGAAGCCGAAATGGGCCTCGTGAGGCGCTGAGCCGCCTCGGCCCCGTTTCCCCCGGGAACGCGCCGATCAGCGCGCCGCGAGCTTGGTCAGCGAGGCGGGCGTCGCCTCGCTCACGATGCCGTCCTGGACCCGGATCACCTTGTCGGCGACCGTCATCCAGGCCGGCTGGTGCGAGATCGAGAGCACCGTGATGCCGCTGTCGTTCGAGAGCTCGCGCACATTGCGGACGATCTCCGCCTCGGTCACCGGATCGAGGGCGCTGGTGGCCTCGTCGAGGATCAGCAGCTGAGGCTTGTGGATCAGCGCGCGGGCCATGGCGATGCGCTGCCGCTGGCCGCCGGAGAGCAATCCGCCGCGCTCGCCGACGACATGGTCGATGCCGTCGCTCAAGGCCGAGACGAAGCCCCAGGCCCCGGCCTGCTTCAGCGCCCGTTCGACATCCTCGCGCGTGAAGCTGGGCTCGCCCAGGGTCACGTTCGCCATGATCGTGTCGTGATAGAGCAGGAGCTCCTGCGGCACATAGCCCACCATCATGCGCCACTTCATCACGTCGATCGAAGGCAGCGGCTCGCCGTCGATCAGGATCTCGCCGCCGGTCGGCTGGTGCAGGCCGAGGATGAGATCGACCAGCGTCGTCTTGCCGGCGCCGGATGCGCCGATGACCGCGGTCACCTCGCCCGCGGTCACGGTGAAGGAAGCGTGATCGACCACCCGCTTGCTGCCGAAGGCCATCGAGACATCGCGCAGCTCGACGCCGCGATTCAAGGTCGGCACGCGGCCGATCGCGGTCGCCTCCTTGGCGCCGGCGGCATCCTCGATCGCGTGATAGATCGACCAGTAGCCGCTTTCGGAAATACTGACAGCCTGCAGGTCCTCCTGGACCCGACCGATCACCATGACCGTGCGCACCAGCAGGAGCGCCATCACCAGGAGCTCGGCCAGCGGGATGCTGGCGAAGGTCGCCGCGACATAGGTGCCGAACCCGATGCAGATCAGGATGATCGGCTCCTGCAGCACGCGGCTGGCATGGCGCGCGGAAAGCTGACGGCGCATGGCCTTGTCGATCGCGCCGATATCCTTCGCGAACAAGGCGGCGAACTGGGCCTGGCGGCCCATCGCCTTCATCGGCTTCAGCCCGACCAGGACATCGGCCAGCCGTCCGATCATGGTCGTGGTGCGCTTGGTCTGCTTGCGCGCGTTGCGGCGCGCGGTGACGATGAAGCGGCTCAGCGAGAGCATCATGATCACGCCGATCGCGAAGGCGAATGCCGCCAGCTTCCAGGAGAAGGCTGCGGCGATCCCCAGATAGATCAGCGCCTGGATGATGTGGGCCATGAAGTTGGCGACCGCGCTGTAGGCCTCGCTCGCGCGCATCGCGTCGAAACCGATGGCGTTGGCGAACCGTCCCACCGGCTCGCGCACGAAGAAGCTCCAGCGGGCCTCGAGCAGCGACGTCACCAACTGCATCCGCATCTTGGTGCCGACCCGCGCCACGGCATGGCCGACCTGACGCATGGCCAGGAGATGCAGGGCCGCCTTCCCGATCATGGCCGCGACCAGGATGGCGAGCAGGATCAGGAGGTCGTGCGGAAGGCCGAGATAGTCGAGGGCGTCCGAGACATATTTGCCGAAAACGCCCTGGTTGGCGCCGGTCGGATCGCCGGCCGCGGCCAGCAGCGGGATGAGGCTGGCAATGCCGATGCCCTCGAACACGCCGCTGGCCAGCAGGCAGAGCAGGACCACGAAGTTGCTGAGCGGCGGGGCCGCCGCGGCGATCCGCAGAATCTGCGGCACCCGCGATTTCTTGCGCTTATGGGGATGGGGGCGTTTCTTGGGCATCTCGTCCTGTGCGTGGAGGCGCTGGCCGGGGGAGGTCCCCTCTCGGGCCGGGAACGCCGCTCCCTGGCGGAGGCGGCGTCATGGGCGCCCGAGGCGCTGTAGGTCCGGGGGCGGGCAGGGGCCTGAGCGGCACCCCCGGAGTCGCGGCCGGAATCTGGGCGCTAGTGTTACCCGATTGGCCCCCTCGGCTTCAACAATCGGGTCTGGCCGCAATATCCCCAAGGCGGCCGTTAAACCCAGGGATTTCAGGGCCCTGCGGCCGCTGGCCGCAGGGTTTCGGGCCGCTTCCCGCTGCGTCAGGCGGTGGGCTTGCCGCCGGGGGGCGGGCCGAGTAAGTCTGGCGCCCGATTTGACCTCCTGCGACCGGGACTCGTCCTTGCCGGGGCTTGACCCCAGGGTTGGGACCGGCCGATCGGCGCGCGAGGGGAGCATCGCAGGAAAGGGCGTTCGTGGTGGATTGGCAGAAGGCCGAAGGCGGCCGCTCCCTGGCCGCATCCGTCGAGCTGGACAAGGCCTTCTCGCGGCGGCTGCCGCCGCCCGACATGCTGGCGGTCACGCTGACCGTGATCGGCTTCTTCGCCATCGCGCTCGTGATCGCCCGCATCTGGGGCATCGACTTTACGTTTCCCCGGCCCGGCAAGATTCCCGGTCTCGACGCGAACTACTGGGCGCCGCCCGGCATCGCCGCGATCGCCTACCTGGTCATCCAGCTCGCGGGCCGGCAGCTCATCCGCAGGAACCGGCCCTCCTGGGCCGCTTTCGGCCGGCGCCTCTTCGACGACTACTACCTGCTGGCGCTCTTCATCTTCGTCATCTATGTCCACTTCAACATCAAGATGTGGATCCCGGTCGTCAATCCGGCCCTCTATGACGCGCAGTATTTCGCGGTCGACCAGGCGCTGCGGCCGCTGATCGATCTCTTCGCCTGGATCCGCGCCTGGGGTGCCCGCATCATCCCTGCCGTCGACATCTGGTACCAGGCGGCCTTCTTCGCCGTCTTCGTGCTCTCCTTCCTGACCCATTCGATCGGCAACCGGCGCTGGCACTATCACAACATGATCGGCCTGCTGCTGATCGAGATGGTGGGTCCCCTGAGCTATCTCTTCGCCCCCGCCGTGGGTCCCTTCATCTTCGAGCAGGGCCCGAACAGGATGGCGACCACCGCCGAGCTGACCATGTACGAGGTCTACAAGCAGGTGCTGGCGGGCGGCGGCGCCTGGGTCTCGGAAAATGGCGGGCACTATTTCGCGCAGCCCCTGGCCGCGATGCCTTCGCTCCATGTCGGCGCCACCTTCGTCATCGTCTATTACTCGGTCGTGGCCCGGCAATGGGTCTCGCCGCTGGCGGTGCTTGCCTTCATCTGGATCGTGATCGAATCGGTCGTGGCGCGCTGGCACTATCTGGTCGACCTCCCGGTCGGGCTGCTGCTCGCGGTGATCGTGATCTTGGTCACCAACCGCCTTTGCCGCACCCGCCAGGCCGAGATCGACCGCGCCGGCGGCCTTGCGCTCGCAGGCCGACATGGCTGAAGGGCAGGGCCCCATGGAGCGGACGCCGGCCGGCCCCGATCGTCCGCCCCCGGACCTTCCTCCCAAGGTCTGGGTCTTCAAATGCCACCGTGCCGGCGACCACGCGCAGAGCTTGGCGCTCGCCCACGCGCTGGGCTGGCCGTTCGTGGTGAAGGAGATGAAGTTCCTCCCGCACGAGCTCTTCTATGCGCTCAAGGGCAAGGGAACGCTGGCCGGCATCGACCGCCGCCGTTCGAGCCCGCTCGAGCCGCCCTGGCCCGATCTCATCATCATGGCCGGCCGCCAGAACGAGACCCCGGCCAAATGGGTGCGCGACCAGTCGAGCGGACGCACCCGCATCGTGGTGATCGGGCGCTACTGGACGCCGGCGGACGAGCTCGACCTGGTGGTGACGCCGCCGCAGTTCCGCTTGCGCCCGCATCCCCACGTGCTGGTCAATGACTTTCCGTTGCACCAGGTCACCCGCGAGAAGCTCGATGCGGCCGCGCGCCTCTGGAAGCCGCGCCTGGCGGACCTGCCCCATCCCTGGATCGCCCTCGTCGTCGGCGGTTCCAGCGGCCCCTACGAGTTCAGCCGCGAGACCGCGCGCCGGCTCGGCCGCGAGGCCAGCGACTTCGCGCGCGCCCATGGCGGCTCGCTCCTGGTGACCACCAGTCCGCGCACGGGCCGCGGCGCCATGGAGGCGCTCGACCGCGCGATCGAGGCGCCGCATAAGTTCTACCGCTGGCGTCCATCCGATCCGGACAATCCCTATCTGGGCTATCTGGCGCTGGCCGACCGCTTCATCGTGACCGCCGACAGCCTGTCGATGCTGGCCGAGGCCTGCGAGACGGGCCGGCCCGTCTTCATGTTCGAGTTCGGCGGCGGGCCGGCGGCCATGCGGGGCCCGCGCGCGCGCGATCCCCGCATCCGCCAATGGTGGCGCTGGTCCCAGCTCAAGGACCAGGGGCTCTGGGGCCTGCACTATGCTTTCGCGATCGGCCTGCCGCCCTGGCGGCTCAACCGCAGCCGGGATATCCGGCTGGCGCAGGACCGCTTCGTCGCGCTCGACCGGGCCCGCTGGCTGGGCGATAACGATCCGCGGCCCTGGCACCCCGCCCCGCTCCAGGATCTGGATCGCGCGGTGGCGCGGGTGCAGGCGCTGCTGGGCCTCAAGCCATCCGGCGCGGAATCGGTTCACAAGGCGGAACCGGGCCCGCATGATGCGACCGATCCGGCGGCGGCACCGATATTGCGCCGCGCGCCTTAATCTCCATGTCCCGTTCGCCGACCGCTCCCTTGCCCGCTCCCAACGCCACCATGCCGCCGCAGGATTTCGAGAGCCGCGCTTCGACCCCGGCGGAGCTGTCGCAGACGCCCGTCGTCTGGCTGCTCCTGTCGGACAAGACGGGCGACAACGCCCAGCTCCAGGTCGTGGCCGACGCGCTGCCCTGGCCGAGCCTCGCCAAGCGGGTCCAGGTCCGGCCGGAATATGCCGACGCCAAGCCGCGGGTGGCGGCTTCGGTCCACCATATCGATCCGGCCCGCTCCGATCCGCTCGAGGCGCCCTGGCCGGATCTCGTCATCACCATCGGCCGGCGCATGTCGATGGTGGCGCTCTGGATCAAGGAGCAGTCGCAGGGCCGCACCAGGATCGCGCTCATCGGCCCGCCCAAGCGGATGCTCGACCGGTTCGATCTGGCGGTCGCGTCGGTGCAGTATCGGCTGGCGCCGCGTCCCAACCTGCTGCGGATCAATTTCCCGCTGCAGCGCATCGACAAGGCGGCCATCGCCGCCGAGGCGGAGGCGTGGCGCCAGGAGCTCGCGCCCCTGCCCCGCCCCCTGATCGCGGTCATGGTCGGCGGCCGCACCAAGGCGGTGCGCTTCGATGCGGAGGTGGCCCGCCAGCTGGCGACCGGCATCGCCGAGATGGCGGCCCGTGAGAACGGAACTTTGATCGTCACCACCAGCCGGCGGACGCCCGACGCGGTCATCGCCGTGCTGGAGACGATGCTGCCGCCCGGCTCCATCCTGCATCGCTGGACCCCCGGCGGCGGTCGCAATCCCTATCGCGCGCTGCTGGGCCTGGCGGATCGGTTCGTCGTCACCAGCGATAGCGTTTCCATGCTGATGGAGATCGGGCGCCTCGGCAAACCGCTCGCGATCTACCCCCTGCCGCTATCCTCATGGCTGGGCGGCGGGTTCCTCGCGGTCGGCCTGCAGAAGATTCTGCCCTTGCGCCTGGCCCGCAAGCTGCGCCGGCTCATCGCCGAGATCGGCGCGCGCGCCGGTGCCGTCGGGCATGACCGCGATCTGACCGCGATCCATCGGCTCATGATCAAGGAAGGCCATGCGGTCTGGTTCGGCGATCCCTTCCCGCGCCAGAACCGGCCGCTGCCGGACGAGTTGGCGCCGGTGGCGGCGCGAATCCGGGAGCTGATGAAGAAGGGCTAGCGCCTTTCGGCCCGCCGTCCGGCCTCTTCAGGCGAGATTGGCGACCCGCTCGAGTTCCTGGATGCGCTGATGCACGCTGTCGGGCGTGACCGGCTCGTTGCCTTCGCGCCCGCACTCGACGCCCGCGGCGATGTTGCCGAGGATGGCCGCGAGCACATCGACCCCGGTCGCGAACAGGGCGAGGGTCGCGTAGGCGAGGAGCGCATCGCCGGCGCCGACGGGATCGACGATCTTGTTGGCGAAGCTGTCCAGCGCCGCCACCGGCGCCAGATCGTCGGGCGGCCGGGTGCGGTAGGTGAGAACGCCGCGGTCGCCGAGCTTGAGGATCAGCGTCTTGCAGTGGGCCTGCTCGAAGAGGGCGGTCGCCAGCGGACGGATGGCCGAATCCTGGTCGCCCAACGCGAAGCGCGCCTCGCGCTCGTTGGGTGTGATCAGATCGAAACCCTTGAACTCGAGGATGTTGCCCCAGCGGCTGGCGACCTGGCTGTCGGCGACGCGCATGCGGCCTGGGGGAATCGCCTCGGTGAGCCGCGGCACGGTCATGCGGTTGAAGATGCCGTGGCGGAAATCGCTGAAGCAGGTGATGTCGGCCTGCGTCTCGGCGATGTCGTGGCGGAACTCGTTCAGCACCTTGTCGGAGATCGAGCGGTTGTCGACCGTGTCGATCTTCAGCAGCCGGTAGTCGTGGGCGACGATCGCGTTCTTGTTGGTGGTCGGGCGCGTGGGATCGATGATTGCGCGCATCTTGACGCCGGCCTTCTCGAGATCCTGCAGGACGAAGTCCTTGAGCGGATCGTTGCCGAGCACGGTCGAGAAGGTCACGTCGGCGCCGGCGGCGCGCAGATGCTTGGCGACGATGCCGGCGCCGCCGACATAATCCACCTTGTTCTCGTAGAGCACGCTCATGGTCGGCGTCTTGGTCATGCCGCCGATCATGCTGCAATGGGTCAGGCTGTCGACGATCGTGTCGCCCACCACATGGACGCGGATTCCCTTGAGCTTGTCCAGGGTGCGATAGAGCTCGGCGAAGCCGAATCCTTCACCCTCCATCAACATCATGAGCTTCTCGATGCCGATGTCGGGCGGGCCGGATTCGATCAGCCGCGAGGAGGAATAGACGATGTCGCCCGGCGTGAAGAGGACCTCGCCGCCGAAGCTCTCCAGCGTGCTGATCTCCTCCTGGGTCTTCGGGTTGTGGCCGCCGGCATATTCGTAGCCCTTGGCGTAGTAGTCTGGCTGGATCAGCTTCAGATTCTCGACCGGCGTCGGGTTGGGGTCGATGACGACGTAGTCGACGGCTTCCAGCGCCGCCAGGTTGATGGCGCGCAGATCCTGCGGCACGAAGGGCCGGTGCGCCGCCTTGAGGATATGGGCGTCCGCCGTCAAGCTCGCGACCAGGATGTCGGCCTTGCTCTTGGCGTAGAGCAGGTGGCGGACATGGCCCGGATGCACCACGTCGAAGGTGCCATGGCACATGATCACGCGCTTCTTGCGCGGCCGGGGGCCGATCAGGGCCGCGATCTCCTGGGCGGTCTTGATCTTGTGGCTGACCAGCTTGCGGCTTTGTGCATCCATGGCTTACGCGTTCTCCCGGCCGGCCTGCTGCATGAACTTGAACCAGGTTTCGGTGGCGGTGGCGATCGACTGCGGATCCCAGAGCGGCGCCTCGCGCCAGTAATCGATGGTGGCGAGAATCTTCGCGACGCCTTCCTCGAAGCTCACCAGGGGCTTCCAGCCGAGCTCGCGCTGGATCTTCGCGATGTCGGCCCAGGTCACGTCGGGCTCGCCCGGCCGCTTCGGGATGAAGATCTTCTCGCCGCCCAGGAGCTCGATCAGCCGGTTGACCGATTGCGGGCTGCCGCCGCCCAGGTTCCAGAAATCGCCGGCCTTGTCGGTCTCGGCCGCCGCCATGAAGGCGCGGGCGACATCGGTCACATAGAGGAAATCGCGCCGCTGCGTCCCGTCGCCGACGACGGTGAAGGGCTTGCCGGCGAGTTTTTGGCGCAGGAACACGCCGAACACGGCGCCATAGGCACCCGAGGTGCGCGAGCGCGTGCCGTAGGCGTTGAAGATGCGCACCGAGTTGACCGGCAGGCCGTAGACCTTGTGCCAATGGAAGGCCGCCTGCTCGCCCTGATACTTGGAGAGCGCGTAGGGGTAGAGCGGGTTGATCGGATGGTCCTCGCGCGTCGGCGTCTGGGCGATGCCGTAGCAGGAGGAGGAGGCCGCATAGACCAACTTGGCGACGCCCGCGCGCCGCGCCGCCTCGAGCACGGCGACCGTGCCCTGCACGTTCGCGGACATGTACTCCGCCGGCCGCTCGATCGAGGGCACGATGTCGCCGATGCCGGCGAAATGGAAGACGTAGCGGGCACCCGCGAAGGCGGCGTCCTCGGGCTGGATGTCGCGGATATCCCGGACCTCGAGCCGGACGTCGCCGCCGGCGGCATGCTGCGCCAGGTTCGCCGCGCGGCCGCCCACCATATTGTCGATCGCATGGACGCGGAATCCGCGCTCGACCAGCAGATCCACCATATGGCTGCCGATGAAGCCCGCTCCGCCGGTGACGACGGCCAGAGGCTTGCCGGTCATGCGGCGCGCAGTGCCTTGAGGCGGCGGACGTTGAAGTAGAGGTCGTCGGTCATGCTGTTGGGCAGCTTGCCGGCCTTGAACGCCTTGCAGAGATCGCGGACCGCGTCCTCGATGGTGTGGCTCGGCACGAAGCCCAGCTTGCGCCGGATCTTGTCCGAGTTGATGTGGTAGCTGCGGATATCGTCGGTCGGCGTGGTGACGATCTCGATATTGCCGCGGCCCGAGAACTCCTGCTGCACCACGTCGCGCACCGTGCGGGCGATGTCCATGATGCTCATGTTCTGGTAGCCGGCATTGAAGGTCTCGCCGGCGATCTTCTCGTCGGGCAACTCCAGCAGCAGCTTGTAGAGATCGCACATGTCCTGGACATGCAGGTTGGGCCGGAGCTGGCTGCCGCCGAACACCGTGATCTTGCCGTTATTGACGGCGTGATTGGTCAGGATGTTGACGCTGAGATCGAGGCGCTGGCGCGGGGCATAGCCGCAGACGGTGGCCGGGCGGATCGTGACGCAGACGAAATCCGGCGACTGGTGCTTGAACAGCAGCGGCTCGCAGAGGCCCTTGTATTTGTTGTAGAGCGTGAGCGGCAGCAACGGATGATCCTCGGTCACGTCCGGCTTGTCGGAGACGCCATAGACCGAGCTCGAGCTCGCATAGACGAAGCGCTTCACGCCGGCCTTCTTGGCCGCGATCACCATCGGCTCGAAGGCGTCCATGTTGACCGAGGTCGAGAGCCGCTCGTCCAGCTCGAAGCTGGCATCGTTCGAGATGCAGGCGAGCGAGATCACGGCGTCCTGGCCCTGAAAGACCTTGGCCAGCTTCGCGGTGTCGCGGATGTCGCCCTCGATCACCTTGAGGGCCGGATTCTGCTTCGGCAGGAACGCGTCGCCGAAATACATGATGTCGTAGACGGTGACGTTGTAGCCGAGATCCAGCAGCTGCGGCACGAGCAGCGAGCCGACATAGCCGGCACCGCCGGTCACCAGGACGTTCTTGAACTTCACGAGCGGGCTCCATTCGCCAGGGCGAGGGCGGCTTCCTTGGTCGGGATGTGGTAGCCGGCGGCATCGGCGTCGCGCCAGAACATCTCCACCGTCTCGAGCGAGAACTTGTCGAGGTCCTTGCCGACCGAGCCCAGCTTGTTCAGCAAGTCGTTCGTCACGGTGATGATCTGGCAGCCGCAGGCCTCGGCATGGAAGAGGTTCAGCACCTCGCGCGGGCTCGCCCACAGCACCTCGGCCTTGGGCCGGCTCGCCGCCGCCAGGCGCACGGCCTCGGCCATGATCGGCATCGGATCGCGGCCGCTGTCGGCAACGCGGCCGGCGAAGATGGAAAGGATCGCCGGCGTCTCGGGCGCGAGCGCATCGAGCGTGGCGCGCACCTGCTCGAGCGTGAACATGGCGGTGACGTTGACCGCCACGCCGCGCTTCGACAGGCGGCCCACCAGCGGCACCGAGGACTGGCGCTGGGTGTTGGTGATCGGGATCTTCACATTGACGTTGGGGCCCCAGGAGGCGATCTCCATCGCCTGGGCCTCCATCGTCGCATGGTCGTCGGCGAAGACCTCGAAGGAGATCGGCCGGTCGGGCACCGCCGCGATCGCCTCGCGCGCGAAGGCGCGATAATCCTTCACGCCCGCCTTGCGCATCAGCGTCGGGTTGGTGGTGAAGCCCTTGATGAAGGGCTTGGCGTACATTTCGCGGATGCCGTTCAGGTCGGCGCCATCGGCGAAGATCTTGATCCGCAGATCGGAGATCGAGGGCACGGTTTGCATCGGTCGCAAGACCTATCTAGCTGCAGCGTTGGAGGATGATGTCGGCCGCTTCGGCAAGCGAGCTCACGGTCCGGTCGGGTTCAGCGCGCGGGGTGTCGTAGTCGTTGCGCAGCCAGATCGTGAAACAACCGGCGGCCTTCCCGGCACCGATGTCGCGCCAACGATCCCCGACCATAAAGCTTTGATCCAAACGAATATTATGGCGCGCGGCAGCGTCAAAAAGCATGCCGGGCAGCGGCTTATAGCACTTGCAGTCGGGCCCCTCAAGGCACCAGCAGACCTCGACATGGTCGATCGGGAGCCGGGCGGCCAGCCAGGCGTTCATCGACTCGACCGCAGCCCGGGAGGTCAGCCCTTTGGCCACGTCGGGCTGGTTGGTCGCCACCGCCAGGAACAGGCCTGCGGCCTTCAGCCGCCGCAGCGCCTCGACCGCCCCCGGCATGAGAACCATGTCCTCGAGTCGGGCCGGCGGGTAGGGGCGGCCCTCCCGGATCACGGCCCGGTTGAGGGTGCCGTCGCGGTCGAAGAACACCGCGCGGCGCGGCGACGCGCTCACCTCGGGGCGGCGCTCGTGGCGGTCACGCTCTCCCATTTCGTCGCCCGGCGCTGCAGAACGGGATTGGAGACGAGGCAGTGCCAGACCACCGCCTGGAAGCCTTCGCTCTGCGGCGTGACATGGGCGGCATTGGGCGCCGGGATCACCACCACCACGTCGCCGCGCTTGGCCGTATAGCCGGTGGCTCGCCCGACGATCCCGAAGACCTTGGTGCCGCGCTTCTTGGCCAGGTCGATCGCCTTGACCAGGTTGGGGGAGACGTTCTTCTCGGCGTCGCCGCCGCCCACCGAGAAGATCAGGATCGCGTCCTTATCGGCCAGATTGCTGACCTCGAGCCAGCCCTCGAACACCGTGTCCCAGCCCTCGTCGTTGGTGCGTGCCGTCAGCTCCGAGACGTTGTCGATGGGGGTATAGGCCTCGATCCCGCAGAGCTTGCGGAAGTCGTTGACCGCGTGGCTGCAATTGCCGGCGCTGCCGCCGACGCCGAGCAGGAACAGGCGTCCGCGCCGTTCGCGCAGGGCGGCCAGCTCTGTGGCCAGCCGGTCGATCGCGCCGCGATCGATCTCGCGCGCGATCTGCGCGACTTCGTCGAAGAACAGATTCGCGTGGCTCATTCGTCTCTTGCCTTCCTGCGGCGTGGCGCGCCGGCGCGCTGTCCGCGCCCCGTGGCGGAGCCGGACATCCGAGGCCAGTTCTCTGGTGGGGGCTTCGTCGACATGCCGGCGACCGGGAGGCGCCGTGGCGGTCCATCGGCCCCGAAGCGCGTCATTCCGGGGCTTTGGGGTGGGGCGCGTGATCGGCTATAAACGCCTTCAATTCCGGCTTGTCAAGACGACCGGGCCGGCTCACAGCCGCGGAAATCCTGCCAAAAATGCGTGTCGCCGTTGTCGGACTCGGAGTGCAGGGCCATAAGCGGCGAAGCGTCGCGGGCGCGGAGCTGGCGGCCACGGTCGACCCCGTCAATCCCGAAGCCGGCTATCGGCGAATCGAGGAGGTGCCGGTCGCATCCTATGACGCCGCCCTGGTCTGCACGCCCGACGAGGCGAAGCTGCCGATCCTCGATTACCTCGCCACCCATCGGAAACATGCGCTGGTCGAGAAGCCCCTGATCGCCGCCGAGGACCAGGCGCTCGCCGGGCTTCGGGACCGGGCCCGCGCCGCGGGCGTGGTGTTCTACACGGCCTATAATCACCGTTTCGAGCCGCATTTCATGCGCATGCGCGACCTCCTGCAGGGCGGCCGGCTCGGCCGGATCTACCGCTTACGGATGTTCTACGGCAACGGCACCGCGCGCCTCGTCCGCAACTCGGCTTGGCGCGACGAGGGGGCGGGCGTGTTGCCCGACCTGGGCTCGCATCTGCTCGACACGGTCCTGTTCTGGCTGGGGGCCGCGCCCGCGAGCCCCTTCCGCGTGGTCTCGGCGAGCCGCTTCGAGAATCGCGCCTTCGATCACGTCGTGCTGGCGTCCGCAGGCCCGCCCTCGATCGAGCTGGAGATGACCCTCTGCTCCTGGCGCAACGACTTCAAATGCGACCTGTTGGCCGAGAACGGCAGCGCCCATATCGAATCGCTGTGCAAATGGGGCCCGACCAGCTTCACCACGCGCGATCGCAAGCTGCCGAGCGGCCGCCCGGACGAGCAGACCGAGATGCTGGTCCAGCCCGATCCGACCTGGGTGGCGGAGTACGATCACTTCAAGGCGCTGTGCGAGCGCGGCGGGCCGGGGAACCTCGATAACGATCTCTGGATCAACCGGACGCTGAGACAGCTCGCGGAGCAGGCGCTCGCATCATGATCGGCTTCGCGGGCATGACCCATCTGGGCCTCGTATCGGGCCTGGCGGCTGCAGCCAAGGGCGAGGCCGTGACCGCCTTCGATCCGGATTCCGATCTGGTCGCTCGGCTGGCCCAGGGCCGGTTTCCGATCGACGAGCCGCAATTGGCGGAGATCTGGGCCGCTCATCGCGACCGGGTCCGCTTCACCAGCCAGGCATCCGACCTTGCCGCTTGCGGCCTGATCTATGTGGCGCCGGACGTCCCCACCAACGACAGCGGCGTGAGCGATCTCGCACCTGTGGAGCGCCTCCTCGGCATCGTCGGCAAGGCCGCTGCCGGGAGGACGCGGGTGCTGTTGAGCCAGGTGCCGCCGGGCTTCACCCGCGCGCTGGGCGATCCGTCGATCTACTACCAGGTCGAGACCCTGGTGTTCGGTCGCGCCTTCGAGCGCGCGCTGGAGCCCGAGCGCTTCATTCTGGGATGTGCCGATCCGGCGCAGCCCCTGCCGCCTGCCTGTCGAGGCTTCCTCGAGCGGTTCGGCTGCCCGATCCTGCCGATGCGCTATGAGAGCGCGGAACTGGCCAAGATCGCGATCAATTGCTGTCTGGCCGCCAGCGTCACGGTCGCCAACACGCTGGCCGGCCTGGCCGAGAATGTCGGCGCCGACTGGTCGGAGATCGTCCCCACCTTGCGGCTCGACCGCCGCATCGGGCCGCATGCCTATCTGACGCCGGGCCTGGGTCTCTCGGGCGGCAATATCGAGCGCGATCTCGCGACCGTGACGCGGATGGCCGACGCGACCGGCGCGGACGCCGCTTCCATCCGCGCGATGCTGAGCAACAGCCGTTATCGCAAGGATTGGCCGCTGCGCCGCTATGGCGAGCTGGTGGGCGACCGCATCACCCATGCGCGGCTCGCCCTCTGGGGGCTCGCCTACAAGGAGAACACCCACTCGACCAAGAACTCGCCGGCACTGGCCTTCCTCGCCGGCCTGGGCCCCTCGGTGGTGCGGGCCTACGACCCGCTGGTCGCGGCCGACGCGCGCTATCATCCCGGGATCCTGCAGGCGAAGGATCCGCTCGATGCCTGCCGCGATGCGGATGCGCTGGCGATCCTGACCCCCTGGCCCGAGTTCCGACGCGTCGCGCCGCGCGATGTCGCGGCGGCCATGAAGGGACGTGTCGTGCTCGATCCCTATCGCCTTCTCGATCCCGAAGCCTGCCGCGCGGCGGGCCTCCAGCAAGCCGTACTGGGAGCGCCATAGACGGAGCGCCATAGACATCGTGACCCTGGAACATCGACAAAATCCGCCCGCCGAACCCGCCCGTGTCGTGGTGCTGGGCTCGCGCGGTTTCATCGGCGCCGCCTTGGTGCGCGATCTGCAGGCTGCCGGCATCCCGACCCTGGCGGTGGCTTCGGCCGATCTCGACCTGTCGGCGCCCGACGCGGCGGCGGCGCTGACGGCACTGCTGCGGCCCGAGGATACGGTGGTCTTCCTCTCGGCCCTCACGCCCGACAAGGGACGCGACATCGCGACCTCCATGCGCAACCTGCGGATGGGCGAGGCGGTCGCGGCGGCGCTCCAGGCGCAGCCCGTGGCCCATCTCGTCTATATCAGCTCGGACGCGGTCTATCCGTTCGAGAGCGGCCTGGTCTCGGAGGCGACGCCGGCCGCCCCCATCGATCTCTACGGCGCCATGCATCGCACCCGCGAGCTCATGATGCAGCAGGCCTTCAAGGGGCCGCTGGCGGTCCTGCGGCCTACGCTCGTCTATGGTGCCGCCGACACGCACAACTCCTACGGTGCCAACCGCTTCCGGCGGATGGCCCAGAAGGACGGAAAGATTGTGCTGGGCGGCAAGGGCGAGGAGACGCGCGATCATGTCCTGATCGACGACCTCGTCGCCATGATCCGCGAGGTGCTGCGCCATCGCAGCCACGGCACGCTCAATCTCGTCACCGGTCAGTCGGTGACGTTCGACGAGCTGGCGCGGCTGGTGGCGGGGCTGTTCAGCCCCGCGGCGGAGGTGGTCCATACCCCGCGCCAGTCGCCGGTCACCCACCGGCATTTCGATTCGGCGGCGCGCCGGCGGGCCTTTCCCGAATTCCGGTTCACGCCGCTGGCGGATGGCCTGCGGAAGGTCCATCGCGAGGCCATCGGTGGCACCTGACCGGCGGCTCGATTCTGGCGCGACATTTGCGCGAAGGCCGGCTATATCGGCGCCCTCGAGCCATCGGACCATCATCGACCCCGACCCCCGGCGGGACGGAAGACGAAAGGAAGCATCAATGGCCGGAAAGACATATGCGGTTCTGGGCGGCGGCGGATCCTTCGGCCTGCACACCTCGAAATATCTCCTGGATCATGCCGATCCGAAGAAAGTCATCGCGGTCGGCCGCAACCTGCCGAAGCAGGACTGCTTCACGCTCGGGATCGGCGACGGCGATCCGCGCTACAGCTATCACGCCTATCACGTGAACTACGAGCTCGACCTGCTGATGGAGCTGCTCGATCGCGAGCGCCCGCAGGTGATCATCAACTTCACGGCGCAGGGCGAAGGGGCTGCCTCCTGGAAGAAGTCATGGCGCTTCTTCGAGACCAATTGCGTGGCGCTCGCCAAGCTCAGCGAGGAGCTCATGGCGCGCGACTGGCTCGAGCGCTTCATCCATATCGGCACCTCGGAACTCTATGGCTCGGTCGACCATCCCGCGACCGAAGACACGCCGATCAAGCCCTCGAGCCCCTATGCGGCCTCGAAGGTCGGGTTCGACTTCTATCTGATCTCGATGAATCGGTTCCTCAAATTCCCGATGAACATCATCCGTCCGTCGAACGCCTACGGACCGGGCCAGCAGCTCCATCGGGTCGTGCCCAAGGCCATCGTTTGCGGCCTCACCGGCGAGAAGCTGCCGCTCCAGGGCGGCGGCCGCGCGGAGAAGTCCTATATCCACAATCGCGATCTCGGCCGCGCCATCTATCTGGTATCGGAGAAGGCGCCGATCGGCACGATCTACAATGCCGGCCCCAAGGAGCCGACCTCGATCCGCCGCGTCGTCGAGCTTTGCGCCGAGGCGCTGGGCATCCCCTTCGAGCAGCTCTGCGAGGTGACCGGGGATCGCCTGGGGCAGGATTCGCGCTACTGGCTCGACAGCAGCGCCATCAAGCGCGACGCCGGCTGGGAGCCGCAGATCGGCTGGCAGGAAGGGCTGGCCGAGATGGTCGCCTGGGGCCGCAAATATCGCGACGAGCTGGCGCGCCTGCCCAAAGATTTCCGTCTGCGGGCGTGACCGGCGACAAGGCGCCATCGGTGCCCGGCCCGCGGCTGCATCCCTCCGATGCGGTCGCGGCGATCATCGTGGTGCCCGGGCAAGGCTATCTGCTGCAGCTTCGCGACGACCGTCCCGACATCTTCTTCCCCGCCCATTGGGGTCTCTTCGGCGGCGCGATCGAGCCCGGGGAGAGCGAGGAGCAGGCGCTGCAGCGCGAGCTTGCCGAGGAGATCGGCATCGAGCTGCCGCCCGGCGTCGCCCGCTACGTGACGCGGATCGACTTCGACTGGAACCGGCCGGGCTGCGGCCGCACCACGCGCGCGTTTTTCGAGGTCACCGTGCCGGCGGAGCGCGTGCAGTCTCTCGTTCTGCGCGAAGGATCCGATCTGGAGGTATTTCCGCCGGAGCGGATCGCGGCCTTACGGGTCACGCCCTATGACGCTTTCGGCCTGTGGCTGCATATGAACCGCGAACGCATTATCTAGATGTGGAGCCTCAACAGGTTGTTCCGGGCCAAGGGGAGTCTGCTGATGGGCGACTTTGAACCGATACTGCCATGAGGTCGATGCCAATTGTAGCGGTGTATCCAGTTGGGCAGTTCGGCGGCGCGCTGGCGTGAGGTGTTGTAGGCGCGGGCGTAGGCCCATTCGCGCAAGGCGGTCTGGATGAAGCGCTCGGCCTTTCCGTTGGTCTTGGGTGTATAGGGCTTGGTGCGGATGTGCTTGAGACCTAGCCGTTTGCAGGTTCTGCGGAAGGCGAAGGCTTTGTAGCAGGAGCCGTTGTCGGTCATGACGCGCTCGACCTTGACGCCGAGGCTTGCGTAGTAGGCGACAGCGGCTTTGAGGAAGGCGATCGCACAGCCTTGGCGCTCGTTCTTCATCACCTTGGAGAAGGCGATGCGCGAGGCGTCGTCGATGGCGACATGGACGAACTCCCAGCCGATGCCGCGGGCGTTGCTCTGGCCTCGGCGGTCGCCTGTGATGCGATGACCTACGCGATTGAACTTGCCCAGCTTCTTGATGTCGATGTGGATCAGTTCGCCGGGGTTGTCGCGCTCGTAGCGGCGGACCTCGACCGGCTCAAGGGCACGGAATTTGTTCAACCCGAGCCGCTTCAGAACACGGCTCACCGTGGCCGGTGAGACCCCAAGCTCGGCGGCGATCGCTTTGCCCGTCAGCCGGTCCCGCCGCAGCGCCGCGATACGCTCAACGATCGCCTGCGGCGTAGGCCGGTAGAGCCGGTGAGGACGTGAGCTGCGATCCTGCAAACCCGCAACTCCTTCCGTCCGAAAGCGCTTCACCCACTTGCGCACCGTGCGCGGGCAGACGCCTACGGCTTCGCTCACGGCCTTCGGCGTCTGCCCGCTCGCAACCAGGCCAACCATCCACTCTCGACCGCGCGCCGTCAGACGGGCATTCTTATGGACGTTCATCCGGTCCCTCTCCTTGGAAAAACTGAGGCTTCGACAACCGTCAGCTTCTCCCGGCAGGGGCCGGATGGACAACCTGTTGAAAGCTCACATCTAGAGCGATTCAAGAGTGCCGCTCCGACGCTTCTATCGCCTCGCACTCTTCCGCCTTGAACCGGTGTCCGCTCGCCCGAATCAGGATGGCTCCGCCGAGAGGGCTTGAGACCGAAATGTGATTGGTTTCAACCCCCGCTTGCATTAATTAATTGACCAGCGGCGGCACGGCCCCGTGGCAGCTTTGTGGCAAAAAGGTCTGAGTCATTGCACCACCGATAGCCGGGCGTTAAAGTTGATCCATAATAATTGCCTCAACTTTCAGGGGCATAAGTGGGGCACAGCACGATTTTCTGGAGATCGCGACAGCTCTCGGTGATCTCTCCGTCGACGGCGATCAGCCTTCGAGCCCGGACCTTGCTGACACGCGTCGGCGCCGCCCTGCGCGCTCCCTCGCCCGAGCCGGGCCGGGTCTTCTTTCTCCATGTCCCGAAAACCGGCGGCATGACCGTCCAGCAATATCTGACGGCGTGCTTCGGGGGAAAACGGGGCGGGCGGCGCTGCAAGCTTGGCGAGATTTATCTCAACCAGCCGCCGAGCGATCACAAGATCGATCGGGCGCGCCATTCGCACTTCGTCTGCGGCCATTTCTCCTGGGCCAGCATCGAGCGCATCGGCATCCGCGAGGACGACTATATCTTCACCTTCCTGCGGGAACCGCGAAGCCGGCTGAAATCCTTCTATCGCGTCATGACGAACTATCCGACGGACCACATCACCGAAGCCGTGATGGGCCGTGTCGAACGCTGCCGCGACATGTCCCAGGTCGGCATGTTCACCACCATCGATCCCGATATCCGCAACATGATCGACAACTACATGGTGCGGCAGCTGGCGGGCCGGTTGACGGATTATCCCATCCCCGAATCCGAATGGCCGGAGCTGCTGGAGACGGCCAAGCGGAACCTGCAGCGCCTCAATCGCATCGGTTTCCAGGAAACCTACGATGCCGATTTCGGCTATATCCTGAACGACCTGCATCTGCCGCGGTTGACGCAGATTCCGAGGGACAACGCGACCGAGGATGTCGTCAAGCGCGCCTGGGCGAAGAGCAGAACCTACCAAGAGGATCCTGCCGAGGTCGCGGCGGCGATGGCGCCGCTGGTCCGCTGGGACGAAGAGCTCTACCAGTACGCCCGGCAGCTGCGCTCAGACGAGCCTTAGCAGGTTTCCGGAGCCGATCCGCTTTCGCGCGCGGCGTCGCCGGCGGCTGCTACGAAACGTTGCGCGGCCAGGCCGGCGGCGGCACGAAACGCGCGCCGAGGCCTTCCAGCCGCGCTACGACCTTCTCCGATACGATTGGCGTCAGGGGCACGTAGACGGTACTGTCGGCCGGCGCATCCTGAGGCGCGAAGATCGGCTTTCCCTTATAGCGGCCGCCGATGCGCGACTTGTCCTCGTCCACGAAAAAGTCGATGCGCCCCTCGAGCGCGCCATAGAGCCACATTCCGGAGATGGACGTGCCGAAGATCCCGAACTGCCCCCGATCCGACAGGGCGCGGGCGCGCTCGATGACGGTTCGAAGCCAGGCGATGGTCGCGCCGGCGATGCGGAATCCGCTGGGTGCGCCCGGCTTCGGCAGCGGCTGGTGGCCGCTGTGGCCGAGATAGGTGATCTCCTTGCCCAGCACGGAAGTCGTCGCGACGGCGGCGGTCAGCCCGGCGCGGCTGGCGAGATAGCGCAGCGTATCGAGCGAGAAATGACAGAGATGATCCGCCACGAGCAGATCGAAGGGCGAGGTCTCGATGTCCGGCACTTCGATGAAGAGATGGCCGCCTTTCTCCAGCAGCCCGGTCGCGGCGTTCAATGTCGACAAGGGTGCCGGCATATGCTCCAGCGAATGGATCATCGACACGAGGTCGTAGCGTCCAGGGATGGTCCCCACATCGTCGGTCGCGTAGAGCGCGGCGAAATTGGGGATCTTCTGGAGTGCCGCGAGGCCGCGGTCGGACAGCTCGTTGCCGTAGAGCTCCCATTGCGGCAGCGCCTTCGAGAAGCCCGCGAGCGCCGCGCCGTTGCCGCAGCCGATATCGATCAACCGGCCCCGGGCCGGCGGCTTGACCGTTGCGGTGACGAAATCCACCAGGACCTGGGAGCGGGGCGAAGCCTCGCCGCTGGCCGTGGTGAAGACGATCTGCTCGGCGCCGCCCGACAGGTGGTAGATCTCATAGGCGCCATAGATGCGACGAATCTCGTCCTGCCACCGGCGATCCGGCAGCTTCTGGATGCCGCCGCAGGATCGGCACACGGCGAGGCTGCCCCCGGCCGGCCAAGGCTTGCAGTCCGAGGTGACGCGCGGCAGCGCGGCGAACTCGGGCTGCATCTCCAGGCCATGATCGCCGCAGATCTGGCAGGCGGATCCGGAGGTTTCAGGGCCGGTCATGCCGATGGCCGTCTCATGCCAGGCCGAGCGCGGCGCAGATTGCCGGCACCGACAGCCCGTGCTCGTCCAACAGATCGTCGTGGCTGCCGTAGCAGTGCTTGAACTCGTCCTGGAGCGTGAAGACGTCGAGCCGGCAGGAGGCGCGGCTGGTCCAGGCGATCTCGCGCACGCGCATGGCGAGGCTGCCGTTGGGCGCGCACTCCTCGATCACGACGACCTGCTTGAAGCGGGCGAGAATCTCCGCGATGCGATCGCGGTCCAGCGGCTTCAGGGTATGGACCGAGGCGATGGCGGCGCTCCGGCCGGCCGCGTCGAGGCGTTCCGCCACGGCGAAGGCCCGCTTCATGATCGGGCCGTAGGAGAGGATGCAGACATCCCGGCCGGGCTTGATCATCCGCAGCTTGCCGAAGGCCCAGGGCTCGGCGGCGGCCGCGGTGAAATCGGGCTCGCCGGCCTTGCCCAGGCGCAGATAGACCGGCCCCTGCTCCTGGGTGGCGCACCAGCGGGTCGCCGCCGCCGTCTCGGACGGGTCGCAGGGCGCGATCACCGAAAGATTGGGGATCGAGCAGGCGATGCTGACATCCTCCTGCGCGTGGTGGGTGGCGCCGAGGGTCGAATAGGTGACGCCGCCGCCGATGCCAACGACCGTGACCGGGAGGTTCTGGTAGCAGAGATCGTCGCGCACCATCTCGAAGGGCCGGTAGAGGGAGAAGGTGGCGATGGTGTAGGCGAAGGGCCGCAGGCCGCGCTGCGCCATGCCCGCCGTCATGCCGATCATGATCTGCTCGGAGACGCCGGTGTTGATGAAGCGCTCCGGGAATTCCTGGCGGAACTTGGCGATCGAGCCGGCCGGCGAGATGTCGGCGACGACGATGCAGAGCCGCGGGTCGGCCTTGCCGAGCTCGTAGAACGTGTCCGCGAACCTGTTTCTCACGCCCGGCCCCTCTCGATCTCCGCGAGAGCCTGCTGATACTCGGCCGCGTTGGGCGAGCGGTAGTGCCAGATCGGCACATGCTCCATGAAGGAGACGCCCTTGCCCTTGACCGTCTTGCAGAGGACCAGCAGCGGACGGTCGGCGCGGCGCGCCATCACCGCATCGAAGATCGCGGCGCCGTCATGGCCATCGACCTCGGCGACCTCCCAGCCGAAGGAACGGGCCTTCTCCGCCAGCGGATAGAAGGCCTTGTGGCCTTCGCTCATCCGCTCGAGGCCCGAGAAGTCGTTGTTGTCCATGAAGGCCACGAGATTGGCGAGATTGAGGTTCGCCGCCATCATCATCGCTTCCCAGGTGGAGCCCTCCTGGAACTCGCCGTCGGAGAGCAGGCAATAGACCGCCACATCCGACCCCTTGAGCTTTTCCGCGCAAGCCTGGCCGGTGGCGATGCCGAGACCATGGCCCAGCGAACCGGTGGAGGCGGCGATCCCGGGTGTGCCGAAATCGGGGTGCGCGCCGAGCCGGCCGCCGCGCTTGCAGTAGAGATCCAGGTCCTGCCGCGAGAGGATCCCCTGCTCTTCGAGGATCACATACTGGATCATGCAGCCATGGCCCTTGGACATGAGGAACACGTCGCGGAAGCTGCCGTCGGCCTCGCGGCGCATGAGGCCGTGATAGATCGCGTCGGTGATCTCGGTGCAGGAGAAGGCCGGCGCCACATGGAGGGCGCTCACCTGCTGGGAGATGTCGAGGATGCGCCGGCGATAGCGGCGGCAGCGCTCGCGCGCCAGCGACGGGTCGAAGCTGTTCGTGCGGCGGGAAGCGGGCGTCGGGCTCGGTTGGCTCATGCAGTCCACATCGGGGTTTCGAGGGCGGGCCGGGCGGCGGCCTATTCGATGATCGTCCAGTAATGGTCGCCGGTATAGCCGGCTTCCCCGAACAGCTTGATCCATCCGGCCGGATAGTCGTGGAACTCGGCCGTCAGGACCCAGCTCTCGAAGATCTCCTTCTGCTCGGGCGTGCGATAGCTGTCCACCTGAACGAAGGCCTTGCCGCCGGAGAGACGCTGGATCTCCTTCATCGCCGTGATGGCGCGGGGCCGCGGGAAATTATGAATCGTGTTGAGGCTCAGCACGCAATCGAAGCTGTTGTCGGGAAACGGCATCTTCTCGGCCGTGCCGAGATGCAGCCGGCCCGCCAGCCCCGGCTCGCAATGCATCAGCGCATAAAGCGAGACGTCGAGGCCGAATGCCTCCAGCCCGGGGCAGGCCAGCATCAGATCCTTGACCAGGAAGCCCTTGGCACAGCCGACATCGAGCACGCGCATCCCAGGCTTCAGGCCGAAATGGGCGACGATGTCGCGCGCGACCGGGATCCAGCGCCCGTCATAGCGATAGCCGCCATAGCCGTATTCGCGCGGCCCGTCGAAATACATCTCGCCATACTGCTTGGCGATGGCGACGACGGCCGGGTCCTTGGCCTCGAGGCGCTTCTTGATGTCGCGCTTGGTCCGCGGCAGGGCGCGCAGCAGATCGATCTCGGCCACTGGCTCAGCTCCGGGATGAGATTCTGGGTCCGGTAACGGTGCGTTCGGTCAAAGGCGGGTCGGCTCAGCTTCGCACGGGCGTCCGCGATGGTTCCGGCGGGCGTGAACCTAATGGATCGCCGCCGGGGAGGCAAATCCGATCACTCGCCGAAAAACCTCATGTTTTCATGTGTCTTTGGCGGCCAGATCAGGTGGTTGGGCTTCTGGCGCGGCGGCTGGCGGCACGGCGGCCGCCAGCCCGCGACATCGGTCGTGCGGTCGAACAGATGGCGCGCCACCGCGGCCAGTTCCTCGCCGGTGTTCTTCCGGATCTGAAGGTTTGCACCCTCCCGGAGACGCCGGTTGAGCTCGACCTTGTCGAGCAGGCCCGATTCCAGCAGCGGCCGGTTCATCAGGACCTGCCCCTCGGGCGTGGTGATCTCGTGCGTGAGGATCACCTGCTCCATATCGCCCCAGCCGCCATAGCCGTCGGTCGCGTCGACCACCCCCAGGGGCACCTGGAAGGAGAAGCCCAGCATGATCGGCCCCGAAGGGCCGGCGACCATGAAGCGCGAATGGCAGACGGCATAGGCCTGCAGCATGAAGGCGTCCTCGATCCGGCTCAGATCGACGAAGCCGGGGCGGGCGGGGAAGGGCGTCATCTCGGGATGGCCGAGCTGCACCACCTGGCCGCCCAGCTCGTCGATGATGTAGTCGACGAGCTGGCGATAGCTCTCGGGCTCGCCGTTGCGCAGCGGGCTCTTGTCCAGCTTGTGGCCGTAATTGCTGGTCCGGTAGTGGATCGTCGCGTACCAGCGCGCCGGGTCGAGCCCCAGCCCCTCGAGCCGGCGCCGCAGCGGCTCCTCCTTCGCGGCCGGGATGCGCAGGGGAACGGGATGATCCAGCCCGTGGACCATGCGGACATCCATCATCGGCTCGATCACGACGAGATCGTAGAACGCGGCCGGCATCTTCTCGCGGCCCAGCGTCCAGCGGCCGAGCGGCAGCCAGGGCCGCATGTCGGGGATCCACTCGGCGAGCCAGCGCGGGCGTTCGCCCTTGAGCGGCGTGGCATGATCGATGTTGGGCGAGAGCGAGATGACGTCCGCGCTGTAGGGCCGGATATCGCTGTAGCGCACGATCAGGCGGGCATGATCGAACTGGTCCTTGAGCGTGGAAAGGACGACGGTCTTGGCCAGAAGATCGCCGAGCGAGGTCTCGAGCACCGTGCCCAGGATCATGAAGGGCCGCTCGGCATTGCGGCCGATATCGCGATAGAGGTGGCTCGGGCGGACGCTCTTGCGATTGAAATAGGGCGGCAGGCCTTGGCTGGACAACGCGGCTCCTTGCGGATGAAGGTCGTCGCCTCGCTTCCTTGGCAGGCTCGGACCGGCGCGCATCCTATCCAATCGGGACAATGGGCAAAACGGCGCCAGGCGCCGGCCGCGCGTGACGATTGGTCGCCCTGCCGCCATCCTCCAGCGGGCGGCATTTTACCGCCTTGCCAAAGGCTTGCTTGATGGTCAGGCTGCGCCGGCCTATTCTGCGGCGGCTCGAGGCGGCTCGCGAAACCCGAGCCCCGGCGTCGCCCGTAAGCCCTTGAAGGGGCCTGAGTTTCCGGCAGGAGCCAGCGTGATCGATTCCATTGCGAACCGGGTGGTGCGGGAGATCGTGGTCAAGGCCGCGGGCCTGCTGCCTGCGTCGAAGCGCGTCCGTGTCCGCCGCCGCGCCCGCGGCCGGGAAGACGCCCGCAACCTGGCCCGCGCGGACTTCGCCGTGGTCTCTCACGGCAAGAGCGGCCGCACCTGGCTCAGCGTGATGCTGTCGCGCTTCTTCCAGCTCCGCTACGGACTCTCCGAGCGCAGCCTCCTGATCTTCGACAATCTGCACCGCAAGAACCGGGCGATCCCGAAGATCCTCTTCACCCACGACAACTATATCCGCGACTACACCGGCGCCGGCACCGGCAAGGCCGCCTTCTACGACAAGCCCACGGCGCTCCTGGTGCGCAACCCGGCGGACGTGGCGGTGTCGCAGTATTTCCAGTGGCGGCACCGGATGCTGCCGCACAAGAAGGTCCTGAACGGCTATCCGGCGCACGGTGCCGAGGTCTCGATCTTCGATTTCGTGATGCATGAGCGCCAGGGGCTCGAGCGCGTCGTCGAGTTCATGAACGAGTGGGCGAAGGAGCTGCCGCGCCTGCGCACCAAGCTCATCATCCGCTACGAGGACATGCGCGCCCGGCCCGAGGCCGAGCTGCGCCGCCTCCTGACCTGGATGGAGCTGACGCCGACCGATGCCGAGGTCAAGCAGGCGGTCGAGTTCGCCGCTTTCGAGAATCTGAAGAAGCTCGAGCAGAAGCGGGTCTTCTGGTGGTCGGGAACGCGGATGGTGCCGGGACAGAAGGGCAATCCGGATTCCTTCAAGGTCCGTCGCGCCAAGGTCGGCGGCTATCGCGACTATTTCGACGACGAGCAGGTACGGCAGATCGACGAGTATGTCCGGACCCATCTGGATCCGGTCTATGGCTATGACGGCGCGGCGACGGCGTCGCCCGTCATGCCGGAGTTGCGGCGCGCGGCCGGCGCCTAGAGCGGGCCGGGCATCGCTGGTTCGGCCATGAGGATGGCCGGGGGGCTGTGAGACGGGCGGAAGGCAAGGTGACGAGGATGAGCGAGACCGTAATGCAGAAGAAACCCTGCGTGTTCATTCAGACCAACAAGAAGCAGCTGGTCGGTGCGCTGGTGGCGGCCCATTCGCTGAAGCGCAACTCGAAGCGTCCCAACGACTTCGACGTCAAGATCATGCATCAGGAGGACTACGACTTCTTCCGCGCGAAGGAAGGCAAGACCTACCTGCGCGACGGTCTGAAGCGGGTCTGGTACAACGACGACCTCCAGTCCTTCACGCCGCTGCGCTTCATGCCGCCCGAGCTCATGGGCTATGAGGGCCGCGCCGTCGTGATCGATCCCGACGTCTTCGCGCAAGGCGACGTCTGGGAGCTGATCTCCCGCGACATGCAGGGCAAGGCGATCATGTGCCGGCGCCGCGGGGCCCGGAAGCTGCACGCGACCAGCGTGATGCTGCTCGATTGCGCCAAGCTCAAGCATTGGCACGTGCCCACGCAGTTCAACGAGCTGTTCGAGTTCAAGCGCGACTATATCGAGTGGACCAGCCTGATCACCGAGCCGCAGGACACGATCGGCCTGCTCGAGAACGAGTGGAACGATTTCGACCGGCTGACGCCGGCGACCAAGATGGTCCACAACACGAAGCGCAAGACCCAGCCCTGGAAGACCGGCCTCAGGGTCGATTTCAATCCGGTCGACCGCGTCTATTTCTTCCCCCCCTGGGCCTGGATCATGGTCGCGCGGCGCAAGCTGTTCGGCGATTACGGGCTGCTCGGCCACTACAACCAGCACCCCGATCCCAAGCAGGAGGCGTTCTTCTACGGCCTGCTGCGCGAATGCCTGGAGGCGGGCACGGTCACGGAAGCGCAGCTGCGCGACGAGATGCGGCACAACCACATCCGCCACGACTCGCTCGAGGTGCTCCGGCGCGTGCCGCCGCTGGACGCGCGGCCGCTCGCCGCCTGAGCCGATTCCCACGCCCCTTGGGAACCCGGATCCGCGTCGCGGGTCCGGGTTCCCGGGGGAAGGCTGCCAACAGCGGAGAGGTTCGATGCTGAAGCTCTTCTATGCGGTCGGCAGCTGCGCGGTGGCCTCGCACATCGCCCTCGAGGAAGCCGGCGCCGCCTACGAAGCGGTACGTCTCGACCTTCGCGCCGGCGACCAGGGCAAGCCCGACTATCTGGCGATCAATCCCAAGGCCCGCGTTCCGGCGCTGGCCACCGACCGGGGCGTGCTGACCGAGAACCCGGCGATCCTCGCCTTCGTCGCGCAAAGCCACCCCTCTGCACGCCTGGCGCCGCTCGACGACGCCTTCGCGTTCGGCCGGATCCAGGCCTTCAACAGCTATCTCTGCTCGACCGTCCATGTCGCCCATGCGCATGGCCTGCGGGCCTATCGCTGGGCCGACGACCCGGGCGCCATGGCCGAGATGCGCCGCAAGGTGCCCCAGAATGTCGCCGAGTGCTTCGGCCTGATCGAGCGCACGATGTTCGAGGGGCCCTGGGTGATGGGGGAGCGCTACTCGATTTGCGATCCCTATCTCTTCACGGTCGCGGGCTGGATCCAGAACGACGGCGTCGATCCCACGCGCTTCCCGAAGGTCTGGGACCATCAGCAGCGCATGAAGCAGCGCCCCGCCGTCGACAAGGTGCTGACGCTCTATCGGAGCTAGCGCATCTTCCGGCGAAGGGGACACCGGTTCGCCGAAGAAAATTCGACCAAACCGACGAATCCGGACCGCTGTTCGATCGAGCTTGACCGGACGGCGGTCTAGCGCGGGGCGAACAGCGCCCGCACGCGCGCCACGGCGGCGGCCATGTCGTTCGGCGGCGGATTTCGCTGCACCATCGCGTCGTCGCCCAGCCAGCCCGCATGACCCTCCGCCACCAGGCGGCGCAGGATCACCCGCACGTCGCGTCGTACCCGGGCCGGCAGCAGGTGGGCGAGCGCCCAATGCTGAAGCCGCTTCGGCGCGAAGCGTTCGCTGAAGCCGCGCGACGGTCCGAGGCCGGGATGGCCCGGCGGGCGCATGGCGCTCCAGCCCCAGCCCATGTCGAACAGATCGACCGGCTTGCCGGTGCTGCAAGCCTCGGCCGCCATCGACATGCTCTCGCCCGTGACGATGAACCGATCGGCCAGCGCCAGGAATCCCAAATAGGGATTGGCATCCGGATCGGGCGTCCATGCGTGGAAGAAGGAGGGTGCCGCGATCGCTTCGCGCAGCGCCGATGTCGCGGCGGCGCCGGTACGCGGGCTGGTCGTCACCAGCAGCGAGGCGTTGCTCCGGCGGGCGAGCGCATTGGCCTGACGGGCCAGATCCCGTGCCGTCGCCGCATCGAAGACATAGGGCGGGCTGTTGCCGCCGACCAGGATCGCGATCCAGGGGCGCGGGAGCGCCGCCAGCTTCGCCTCCCATCGCTGGCGCGCCTCGGCCAGGCGGGCCGCCGTGACGCGATGCAGGGGGGCGCCGATCGTCAGCACATTCGGCTGCGCCGGCACGCGGTATTGCGGCGTGGTGATGACGAGGTCGAAATGGCGGGGATCGGCCCAAGGCCGGCCCAAATGGACAAGCCGCACCGGCCGTGCGGGCCGCGCCTGCGCCTGGATCCAGCGCGCCACCGGCTCGTTGCGCCGGCCAGCGGAGATGATCAGGTCGGGCCAGGGCGGCGCCAACGATCTGGCACCGTCGCCGGCGAGGCCGGCGAGCGTCACGCCCAGGAGGCGGTTGGTGATGAATTCGGTCTTGCGGAAGGCGAGGCGTTTGATCTCGAACGGCCAGCCCAGCGCTTCCGCCAGGCCCAGCACCTGCGCATTGTCGCCGGCCCGAAAGCTGGTCAAGAGCCAGACGCGGGGATGTCCGGCACCGGCCTCGAATCCGGCAGGCGCCGCCATGTCCGCCGCAACGGTCAATAGCGGTCGGCGCCGACCGAGCGCCGGCTGATCTGGCGGACCTGCGGCCAATGCAGCAGCCGGGCGGGGATGCTCATGCTGCGGGTCTGGAACGCCCTGAAGGGCAGCTCGGCGATGAAGTTGATGTAGCGGCGCGGCCGGGTCGAAGGCCCGCGCGGCGTCACGCCATGCACCGATTGCGCCGAGTTCACGAAGCAGGCGAGCGTGTTGGGGCCGTACGGCACGCTGCCGACCGGCGCCACGTCCTGCGGCAGGATCATGCGGTAATTGAGGAAGCGGGGCTCGCGCAGCCAGCGATAGAACTCGAGATCGCCGCCGGAAGAGGGATCCTCGGGGGCGCGGAAGTAGTAGAGCGCCGCGAACAGCGTCTGGCGCTTGTCCACGTGGGGCGTCTTGACCGAGCTGGTCTTCGTGCCCGGCGTATTGATGACGAACTGGCATTCGAGACGCAGATCGGCTTCGCGCTCGGCGCCGCGCACCCCGATGCGAAACTCCTCGAGACTCCGGCCGACTCGTTCCTCGAGTCGCGGAAAGGTTTCGCGCAAGGCGCTCCCGAACACGCGCACGATGTCCTGCCAGAACACCGTCGAGGTATGGATCTTGAAGAAATCCCGCCAGAGGGGCGCGATCGCCGGGTTGTCCAGCACCTTGAAGGCGGGCAGCCGCGCGGCGGCGTTCTCGATCGTCGCGGCTCGTCCGCCCAGGATGGTCTCGGGCGTCGGAAAGGACGCATCCAGCTCTCGATAGAGATCGGGCGCCAGCGCGGCCTTGCTCACGAAATGGGCAAAGGGTTCGCGAATCACCTCCGATGCGGAGGTCGAGGCCAGAAGGCTGCTGCTCATGGTCATGGCGCAAGTTCCGAGGCTGGTCATGGAAGGTTGTTTCCCACCGCCCGCCCCGCGGTGATAGAGCAATTCCCCATCGAATGCATGGCAAATGCAAGAGGCCGCATGTCACGGGAATGGCGGTTCCCGACGGGACGAAGGCGCCGGCTATCCCGTTCCCGCGCTGTGGATTGGCGCAAGCTTGCCGATTCCTTACGGTCGCCGTCGCCCGGCCCGTCCGGCTTAACCATCCGGGCCGGCCAAGCGGCCCGGCTGCAACTCTGAGTGTCGTGAATCCGGTTCGACCTCACGCGACAATTTGACCCGCCTTCCCGCCGGATGTTATTGATTCTGACGAGGCGGGCAGGATTGCGCAGGCGCCATCGTCTCTTGGCATCGATCCGATCGCGGTCGGCCATCAGTTCTTGTTGGCGAGGGCCCGTGCCCGCAGGCAGGCAGGATTGATGTTCCAGACAAGAATGAGCAAGGGCATGCTGTGGCGTGCCGCGCTCATTTTCCTGCCTCTGGCGCTGGTGGCTGTCGCCATCATGCTGCTGCTCTATCGCGCGCAGTCCGAAGCCAGCCTCGGCGCCGTGCAGACGGCCGAGCAGAAAAACACCGAGATCGCCCAGCAGCGCTTCATCGCGACCCTGACGACCGTCGTGTCCGATCTGCGCTTCCTGGCCCAGGATCCGACCCTGAGGCGGTGGCTCGCCGACGACAATCCGGTCACGCGGGCCGATCTCGGCAACGAGTATCTGGCCTTCGTCGCGACCAAGGGCCTCTACGACAAGGTCCGCTTCATCGATCTCACGGGGCGGGAGCGGATCCGGGCCAACTGGAACAAGGGCGATCCGCGCCTGGTGACGGGCGACGAGCTGCAGGACAAGGGCATCCGCTATTTCGTCCGGGAGACGCTGAAGCTTCGGCCGGGCCAGATCTATGTCTCGCCCTTCGACCTCAATGTGGACAATGGTGAGATCGAGCAGCCGATCAACCCGACCTTGAGGCTCTCGACGATGGTCTACGATCCCGCCGGGCTGCCCCGCGGGATGATCGTGCTCAACTATCTGGGCCAGCGCATCCTCGACCGGATCACCGCCATGAGCACGGCCGGTCGCGATCGGCTCTGGCTGGTGAACGACAAGGGTTATTGGCTCCTGGGGCCGCGTCCCGAGCTTGAATGGAGCTTCATGTTCCCGGACCGGGAGCAGGAGACCCTCGGGGCGCTCTACCCCTATGCCTGGGAACGGATGCAGGGCGGCGCCGGCGCCGGGCAGTTCATGGGCGAGGCGGGCCTCTTCACCTATGTGAAACTGCCGCCGGTCCTGAGCGGCACGATGGCCGACGTGCCGGGCGCGCCGGAGGGCGTGGCGCCGGCCCTGCCGGGCTGGACCCTGCTGGCGCTCGTTCCCCGGTCGGTCATCGATGCCGATCTGGCGACGCTCAAGCAGCGGTCGATCACGGCCGCGCTGGTGCTGATGCTGCTGTTCGCCATCGGCAGCGGGTTCCTCGCCCTCTATTGGGAGGAACGGCGCCGGGCCGAGGTGCAGACGAAGGCCCTGAACGAACGGCTGGCCCGCGACAATGCGGAGCTCGATGCGGTCAACACGGAGCTCGAGGCCTTCAGCTACTCGGTTTCGCACGATCTCCGGGCGCCGCTGCGCGCCATCGACGGGTTCAGTAAGGCCCTCCAGGAGGATTATGCGGACCGGCTCGACGCGGCCGGGGTCGGTTATCTCCAGCGCGTCCGCCAGGCCGCCCAGCGCATGGGGCTCCTGATCGACGACCTGCTCCAGCTCGCCCGGGTGACCCGCAGCGAGGTCGCCCGCGAGGAGGTGGACCTCACCGACATGGCCGGCAAGGTGATGCAGGAGCTCGAACGGATGGCGCCGGAGCGGCGCGTCCAGTCGCGGATAACGCCCGGCCTGGTGGCGCGGGCCGACGGCCGCCTGATGCGGGTGGTGCTCGACAATCTCTTGGGCAATGCCTGGAAATTCACCGCCGGCCGCGATCCGGGACAGATCGAATTCGGCGTCGACAATGGCCGCACGGAAAGGACATTCTATGTCCGCGACAACGGCGCCGGCTTCGACATGGCCTATGCCGGCAAGCTGTTCGGGGCGTTCCAACGGCTGCATGACGCCAAAGAGTTCCCGGGGACAGGGGTCGGCCTGGCGACGGTTCAGCGCATCATCCGCAAGCATGGCGGCCGCATCTGGGCGGAGGCCAAGCCGAACGAGGGTGCGGCCTTCTATTTCACGCTCTAGCGAGGTGGGTGATGCGGGACGCCGCGATTCTCCTGGTCGAGGACAATGACGACGACGTCGCCTTGACGATCCGCGCCTTCAAGAAGAACAACATCAGGAACACGGTCGTCGTCGCGCGCGACGGGGTCGAGGCGCTCGACTATCTCTTCGCGACCGGCGCCCATAGCGGGCGCGACCGCAACGACCTGCCGCAGGTCGTGCTGCTCGACCTCAAGCTGCCCAAGCTCGAGGGACTCGAGGTCCTGCGCCGGATCAGGGCCGAGGAGCGCACCAAGACGCTGCCGATCGTGGTCCTGACCTCCTCCAAGGAGGAGCAGGACCTGATCGCCAGCTACCGCCTCGGCTGCAACAGCTATGTGCGCAAGCCGGTCGATTTCGACGAGTTCGTCGAGGCCGCGCGCCAGCTCGGCCTCTATTGGCTTCTGCTCAACGAAGCGCCGCCGCGCTGACGGGGACCCGCGCCCATGGCCGTGCCGCTCCAGGTCTTGATCGTCGAGGACTCAGGCGACGATGTCGATCTCCTGCTGCTCGAGATCGCGCGCGCCGGCTTCAAGGCGGACCACGAGGTGGTGGAGACGGCCGACGGCCTGAAGGCGGCGCTCGACCGCCGGGCCTGGGACATCATCCTGGCCGATTTTTCGCTGCCGAAGTTCAGCGGCACGGAAGCGCTCAAGATCGTGCGTGGGCGCGGGCTCGACACGCCCTTCATCTTCGTCTCGGGCAGCATCGGCGAGGACACCGCCGTGATGGCCATGAAGGCCGGTGCGCAGGATTACCTGATCAAGGGCAATCTGCGCCGGCTCGGACCCGCCATCGAGCGCGAGCTGCGCGACAGCGAGCTGCGCCGGGCGCGCGCCGAGGAGAGGGCCGAGCGCCACCGCGCCGAGGAACGGCTGCGCAAGCTGTCGCGGGCGGTGGAGCAGAGCGCCAATCTGGTGGCGATCACCGACGCCGACGGCATCATCGAGTATGTGAACCCCAAGCTGCTCGAGATCACCGGCTTCGCGGCCGAGGAACTGATCGGCAAGACGCCCGCCATGTGGAAGCCGGCCGGCCCTGCCGGGGCCGAATGCGCCATCGCCTGGAGCGGGGCCGCCGACCGAAGCGACCTGCAGGGCGAATTCGAGATGCTGCGCAAGGACGGCCGCCGTTTCTCGGTCTATGCCACCATCTCGCCGATCCGCGACGAATCCGGGGCCGTCACCCACCTGGTCGGCATCGCCGAGGATATCAGCCGGCGCAAGGAGATCGAGGAGCAGCTCCGCCGCTCGCAGCGCCTCGAGGCGATCGGCCAGCTGACCGGCGGTCTCGCCCACGATTTCAACAATCTCCTGGCCGTGGTGATCGGCAATCTCGACATTCTCTGCGAGCAGCTGCCGAAGGACGCGCCGGGCCGCAAGATGGCGCAGCAGGCCCTCGAGGCGGGCCTGCGGGGCGCCGACCTGACCCGGCAGCTCTTGGCCTTCGCGCGCCGCCAGCCGCTGGAAACCCGGGTCGTCAATCTCAACGACCTGATCACCGGCACCACGCGCCTGCTGCAGCGGACCCTGGGCGAGCCGATCGAGATCGAGATGAAGCTGGCCGACGATCTCTGGCCCGCGCTCACCGATGCCTCGCTGGTCGAGGCGGCGCTGGTCAATCTCGCCATCAATGCGCGCGACGCCATGCCGAGCGGCGGCCGCCTGACGATCGAATCGATGAACAAGCGGCTCGACGAGCGCTACGCGGCCGAGAACTCCGATGTGACGCCGGGCGACTATGCCATGATCGCCGTCTCGGACACCGGCAGCGGCATCGCGCCGGAGAATCTGAGCCGTGTCTTCGAGCCCTTCTTCACCACCAAGCCCCAGGGCCGGGGCACCGGGCTCGGCCTCAGCATGGTCTATGGCTTCGTCAAGCAGTCCAAGGGCCATGTGAAGATCTATAGCGAGCTGGGGCACGGCACGACCATTCGCCTCTATCTGCCGCGGGTCATGACCGGGCCGAGCCCGACGGTGGAAAGCGCGCAGAGAGAGGGCAACGGCGATCTCAAGGGCGTGCGGGTGCTTCTGGTCGAGGACCATCCCGGCGTGCGCGAGGTCGCGGTCAAGCAGCTCGAGGAGTTCGGCTGCCGCGTGCTTCAGGCCCATGACGGGCATGCGGCGCTGGCGCTGCTCAAGGAGGGACAGCCGGTCGATCTGCTGTTCACGGATATCGTGATGCCGGGCGGGATGACCGGGGTCGAGCTCGCGCGCCACGCGACGGAGCTGAGGCCGGGCTTGCGGATCCTCTTCACCTCGGGTTTCGCCGAGAACGCGCTCCAGGGCGACCAGGACCGCCTGGGCGACCGGAACTTCCTGAGCAAGCCCTATCGCAAGCAGGACCTGATGCGCCGGATCAGAGAGGTCCTGGCCAATCCCGAATCGCGCTGAAGGCCGCTGCAGGCCGGCACCGGCGCCCACGACAACCGAAGAGGCGAGGCATGAGGTTCAAGGACCGCGTGGTTCTGGTCACGGGCGGCAATTCGGGCATCGGCAGGGCCATCGCGCTCCGGGCGGCGGCCGAAGGCGCCCGTCTCGCCATTTGCGGGCGCGATCCCGGCAAAGGGGCCGCGACCCTGGCGGAACTCAGGGCCGGCGGCCGGGAGGCCGAGTTCTTCCCGGTGGATGTCGCCGAGGAAGCGCAGGCGAAGGCCTTGATCGACAAGGTCGTGGCCCGCTTCGGCCGGATCGACGTGCTGGTGAACAATGCCGGCGCCGGCGCGCGCCGGTCGGGCGTGCAGCCCTCGGATTCGCCGGGCGAGCGCTGGCGCAAGATCCTCGGCCCCAACCTGGACGGCGCCTACTATATGGCGGCCTATGCCTTGCCCGCGCTCAAGGCCGCCGGCGGCGGCGCCATCGTCAACATCTCCTCGACCTCGACCTTCCACGGCAATTGGGGCAGCTACGGGGTCGCCAAGGCCGGGCTCGAGGCCCTGACCCGGTCATTGGCGGTGGAGGGCGCGCCCCATGGCATCCGCGCCAATTCGGTTTCGCCGGGCTGGATCAAGACCGACGTGACGAAAAACGCGGCCAAGACGGAGGATTGGGAGAAGGCCGCCTCCTTGCTCGGCCGCATGGGCCAGCCGGACGAGATCGCCCGCGCGGTCATGTTCCTGGCCTCGGAGGAAGCGTCCTTCGTGACCGGCGCGGTGCTGATCGTCGATGGCGGCCTGACCATCACCGACTACCCCTCCCTGCCTTTCCTCGAAGGCGTCGGCGGCTGGAAGCTGTTCGCGGGGACCTTGTCCTGAAGGCCGGGCGCGCGGTCGAGCGCAGAACATGGCTCCGTCCGATTGGGCCCGGCATCCCACGCTGAAGACGCCGCGGCTGTTGCTGCGGCCCTGGCGCGCGGACGATCTTCCGGCCTTCGCGGCGATCAATGCCGATCCCGCCGTGATGGAGCATTTCCCTTCGCCGCTCGATCGGAGCGCCAGCGATGCGCTGGCGGATCGCATCCAGGCGCATTTCGATCGGCATGGTTTCGGCCTCTGGGCGGTCGAGCGGCCCGGCCAGGACGATTTCATCGGTTTCGTCGGGCTGGCCATGCCGCGCTTCACGGCGCATTTCACGCCTTGCTTCGAGGTCGGCTGGCGGTTGGCCCGGGCGCATTGGGGCCGGGGCTATGCGACCGAAGGGGCCCGCGCGGCGCTCGATTTCGGGTTCGGCCCCGCCGGGCTCGAAGAGATCGTGTCCTTCACTGTTCCCGCCAACCGTCGCTCGATCGCGGTCATGGAACGCCTCGGCATGAAACGCGACCCCGCCGATGATTTCGACCACCCCGCCATACCGGACGGCCACCCGCTTCGGTACCATTGGCTCTATCGCTTGAGGGCCTCGGGCGCCTGAGGCCGAGGATCACCGTCGGGGAGCGACCGGGGCCGCGGGGCCCCAAGGATTGCCGAATCTTTGCGCGATTTGGCTGATTCCGCTGTTCCGGGCCTCGGTCCGCTACGGAGATGGGACATAACCCTCTACCAAATAGTGGAATAGGCGGGTCATCCTAAGGCCGGCCTTGCAACGAGGCGCCGTTGGGTCAATCTCTCGCCTCACCGGTCGTGCAAGGAAGGGCGGGGACGAACGGATGAGCGACATCGACCCTCACGCTGATGCAGGCCCCTCGCCGGGAGCGCCCGCGGCCCGCGCGCCCGCCGGGAAGCGGCGCCATGTCGGCTGGATCGCTATCCTCCTGCTGATCCTGCTGGTCGGGGGCTTCTTCGCTTGGCACCAGGGGCTGATCGGATTCGGCGAGACGGCGGCGGCCACCACGGCGTCGCCGCCGGCACCGCCCAGCGTGGTCGTCAGCAAGCCGCTGCAGAAGCAGATCACCGAGTGGGACGAATATACCGGTCAGTTCCAGGCGGTCGATTCGGTCGAGCTGCGCGCGCGCGTCAGCGGCTATCTCCAGGCGATCCATTTCGAGGACGGGCAGATCGTGCATCAGGGCGATCTCCTGTTCGAGATCGATCCGCGCCCCTTCCAGATCGCGCTCGCCTCGGCCAAGGCGCAGCTCGAGCAGGCCCACGCCGCCTACGACCTCGCGGTGGCCGAGATGAACCGGGCGGCGGCCCTGCGCAAGAGCGATTTCACATCGGCCAGCACCTATGACGAGCGCGTCCAGCAGTCCCGCAACGCCGCGGCCTCGATCACGGTGGCCCAGGCGGCGGTCGATGCGGCGGCGCTCGATCTCGAATATACCCGCATCACCGCTCCGGTGACGGGACGCATCAGCGCCCACACCATCAGCGTCGGCAACCTCGTGACCGGCGGTTCGGGCGAGGGCACCACGCTCCTGACCACGATCGTCTCGCTCGACCCGATCCGGCTCCTGTTCGACGTGAGCGAGGCCAATCTCCTCTCCTACCAGCGCGCCATCGCCGAGGGACGGCTGCCCTCCGTGCGCGACGGCACGGTCGAGGTCCAGGCGCAGCTCATCGACGAGCAGAGATGGAGCCTCAAGGGCACGATCGACTTCATCGACAATCAGGTCGACCGCACCGCGGGCACCATCCGGGTGCGAGCGCTGCTGCCGAATCCCGGCATGCTGATCACGCCGGGGCAGTTCGGGCGGGTGCGGATCCCGGGCTCGCTGCCCTATGACGCCATGCTGATCCCCGAGGCCGCCGTCGTGTCCGACCAGGCGCGGAAGATCGTGATGACGGTGGCCGAGGACGGCACCGTGGTGCCCAAGATCGTACGGCTCGGTCCCAATCGCGGGCCGGATCTCAGGATCATCCGCGACGGGCTCGATGCCGACGACCGGGTCATCATCAGCGGGCTGCTGCGGGCCCGGCCCGGCGCCAAGGTGACGGCCGAGGACGGCAAGATCGACCTGACGGATCCGGAAGAGTAGATCGGCCGGCCATGCGGTTGTCGCACTTCTTCATCGACCGGCCGATCTTCGCGATCGTCGTCTCGATCTTCATCACCATCATCGGCGGGATCGCCTATTTCGCGCTGCCCGTATCGCAATATCCCGACATCGTGCCGCCGACCATCGAGGTCCGCGCCTCCTATCCCGGCGCGTCGGCGGAGACCGTGAGCGCCACCGTGGCGACGCCGCTGGAGCAGGAGATCAACGGCGTCGACAACATGCTCTACATGACGTCGCAGGCGACCAGCGACGGCAATCTGGTGCTGACCGTCACCTTCGCGCTGGGCACCAACCTCGATACCGCGCAGGTGCTGGTGCAGAACCGCGAGGCGGTGGCCGAGCCGCGGCTGCCCGAGGAGGTTCGCCGCATCGGCGTTACGGTGCGCAAGAACTCGCCCGACATCCTGATGGTCATCCATCTGAACTCGCCGGACGGCAGCCGCGACCAGCTCTACATGTCGAACTACGCCACCCTGCAGGTGCGCGACGTGCTGACGCGCATTCCGGGCGTGGGCGACGTCCGCATCTTCGGCTCGCGCGACTATGCGATGCGCGTCTGGCTCGACCCCGACAAGATCGCGGCCCGCGACTTGACGGCGGGCGACGTGGTCGCGGCCCTCCAGGCCCAGAACGTCCAGGTCGCCTCGGGCGTCCTCAACCAGCCGCCCATGCCGCAGCAGACGGCCTTCCAGCTCAATGTCGAGACGCTGGGGCGCCTGGTCGATCCGCGCCAGTTCGCCGATATCGTGGTCCGCACCGATGCCGGTGGGCGCGTCACGCGGCTGCGCGACGTGGCCAGGGTCGAGATCGGCGCCCAGGACTACAGCGCCAACGGCTATCTCGACGACCGGGCCGCCGTCCCGCTGCTGGTGTTCCAGCGCCCCGGCTCGAACGCGCTCGCGACCGCCCAGCAGGTGCTGGACACGATGGCGGAGTTGTCCAAGTCCTTCCCGGAGGGCATGCGCTACGACGTCGTCTACAACCCGACCCAGTTCATCAAGCAGTCGGTCGACGAGGTCACCAAGACGATCTACGAGGCGACGCTGCTGGTGATCCTGGTCGTCATCCTGTTCCTGCAGACCTGGCGTGCCTCGATCATTCCCATCGTCGCCATCCCGGTCTCGCTGGTCGGCACCTTCGCGGTCCTGGGCGCCATCGGCTATTCGCTCAACAACCTCTCCCTCTTCGGTCTCGTCCTCGCCATCGGCATCGTGGTCGACGATGCGATCGTGGTGGTGGAGAACGTCGAGCGGAATCTCCGACGAGGGCTTTCGCCGCGCGATGCGACGCGCCAGACCATGGACGAGGTCGGCACCGCGCTCATCGCGATCGCGCTGACGCTCACGGCCGTCTTCGTGCCGGCGACCTTCATCCCCGGCATCTCGGGTCAGTTCTTCCGGCAGTTCGCCGTCACGATCGCGACCGCGACCGTGATCTCCTGCTTCGTGTCCCTGACGCTGAGCCCGGCGCTCTGCGCGCTGCTCTTCAAGCCGCACGGCCATGGCCCTGAGAAGGGCAACCTGCTCATGCGCCCGATCCACGGCTTCTTCCGCCTGTTCAACCGGGGCTTCGACCGCGTGTCGCTCGGCTATGGCGGGCTCGCGCGCCGGCTGATCCGGCTCGCGGCGGTGGTGCTGGTGATCTATGGCGGCCTGGTCGTCCTGACCGGCTTTCAGTTCGCGCGCACGCCCACGGGCTTCATTCCTCAGCTCGACCAGGGCTATCTGATCGTCGTGATCCAGTTGCCGCCGGGTTCGTCGCTGGCTCGCACCGACAAGGTGGTCCATGACGCGACCGAGATCGTTCTCGGCACGGCGGGCGTCGCGCATGCCGTGCCTTTCTCGGGCTTCGACGGCGCCACCTTCACCAACGCGCCCAATGCCGGCGCGATCTTCGCGGCGCTCTCGCCGTTCGACGAGCGCGTGCCCAAAGATCTGACCGCCGACAAGATCAGGGCCTCCCTGCAGCAGCGGCTGGGCGCGATCAAGGACGCCTTCATCATCACCATTCCGCCGCCCTCCGTGCGCGGCATCGGCACCGGCGGCGGGTTCAAGATGATGGTGCAGGACCGCCGCGGCCGCGGCCTGGCGGCGCTGGAGGCCGTGACCCAGGACATGGTGGCCGCCGCCAACCAGACGCCGGATCTGGCCGGCGTCTTCACCCTCTTCAACACCAAGACGCCGCGCATCTATGCCGATATCGACCGCGTGCGCGCCGAGATGCTGGGCGTCAATGCGAGCCAGGTGTTCGAGACGCTCGAGGTCTATCTGGGCTCCGCCTTCGTCAACGACTTCAATTTCCTCGGCCGCACCTACCGCGTCACCGCCCAGGCGGACAGCAAGTTCCGCCAGACCGTGAACGAGATCTCCAACCTGAAGATGCGCAACGCCATGGGCGCCATGGTGCCATTGGGCTCGGTGGCCTCGTTCGAGGACCGCACCGGTCCCTATCGCGTCACCCGTTACAATCTCTATCCGGCGACGGAGATCCAGGGCCAGACGGCCCCGGGCGCCTCGACCGGCCAGGCGCTGGCGGCGATGGAGCGGCTGGCCGCGGAACGGCTGCCGGACGGTTTCGGCTATGAATGGACGGAGCTCGCCTATCAGGAAAAGCAGGTCGGCAACACCGCCATCCTCGTCTTCGCCGCGGCCGTGCTGTTCGTCTTCCTCGTGCTCGCCGCCCAGTACGAAAGCTGGGCCCTCCCGTTCTCGATCGTGCTGATCGTGCCCATGTGCCTGCTCGCCGCGGTCACGGGCCTCACCTTACGCGGCCTCGACATCAACATCCTGGCCCAGATCGGCTTCGTGGTGCTGGTGGGCCTGGCCGCGAAGAACGCCATCCTGATCGTCGAGTTCGCCCGGCAGGCGGAATCGACGGGCTCCGGGCGGGTGGATTCCGCCATCACCGCGGCGCGGACGCGGTTGCGCCCGATCCTGATGACCTCCTTCGCCTTCATCCTGGGCGTGCTGCCGCTGGCGATCGCCACCGGCGCCGGGGCGGAGATGCGCCAGTCGCTGGGCACCGCCGTGCTGTTCGGCATGTTGGGTGTGACCCTGTTCGGCCTTGCCTTCACGCCCGTGTTCTATGTGGTGGTGCGCAATCTGGCTGATCGGCTCCGCGGGCGCGGCAGCGCCGCGGCCGAAAGCATGGATCCGGCCTGAGCCGGGTCCGCCGGCCCGGCGCCGGCCTCGGCCCCCGTTACGCCGAAGATACCCGGTGACTCCCCATATCCCTTTGTTCCCGTGTGGATTCTCGCGAATTATTACAGCGCGGCTCTTGAACCCGGTTTGAGCGACGACGACCTATGAGAAGGTCGAGCCGGCGGAGGGATGCGCTCGACCCGCGTGGTTTTCGTCGGACGCGAATTTCAACGCAAGGACGTCCAATTCCACGCTTCCCCTCACGGCGCCTGACGCGCCGGCTGCCTACATATCCGCCACCCAACGACGGAACGCTCGCCGGGGTTTGCCGGGGGCGACGCCATTCCAGTCCAGGACGGTTCCCGTCGTCGGGCCTAAGTTCAGGAGGTTTCAATGAATCGCCTTTCCCTCGATCTGTCGGTGCTGCGTCTGGCGGGCTTTTCGCGGGCGCTGTCCGGTGTGGCGCGGGGCATCGGCAGCTCGGTCTGGAGCCTGCCCCTGCAGACGCTGCAATGGCACGAGCGGCGCAAGGGCCTCGGCAGCTTGCGCGAGCTCAGCGACCGCGAGCTGCGCGATATCGGCCTGCGCCGCCCGGAGATCGCCTTGGCCGCGTACGGGCTCTACGATCCGCATGCGCAGGCGCCGGCGTCTCCGGTCGCGACGGCCACCCGTCCCGTTCCCGCCGCCAAGAAGGCGGATAACGGCGACGACAATCCCTGCATCGGCTGCGCCGCCTAGCGCGCCTTCACGATCGCGCCGCTGCCCTCGCTCCTTCCTCTCCGCCGCGTCGCGGGCGGAGGGGAAAGAAGGGCAGGCGTCAGGGCGCGGGACAGGCCGGCAGGAAGGCCGAGATCTCCGCGAGGAACCGCGGCCAGGCCGGTTCGTGCTCGAGAATGATGTGGTTGCGGCTGTCGAGCGGCACGAAGCGTGCGCCGCGGATGCCGCTGGCGAGTTCCCGGCCGCAATCGAACGGCACCACCGCATCGCCCCGGCTGTGCAGCACCAGCGTCGGCACCTTCACCTTGTCCAGAAGATCGCGGACATCGATGTTCGAGAACGCCTCGGTCAGCCGATGGGCGTTGCTGGGCGAGGTGGTGATGCGCTGCAGCTCGTTCCACCAGTTCGCCTGCTCCGGCGTCGCGTCGGGCAGGTAGAGCGAGGTGAAGATCTGGCGATAGGCGGGGCTTTCCTGGCCCCAGCCCTGCAGCGTCAGGGTCTGCAGCGCCTCGCGCCGGGCGATCTCGTCGGCTGAGCCCCGCTTGCGCCAGCCGCGCGCATAGCCGCCCGCCAGGATGAGGCGCGTCACGCGCTCCGGATGGCGGACCGCATAGGCGATCGAGACGGCGCAGCCCTGCGAGATGCCGAACAGCGGGAAGCGGTCGAGCCCGGCCGCATCCACCACCGTCTCCAGATCGTCCAGGAACGAATCGAAATCCAGGTTGCGGGCCGACCAGTCCGACAGGCCGTTGCCGCGCTCGTCATAGCGGATGAGCTGGTGATAGCGCGCCAGCGCATGGAGCAGATGGCGCCAGACCGGGCTCTGCCAGTCGAACTCGAGATGGTTGAGCCAGTTGGCCGACTTCACCAGCGCCGGCCCCTGGCCCGCCGTGCCATAGGCGATCCGCACCCCGTCGCGGGCGGTGCAGAAGCGGATCTCCTGCTCGATGTCGCGAAGCGGCTCGATCTGCGGGAAGGGCGCGGCCGGCTCGCTGCGCTCCATCACCTCGACCGCGACCGGCGCCGCCGGCCGGCGGCTGGAGGCGGCCTCCGCTGTCGCGACGGCCATCTCGGGCAGCGTCGCGACCGAAGGCGGAAGGCCGCGCAGCTCGCGCCAAGCATGGGTCAGCATGGCGGCCGGCATGCCCGTGAGCGCCTGGATATGGCGGCGCGCGATCTCGTACTGTTGTTCCGCCTCGTGCGTCAGGCCGTTGCGCGCCAGGAGCTGGACGAAATAGGTGCGCGCCTCTTCGCAGTCCGGCTCGACCTCGATCATGCGCCGCATATGGGCGAGCGCTTCCTGGGGACGCGAGTCCGCCAGCCGCTTGGCCATCTGGGCCAGGCTGCGCGCATGCAGGATGCGCGCCTGCTCGCGCTCGGCCACCATCCAGGACTGGAAACCGGGGCAGCGCTCGAGTTCGATGCCCTCGAGGAACGGCCCGCGGAAGGCCCCGAGCCCCTCGAGCAGGGCCGTCTGCGGCGCCCCGTCGAAATCCTCGCCGATGGCGTCGCGCACCGTCAGCAGATCGACATCCAGGCCGCTGCAGTCGAGCGACACGGCCTCGCGGTCGGCCTGCATCCGCTCCACCCGGTCGTCATTCACCAGCGCGCGCAGCTTGGACAGGCTCCAGCGCAGCGAGCCGCGCGGATCGTCGGGCAGGTCCCAGAACATCTCGCAAAGCTTGTCACGCGAATGTGAGCGCCGCGTGACCGCGAGATAGGCCAGCAGGGCCCGCGTCTTTTTCGATTGCGGCAGCGATATGGGGGCGCCGCCCCGCGCCAGCTCCATCCTGCCCAACACGCGAAGCTGCAGCATCTCTGCTCTTTCGGAGGCAAACCGGCAGGCGCGCCGAACCAGAGCCTCTGTGGCGGCCGCCATCGCCGATAAGGGAATTCCATGCCAGTTACAACGAATGGCGATGGGATTCAACGCCTATCGCCACCGCATTTCCCACGAGCGTAGGGGAAATAGCCTCCCGACGCGGGGCCGATCGCGGGCCCCGTTCCGCATCCCGGGAGAAAGACATGACGATCGAACGTTTTAGCTATCAGGCGGCTCTCGCCGCCGCCCAGCGCGTCAACTGGAAGATCGAGGACATCGTCGGCGGCGATAGGCGCCTGGACTTCACCCGGCCCTTTCTGCCGGAGGCCCTGGCACAGACGGGGCGCCTGATCTTCCTGACGGGAGAGGAGCGCCGGGTGCTGAACCAGATCCGCGGCCACGCCTATCTCCATATCTTCGGCCTGGTCGAGGAGTTCATCCTGCCCTTCCTGCTCGATCACGCCCGGGCGCGGCTCGACGGCGACGATCACGAGATCCGCGCGCTGTTGCAGTTCGCCGGTGAAGAGGCGAAGCATATCCAGCTCTTCAAGCGCTTCAGGGCCGAGTTCGAAGCCGGCTTCGGCTATGGCTGCGCGGTGATCGGCCCGGCCGATGAGATCGCCAAGGCGGTGCTGGCCCATCATCCGCTGGGGGTGGCGCTTACCATCCTCCATATCGAGTGGGTGACGCAGCGCCATTATCTCGACAGCGTCAAGGACGACCCGTCGCTCGATCCGCAATTCGCGAGCCTCTTGAAGCATCATTGGATGGAGGAGTGCCAGCACGCGAAGCTCGACACGCTGATGGTGACGGGCCTGGCGCAATCCCTGGATGCGGAGGAGATCGTCCAGGGCGTCGAGGACTATCTCGCCATCGGCGGCTTGATCGATCGCGGCCTCGAGCAGCAGGTGGCGCTGGATCGGCAGAGCTTCGAGCAGGCGACCGGCCGCCGTCTGACCTCGAGCGAGACGGAGATCTTCGGCCAGCTCCAGCACCAGGCCAACCGCTGGACCTTCCTCGGTTCCGGCATGAGCCATCCGCGCTTCCTCGCGACGCTCGAGGCCCTGGGTCCGCAGCACCGCCAGCGCGTCGAAGCGATCGGGCCGGCCTTCTGCTGACGGCCGGCCCGAGTCATGCCCGCCTTCCCACCCTGCCCCAGGAGAACCGCCATGAATGTGATGACGCCCGCCCCGGCACCCACCCATGTCAACGGCTACGATCTGGCCCGGATCCAGGCGATCGTCGCCACGATCCAGAAGGATCCCGACCAGGCCCGGATCGAGTTCAAGGTCCGCACGGCCTGGAAGGGCCAGACCCGCAGCGAATCCACGATCGACAGCTACCGCCTCGGCGATCGCGAGATCGCGCGCAGCTTCAAGATCGCGGCCGACGAGCCGCTGGAGCTGGACGGCAGCAACATCGCGCCCAACCCGCAGGAGCTGCTGATGGCCGCGCTCAATGCCTGCCTGATCGTCGGCTACACCGCGACCGCGGCGGTCAGGGGCGTGACGCTCGACCGGGTGGAGATCGAGACCAAGGGCGCGCTCGATCTGCGCGGGTTCTTCGGTTTGGATCCGGACGTGCCCGCCGGCTACAGGAAGCTTCGCGTCAAGGTGCGCATCAGCGGCGACGGCACGCCCGAGCAGTTCCGCGAGATCCATGCCATGGTGCAGGCGACCTCGCCCAACCTCTTCAACCTGACCCGCGCCGTCCAGATCGTGCCCGAGCTGGTGGTGTCCTAGGACAGCGGAAGGGCCGGTGGGCGCCATCGCCGCCGGCCCTTGCCTCCCGGGCCTTTGCCGCTAAAGTCGATCCCTGCAGCCGGCCGGCGCGTGCACAAGGACCGGTTCCAAGCCGCTCTTCAAGAGGCGGCACTCAGGCAAGGGAGGATGCGGCCTCGAAGGCCGCCGCGACCATGTGGCAATCCGATCTCAATCTGATCGGGACGAAATACCGGCTGCCGCCCTTGAACGCGGCGGCTGTCGACCGGCGTCGTCTGCATGCGCTCCTGGCCAAGGCCGGCGGCAGCCGGCTCACCACCATCGCGGCCCCGGCGGGGTTCGGCAAGACCACGCTGCTGCTGCAATGGGCGCGCCGCCTCGAGGCCGAGGCGGTGCCGGTGGCCTGGCTCTCGCTCGACGAGGATGACGACGAGATCGGCCGCTTCCTCTGCTACCTGATCGCCGCGATCCAGGCGGTCCAGCCGAAGCTGGGCAAGGGCGCCGTCTCGCTGCTGCGCTCCAGCCCCGGCCTGCCGGTAGCGCCCGTGCTGGCCAGCCTCGTCAACGATCTGGCGCGCGTCGAGGGCCGGTTCACCGTCATGCTCGACGACGTTCATTGGCTGACCCAGCCGGCGCTGCTCCAGGCGCTCGAGAGCCTCCTCACCTATGCGCCGCCCACGGTGCATTTCGTGCTGGCCGGGCGCGGCGCCCTGCCGCTGGCGGCGGCCCGGCTCAAGGTGCGCGGCCAGGTGACCGAGCTGCACGAGACCGACCTGCGCTTCGATCTCGACGAGACCCAGGAGTTCCTCAACACGCGGCGCGCGCTGGCGCTCTCCTCGGCCGATCTGGTGGTGCTGCAGCACCGCACCGAGGGCTGGGCCGCGGGCCTGCAGCTCGCCTCGCTCTCGCTCGAGCGCCGGATCGAGCGCAGCGCCTTCATCGACAGCTTCTCCGGCACCGATCGTGATATCGCCGACTTCCTGGCGAGCGACGTCTTCACGCGCCAGCCGCGGGCGCTGCAGGAGTTCATGCTGCGCACGGCCTTTCTGCGGCGCATGAATGCGGAGCTGGCGGCCGAGCTTACGGAGCTGACGCCGGCCGAGGCCCGCGACCGGCTCAAGCATATCGAGCGCGCGGGGCTCTTCCTGGTGCCGCTCGACAGCGAGGAGAAGTGGTTCCGCTACCACCATCTCTTCAGCGACTTCCTGTGCCACCAGATGAGCCGCCGGCAGCCCGAGGCGATCGCGGGCCTGCACCGCAAGGCCGCCGCCTGGCTCGAGGCGGCCGGCGAGACCGCCGACGCGATCCATCACCTGATCGCGGCGGATGCGGGCGAGGCCGCGGCCGACAAGGTCGAGGCCTGCGCCATGGACCTGATCCGGCAGAGCCACGTGCTCCGCCTCAACGACTGGCTGCGTCGCCTGCCGCCGGAGCTCGTCAAGCGTCGGCCCCGTCTGCTGCTGAGCCAGGTCTGGCTGGAGTTCCAGTTCAACCGGCCGACCGAGGCGGCGCGGGCGCTCCGCCTCGCGCGGCGCGCCATTGCCCAATCCTTGCCCGGCGCCGCGGACCGGCGGCAATGGCAGAGCGAGCTTCGCGTGCTGATGTGCGGGACGGTGAGCGCCAGCGACCGCTCGGCCCGCGCCCGCGCCTTGGCGCGGCGCTGGATTCCCGACCTGCCCGAGGACCAGCCCTTCCTCATCGGCGCGCTCAACAACATCCTGGCCTATTGCGAATATTCGCTGGGCAACCTGGAGGCCGCGCGCGCGGCCTGCCAGACGGCGCGGGCCAGCCATGTCCGGGCGCAGTCGCTCTTCGGCATCGTCTATTCCGATCTGATCCTGGGCCTGGCCGAGAAGGCCGCGGGCGACCTCAAGGAGGCCTCGCGCCTGTTCCAGCGGGTGCGGGGCATCGCCGACGAGGCGCTGGGCACCGGCTCCTATGCGGCGGCCCTGGTCGGGGTGTTCCAGGGCGAGCTGCAGTACGAATGGAACAATCTCGAGGAGGCGGCGCGCTCGCTCGACGAATATCGCGACATCGTCGAGGAAAGCGCCCTCATGGCGCATGAAAGCGTGGCCCATATGCTGGGCGCCCGGCTGGAGGCGGCGCAGGGCCGCATCGACGCGGCGCTGGCGAGCCTCGATCGCGGCGAGCGCCGCCATGGCCGGCGCGCGCGTCACACACGGCTGGGGGCGGGACTGCTCCATGAGCGGGTGCGGCTGCTGCTGAGCCGCGACGACCGGATGGGCGCCCGGCTCGCGATCCAGAATTTCGGCCTCGATCCCGACACCGGCCAGTTCTCGCGGGCCCTGGCACCGGTTCCTTCCTCCGATTTCGAGCGGCTGGCCCTGGCACGGCTCTGGATCGCGGAGGGGCGCGGCTCGGCGGCCGTCGCGTCGCTGGAGCCTCTGGCCCTGCGCCTCGCGCAGCAGGGACGGGGCCGGCGGCTGCTCCAGGCGCGGCTGCTGATGGCGATCGCCCGGCTCAGGAGCGGCGCCCCCGACGCCGCCGAACGGGTGCTCCTGCCGGCGATGGCCGAGGCGCGGCGGCAGAACCTGCTGCGCAGCTTCCTCGACGAGGGCGCGCCCGTGGCCGAGCTCGTCGAGCGGCTGCGGCGGCGATGCGCCGGCCGGGCCGCCGCCGATCTGGTCGGCAGCGAGCTCGAACCGGTGCGCCATTATCTCGACCGCCTCGCCGGCGCCTTCGCCAGCCAGCGCATCGGTGCCGCCCGCCCGCGGCCCGATCATCCCGCCCTTCATCTCAGCCAGCGCGAGCTCGAGGTGGTGAAGCTGCTCTGCAACGGCTTCAGCAATCACCAGCTCTCGCGCCACCTCGCCATCTCGCCGGACACGGTGAAGTGGCACCTCAAGAACATCTTCGGCAAGCTCGGCGTCGACAACCGCTCCCAGGCCATCGTGACCGCCGAACGCCTGGGGCTGATCTCGATAAGAGAGCAATAGGGCGAGGCAACAAGGGGCTTGGTGTTTGTTTTCTATCCCCTCCCCCATTTTTGGGGGAGGGCAGGGAGGGGGATGACTCGTTCTCTCCGCGGCGCGGATGCATAAACCGGTATTCACCGTTGCCGCGCGACCGGTGCAGCCCCCTCCCTAACCCTCCCCCGCGATGCGGGGGAGGGGATAGGAAACGCCCACCCGTTCGGGTGGGCGAAAATATCGGGCCGCCCCACCTGTCCGGGGCGTGACCGGCGCCCAGGCGTCGCCGCACAGTCTTCGCCGCGCCCCAGGATCGCGAAGCCGAACAAGGAGGCTGGGCAGGCCATGACGACCGGATGGGTCTTCCACGAGCTCTATCTCTGGCATGACACGGGCACCTATGCCTCCGTGTTCCAGCCGGGCCTCACCATCGAGCCCGGCGAGCATTCGGAAAACCCGGCGACCAAGCGCCGCTTCCGCAACCTGCTCGAGGTCTCGGGGCTGCTGGAGAAGCTGACCGCGATCAGGCCCGAGCCCGTGAGCGAGGCCGACATCGCGCTGTTCCACACGCCGGACTACATCGCGAACATCAAGGCCATGAGCGCCGAGCGCGGCGGCGATGCGGGCGAGCTCACCCCCTTCGGCCAGGGCAGCTACGAGATCGCGCTGCTCGCGGCCGGCGGCACCTACGCCGCGGTCGACGCGGTGCTGAAGGGGAAGCTGCGCAACGCCTATGCGCTGGTGCGCCCACCCGGTCATCATGCGGAGCGCGACAAGGGCCGCGGCTTCTGCATCTTCGGCAATGTCGCGGTCGCCATCATGAAGGCGCGCAAGACCCACAAGCTCGGCCGCGTCGCCACGGTCGACTGGGACGTCCATCACGGCAACGGCACGCAGCAGGCCTTCTACGAGGACCCCAACACCCTCACCATCTCGATTCACCAGGACCGGCTCTTCCCGATCGACAGCGGCACGGTCGAGGAGAACGGTTCGGGCGCCGGCGAGGGCTACAATCTCAACATCCCGATGCCGCCGGGCTCGGGCGTCGGCGCCTATGTCGCGGCCTTCGAGCGGGTGGTGATCCCGGCGCTCAGGCGCTTCAAGCCCGAGCTCATCGTGGTCCCGTCGGGCTTCGATGCCGGCGGCACCGACCCCCTGGGCCGCATGATGATCCATAGCGGCGGCTATCGCGAGCTGACGCGGATGCTGATGGAGGTCGCCGACGAGCTCTGCGGCGGACGGCTGGTGCTGTCGCACGAGGGCGGCTATTCCGCCACCAACGTGCCCTATTGCGGCCTTGCCGTCATGGAGCAGCTCTCGGGCACGCGCACCGCGGTCGAGGACCCGTGGCTCAAGATCATGGAGCGCTGGGGCTGGCAGGATCTGCAACCGCACCAGGAAGCCGCCATCGACAAGGCGGCGCTGGCGCTCTCGCGCATCAAGTGATCCATCATATTCAAGCAAACCGGCTGTTAGGGAGGAGTTGATTCCAATGACCAGGAAGACCGAGACCGACCACCAATCCGGCCCGTCGATCCCGTCGCGCCGCGCTTTCTTCGGCAAGACCGCCGCGGTCGCGGCCGGCTCGACCGCTCTGCTGGCGGCCCTCAATGACGGCGCCAAAGCCGACGGCGATCCGATCCCCGTGGGCCAGGCGGCGCCCTTGACCGATTTCGCCGCCGCCGACGGCATCGAGTTCAAGAACGGCCTGACCCTCGCCTGCGAGGAGATCAACGCGGCCGGCGGCATCCTCGGCCGCCCGGTGGAGCCCTATTTCGAAGACACCAAGCAGATGGGCGATGCCACCAACGTCCAGGCCGTGCAGCGCCTGATCGACCGGCATTCGGTCCATGCCATCCTCAACGGCTACAATATCGGTTCGGGTGCCGCGATCCAGGAGCCGGTCGCGGATGCCGGCATCATCTATGTCCACTACGACACCACGATCGGCCACAACAACCTGATCAAGTCCAATCCGGACCGCTATTTCGGCTCCTTCCAGGGCGATCCGCCCGAATATTGGTACGGGCCGGGCTTCCTCAAGTTCGTCCAGGGCCTGGAGCAGAGCGGCCAGTACAAGCGCACCAACAACAAGATGGCGGTGATCCTCTCGGCCGGCGTCTATGCGGCCAACATCGCCAACGCGGTCAAGGACACGGCCAAAGACTATGGCTGGGAGATCAGCCTGTTCGAGACGGTGAACGTGCCGATTTCCGAATGGGGCCCGGTCCTGGCCAAGATCCGCCAGGATCCGCCCTCGGTCATCTGCATCACGCATTTCCTACCCGCCGACCTGGCGCAGTTCTGCGTGCAGTTCGCGCCGAACCCGACGCCCTCGCTGGTCTATATGCAGTACGGCCCGTCGGTGCCGGCCTTCCGCGAGATCGGCAAGGAAGCCACCAACGGCATCCTCTATGCCACCGTCGTCGGCTGCCTCCAGGACGAGATCGGCACCGCCTTCGAGAAGCGCTACAAGGCGAAGTTCGGCGCGAATGCGGGCCACAATTCGGGCGCCCAGTCCTATGATGGCGCCATGGTCTGGGCCACGGCGGCGGCTCTCGCCGGCGGCTCGGGCGAGCCCGGCAACGATGCCCAGAACCGCAAGGTGGCGGCGCGGATGCGTTCGCTCATCTGGCGCGGCGTGACCGGCACCACCCGCTTCGATCCGGAGGGGCAGTCGGCCTACACCTATCCGACGCAGACGAACGACTCCTCGCTCGGCATGCCGCATCAGTTCCTGCAGATCCAGGACTACACCAAGGGACCGGGCCTGATCGCGCCGGAGCCCTATGCGACCGCCAAGTTCGCGATGCCGCCCTGGATCAAGTAGCGGCAACCGGTCCAGTCAAGCTTCGGGTCCTTTCCCCGTCTTGGGGAGGGGACCCGTTGCGCCTTATGATGATCCGCAGGGTCGAGTCCGGCCGAGGGGCGTCCGCAGCAACATCACATGGCAGTCACTGAACCGACCGCGCTCCTTTCGGTGCGTAACGTCAGCAAGCAGTTCGGCGCGCTGATGGCCGTGAAGGACCTCTCCTTCGATGTGCAGGAAGGCGAGGTGCTCGGCATCGGCGGGCCCAACGGCGCCGGCAAGACCACGCTGTTCGAGGTGATCTCGGGCCTCAACCCCGCGACCCGGGGCGCCATCCTCTTCAACGGCCAGGACATCACCCACGCTCCGCCCGAGGCGATCTGCCATGCGGGCGTCGCCCGCACCTTCCAGCTCAATGCCGGCTTCGACTCCTTGAGCCTGCGCGACAATGTCCGGGTCGCGGCCTATTTCGGCCGGGACAACCGGCGCATCCCGGGCCTCTCGATCGGCCGCGATGTCGAGGCCGAGGTCGATGCGGCCATCGCCATGGTCGGGCTCAAGGGCCGCGAGCATCTGATCACCGGCCGCCTGCCCGTCCTCGACCGCAAGCTCCTGATGCTGGCCGGCGCCATCGCCACCCGGCCCAAGCTGCTGCTGATGGACGAGCCGGTCGGCGGGCTCAATCCCAAGGAGATCGACCAGATGATGGGGCTGGTGCGCGATTTGCGCGCGCGCGGCATCACCATCGTCCTGATCGAGCATGTCATGCGCTTCCTGGTGCAGCTCTCGAGCCGCGTGCTGATCCTGCATCATGGCGAGCGCATCTATGAGGGCTCGCCGCAGGGCCTGGTGCGCGACCGCACCGTGATCGACGTCTATCTGGGCGAGGGCGCGTCGAAGCGCCTGGGCTCGCTCCTCGAAGCCAAGGCGGGCGCCTGAGCCATGGCCGAGGCCCTCCTCAAGATCGACAATCTCTCGGCCGGCTATCACGGCCAGGATGTGCTGCGCGGCCTTTCGCTCTCGATCGCCGAAGGCGGCCTGGTGGCGATCGTCGGCCCCAACGGCCACGGCAAATCGACGCTGCTGCGCGCCATTTCGGGCTTGCTGCGCCTGACCGGCGGCAGCATCGAGCTCGAAGGCAAGCGGATCGACCGGCTCCGGCCCGACCAGATCGTCGCCGCCGGCATCGTCCATGTGCCCCAGGGCGATCTGCTGTTCCCCGAGATGACCGTGCTCGAGAACCTGCAGATGGGCGCCTACCTGCCGGCCGCAGCGTCGCAGATGGCCGAGCGCCTCGAGCAGGTCTATGCGCTCCTGCCCAAGCTAAAGGACCGCCGGAGCCAGGTCGCCAGCACGCTCTCGGGCGGCGAGCGGCGCATGGTCGGGATCGGCCGCGGGCTGATGGCGGATGCGCGCGTCATGCTCCTGGACGAGCCGTCGCTGGGGCTGGCGCCGATCATCATCGACCAGATCTACGAAGTGATCGACGCCCTCCGGCGCTCCGGGCGCACCATCCTCCTGGTCGAGGAGAATGCCAGCCGCGTCGCCGACAAGGCCGACCATATCCATCTGCTCGACCATGGCGAGTTCGTCTGGTCGGGCGCGGGTTCGGCGCTGATGGCCCGGCCCGAGATCCTCGCGACCTATCTCGGGAGCTGAGCCGCCATGGACGTCGTCATCCAGGTCATCGCCTCGGGCCTCACGCTGGGCGCCATGTATGCGGTCTCGACCGTCGGGCTCTCGCTGGTCTACGGCTCGCTCAACATGTTGAACATGGCCCATGGCGCGCTCCTGGCGCTGGGCGGCTATATCTGCTTCTACGCCATGACCGCGCTGGGCTTCCCGGGCATCGTCGGCGTGCTGGCCGCGGTCGCGATCTGCGGCCTGGTCGGCCTCCTGATCTATGTCACCACGGCGGCACCCCTGCTGGGCTCGCCGCAGTTCGAGACCGGCGTCTTCATCGCCACCATCGGCTTCGGCGCGGTGGTCGAGAACGTGATCCTGCGGCTGTTCGGCCCGCAGCCGCAGCCGCAATCGCTCCAGGTGCCGGGCGATATCGTGATCGGCCATGTCCATATCCCGAACCAGAACCTGATGATCCTGGCGGTGGCGCTGGCGCTGATGGTCGCGATGGCCCTGCTGCTGAAACGCTCGCGCCTGGGCCGGGCCATCCGGGCGACCGCGCAGAACCGCGAGGCGGCCCAGCTCATGGGCGTCCGCGTCGGCCGCATCTACGCGATCGTGCTGGCCTTGTCGGGCGGGCTCGCCGCGATCTCGGGCATCATGGTCAGCTCGCTCTCCTCGCTGCTGCCCAACATGGGCGGCGATCCCATGCTCAAAGCCTTCATCATCTGCATCGTGGCCGGGCTCGGCAATGTGGCCGGCGCCGTGATCGCGGCGATCGCGCTGGGCCTCCTGGAGGCCACGGCGCAATACAATCTCGGCGTCCAGTACAGCTTCGCCCTGCTGCTGCTCCTGGTGATCGTGGTGCTGATCTGGCGCCCCTACGGGCTCTTCGGCCGCAAGCAGGTGGTGCGGCTGTGACCATGACCCCGCTCAGGCGCGACATCCTCGTCACCGTGCTGCTGGTGGCGTTCGCCGCCACCGTGCCCTACCTCACCTCGACGCGCTACATCGTCACCCAGACGACGCTGTTCTTCATCTGGGCCATCGTCGTGACGCAATGGAACCTGGTGCTGGGCGTGGCGGGGATCTTCTCGCTGGCCCAGATGGCACTCTTCGCCGTCGGCGCCTATACCACGGCCATGCTGGGCTACTATTTCGGCGTGCCGGTGGCGCTCGCCATGATCCTGGCCGCCATCGTGGTCGTCATCGTCAGCGTGATCATCGGGCTGGCCTGCCTGCGCCTGCGCGGTCCCTATGTCGCGCTCCTGACGCTCGCCATCGCCCAGATGCTCTATCTCCTGATCGTCAACGATACCGACTGCTTCACCAATCCGCCCTCGGGCTGCATGCCGCTCTTCGGCGGGGTGCGCGGGATCAACCGCTTCGGCGATCTGGGCTTCCGCGCGCTGTTCGGCTCCAAATGGTACATCGCCCACTACTATCTGGGGCTGGTGCTGCTGGCGCTCGCGATCCTGGTGTCGATCCTCATCATCCGAGGGCCCCTGGGCCTGGCCTTCCAGGCGCTGCGCGACAATCCCGGCTATGCCATGTCGCGCGGCATCAGCCGGTTCAAGTATCAGCTCTGGGTCTTCGCGGTCTCGGCCTTCTTCACCGGCCTGGCCGGCGGCTTCTACGCCGCGCAGTTCGCCGTGGTGGGCCCCACCGTCTTCTCGATCTCGCAGCTCCTGCTGCTGCTGTCGATGATGGTGGTGGGCGGTCTCGGCCGCATCTGGGGCCCGGTGCTGGGGGCGCTGCTGCTGATGCTGGCGGACGAGGGCATGCGCGAGCTCGGCGACTGGCGCGACATCGGGCTGGGGATCATCCTGATCCTGTTCGTGGTGCTGCTGCGCCAGGGCCTGGTGGGGGCGGCCGAGGGTCTCTGGCGGCGCCTGCGGCCGGCGAAAGCCCCGGCGGTCGCCAGCCGCTGACAAGGGGCGGCGCGCGGCCCCGCCCGCTCACCCCTGCAGGGCGGCGATGCTGCGCCGGAAGCGGAGCCCCGCCAGGATCAGCAGCACGATGCCGGCGACCGCGGTCGCGGCGAAATCCAGCCAGACCGCGTCGATCCCCGCGCCGCGATAGAGGATCGCCTGGGAAAAGCGCACGAAATGCGTCGAGGGCACGAGCTGCATGATCTTCTGCAGCGCCTCGGGCTGGCTCTCGATCGGCGTCTGGCCGCCCGAGAGCAGGTTCATCGGCAGGATCACCAGGATGAAGAGCAGGCCGAACTGCGGCATGGACCGCGCCAGGGTCGCGAGGAAGATGCCGATCGCGGTCGAGGAGAAGAGGTAGAGAGCCACGCCCGCCAGATAGAGCGGGATCGAGCCTTCGATCGGCACCGCGAGCAATCTCTCCACCACCAGCCAGAGCGAGGCCGCCGTCGCCACCACGATCACCAGCGCGTTGGACCAGATCTTGGCCATCATGATCTCGAACGAGGTCAGCGGCATGACCAGGAGATGCTCGATCGTGCCGTGCTCGCGCTCCCGGATCAGCGCGGCGCCGGTGAGCACGACCGAGAGCATGGTGATGCTGTTGATCAGCTGCATGACGCTGGTGAACCAGGCGCTCTCGAGGTTCGGGTTGAAGGCGATGCGGGTGTGGAGCTCGACCGGTTGCGCGGAGCTGCCCGCATCCTGCCGCAGGAAATTCGTCACCTCCTGGGCGACGATGTTCGAGAAGTAGGTGGCGCCGATGCCGGCCTGCATCATGGCGGTGGCGTCGATATCGAGCTGCAGCTCCGGCCTTCGCCCGGCCAGGAGGTCGGATTCGAAATCCGCCGGGATCACCAGGACGAAGGTGTAGCGCCCGCTGTCCATGTCGGGATCGATCTCGTCGAACCGGATCATGGCCGGCGGCTGGAACTGCGGCGGCAGCATCGCGTCGCGGAACCGCAGGGAAAGCTGCGAGCGGTCCAGATCCACGATGCCGACCGAGGCGTTGCGCAGCTCGTGCGAGATGCCTTCCGCCGCCGTATAGACCGAGAGGGAGAAGGCCCAGATGATGAGGATCACCATCACCCGGTCGTGGCGCAGGCTGTAGAGCTCCTTGACGCCGAGCCTGTAGATGGCGAGGAGGGAGGCCAGCATCACCGCTCCTGCTTGGGCAACAGGATCGCGCTCAGGATGAGCAGGATCGGGAAGAAGAGCGCCAGCGCGCCGAGCTGGCTCGCCAGGTCGCGGAAGGACAGCGCCTTGGTGAAGACGCCGACGCTGACCTGGAAGAAATAGGTCGTGGGGAAGATCGTGCCCAGGAAGGCGGCGTTGCCCTCCAGCGAGGAGACCGGCTGCATCATGCCCGAGAACTGCACGGCGGGCAGCATGGTGATGATCGCCGTGGCGAAGAGCGCCGCGATCTGGCTGCGGGTGAAGGCCGATATCAGCAGGCCCAGCGCGGTCGAGGCCAGGAGGTAGAGGAAGGCGCCGAGGCTGAGCGTGGCGAAGCTCCCCTTGATGGGGACGCCGAACACGATGAGGGCCATGGCCGTCATCAGCAGGAAGTTCGCCATGCCCAGGATCACATAGGGCACCTGCTTGCCGACCAGGAACTCGAGGCGCGTCACCGGCGTGACATAGAGATTGGTGATCGAGCCCAGCTCCTTCTCGCGCACAATCCCGAGCGCCATGAGGATGGCGGGGATGAAGAGCAGCAGCAGGGCCACCACGCCCGGCACCATCGCGTAGACGCTGCGGAAGTCCTGGTTGTAGCGGTAGCGCGGCTCGAGATCGTAGGGCGTGACCGACGGCGTCTCGCCCGTCTTCTCGCGGCCGAGATTCTGCAGATAGCCCAGATGCAGCCCCTCGACATAGCCGCGGATGGTCTCGGCCCGGAACGGCATGGCGCCGTCGATCCAGACGGCCACGTCGGCGGTCTGGTCGCGCAGGATGTCCTTGCCGAAGTCGGGCGGAATCTCGATCGCGAGCGTGATCTCGCCGTCCTTCAGCCGGCGATCGAGATCGGCATCGTCGGCGAGCGGCGCCTTCTGGTCGAAATAGCGCGACCCGGCATAGTTCTCGAGATAGGTCCGGCTTTCCGGCGTCCGGTCGCGGTCGAGCGTCGCATAGGACAGATTCTCGACATCGAAGGTGATGCCGTAGCCGAACACCAGCATCAGCAGCGCCGTGCCGAAGAGCGCCACGGCCAGCCGGACCGGATCGCGCAGGATCTCCAGGGTTTCTCTGAGCGCATAGGCGAACAGCCGGCGCGGCTTGAACAGCGACAGCCCGCCTCGCCCCGCGGCGGGCGGCGCGGGCATCGCGGGCGGGGGATCGGCGACCGGTGGCGTCGCGGCCGGCCCGGCCTTCGCCGCGTCCGCTTTTGCGGCGTCCTGGAGATAGTGGATGAAGGCGGCCTCCAGGCTGTCGCTACCGGCCTTGGCGACGAGGCCGGTGGGCGTGTCGGTCTCGAGCACGCGCCCCGCATGCATGAGCGAGATGCGGTCGCAGCGCGCGGCCTCGTTCATGAAATGGGTCGAGATGAAGATCGTGACGCCGCGGTCGCGCGAGAGCCCGATCAGGAGCTCCCAGAACTTGTCGCGGGCGACCGGATCGACGCCCGAGGTGGGCTCGTCCAGGATCAGGAGCTCCGGCTCATGGATCACCGCCACGGCCAGCGACAGCCGCTGCCGCACGCCCAGCGGCAATTGCTCGGCCAGCTCGTCGGCATGGTCTTCGAGCCCGAATTCGTCGAACAGGCGCTTGATCGATTGCGCCATCTTGCCGGCCGGGACCTGGAACAGCCGCGCATGCAGCTCGAGATTCTGCCGGACCGTGAGCTCGGCATAGAGCGAGAAGGATTGCGACATGTAGCCGACACGCCGGCGGGTCGCGAGATCGTCGGGACGCGGCACCTTGCCGAAGAGCTCCACGCTGCCGGCCGTCGGCGGCAGCAGCCCGGTCAGCATCTTCATGGTCGTGGTCTTGCCGCAGCCGTTCGAGCCGAGGAAGCCGAAGATCTCGCCGCGCTCGATGCGGAAGCTGACCCGGTCGACCGCGGTGAAATCCCCGAAACGGCGCGTCAGCCCCTCGGCCAGGATCGCCGGCTCGCCATCTCCATGCTCGCGCGGCCTCAGGACGACCGGGCGGTAGCCGGCCCGCGCCGCCTCCGGCAGCAGGGCGATGAAGGCGGCTTCCAGCGAGGCGCTGCCCGTCCGCTGCCGGACCTCCGCTGGCGTTCCCTCGGCCAGGATCCGGCCGGCGTTCATGGCGATGAGATGATCGAACCGCTCGGCCTCGTCCATATAGGCCGTCGCGATCAGCACCGTGAGGCCCGTCCGCGATCGCCGGATCTCGTCGATCAGCTCCCAGAACTGGCGGCGCGACAGCGGATCGACGCCGGTGGTGGGCTCGTCCAGGATCAGGAGGTCGGGATCGTGGATCAGCGCGCAGCAAAGCCCGAGCTTCTGCTTCATGCCGCCGGAAAGCTTGCCGGCGGGCCGCGCGGCGAACGGCGTCAGGCCGGTCGCGCGCAGAAGCTGCTCGATGCGAAGGACGCGCTCGGCATGGCCCTGGTCGAACAGGCGGCTGAAGAACTCGAGATTCTCCCGCACGCTCAGATCCATGTTGAGGTTGCGGCCGAGACCTTGCGGCATATAGGCGATGCGCGGGCAGGCACGCATCCGGTGGCGCGGATCGGCCATGTCGCCGCCCAGCACCTCGATGCGGCCCTGCTGACGACGCCGGGCGCCGGCGACGAGGCCGAGCAGGGTGGATTTGCCCACGCCGTCGGGCCCGATCATCGCGATCATTTTTCCCGCCGGCAGCGCCACGGACAGGCCGTCGAGCGCCAGCACCTTGCCATAACGGTGCGTCACCGTTTCCAGCCTGATCGCGTCGGGCGGGGCGGCGGTCATGGCGCGGGACTCACTCCGGCAGCTTGACCTCGAGGCTCGGCGGCCAAGGCTGGTCCGGCGCCAGCAGGACGTAGGCCTCTCCTGGAAGCCCCGTCTTGACCTTCTCCTCGTTGGCCTTCAGCAGCGAGGGATCGATCTGGACCTTGACGCGGAACATCAGCTTCTCGCGCTCGTCCTTGGTCTCGACCTGCTTCGGCGTGAACTGCGCCTCCGCGGCGATGAAGGAGATGTTGGCCGGGATCACATATTCCGGAACGGCGTCGAGAACGACGCGCGCCGAGGAGCCGATCCGGACCCGCCCCACCTGATCGGTCGGCAGGAAGATCGTCATATAGACGTCGGTCAGATCGAGCAGCGTCAGCACGCGCCCGCCGGCCGCGAGCACCTCGCCCGGTTCCGCCAGGCGGTGCTGGATCCGGCCGTTGATGGGCGCCTTCAGCGCCGAATCGTCGAGCTGGGCCTGGATCCGCCGCATCTCCGCCTTGGCGGAGTCGACCGCGCGCTGGCTGGTCTCGCTCTGGGCCTGGGCGCCGTCGAGGGCGGCCCGGGCCGCGTCGAGCAGGCTGCGCCGCTGGTCGACGATCTCGCGCGAGATGTCGCCGGTCTTGGCGAGCGACACCGCCCGGTCATATTGCTGCTTCGCGAAGGCCAGTTCCGCCTGACGCTGGGTGATCACCGCCTGGGCCGAGGCCACGGCCTTCTCGGCCTGGGCCGCGTCGGCGCCGGCCTTGTCGAAGCTCGCCTCGAGCTCGGTCGTGTCCATGCGGGCCAGCACCTGGTTGGCGGCGACCAGATCGCCCTCCTGCACCAGCACCTCGGCGATGCGCCCGCTATATTTCGCCGCGACCTGGACTTCCTGGGCCTCGATCCGGCCATTGCCGCTGGCGATATAGTCGGGGAGGCGCGATTGATGCTGCTGCCACCAGCGCCAGCCGCCCGCCGCCGCGAGCGCCGCCAGCCCTATCAACACGGCCACCAGGATCAGACGTTTCATCGGAAGATCGCCGCACCGAGGGGTTGATGCCGCAAGTCATGGCTTGGAAGCCAGTACCCTGCCCCGCGGCCGGTCGCCGGGTCCGGAACCCGGAACCCATGGAAGGGGTGCGACTATAGCCAGATGGCGCGGGCGGCAGGGAGGGTTGCGCTGTCGCAGACGCCACCCGTGCCGGTCATCCGAAAGGACCGGTCCGGTCCCCTCGGCCAGGAGCGCCAGTCGCTTTTTATTGAAATCGCAGGGCTTTGCAACCCCTGTCCGGGTATCGTGCCGATCCGGCGGCGGCGCCGATCTTGCCGCTGGCGGTTAAGGACCCCATTTTTCACAAAGAAACGAGGGGGATTGGCCTGGCCCGGGGCGGACGCCAGGACAGTCGGCAAGATGGGCGAGCGCGACCGGCCCCCCGCAACGGGGTCGAGAATGGAAGCAGGAGCGGGCAGCCAGGCGCCGACCTCCGACGGGAGGGCGGGGCCGGCGGTGCGGCGGCCGCTGCCGACGCCGCAGCTGGCGGCCTGGTGGCGGCGACAGCGCAGTCCCGCGGCCGGTCTTTACCTCCGCAATGCCGCGACGGTGGTCCTGCCCCTGATCCTGGCGGCGCTGGCGATCGTCGCCTTCTCCTACGTCTCCTCCCTGGCAACGGTGAAATCGGTCTACCGCGCGAACGCGGAGCGCCAGATCGACCTCGACGTGCGGCGCCTCGAAAGCTTCTTCGCCGAGCGCCAGTTGATCCTTGCCGGCATCGCCCGGTCCATGACGGTGTCGCAGGGCGATCTCCTGAACAACATGGGCAAGCTCGCGGACAATGAAGGTCAGCTGGGCGGGTTCTTCGAGGGCCTCTATCTCGTCGATCTCGACGGGACCGCGCAGGGAACGCGCGGCGAGCGCATCGACATCGCGGGGCGGCCCTATTTCACGGCGGTCGCCCGGGGCGGGAACGCCTTCAGCGACATCCTTGTCAGCCGCGTCTCGGGGAGCCGGGTCGTGATGGCGCTGCTGCCGATTCGCGACGCGTTCGGCACGGTCGTCGGCGCGCTGGGCGGCGCCATTCCGATCGCCAGCCTGTTGAACGAGGTGACGGTGGCGGAGCGGAGCGGCTCCCAGGCCGTGCTGCTCGACAGCGAGGGGACCTTGCTGGCGGGCTCGAGCCTGGCGCCCGATGAGCAGCGCGTCGCCGCGTCGGCCCTCGCGCAAGCCGACCCGGCGATGCGACAGCCGGCCGAGATCGAGCTCGCGGCGAGCGGCGAAACGGCGCGTTACCTGATGGTGCAAGGCCGGCTGCCGCAGTTGGGATGGCGGCTCGGCCTGCTCTGGCCCCTGGACGCGATCGAAAGCGGCGCCCGGCGCGATGCGCTCTATGGAATCCTGGTCTCGCTCCTGCTGATCGCCGCCGCTGCCGGCTATTCGCTCTGGTCGACCCGGCGCTTCCTGGCGCCGCTGCGCCAGGTCGCGGACGGCATCCGGGCCCTCGGCCGCGGCGACGCCCCTGTCCGCGCCCCGGCGGTCGGCGAGGACGATATGGCCCGGATCGGCGCCGCCTTCAACGAGATGGCGGCAAACCTGGCCGGGCGCGAGCGCGAGCTGAAGGAGGTGGCGGTCCTGCTGGAACGGCAGGCGCGGGGGCTCGAGATCGCCAATGTGCAATATGCCGAGGAGCGCGAGGCGGCGCTGGCCGCCAGTCAGTCGAAGACCGAGTTCCTCTCCAACATGAGCCACGAGCTGCGCACGCCGCTCAACGCGGTGCTGGGATTCTCCGAGCTTCTGGCGGCGATGCCGGCGGCGGCATCGAGCGAGACGGTGGCCTCCTACGCGAGGGAGATCCACGGCGCCGGGCGCATGCTGCTGGGCCATATCGATTCCATCCTCGCCTATGCCCAGCTCGACGCGCGCAGCTACACGCCCGAAACGGCCGCGACCGCGGTGCTGGAGATCGTCCAGGGGGCCGTCCGGCTTGTCGAGCAGCGCGCTTCCAGCAAAGGCCTGCGGGTCCGGCTGGAGATCGGCGAGCCGCTGCCGCCGGTCGTCACCGACGGGGCCGCCATCCGCCAGGTCCTGGTGCAGCTGCTGTCGAACGCGATCAAGTTCACCGCTGCCGGCGGCGCGATCCGTGTGCATGTGGAACAGCCCCGGGGTCGCGAGCTCGCCATCCATGTGCAGGACAACGGCGTCGGCATCGAAGCCGAGGATCTCGACCATGTGTTCGAGCCGTTCTGGCAGGCGGAGCCGGCGCTCACGCGCAGCACCACGGGGCTCGGACTCGGGCTCGCCTATGCCAAGCGCCTGATCGAGATCAATGGCGGCCGTCTCGCCATCGAAAGCCGGCCCGGCGCCGGTACGACCGTCACCTGCTATCTGCCCGTCACCGCCTAGGCAGAAGCGTCAGCAGCTGGGCCAGGCGAGCCAGCCCACCAGGTCCTTGCCGGTGGTGAAGACCGGTTCCTTGTCGGTGCTGGTGCAGGCGCTCACCGGCCCGACATGGTTTTCCGGATAGAAGTAGGGTCCCTTCAGCACCGCCCCGTCGTCCGGCTCGTTGGCGCTGGGATCGCCGCCATTGGCCGCGACCGAGCATTTGAAGACGCTGCCGTCGGCGCCCACGGTGTGGACCGCGAGCGTGCCGTCATCCTGCGTCGCCACGTCGCCGACATAGGCGGGCTTGGACGGGTTGGCCTCGAGACAGGCCAGCAGCCCCGGATAGACGGAAGGCAGATGGGCGCTCCAGTCGCCGGACTCCTCCATCCGGCTCGAGCTCTCGAGCGAAGGAATCGAGCTCCCGCCGCCGGTCTGGGTGCAGCCCCAGCCGGCCAGCGAGAGGGCAAGCGCGAATGCGGTCAGGACTCTTTGGGCCTTCATTGGTCTTCTCCTGCTTTCAAAACCGGATGGCGCCGACGTCATCTTGGCTCATGCGGTCGAGCATGCCGATACGATCGTTTTCCATCGTGTAGGTCGTCGAGCGACAGATGATCGCCAGCGTGACCGTGCCGTCGTCCAACGCCATCAGGCAGACGGCGTTCCTGCCGCTCTCGTCGGCGTGCAGGACGAAACCCAGCGCATGCAGGGCCGGGTTTCCACCCAGGTCCTTGTCGAAAGGCAATGCGCTCACGGTTCCCCCATCGAACTGCGCTTTCGCCAGGTCCAACGGCCTGCCCACGTCGACTTCTCGGTCGAAGCGGAGGATGAAGACGACGAGCCAAGGGGCTTTCCCGCTGCTGTCTTCGCCGCCTTCGGGGTCGACGGCGCCGAGTGTCGGCTTGATCTTGCCGTCAGCGCTCAGCACCAATGCATTTTCGTTGAACTTCGCAATGCGCCGGGACCTGGGACATTCCGGCGGCGGCTTCATGGTCGTCAGATCGACCTTTAACCGCGTCCCGGGCCGGATGAAATCGGCGAGGCACGGTTTGATGTCCTCGGCACGGGCGATCGAAGGCGCCGCAATCACGATCGCGAGCACCAGCAGCATGAAGCCCAAGCGCATGAAACCGTCCCCCTCGGTCCTGGCTGGCGATGGATTTTCTGCAACCTGGCCGAGAGCCTACCGCTCGCCCCGGCCGATGACAATCACCCGGCAGAAGGACCCTATTGTACCTGCAGCCTGTATCCCACGCCCGGTTCGGTCAGGATATGGACCGGCTGTTCCGGATCGGCCTCGATCTTCTGCCGAAGCTGGCGCACATAGACGCGCAGATACTGCACGTCGCCGCCGTTCTCGTCCTTCCAGACCTCGCGCAGCAGGTGCCGGTGGGTCAGGACCTTGCCGGCATGGAGCACGAACTGCTGCAGCAGGTCGTATTCCTTCGGCGAGAGCTTCACCTCCTCGCCGCGCACCGTCACGATCCGGCGCACCAGATCGACCGTGAGATCGCCGCTGCGGAAGAGCGGCCGGCCGCCCTGCTGCTGCAGCCGGTGGCGCAGCGCCGTCCTGAGCCGCGCCACCAGCTCCTCCATGCCGAAGGGCTTGGTCACATAATCGTCGGCGCCGAGATCGAGCGCCTCGACCTTGCCCTTCTCGTCGTCGCGGCTGGAGAGCACGACGATGGGCACCGGCGATTCCGCGCGGATCTTGCGGATCAGCTCCAGCCCGTCGATGTCGGGCAGGCCCAGATCGACGATCAGCACGTCCGGCCGCTCATGCCGGAGCAGGCTCAGGCCCTCGGCGCCGTCGGCGGCCTCGACGACGCGATAATCCTGCACCGCGAGCGTGGTGCGCAGCAGGCGGCGGATCGGCGGCTCGTCGTCGATCACCAGCACGGTGGCGCGATCGCTGGTCATGCGAGGCTCGCCGCTCCCTCGGGTTCGGGCGCGACCGACAGGGGCAGCGCGATCCGGAAGAGGGCGCCGGTGCGGTCGGTACGGTTCTCGGCGACGATCGTGCCGCCCATCGCCTCGACGAAACCGCGGCAGATGGCGAGGCCCAGGCCGGTGCCGGCGCGCTGGCGGTCCGCGGCCTTGACCCGGAAGAACTTGTCGAAGATGCGCTCGAGCGCGTCTTCGGGAATGCCCGTTCCCTCGTCCATGACCTCGATGATGACCTGCTTGTCTTCCTGCCGGGCGCGGATGGCGATCCGCGACTGAGGCGGGCTGTATTTTGCCGCATTGTCGAGCAGGTTGACGAGCACCTGCTCCATCAGCACGAAATCGAGCCGCAGCAGCGGCAGGTCGGGCGCGAGGCTGACATCGACCTTGCGGTGGCCGATCATCGGCTGGGCGCGGCGCAGCGCGGTTCCCACCAGGTCGCCGAGATCGACCGGCTCGCGCTTGAGCTCGAGCGCGCCGGTGTCGAGCCGGGTCATGTCGAGCAGATTGGCGACGAAGCGGTTGAGCCGCTCGCCTTCCTCCTGGGCCGCCGCCAGCATCTCCTCCCGCGTCGCGTCGTCATAGAGCGCGCCGTAGGTCCTGAGGCTCGAGATGGTGCCCATGATGGTGGCCAGCGGCGTGCGCAGGTCGTGCGAGATCGAGGTCAGGAGCGCCGCGCGCAGCCGCTCCGTTTCCGAGAGCATGCGCGCCTCGTCGGCGCTCTCGGCGAGCCGGACCCGCTCCATCGCCACCGCGATCTGGTCGATCAGCGCGTCGAGCAGGCGGCGCTGCTCGGAGGTCAGCAGCACGCCCTCGTCCGCGCGGGTGATGCCGACCACGCCGAGCTTGCCGCTGGCCGTCGTCATCGGCAGGAACAGCCGCCGGGCGCCCGGCAGCGTGTCCGAGCCGCGGCCGGCCGCGCGGTTATGGTCCCAGCACCATTGAGCGGCCGCCAGGTCGGCCTCGTCGAGGCGGTCCTCGGGCGGGAAGCCGGCGCGCACGGCGAGCCCGTCGGGCTTGGGCGTCAAGAGCACCACCTCGACCTTCAGCATCGCGGCGATCTGATGGGCCGAGGCCCAGAGCAGATCGTCCAGGGTGGCGATGCCGGCCAGCTTGCGGCTGAAGCCATAGAGCTCGCCGATCGCGGCCGCGCGGTGGCGCGCCGCCTCCGCCTGGATCCGGGCACGGCCGGCGAGCCCGCCGGTCAGGAGCGCCGTCAGGGTGAAGAAGACCAGCGCCACGACGTTCTCGGGGTCGGTGACGGTGAGGGTGTAGAGCGGGGGCGTGAAGAAGAAATTGTAGGCGACGGAACTCAGGAGCGCCGTCGCCAGCGCCGGCATCAGCCCGTCGCGGATCGCGCTGATCAGGACCGCCGCCAGGTAGATCAGCGACAGGCTCTGGATCGTAACCAGCTCCTGGACGGCTTCGCCCAGGCCCGTGGCGACGGCCACCAGCAGCAGGCTGCGGACATAGCGCCAGGGATTGACCGGCTCATGCGTCGATGCGTCGGCTTCGGCCTCGCGAGCCTGCTCGCGGGTCTCGCCCGGCACGACATGGACGACGATGCTACCGGCCTTTGCCGCCAGCTCGTGCACCACCGAGCCGTGCAGCAGCTCGAACCAGCGCGAGCGGCTCGACTTGGCGAGCACGATCTGGGTGATGTTGTTGTCGCCCGCGTAGGCGAGGAGCGCGTCGGCGATGCGTTCGCCGGGCAGGTGGCGCGTATCGGCGCCGAGCCGCTCCGCCAGCCGCAGCGTCTTGGCGATGCGGTCGCGATCCGCCTCGCTGAGCCGCGCATGTCGCGGTCCTTCGATATAGACCGCCTGCCAGGGCGCGCGCAGCCGGTCGGCCAGCCGCTTGGCGTAGCGCACGGCGCCCTCGGCGTTGGGCCGCTCGTTGACGCAGACCAGCACGCGGTCGCCGGCGGCCCAGGGTCCCTGGATCGCGTGCGCGCGCATATAGTCGACCATCTGCTCGTCGACGCGCTCGGCCGTGCGCCGCAAGGCGAGCTCGCGCAAGGCCGTCAAGTTGCCGGGCTGGAAGTAGTGACGGACGGCGCGCTCGGCCGCCTCGCGTACATAGACCTTGCCCTCCTTGAGCCGCTTGAGCAGCTCCTCGGGGGTGATGTCGATGATCTCGATCTCGTCGGCGCGGTCGATGACGCTGTCGGGCACGGTCTCGCGCACCCGGATGCGGGTGATGCGTGCGACCACGTCGTTCAGGCTCTCGATATGCTGGATGTTGAGCGTCGCATAGACGTCGATCCCGGCCGCGAGCAGGTCTTCGACATCCTGATAGCGCTTGAGATGGCGGCTGCCGGGCGCGTTGCTGTGGGCGAGCTCGTCCACCAGGGCCAGTTTCGGGCGCCGCTTAAGCAGGCCGTCGAGGTCCATTTCCTGCAGCGTCTTGCCCTTGTAGGAAACGGGACGCCGCGGCAGGACCTCGAGCCCTTCGATCATCGCCTCGGTCTCGCGCCGCCCGTGGGTCTCGACCACGCCGACCACGACATCGACGCCCTCGGCCCGCTTGCGCCGCGCCGATTGCAGCATCTCGTAGGTCTTGCCGACGCCGGGTGCGGCGCCGAGGAAGATCTTGAGACGGCCGCGCCCCTCGGCATTGACGGCGGCCAGGAGAGCATCGGGCGAGGGCCGGCGATCGGCCTCGGGAGGATCGGAAGCGGCCATGCGCGTCAGTCTAGCCGAAGCCGTCGTTCCGGCGCAGGCCTTACGGCGGCGGGCCCGGCCGGTCGTCCGGCGGAAAAAGAAGAGGCCGAAGGCCGGGCGGCGGTGGGATGACCGCCGCTTCCGGAGCCTTCGGCCTTCAAACAGCGCCGCGGCATCGGGGAAGGGATGCCATGGCGCCGTATCATCGGTGCCCCCGGATCGTCAGCCGCCCAGCCCGTCGAGCGCCATGTTGAGCTTCAGGACGTTCACATGGGGCTCCCCGACGAGGCCGAGGAAGCGACCCTCGATATTGTCCTGGACCAGCTGGCGCACGCGGTCTTCGCTCAGGCCCCGTGCCTTGGCGACGCGCGGCACCTGGAACAGGGCGGCCGCCGGGGTGATGTCGGGATCGAAGCCGCTGGCCGAGGTCGTGACCAGATCGACCGGCACCGGCGTCGAGGGATTCTCGGCCTTCAGCGTCGCGCTGTCGGCGGTGACCCGATCGATCAGGGCCTTGGCGGTCGGCCCGAGCTGCGAACCCAGCGAGTTGGCGGCGTTGTAGGGCTCGGCAACGCTGTTGCCCTGGGCGTCGGTCCCGGTGGTGACCGAGGGCCGGCCGTGGAAATACTTCTCCGAGGCGAAGTTCTGCCCGATCAGCTCGGAACCGATGACGGTGCCGTTCTTGCCGAGGATCAGGCTGCCATTCGCCTGGTAGGGGAAGAGGAGCTGTGCCAGGCCCGTCATCCCGAGCGGATAGGCGACGCCCAGGATCAGGGTCAGCAGCAGCAGCAACAGGATGGCGGGACGGAGTTCTTTTGCCATGGTGGAGGATCCTTCTCAGGTCCGGTTTCTTCTCAAGCCAGCCCGACCGCGGAGATGACGATATCGATCAGCTTGATGCCGATGAACGGCACGACCACGCCGCCGACGCCGTAGATCATCAGGTTGCGGAAGAGCAGGCGGCCGGCCGTCTGCGGGCGGTATCTGACGCCGCGCAGCGCCAGCGGAATGAGCGCGATGATGATGAAGGCGTTGAAGATGATCGCCGACAGGATCGCGCTCTGCGGCGTCTGCAGATGCATGACGTTGAGGATATTGAGGCTCGGATAGAAGGCCGCGAACATCGCCGGGATGATGGCGAAATACTTGGCCACGTCGTTGGCGATCGAGAAGGTGGTGAGAGCGCCCCGGGTGATGAGGAGCTGCTTGCCGATCATCACCACCTCGATCAGCTTGGTCGGATCGGAATCGAGATCGACCATGTTGCCGGCCTCGCGTGCGGCCTGGGTCCCGGTCTGCATCGCCACGCCGACGTCGGCTTGCGCGAGAGCCGGCGCGTCGTTGGTGCCGTCGCCGCACATGGCGACCAGCTTGCCGTTGGCCTGCTCCTTGCGGATGAGCGCGAGCTTGTCCTCGGGCGTCGCCTGGGCGAGGAAATCGTCCACGCCGCTCTCGGCCGCGATGGCGGCGGCCGTTACCGGATTGTCGCCGGTGATCATCACGGTGCGGATGCCCATCCGGCGCAGCGCCGCGAAACGCTCCCGGATGCCGCCTTTGACGATGTCCTTGAGATGGATCACGCCCAGGAGCCGCGCGCCGTTGGCGACCACGAGCGGCGTGCCGCCGGCGAGCGCCACATCCTCGACCAGGTTGTTGAGCTCGGCCGGGATGCGGATCTGCGGGTTCAAGGCGCGGACATGGGCGATGATCGAGTCCGAAGCGCCCTTGCGGATGGAGGCGCCCTCGAGGTCGACGCCGCTCATGCGGGTCTGGGCCGAGAAGGGCACGAAGGTGGCGTGAAGCGGCGCCATCTCGCGGCCCCTGAGGCCGTACTTCTCCTTCGCCAGCACCACGATCGAGCGGCCCTCGGGCGTCTCGTCGCTGAGGCTCGCGAGCTGCGCCGCGTCGGCCAGCTCGCGCTCCGAGACGCCGGGCAGTGGCAGGAACTCGCTGGCTTGGCGGTTGCCGAGCGTGATGGTGCCGGTCTTGTCGAGGAGGAGCGTGTCGACGTCGCCCGCGGCCTCGACCGCGCGGCCGGACATGGCGAGCACGTTGAACTTCACCAGCCGGTCCATGCCGGCGATGCCGATGGCGGAGAGAAGGGCGCCGATCGTGGTCGGGATCAGCGTCACGAACAGCGCCACCAGCACCACGACCGGCACGCTGCCGCCGGCGAAGCTGGCGAAGCTCGGGATCGTCACGGTCGCGAAGACGAAGATGATCGTCATGCCCGCGAGCAGGATGTTGAGCGCGATCTCGTTGGGCGTCTTTTGCCGCACGGCGCCCTCGACCAGCGCGATCATGCGGTCGAGGAAGGTGGAGCCGGGCGCGGCCGTGATGCGCACCTTGATCCAGTCCGACAGCACGCGGGTGCCGCCGGTGACGGCCGAGCGGTCGCCGCCGCTCTCGCGGATCACGGGTGCGGATTCGCCGGTGATGGCCGATTCATCGACCGAGGCGATGCCCTCGATCACCTCGCCGTCGCTCGGGACCGTATCGCCGGCCTCGACCAGCACGATATCGCCTGCCTTGAGCTTGAGGGCGGAGACGCTCTCGAACTGGCGGCCCTTGGGGTCAGCGAGCCTCTTGGCCTGGGTCTGGGTCCGCGTGCGGCGCAGGTTCTCGGCCTGGGCCTTGCCGCGGCCTTCGGCGACGGCTTCCGCGAAGTTGGCGAAGAGCACGGTGAACCAGAGCCAGAAGGCGATCTGGGCGGTGAAGCCGACGCCCGGATGGCCGGCCAGGATGTCGCGCAGCAGGATCACCGTGGCTAGCGCCGCGACGATCTCGACCACGAACATGACCGGATTGCGGACCAGCGTGCGCGGATCGAGCTTCCGGAAGGAGTCGCGGACCGCGATCCTCAGGATGTCGCCGGAAATGCCGGCGACGCCGCGCTTGCGATGGATGAGGCTCTCGCTGAAAGCCCCGGATTTCATGTTGTCGTTCATGATATCGACCTCAATAGAGCGAGCCGGCCTGCATCTGCAGGTGCTCGACGATCGGACCCAGCGCGTCGGCCGGGAAGAAGGTGAGACCGCCGGTGATCAGGATCACGCCGATCAGGAGCGCGACGAAGAGCCCGTTGTCGGTCGGGAAGGTACCGACGGAGGCCGGCACCAGCTTCTTGGAGGCCAGCGACCCGGCGATGGCGAGCACCGGCACGATCATGGCGAAGCGGCCGATCATCATCGCGGCGGCACCGGTCAGGTTGTAGAACAGGGTGTTGCCGGTGAGGCCGCCGAAGGCGCTGCCGTTGTTCGCCGTCTGCGAGCTGAAGGCATAGAGGATCTCGCTGAAGCCGTGCGGGCCCTGGTTCAAGGGACCGGCGAGACCCGCCGGCAGCACGCTGGCCAGCGCGGTGAAGCCCAGGATCGAGAGCGGCAGGATCAGGATCGCCAGCATGGCCATCTTGACCTCGCGCGATTCGATCTTCTTGCCGACATATTCGGGCGTGCGCCCGACCATGAGGCCGGCGATGAAGACGGCGAGGATGGCGAAGAGCAGCATGCCGTAGAGGCCGGCGCCCACGCCGCCGAAGATGATCTCGCCCAGCTGCATGTTGACGATCGGGATCAAGCCGCCCAGCGGCATCATGCTGTCATGCCAGCTGTTGATGGCGCCGCAGGAGGCGTCGGTCGTGATGGTGGCGAAGAGGGCGGAGTTGGCGATGCCGAAGCGGACCTCCTTGCCCTCCATGTTGCCGCCGGCCTGGAGCGCCGAGGCGGTCTGGTCGACGCCAAGCGAGGCGAAGGCGGGATTGCCGCCGGCCTCGGCCCCGTAGGCGACGAGGGCGCCTGCCAGGAACAGGAGGCCCATGGCGCCGAACAGCGCCCAGCCCTGCCTCATGTTGCCGACCATGCGCCCGAAGGTCATAGTCAGGCCCGCGCCGAGCACGAAGATCATCACGATCTGGATCAGGTTCGTGATGGCGTTCGGGTTCTCGTAGGGATGCGCCGAGTTGGCGTTGAAGAAGCCGCCGCCGTTGGTGCCCAGCATCTTGATCACGAGCTGCGAGGCGACGGGCCCCTGCGCGATCGCCTGATGCGCACCCTCGAGCGTGGTGGCGTCGGTATAGCTGCTCAGGTTCTGCGGCATGCCCTGCCACACCATGACCAGCGTCAGGACGATGCAGGCCGGGAGCAGCACATAGAGGGAGCAGCGCGTCAGGTCGACCCAGAAATTGCCGATGGTCTGGGTGGAGCGCCGCGCGAAGCCGCGGATCAGCGCCACCGCGATGGCGATGCCGGTGGCGGCCGAGACGAAGTTATGGACCGTCAGCCCCGCCATCTGGACGAAATAGCCCAGCGTGGTCTCGCCGCCATAGTTCTGCCAGTTGGTGTTGGTGGTGAAGCTGATGGCGGTGTTGAGGGCGAGATCGGGCGCCATGGCGCCCATGCCCTGCGGGTTGAAGGGCAACAGCCCTTGCAGCCGCAGCAGGCCGTAGAGCGAGAGGAAGCAGACCAGGTTGAAGAGCAGCATGGCGACCGTGTAGGTCAGCCAGTGCTGTTCCTTGTTCGGGTCCACGCCCGAGAGCCGGTAGAGAATGGTTTCGACCGGCCGCAGCAGGGGCGAGAGGAAGGTGCGTTCGCCCGAGAAGACGCGCGCCATATAGAGGCCCACCGGCACGGCCAGGGCCAGGATGATCGCGCAATAGAGCGCGATCTGGAGGATTCCGTTCGCGGTCATGGCAGAGCCTCAGAATTTTTCGGGGCGCAGCAGCGCGTAGACGAGATAGACGAGGATGGCGAGCGAGACGCCGCCGCCCAGCAGATAGTCGAACATCGGGTTCGCTCCCTAGGTCCGTTTACAGACGCGTGCAAATCGCGGCATAGCCGATCATCAGGCCGAAACCGGCCAAGCCCAGCACCAGCATCAAAATGTCCAACATGCTCGTTCTCCTTGGCCTGCATGAGGCCGTCGCGTCGCGCCCGGTCGGCGCGTGGCCGATCGGGGGGACGCATGGCTTCGGTGAGAGAGAAGCGCTTCCGCGGGTATGAATTCGAGCGGGTTGCGCCGGCGCATCGATAGGAGCGGGATGTGGGACCGGCCCCCGCCCCATAAGAAATCCATAAAGGCCGCGACGGGACCCGGCCCCGCCGATCCCGGAACGCGGCCGATCGAGGCATGAGCGGCGCCTCCGGGGCGGCCCCATCGCCCGCCGATATTGGCGATGCGACCAATGTCCAGCGCCGGTGAATCCTCATGATTTCTGATGATTTTCCCGGCGTATCCCGTCACTCTGGCGGGGACCGTCGGATCTCAAGCCGCTGCCGGCTCTTGCGAATGCCGTCACGCCATGGCGAACGAGGCTGACCCAGGCGAGATGTTCGGGAAGGAACATCGATCTCGCGACGTCGCATCCCGGCCGGGAGGGCCGGTCGGGGTCGGCCCGGTTGTGCTCTTTGCGGTTGCAGATCGCCCGACCGATGGGCCTGAGGGCGCGCGATGATCTTCCTTCTTCGGCATCGCCCGGAGGGGGATTTCCGTTTCGACTATGTGAGCCCTCGCTGCCTCGAGCTGAACGGCATCCCGCCCGAGCGGATCCTGGAAAACGCGGAGCGTTTCTTCGATCTGACCGCCGTCGCCGCGCGCCAGGATCTCCGCGACCGGATCGCCGAGTCGGAACGGCATCTGACGCCGCTTCGCTGGGAGGGGCCCTTCGACGTCCAGGGGCGGCCGCGGCGGATGCGGATCGAGGCCATCCCCTATCGGGCGGAAGACGGCGGCACGGTCTGGGAGGGAAGGCAATCGGACCTGGCGACGGCCCGGACGCTCGAGGAGGAGCGGCTCCGCCTCGTCACCGACGCCCTGCCCGTGCTGATCGCCTATTTCGATGCCGGTCTGCGCTACCGCTATGTGAACCGCACCTTCGTCGAATGGTGGTGCATGCCGGCCGAGCGGGCCATCGGGCGCAGCATGATGGAGGTCCTGGGCCGGCAGGCTTGCGAGGTGGTGCGGCCCTATGTCGAAGCCGCCCTGCGCGGCGAAAGGCAGGAGTTCGACCGCGATCTGACCCATCCGGACGGCAAGCGCAGGCTATGCCACGCGCACTACGTGCCGCATATCGACGCGGGCGGGCGGGTGCTGGGGATCGTGGCCCTGCTCGAGGATGTGACCGAGCGGCGGCAGGCGGAGGCAGCCTTGCGCGAGAGCCGGGAGAGCCTGGCCAACGCGCAGCGCATCGCCCATATCGGCAACTGGGACTGGGACATCGCCACCGGCCGGATCGGCTGGTCGGACGAGGTGTTCCGGATCTTCGGATACGAGGCCGGCGCGTTCGAGCCGAGCTACAACGCCTATCTGCAGCAGGTCCATCCGGAAGACCGCGAGTTCATCGTCGCCTCGGCGAGCCGGTCGCTGCACAGCCAGAGTAACTATCGCATCGACTACCGCATCGTCCGTCCCGACGGCGAGCAGCGGACCGTCCAGGAACGGGGCGAGATCGCCCGCAGCGAGACCGGCGAGCCGGTGCGCATGTCCGGCACGGTCCAGGACGTGACCGACCAGCGGGCGGTCGCGGCCCAGCTCCAGCAGGCGCAGAAGATGGAGGCGGTGGGCCAGCTCACCGGCGGCATCGCCCACGACTTCAACAATCTCCTGGGCGTCATCGTCGGCAACCTCGATCTCCTCATCGTCCGGCTGGCGGACCGGCCCGAGGATCAGCGCATGCTCCAGCGCGCGATGGAGGCGGCCGAGCGCGGCGCCTCCATGACCCACCGGCTCCTGGCCTTCTCGCGGCGGCAGACGCTGCAGCCGCGGCGGGTCGAGGTGAATCTGCTCGTCAACGAGATGTCGGAGCTGCTCGGCCATACGCTGGGCGAGACGATCGAGATCCGCACCGCGCTGGGCGAGAGCGTCTGGCCTATCAATGCCGATCGGGTGCAGCTCGAGAGCGCCATCCTCAATCTGGCGATCAACGCCCGCGATGCGATGCCCTCGGGCGGCCGGCTCGCCATCGCCACCTTGAACCAGACCTTCGAGGAGGCCGACAGCCCGGCCGACAGCACGATCACGCCGGGCGACTATGTGATGATCGCGGTCAGCGACAATGGCGGCGGCATGGCGCCGGAGGTGCTGACCCGCGTCTTCGAGCCCTTCTTCACCACCAAGCAGGTGGGCAAGGGCTCGGGTCTCGGGCTGCCCATGGTCTACGGCTTCGTCAAGCAGTCGGGCGGCCATGTCACGATCTATAGCGAGAGCGGCCGCGGCACCACGGTCAAGCTCTACCTGCCCCGGTCGAGCGACGGCCGCAGCGCGCCGCCTCTCGAGGCGGCGGCTCCGACCGCCGCCATCCTGGGGCGCCGGATCCTGGTGGTGGAAGACAACCCGGCGATGCGGGAATTCTCGCGCACCGCCCTGACGGCGCTGGGCTACGAGGCGGTCGTGGCGGACGGCGCCCCGGAAGCGCTGCGCCTGCTGTCGGCGGACCTGTCCGTCGATCTGCTTTTCACCGACGTGATCCTGGGAGCGGGCATGAGCGGGTTCGAGCTGGCGCGCGAGGCGCAGCGCCAGCGCCCGGATCTGCGGGTGCTCTTCACCTCCGGCTTTGTCGAGCGCGACATGATCTCGGCGCAAGGGGTCGATCCCGACCAGGAGCTCCTGTCGAAGCCCTTCCGCACCGCCGAGCTCGGCCGGCGCCTATCGCAGATCCTGGCGAAAGATTCGGTATCGTCCCCTCCGCCGTCTTCGGGGGAGGGCTAGGGGCCGCTCGCTGTCTGACATCGCGCAGCCCCCTTCCTGACCTCCCCCCGTTCCGGGGGAAGGGACAGAACGAATCGGCCTCTACAGCCCCGCCACCATCTGCGTGTCCTGCCAGCCGCCGCCCATCGCCTTGGCGAGGTCGGCCACGGCCTGGAGCCGGGCGAGGCGGGCCTGCACCAGGCTGTCCTGCGCCTGAAGCTGGGCGCGCTGCGCGTCGAGCACGGTCAGAAGGTCGGCGGCACCCTCGCGATAGAGCAGGTTGGCGAGCGTCAGGGCCGCCTGCGCCTGGTCCGCGGATTCCTGGAGGGCCGCTTCCTGATCGGCGCTGCTGCGCTGGGCCGCGAGCGCCACCTCGACATCGCGGAAGGCGGTGAGTGCCGTCTGCTGATAGGTCTCGGCCAGCTCCCTGAAGCGCGCGACCGACTGGTCGTAGTTCGCCTCGCGCAGGCCGCCGTCGAAGAGCGGCGCCACCAGCGAGGCCGCGAGGTTGTAGAGGGCGCTCTCCGGCTGGAACAGCGCCGTCAGCGCGTCGCTCGCCAGTCCGCCGCTGCCGGTGAGCTGGATCGTGGGCAGGAAATCGGCGCGCGTCACGCCGATCTGGGCATTGGCGGCGCGCAGATCGGCGTCGGCCTTGCGCAGATCGGGCCGCCGCTCGAGCAGCGTCGAGGGCAGGCCCGCCGCGATGCCCGGCAACTTCACCGAATCGAGGCTCGCCTGCTCGAGCTCGAGCGAGGCGGGCGGCAGGCCCAGCAGCAGGGCGAGGGCCGCCTGGTTCTGGTCGTACTGGTTCTGCAGCGACGGGATGGTGGCGCGGGTGCTGGCGACCTGCTGGCGCTGCTGCGCCACGTCGAGCGCGGAGGCCGCGCCCTCCTTGTAGCGGATCTCGACCAGGTTGAGGGTGTCCTCGGAATCCTTGAGGTTCGCCTGCGCGACCTTGAGGCGGTCGCCCAGCGACAGCAGGGTCAGGTAGGTCGTGACCACATCGTCCTGCAGCACGAGGTCGGTGGCCGCCGCGTCATAGACGCTGCTCTGGAAGCTGGCATCCGCCCCCTCGAGCGCGGCGCGGTTCTTGCCCCAGAGATCGAGCTCGTAGCCGACCGAAAGCCCGGCATTGTAGGAGACGGAGACGTCGGAGGTGCGGCCATTGCCGCTGCGGCTGGAGCCGGCATCGGCCTCGACGGTCGGGAACAGGGGAGCGGCCGCCGCGTGCGACTGGGCGCGGGCCTGGTCGATCCGGCGCATCGCGGCCAGGAGATCGTGATTGTCGTTGCGGGCCGTCTCGACCATCCGGTCGAGCTCGTCATTGCCATAGGCGGTCCACCAATGGTCCGACAGCTTGTCGCTGCCTGCCTGCGCCATGACCGAAGCCGCCTCGTCGCTGCCAACGGCAGCGGGTGTGACGCTGGCGCTCTGGTTGCGCCAGTCGGCCGGAGCCGCGACCGTGGGCTGGCTGTAATCCGGGACCAGGCTGCAGGCGCCCAGCGCGAGGGCCAGTGCCAAGGCGCTCGACTGCAGCCAACGGCGTTTGCGTGAGATCGCGAATATCTTGCCCATATTCGTCACTCGGCTGAGAGAGCCACGACAGGATCGAGCCGCGCCGCCTTGCGGGCCGGCAGATAGCCGAACAGCACGCCCGTGAGGAAGGCGCAGCCGAAGGCCGCCAGCGCCGGCGGCAGCGACAGCAGGATCGGGATGCCGAAGCCGGCGGCGATCTGGCTGGCGACGAGGCCGAGCGCCACCCCGATCGCGCCGCCGATGCCGCAGACCACGACCGCCTCGGCGTTGAACTGCAGCAGGATGTCGCGCATCCGCGCTCCCGTCGCCATGCGCACGCCGATCTCGCGGGTGCGTTCGGTGACGCTCACCAGCATGATGTTCATGACGCCGATGCCGCCCACCAGAAGCGAGATCGCCGCGACCGAGCCCAGGAGCAGCGTCAGCGTGCCCTGGGTCTGCGAGACCGTGTCCAGCAGCGAGGACATGTTGCGGCTCTGGAAATCCTCGGTCTTGTGGCGCTGGATCAGGAGCGAGGTCACCGCCGCCTGGGTGTCGTCGATCTGACCCACGTCGTCGACCCGGACCGTGATGCTGCGCACATACTGCTTGCCGAAGATGCGCATCAGGCCGGTCGAGAGCGGCACGAAGGCGACATCGTCCTGGTCGGTGCCCATGGGCGAGGCGCCCTTGGCCGCCATCACGCCGATGACCTCGAAGGGGATGTTGCTGACGAGCAGATATTGGCCGATCGGGTTGGCGCCCGTGCCGAAGAGGTTGTCGGCGACGGTGCGGCCCAGCACGATGACCGGCGCGTAGCTCTTCACATCCTCGTTGGTGAAGAAGCTGCCGGCTTCGACCGGCCAGTCGCGCGCGTCGCTGAAGCTGGGCCAGGTGCCGTCCACGGTCGTCGCATAGTCGCGGTTGCCGTGGCGCAGCGTGGCGCCGGCGCTGCGCTCCGGCACGGCCTGGCGCACATTGGCGAGCCCGGCGATGGCGGCCGCGTCGTCGGGGGTCAGGGTGGCGATGTCGCCGGTGCTGCGGATGTTGGGCGCGCCGGGCCGGACCAGGATCAGGTCCGTGCCCATGGCCGAGATGCGGTCGATCACCTGCTGCTGGCTGCCGTCGCCGACCGCGAGCATGGTGATGACCGAGGCCACGCCGATGACGATGCCGAGCAGGGTCAGGACGGTGCGGAACAGGTTGGCATGCAGCGAGCGCAGCGCCATCTTGACCGCTTCCAGGAAATGGAGCGCCGTCGCGGCCCGGCGGTGAGGTACCGAGCTGTCGGCCGGCGCGGGGGCCGCCAGGCCGCTGTCGGGCTTCGAATCGTCGGTGATCCGGCCGTCATGGATGCGGATGATGCGCCGGGCCTGCGCCGCCACGCTCGCATCGTGGGTGATCAGCAGGATGGTCCGGCCTTCCTGGTTGAGCTCGCGCAGCAGGGCCAGGACTTCCTGGCCGCTATGGCTGTCGAGAGCGCCGGTGGGCTCGTCGGCGAGGATCACCTCGGCGCCGTTGACGAGGGCGCGCGCGATCGAGACGCGCTGCTGCTGGCCGCCGGAAAGCTGGCTTGGGGTGTGATGGCCGCGCTCGCCCAGCCCCAGCCGCTCCAGCAGGGCTGCCGCTCGCTCCGAGCGTTCCCGGTGGCGCAGGCCCGCATAGATCGCCGGCATCTCGACATTCTCGGCCGCCGTCACCGTCGCCAGCAGGTTGTAGCGCTGGAACACGAAGCCGAAGACGTTGCGGCGCAGCTCCGCCAGCTCGTCGCTGTCGAGCTCGGCGACGTCCCGGCCGGCCACGCGCAGATGGCCGCTCGTGGGCTGGTCGAGGCAGCCGATCAGGTTCATGAGGGTGCTCTTGCCCGAGCCCGACTGGCCCATGATCGCGACATACTCGCCGCGCCGGATCGTGAGCGAGACCCGGTCGAGCGCCACCAGCATGCCGTCGCCGCTGGGATAGAGCTTGGAGACCTCCTCCAGCTCGATCAGCGGCTCGGTCAGCACGTCCGGCGAGAAAGGCGGCCCGCCGGCGGCGAAGGTCTGGTTGATCGCGTTCAAAACCCGAGCCTCGCCGGGGGCTGCTGGCTGCGCTGCGCCGCCGCCTGGCCGCTGCTGCCCGTGGCGGTCGGCAGCACCACATGGTCGCCTTCGGACAGGCCGGCGATGACGGCCGCGTTGGCGCGGTCGCTGAGGCCGACCCGGATCTCGCGGGTCTCGGTGCCGGTGGCGGTGCGGACCTTCACCCGGTAGGGCGTGCCTTCGCCGGTGTCGTTACTGGCGACGGTCACGGGCTGGAGGGCCGCCATCGGCACCAGCAGCGCGTCCTTGGCCTCGCCCAGCACGAAGAAGACCTGGGCGCTCATCTGGGTCATCAGCGCGTGATCCGGGTTGGCGACATCGATCAGCACGTCATAGAGGATGACGTCGTTGATGACTTCCGGGGTCGGCAGGATCTGGCGCACCGTGCCCGTCCACTGCCGGTCGGGCATGCCGAGCGTGCTGAAATGCACGGGCATGCCGGTCTTGACCTTGACGATGTCGGCCTCGGCGACCTGGGCCCAGACGGTCATGGTGTCGAGGTCGGCGATCCGCAGGATCACCGGCGCCGACTGATTGGCATTCAGGGTCTGGCCCTGCTGCGCCGAGATCGACACCACCGTGCCGGTGATCGGCGCATAGATCTTGGTGTATTGCAGGTTGGCGAGGTCGCCATCGAGGGTCGACTGCGCCTGCTCGAGCTGCGCCTGGAGGGCCGCGATCTGCGCGTGCGCCACGGCCTCGGCGGCCTCGCCGGTCTGCAGCACGTCCTGGCTCACGGCGTTCTGCTTGTAGAGGCGCTGGTTGCGGGCGTTCTGCGATTGCGCCAGGGCGAGCTGGGCCTGCTGCTCGGCGATCTGGGCCTTGAGGATCTTGAGCTGGGCCTGCTCGGAGGCGACCTTGGCGCTATAGACCGCCGGATCGATCTCGGCCAGGAGGTCGCCCTGCTTCACCTCGGAGCCGTAGGTGACATGGAGCGCCTGCAGCTGGCCCGACACCTGGGCGCCGACATCGACATAGTTCTTCGGCTGCAGCGCGCCGACCGCGGTGAGCGAGGCTTCGAGATTGCCGCGCGTGACGGCCACGGTCGGGACATGGGTCGGCGCGGTGGAGGCCCGGGCGAAATGCCAGGCCGCGGCCCCGCCGGCCGCCAGCAGAAGCAGGACCAGCACGGCCAGGAGGCGCCGGCGGCGGCTCTTCGACCGGGCGCGGGTGGGTGCGGCCTTGAGGGCGGCGGGCGCCCGGTTGGGGCCTTCGGCGCGCAGGCGCTCGCTCGCCAGAATGGTCTCGGTCATCGGATCGTCCGCCCATCCACGGGGAAGTTCGAGGGATCCGGCCCCTCGATCGCCCCCGGAGTGACGGATCGGGCGACGCGGCCGGTGTCGGAAATCTGTTCCGAGAGCTACACGGCAGAGCCGCCCGATTCCTGCGGAAAGGAATCGAACCGATTGATAAACCTAAACGATCGGCAATGTACCGCGGCGGGCCGGAATCTTGCCTAGCGGTCCAGCAGCCCCAGCGTGCGGGCCAGATGGGCGGCCTCGGTGCGGTTCTTGCCGCCAAGGACGCGCAGGATGCGGTGGACATGGAGCTTGACCGTCGCCTCGGACAGCTCGAGGCGGCGCGCGATCTCCTTGTTCGAGGCGCCGTTGGCCAGGAGCGCCAGGATGTCGCTCTGGCGGGTGGTCAAGGTGGGCCGCGGTACGCCCGGGGGCGGCGCGGTGCGGTCGTCGGCCGGGCGTCCCTCCCAGCCGTCCGGGCTGGGCGTGCAGATCGTGGCGACGGCGGTGCGGCCGGCGATCCGGGTGAGGCAGGAGAACCACTCGGTCTGGACCAGCTTGCCGCCGGCGCCCAGGAAGGTCACCGGCATCCGCGCGACGATCGGCTCGCCCCGCTGCCAGCCGAGCACCAGATCCCGCACCTCCTGGCGGCGCGTCGGCGCGACCCGGTCCCAGAAGCGCAGCCGGAGCAGTTCCTCGTCGGCAACGGCCAGCATCGCTTTGGCCGCCATGTTGGCATAGACGAAGCGCTCGCCCTGGATGATCAGCATGGGAACCGGCAGGTCCTCGAGCAGGAAGGACCGCCATCCGCAGCTGGCCAGCAGGCTGCAGGGCACTTCCTGTCGGCTGCCGGCCAGGAACAGGCCCGGCGACACGTAGCGATTGCCGGCGAGAACGAAGGTGATCGTGTCGAGCACCTCGTTGGCGGGCATGTTGCGCTCGATCAGCGCATCGACCCCGTGACGCAGCCAGGTCTGCACCGCCAGATCGTCGAAACTTCCATAGATGGCGACCTGCAGCCGCGGCAGACGGGCCCTGAGCGCGGCGATCCATCCCTCTTGCGCCTCGGCGGCGGCGGAATCGAGCACAAGCAGCATGGCCGGGGTCTCCCCCGCTGCAATGCGGCCCGCGATGGCCGCCACTGTCGCTGCCGAACCGATCTCGCCCTGAGGACGGAGCTGAGCCAGCAATCCCTTGATTGCTTCCTGCTCAACGGATGCCGGGCCGACGCAGACGATGGTATTCTCTATCGTCTGGCCCTGCTTCTGCATGTCAACGATTCACCCCCTCAATTGGCCGTGACCCTGCGATCTTCCGCCGCCTAGGTCCTTGTTCTTGGGCACTTGCTTAGGCCAGTCTTCCATCCCGGTAGGCCGCGCATAGGGTCTATCCTATAGTCATTTCGATCTATGGCCCCTTGTCCGGCATCGTCGGAGTAGCACAAGCCTCCGCACCGTGCGTCTAGGAAGCTCTTCACAAAAATCGATGCCGCCCGGGCCGGCCCGCCGTTGCGACGACCCGGATGGCGCCGTTCGATCCGCCAGGTCCGCAAGGACTCCATCGATGGGATGGCACAGCCAAGCACGGGAACCAATTCTGCCGATCGCAATGTCGCCCGCGCGTCGAAGCAACGGATGAAATGATCGATCCAATGCATGAATTCAAAATTGAGGTCGACGTCGAAATTCGGTCGGACTTTATACCCACGCGCCCGCGGTGTCGCAACCGCCGATGCGATCGACATGATCACACGGCATTGCCGTCCCGTGCGTGATCGTCCGATGGGATCGCGATGATCGCAAATCGGGATGATCTCGAGAGCGTGCGCTCTTCGTTATTAACCATGTTCCGGCGCGATGATGCAAAGCCGTGCTCCCCCGCGCGCCGGCGTCGGCCGACCGGCGAGGGACCTCGCGCGAAACCGTAATGTCGCCACAACCTGGAGGTCGCTCGGGCGAAAAGTCCGCGCGGGGGCTGGGGCTGTCGCCGGACGTTCGGTCTGGCTAAACTCGAAGATGCCAGGGCCGTGAGCGATCGGCTCGCGAGCGGGCGGGGGAGGGCCTTCGAATTTTGCGGGAGTTCCTGCGAGTATACGGGCTCATCCTGCTGCTGGTGGCGATCGGCTTCTACATCGCGGCGCAGTACATGGCGCCGCTCCCGCCGCGCACGCTGAAGCTGGCGACGGGCGTGCCCGGCGGCGTCTATGCCGCAATCGGCGATCTCTATCGCCAGTCTCTCGCCGAAGAGGGCGTGACGCTCGAGCTCGTTCCCACCGAGGGCACGGTGGCGAATCTGGCGCTGCTGTCCGATCCGGCAAGTCAGGTCGACGCCGCGCTCGTTCAGGGCGGCGTCGGCGATCCGGCCGCGCTACCGCATCTGCGCGATCTCGGCAGCCTGTTCTTTGAACCGGTTTGGGTGTTCGTGCGCGAAGGCAGCCGGTCCCGGCGGCTGACGGATCTCGCGGGACAGCGAATCGCCGTCGGCCAGGCCGGGAGCGGGACGCAGGTCGTCGCGCGCCAGCTGCTGTCGGCCAGCGGCGTCGGGCCGGAGGATGCCGACCTGGTGGCGATCGGCGGCGGCGAGGCGGCGGCGCAATTGCAGTCCGGGGATCTGGACGCGGCCTTCTTCGTCAGCGCGCGGATCAGCCCGCTTCTCGCCAAGCTCGCCGCCGATCGCGATCTGGTGCTGCTGGATTTCACGCGGGCGGCCGCCTTCCGCTACGCGCTGCCCTTTCTTTCCGTCGTGACCCTGCCCGCCGGCACGATCGATCTGCCGCGCGATCTGCCCCGCACGGATGTCACCATGGTGGCGCCGGCCGCCCAGCTCGTGGTTCGCGAGGATCTGCATCCGGCGCTGGTGCACCTGCTGCTCGAGGCGATGGCCAAGGTTCACGGTCCGCGCCAGGATTTCGCGCCCGAAGGCCGCTTCCCGTCGGCGAGCCTGGTCGATTTCCCGCTCGATGACGACGCGGCCCGTTTCCTCGAAAAAGGGCCGTCGTTCTTCTATCGCTATCTTCCGTTCTGGGTTGCCGTCTGGGCCGACCGGCTGCTGATCCTTCTGGTGCCGGTCCTCACCTTGGCGATCCCGCTGTTCCGGCTGGGCCCCCCGCTCTATCGCTGGCAGGTGCAGCGCAAGCTCTACAAGCGCTACCGGCGATTGCGGCTGATCGAGGCGGCGGCGCACCAGGAAGGCAGCGATCGCGAGGCGCTGCGCACCGACCTCGACCGGTTGCAGGGCGAGCTGAGCCGGATGAAGATTCCGCTGGCCTATGCCGAGCATCTCTATCATCTGCGCCAGCATATCGCCTGGGTCCGCTCGCAAGTGACGTGAGCGCGCGAGCGGAACCCGTGACGTTACGTCGCGCCGGTCGTCGCGGTCGCCGATCGATAGCGCCACGGGAGGACCGGTCGCTTAAATGTTCTTTCATTTCCCGGATTGGATAGTGCGCCGAGATTCGTCGTTCGATTCTCCTGACCTATTGCCATTTGCCTGAAGCGGAGCCTGATTTCCCACCATGACCGTCGCCCTCGCCGCTGCGGAACCTCTTGTGCCGCGGCAGAGCCAAGCTTCGCGCAAACTCGCGCAAGCGGTCTCCCCCACCAATGTCGAGCGCAGGTTCGAGCCTCACGAGATCATCGTCAGCAAGACCGATCTCAAGGGGCGCCTGACCTACGTCAACCGCACCTTCATGGCGATCTCGGATTTCAACGAATCCGAGCTGTTGGGCCAGCCCCACAGCCTGATCCGCCATCCCGACATGCCGCGCTGCGTCTTCAAGCTGCTCTGGGACACGATCCAGGCGCGCAAGGAGATCTTCGCCTACGTCAAGAACATGACGAAGACCGGCGATCACTACTGGGTCCTGGCGCATGTCACGCCCAGCCTCGGCGCATCGGGCGAGATCCTGGGCTATCACTCGAGCCGCCGCCTGCCGGAGCGCCGCATCGTCGAGGGCACGATCGTCCCGCTCTATCGCGAACTGGCGGCGATCGAGAATGCCGAGGCCGATCGCAAGCGAGGCCTCGATCGGTCCTGGCAGCGGCTGCAGGGCTTGCTGAAGGAAAAGGGGGTGGCCTATGACCAGTTTGTCTTCTCTCTCTAAGGCCCGTCTCGCCGGCCTCGCCAGCGCCGTTTTCGTGGCCGCGTTCGCGGGCCTGGCCGCGCTCGACGGCACGGCACCCTGGCATGCGGCGGCGGTGCTGTTGCCGCTTGGCGGCATCGTCTGGATGCTGCGGGAGCTCGGCCGGACGCGCCGCTCCCTGGCGCGCGCGCAGCAGGTCTGCAAGCAGGTCTCGCGCGGCGATTTCGAGGCCCGCCTGACCGATATCCGCGACAAGGGCGAGATCGGCGAGCTGATGTGGTCGATCAACGAGCTGATCGACCGCAGCGACGCCTTCGTCCGCGAATCGGCGGCCTCGATGGACCATGTCGCTCACAACCAGTATTTCCGGCGGATCGTCGATACCGGCATGGTCGGCGCGTTCCTCCTGAGCGCGCAGCGCATCAACGGCGCCACCGACTCCATCGCGGCCAAGGTCGGCGAGTTCCGCAAGCTGACCGGCGATTTCGAGATCGCGGTCAAGGATGTGGTCAAGACGGTGGCCGCCTCCTCGACCGAGATGAAGGCCGCGGCCGGGACGCTGGGCACGACCGCCAACGACACCACGCGGCGCGCCGACGCGGTGGCGACCGCGTCCGATCAGGCCTCGGCGTCGGTGACCACCGTCGCCGCGGCGACGGAAGAGGTCGCCAGCTCGATCCGCGAGATCGGCACGCAGGTCCAGCGCTCGAGCGAGATCACGCTGGCCGCGGTGCGCGAGGCCGACGCCACCAACGAGACGGTCCACAGCCTCGCGGCGGCGGCCGGCAAGATCGGCGAGGTCGTGAATCTCATCACCGAGATCGCGGCCCAGACCAATCTCCTCGCCCTCAACGCCACGATCGAGGCGGCGCGTGCCGGCGAGGCGGGCAAGGGGTTCGCGGTGGTCGCCAGCGAGGTCAAGCAGCTCGCCAACCAGACCGCCAAGGCGACCGAGGAAATCACGCAGCAGGTGGCGAGCATCCAGACCGCGACCCGGCGCGCCGTCGACGGCGTGGAGGGCGTGGGCCGCACGGTGCGCGAGGTCAACGAGATCGCGGCGACCATCGCGGCCGCCGTCGAAGAGCAGAGCGCCGCCACCCGCGAGATCTCGGCCAGCGTTCAGCGGGCCTCGGCCGGAACCACCGAGGTCGCCGGCAACATCCACGAGGTCACGGCCGCCGCGGCCGAGACGGGGCAGGCGGCAGGCACGGTGCTGAAGGACGCGACCGAGCTGTCCGAGCAGGCGGAGAGGCTCAACATGGCGGTCGACCGCTTCCTCGCGAGCGTGCGCAAGGTGGTCTGAGGCCGGAGCGCCTCAGCCTCGAACGATTCCAAGGACCGGGCCGGCGGCGGCGTTCCGCGGGCCGGATTAGGTGGATTTCCCGAGGGCATCCGCTGCGATCCCCCGTTGCCCGCGCGGCCGTTGCGCTCCACATTCAAGTCAGTGGTCGCGACCGTCCATCGCCCTGCCCGAAGGCCCGGCAGCGGCGTGGCGACGGCGGAACCGGCCGGGGAACGAAGGGGAACGACATGTTTCAGGAATTCAAGACATTCATCAGCCGCGGCAACGTCATCGACATGGCCGTCGGCATCATCATCGGCGCGGCCTTCACCGCGATCGTGACCTCGCTGGTCAACGACATCATCATGCCGCCCATCGGCGTGATCCTGGGCGGGATCGATTTCTCGAACTTCTTCATCAGCCTCAAGGGCGGCGATTATGCGAGCCTGAAGGCGGCCCAGGATGCCGGTGCCGCCACCATCAACTACGGGCTCTTCATCAACGCGGTCATCAAGTTCCTGATCGTGGCCTTCGCCGTGTTCATGCTGGTGAAGCAGGTCAACAAGCTGACGAGCCTCGGCAAGAAGCCGGCCGCGCCCGCGGCGCCTCCGCCGACGCCGCCCGAGCAGGTGCTGCTGGCCGAGATCCGCGACCTGCTCAAGGCCCGCCAGTAGGTTCGGACGGAACCCGGGCCCGCGGAATCCGCCGCGACGGCCTATCGGACGGCAATCAGAGCCTGGTCACGCGATCCGGAGGCTGGCCGACGGTCTGGAGGCACCAGTCCCGGCCGGCGCGTTCGGCGGCATCGGCCTTCACCGCGCCCTCGCCCATGCCGATCCGCTTGCCGCCCTGCCAGACGGACCAGAGATAGCGAAGGCTGCCGTCCGGCTGGCTCCATTGCTCGATCATTAGTTCGACCATGCTGCCATTGTTTCCTGGTCTGCCGAGGCCGGTACGGAACGGGGAACGGGCTGAATCAACGGGATCGCCCGCATTTGAGAATGGAGCGATGCAGAGCCCCGGGCAAGGCCGGCGGTGTTGCGGGCGGCGATTGAGTGGCCAGATATAGCAGACTAGAATCAACATTCCTCACCGGGTGGCGGAGCATGACATGGCGATGAACGAAACCCGGCGTCGGCTGGCAGCGATTCTCGCCGCCGATGTGGTCGGTTTCAGCCGCCTCATCCAGCTCGACGAGGACGGCACGGTGGCGGCGCTCACGCGCCATCGCCGCGAGATCATCGACCCGCTGATCGCGTCCCATGGCGGCCGCGTCTTCAAGACCATGGGCGACGGGCTCCTGGCGGAATTCGCCAGCGTGGTCGAGGCCGTCCGCTGCGCCGTCGCGATCCAGGAGCAGATCGCCCACCATAACCGCGAGCTGCCGGCCGAGCGCCGGCTCGAGTTCCGGGTCGGCATCAACATGGGCGACGTGCTGGCGGTCGCCGACGACCTCCTGGGCGACGGCGTCAACATCGCGTCGCGGATCGAGGCGGTGGCGGCACCCGGCGGCGTGGTGCTGAGCGACGACGCCATGCGCCAGGTGGCCGGGAAGGTGCCTTTCGCCTTCACCGATCTGGGCCAGCATCGCCTCAAGAACATCGCGCGGCCGCTGCAGCTCCACGCGCTGGACCTCGTCCGCAGCGAGGCGCCTCCGAACCGGAACGGGAAGCGCGAGCTCGCCCTGCCGGACCGGCCCTCGATCGCGGTGCTGCCCTTCGACAATCTGAGCAGCGATCCGGCCCAGGCGATGCTGTGCGACGCGATCGCCGAGGACATCATCACCGACCTGTCGCGCTTCCATTCGCTGTTCGTGATCGCGCGCGATTCCTCCTTCCTCTATCGCAACCGGCCGGCCGACGTGCGCCAGATCGGCTCGGAGCTCGGCGTGCGCTATCTGCTGGAAGGCAGCCTCCGGCGCGCCGGCGGCAAGATCCGCGTCACGGTGCAGCTGATCGAGACCGCGACCAGCCATCATGTCTGGGCCGAACGCTACGACCGGAACGCGGCCGAGCTGTTCGCGCTCCAGGACGAGGTCACCCATGCGATCGTCGGCCGGCTGGTGAGCCGGCTGCAGCGGGCCGATCTCGAGATCGCCCGGCGTAAGCCGCCCGACAGCCTGCAGGCCTATGAGTACTGGCTGGCGGCGACCATGGCGCATGAGCTCGGCACGCCCGACGGCCATGCCGAGGCGAAGGCGCTCTATGAAAAGGCGCTGGCCGCCGATCCGCGCTATGCGCGGGCCCATGCGGGGCTCGCCGAGCTCTGCTACATGGAGCTTCTCGTCGGCGCCTGGGGGCAGCCGCGCGAGCCGCTGCTGGAGGAGGCCCTCCAGCATGCGCGCAAATCCGTCGAGCTCGACGAGAGCGACGCACAGCCTCATGTCATCCTGGGCTGGGTCCATATGATGCGCCGCGAGTTCGACCGGGCCGTCAAGCATTGGACCATCGCCGACGAGCTCAATCCCAACGATGCCGAGGTGGCCATGTCGCGCGCGACCGCGCATGGTTTTCTGGGCGAGCCGGAGAAGGGGCTCGAGATCGCGGAACTGGCGATGCGGCTCAATCCCTATTGCCCGGACTGGTATCTCTCGGACAAGGCGGTGATCCATTTCATCGCCCGGCAATATGAGCCGGCGCTCGCGATCTACGGCTCGATCGGCGAGCTCTATCCGCATTCGGCGCTCTGGCATGCGGCCGCCGCGGCGATGAGCGGTCGCCTTGAGGAGGCCCGGGGGCAGGCCGATGCCTTCCTCGCTCAGGCGCGGCAATGCTGGGCGGGCGATCCGAAGGCGACGCCGGCCGATCAGGTGAACTGGCTTGTCGACAGCCTGCCCTTCAAGCGCGAGGAGGATCTCGCCCACTTCCGCGACGGGCTGCGGCGGGCGGGCCTGCCGATCTGAGCGGAGGCCCGATCCCGGCGGATGCCTGGCCTCGTCAGCGCTTGCGCTTCCTGGCCGCCGCCTTCTTCTTCGCGGCCTTGCGGGCCGGGCTTTTCTTTACCGCCCGCTTTGCGCCTTTCTTCGCGGCCGCTTTCTTGCCGACCGGCTTGCCGGCAGGCTTCGGCGCGCGCGCGACCCGCGACGGCGGCGCCTTGCCGCCGGACTTGGACGGCCGGTTGGGATCGAGGGGCGGCTTGCCTTCCTCGAGCAGCAGGCGGAGGCTTTCCAGCCAATGCGCCTCGCCGGGCGAGCCCGGCAGGAACGCGCCGCAGCCGAGCTCGAGCTGGACGGTCCAGCGCGGCTCCCGATCGGCGGCGACGCCCAGCGACATGGCTTCGCGGTTCTTGTGGAACTCGGCGATGGTGTCGGCGGCCTTCTGCTTCATCGCCGCTTCGCCGTTCTGCGCACGGCGTGCATAGCTCAGCGCCAGCAGCAGGCGGATGTCGTTGTTCGCATCCTTGGCCGCCAGCAGCGGCTCGAGCGTGGTGCAGGCCTCGACGTAGCGGTCCTGCTGATGCAGCGCGAAGGCGTAGGCCCAGTAGTACCAGGGCTCGAGCGCCGGCTTCTTCGCCGGATCCTTCTCGTTGCTGTAGAGCGCGATGGCGCGCGCGATCTCGGTCGCCGCAGCACCCGCCCGGTCCTGGTAGATCCAGCTCTCGGCGCGGTCGATCAGCACGTCGAGATAATGCTGGCGCGCGACGGCATCGCCGCCCTTGGGCAGGCCGTCATCCTCGAGCAGGCCGATCGCGCGCTGATAGGCGGCATCGGCCTGGCCCATCTCGCCCCAGCCCTTCCAGCGGGCCCGGAACTTCAAGGCATAGGCCAGCATCCAGGAGACGAACCAGTCCTTGCCGTCATTCTTCCGGCCGAGCTTGGCGAAATGCTTCGCGTTGCCGACCGGCGACAGGCCGTCCTCGAAGCCGTCGAACCAGCCGTTGCGCCAGTCCTCGGTATAGACCCGCGCCGCCACGGCATAGTCCTGGGGCGTGGGGTTCTTCTCCAGCACCTTGCGGATTTCCTGGCGCGCGATTCGATTCTGGCCGCGCGAATATCGCTCCATCGCCTTGAAAGCGGCGACGGTGCCGCGGCTGAACTTCAGAACGGACATGAAGACCCCCGAGAAAACCGGCGCGCGCCTTTGCGGCGCGCCCGACGCGAAAGACCGGCATCATAGCTCAAGGATAGCGGGCGAAGGAGAGTCTATCGCCGCCGGCCACGATGCTGTCACGCCGGCGGGGTTGCGGTTTTGTAAGGGGGCTCAGCGATCGAGCCAGCGCTGCGCGACGCCGGCCATGGCCTCGACCATCACCTGGCCCGCCAGGAATGCGGTCATGCCGGCGGGATCGTGGGGCGGGCTCACCGTGTTGACATCGATCGCGACGATCTCGAGGCCGGCGAGGCCGCGCAGGATGGTCAGCCCTTCTGCCGCGCTGAACCCGCCCCAGACCGGATTGGCGACACCCGGCGCCGCGGAGGGATCGAACACATCCATGTCCCAGCAGAGATAGACCGGCTTGCCCGCCAGCCTTTCCCGCAGATGGGTCAGGAGCGCGTCGAGCCCGCGCCGGCGCAGCTCCTCCATCGTGATCACCTCATAGCCCATGTCGCGCGCCACGCCGACGATGGGCTCGACATCGATGGCGCCGCGCGTGCCGACATGGATCGAATGCGCGACATCGACGAGCTGGTCCTGCGCCGCATGGGTGAAGGTGTTGCCGTTGTCGTAATGGCCGCCGTGACGAACCGGGTAGGCGTCGGTATGGGCGTCGAAATGCAGCACCGCCAGCCGCGGCCAGCGCCGCGCCACGGCGCGAATCTGCGGCAACGTCACCGCGCCGTCGCCGCCCATCGTCACCGGCAGGGCGCCGGCGGCGACGATTCCCGACACGGCATCCTGGATGGCGGTGAAGGAGGGCTCGATCGCCCCCGGCGTCACCGCCGCGTCGCCGCAATCGACCAGCCGCAGGGTGCGCACCAGGTTGAAGCTCGCATCGGCCATCGCGTCGGCGACCAGCGGCGAATGGGTGCGGATCGATTGCGGCCCCAGCCGGCAGCCGATCCGCGTCGGATGCTGTCCGCAATCGAAGGGCACGCCCAGGATCGCGGCACGGGCGCCGTCCGGCTGCGCCGCGAACGGCGCATCGAGAAAGGTGCCGACGGCGCTCCGGGTGGCTTGGTCGAGGCTCATGGCGATCGCTCTCCCGCGCAGGATTCAAAGACCGGCGGCGTCCTCGCCTTGCCATTCGGCGCGCACGCCCGCATCGGACTCTAGCGGGAGACGCCGGTCGCGCAACGCGTCAAAATCGGGCGCGTCGAGCAGCCGGCCCAGCGCCCAGACCGCCATGGCGCGCACCAGCGGCGAGGGATCCTCGAGCCGGCGCAGGACGACGGCCGCGAGCGAGGCCTCGCCGCTGTTGCCGATGGCGATCAGCACATTGCGCAGGAACCGGTCGCGGCCCGTGCGCTTGACCGCCGTGCCGGCGAAGAGCGAGCGGAAGCCCGGATCGCCGAGCTCGGCCAGGTCGGCCAGGCGCGGGGCCGCGATCTCGGCGCGCGGCCAGAAGGCCTCGTGGCGGCTGGCGCTGGCGAACTTGTTCCAGGGGCAGACGGCAAGGCAATCGTCGCAGCCATAGATGCGGTTGCCCATGGGTGCCCGAAGCTCGCGCGGGATATGCCCCTTATGCTCGATCGTCAGATAGGAGATGCAGCGGCGCGCATCGAGGCGATAGGGCGCGGGGAAGGCCGCGGTCGGGCAGGAATCGAGGCAGCGCCGGCATTGGCCGCAATGGTCGGCCTCGGCCGGGTCCGGCTCGAGCGCCAGGTCGGTGAAGATCTCGCCGAGGAAGAGCCACGACCCGTGCTCGCGCGAGACCAGGTTGGTGTGCTTGCCCTGCCAGCCGATCCCGGCCGTTTCGGCCAGAGGCTTTTCCATCACCGGCGCGGTGTCGACGAAGACCTTGACCGAGGGCCCGAGCCGCTCGGCCATGATCCGCGCCAGCGCCTTGAGCCGGTTCTTGACCAGGTCGTGGTAATCGCGCCCGCGCGCATAGACCGAGATGGCGCCGCGCTCGCGATGCGCGAGCAGAGGCAGCGGGTCCTCGGCCGGCCCGTAATTCATCGCCAGCACGATCACGCTGCGGGCCTCGGGCCAGAGCCTGCGCGGATCGGCCCGGGCCTCGCGCCGATCGGCGAGCCAGCCCATGTCGCCCTGCATGCCCTGCGCCAGGAAATCGCGCAAGCCTTCCCGCGCCCGCTCGCTCTGGCTCGCGGGGGCAAACCCCACCGCATCGAATCCGAGCGCCAAGGCCTCATCGCGGATGAGCGCCTTGGGATCGTCGGTCGAGGGGCGGGCCGGTGCGAGCAATGGGTTCTTTCCCTCGTCTTTTTCTCTTGAAGTCAGGGCATCCGGCTCTTGCTCTCACCGTCATCCCCGCGAAAGCGGGGATCCATCTTGATCCAAGTCGCCGAGCGTTGACCTGGATCCCCGCTTTCGCGGGGATGACAGTATAGAGTGTAGCCTCACCCGCGCCCGCGATAAGGGGCCACGCCCGGGTCGGGCAGCCAGAGATCCCTCGGCGGCGCGCCGGTCTGCCAGAACACGTCGATCGGGATGCCGCCGCGCGGATACCAGTAGCCGGCGATCCGCAGCCAATGCGGCTTCAGCTCGTCGACCAGCCGCTTGCCGATGGCGATGGTGCAATCCTCATGGAAGGCACCGTGGTTGCGGAAGGATCCAAGATAGAGCTTCAGCGACTTGCTCTCGACCAGCCAGGCCTTGGGCACATAGTCGATCACCAGATGGGCGAAATCGGGCTGGCCCGTGACCGGGCAGATCGAGGTGAATTCCGGGCAGGCGAAGCGCACCAGGTAGCGCTCGCGCGGCTGCGAGTTGGGGATGCGCTCGAGCACCGCCGCCGCGGGCGAGGCCGGGAGCCTGGTGGCATGACCGAGCTGGGTCAGCGCGGGGCGGGCTTTGCGTGCCATGGGGTTTCTTTCAGGCCGGCGCGGCGAGCGGATCGGGCAGGGGATCGAGATCGCCCTTGGCCTCGTTGGCGGCCACCTCGGCGGCGAACGCATCGAGCCTACCTGCCTCGATGGCGCCGCGCAAACCGGCCATCAGCGCCTGGTAGTGATGGAGGTTGTGCGCCGTGAGCAGCATCGGCCCCAGCATCTCCTCGGCCTTGAAGAGGTGATGGAGATAGCCCCGCGCATAATCGCGGCAGACGGGACAGGCGCAGTCGCCGTCGAGGGGCCGCGGGTCCTGGGCATGGCGCGCGTTGCGGATGTTCAGGGTGCCGCGCCGGGTGAAGGCCTGGCCGGTGCGGCCCGAGCGCGTCGGCATCACGCAATCGAACATGTCGATGCCGCGCTGGACCGCGCCCACGATGTCGAGCGGCCGGCCCACGCCCATGAGATAGCGCGGCCGGTCCGCAGGCAGGAACGGGATCGTCGCCTCGATCATGCGGAACATCATCTCCTGGCCTTCGCCCACCGCGAGCCCGCCGATCGCATAGCCGTCGAAGCCGATGCCCGTGAGCCATTCCGAAGATTCCCGGCGCAGCGCCGGATAGACGCTCCCCTGCACGATTCCGAACAGGCCATAGCCCGGCCGGTCCTTGAAGGCCGTCCTGCAGCGTTCGGCCCAGCGCATCGAGCGGCGCATCGAATCCGCCGCGACCGTCTCCTCGGCCGGGAAGGGCGTGCATTCGTCGAAGGCCATGGTGATGTCGGCATCGAGCCGATGCTGGATCTCGATCGAGCGCTCCGGCGTCAGATGATGCTGGCTGCCGTCGACATGGGAGCGGAAGGTGACGCCTTCCTCCTTGATCTTCCGGAGCTCGGCCAGCGACATCACCTGGAAGCCGCCGGAATCGGTCAGGATCGGGCCCGGCCAGTTCATGAATTTGTGCAGGCCCCCGAAGCTCGCGACGCGCTCGGCACCCGGGCGCAGCATCAGGTGATAGGTGTTGCCGAGGATGATCTCGGCCCCTGTGGCCTTGACCTGCTCGGGCCACATGCCCTTGACGGTCGCGGCCGTGCCGACCGGCATGAAGGCCGGCGTGTTGACGACGCCGTGCGCGGTGTGGAGGCGGCCGCGCCTTGCGGCACCGTTCTGGGCCAGGGATTCGTAGCGAAGGGTCATGCGGGGATTCTAGCCGCGATCGGGTTCGAGGAAACAGGCATCGCCATAGGAGTAGAAGCGATAGCCGCGTTCGATGGCGTGGGCATAGGCGCGCTTCATGCGCTCGAGCCCGGCGAAGGCCGCGACCAGCATGAAGAGGGTGGAGCGGGGCAGATGGAAATTGGTGATCAGCCGGTCCACCAGCTTGAAGCGGTAGCCGGGCGTGATGAAGAGGGCGGTGTCGCCGCTGAAGGGGGCCAGGGTTCCGTCCGCGGCGGCCGCGGTCTCGAGCAGACGCAGGCTGGTGGTACCGACCGCGGCGATGCGTCCGCCCTTCGCCTTGGCGCGATCGACCGCCGCCACCGCGTCGGCGCCGACCTCGCCCCATTCCGCATGCATGCGGTGTTCTTCGATGTTGTCGACCTTCACCGGCAGGAAGGTGCCGGCGCCGACATGGAGCGTGACGCGGGCGATCGCGATGCCGGTCGCGGCCAGCGCCGCCAGCAGGGCAGGGGTGAAATGCAGCGCCGCCGTCGGTGCCGCGACGGCGCCTTCGGCCCGGGCGAAGATGGTCTGGTAATCCTCGCGGTCGGAGGCGAGCTCGCCCTCGGGCCGGCGGATATAGGGCGGCAGGGGCATATGGCCGTGGCGGTGCAGAGCGGCGATGAGATCGGCGCCGGCGGCGGAGAATTTCAGCGTCACCTCGCCGGCCTCGCCCTTGGCCAGCACCTCGGCCCGGAAATCCCCGGCGATCTCGATCACGTCGCCGGGCTTGAGCCGCTTGGCGGGCCGCGCGAAGGCGCGCCAGCGATCGAGGCCCTCGGCCTTGTGCAGCGTCGCCTCGATATGGGCGGCCCCGCGCCGGCCCTCGATGCGGGCGGGGATGACGCGGGTGTCGTTCACCACCAGGAGATCGTCCGGCGCCAGCAGCGCCGGCAGCTCCCGGAAGATGCGGTCCTCGAGCCCGTTCTGCCGCACGACCAGCAGGCGCGCGGCATCGCGCGGGCTCGTCGGCCGGTCGGCGATCCGCTCGGGCGGCAGCTCGAAATCGAAGTCGGCGGTGCGCATGGCGGGGCGAAGCTATAGGCCCTTCGGACGGCCGGGGAAAGCATCCTTGAACCGGTCGGGGCCTCGCGGAGCGCGGGTCCCATTGACGTGAGGCGGGGCAATCTGCGAGAGGAAGCGCCGGCAAGGGAGGCCGGCTTGCGGCCTCCGCCCGACAGGCACCGGAAATCATGCAACCCAGCGGCTACTCGCCCCGGCTTCTGACCATCGCGGGGCTGTTCGTCACCTGCCTCATCATCTCCAACATCACCGCGGTCAAGCTGATCGCGGTCCATGGCTTCGTGCTTACCGCCGCCAATGTGCTGTTCCCGGTCAGCTATATCATCGGCGACGTGCTGACCGAGGTCTGGGGCTATGCCAAGGCGCGGCGCGTCATCTGGCTGGGCTTCGGCTGCAATCTCGTGGCGGTGCTGGCGATCTATGTCGCGGGCATCCTGCCCGGCGCCGATTTCTGGCAGGACCAGGAGGCCTGGGACAAGATCCTGGGCGCCACGCCGCGCATCCTGATGGCCTCCTTCTGCGCCTATCTGGCGGGCGAATTCCTCAATTCCTTCGTGCTGGCGAAGATGAAGATCGCCACCAACGGCCGGTATCTCTGGACCCGCACCATCGGCTCGACGGTGGTGGGCCAGATCGCCGACACCAGCATCTTCATGACGCTCGCCTTCGGCGGCCTGCTGCCGCTGGACGTGATGCTCAATGCCGCCGGCACCGAATGGGCCTCGAAGGTCGGCTACGAGATCCTGGCGACACCCTTCACCTATCTCGTGGTCGGCTGGCTCAAGCGCGTCGAGGGCATCGACTATTACGACCGCAACACGCGCTTCAACCCGGTGCTGCTGACGGACTGACGTCTCTCTATCTTTCCTCTCCCCCCACATTCGTGGGGGAGAGGAAAGACAAAGTGACGGCGCCGCTTCCGCTTGATCGTTCGTGGCGCGCGACCTACCTCTCCTTCCACACCACCTCGGAGAGATATCGTCATGGAACGCCGCACGCTCGGCCATACCGGTCACAGGGTTTCCGCCATCGGCCTCGGCTGCATGGGGATGTCGGAGTTCTATGGCACGGGCGACGACGAGAAGTCGCTCCGGACCATGGAGGTGGCGCTCGAGCAAGGGATCGATTTCTTCGATACCGCCGACACTTACGGCTTCGGCCGCAACGAGCGGCTGGTCGGCGCCTTCCTGCGCAACCACCGCCCGCGCATCACGATCGCCACCAAGTTCGGCATCGTGCGCCAGGAAGGCCGCTATGAGCGGCGCATCGACAATTCGCCGGCCTATATCGCCCAGGCCTGCGAGGCCTCGCTGGAGCGGCTGGGGATCAGCCATATCGATCTCTATTACGCCCACCGTCTCGAGCCCGGCCGGCCGATCGAGGAGACCGTCGGCGCCATGGCGAAGCTGGTCCAGGCCGGCAAGGTGCGGTGGCTGGGGCTGTCGGAGGTGTCGCCCGCCACCTTGCGGCGTGCCCACAAGGTCCATCCCATCGCGGCTCTCCAGAGCGAATATTCGCTCTGGAGCCGGGACCCGGAGCCGGAGCTGCTGGAGACCTGCCGCGAGCTGGGGATCAGCTTCGTCGCCTACAGCCCGCTCGGGCGCGCCTTCCTCACCGGCACCGTGACCACGGCCGACGATCTGCCGGCCAACGATTTCCGCCGCAGCAATCCGCGCTTCCAGGCCGAGGCGCTCGAGCGCAACCGCAAGCTCGCGGCGGCGCTGGCCGAGTTCGCCGCCGCGCGACAGGCCACCCCGGCGCAGATCGCGCTCGCCTGGCTGCTGGCCAAGCATCACCACGTCATCCCGATCCCCGGCACCAAGCAGCCCGCCTATGCGCAGCAGAACGCGGCCGCGGCGGGGCTTCATCTGTCGGAAACGGAGGTCGCGACCCTCGACCGGATGTTCCCGCCCGAGGCCGTCGCCGGCGAGCGCTACACCCCGGAGGGGATGAAAGGGCTCGGGCTCTGACCGGGGTTCCGGCGGTTCCCAATTCAACTGGAATTCCTGCGTAATTCGGTAAGGCGGGCCATCACAGGCCGTCGCCGGCCGCCTGCTGGCGCTTGCCGGTCGGCCAGGGTGGGGGGGGCTGCTATCCAGTTGCGATATAATTGAAAAATAAAGCCATCCTCTTTATTAACAGTAATAATATGTGTTGAAATTTAATAACACGACTGGTGAAAGGAATTCGTTTGACTCTTTCCCGCCCCAGAATGTGAAATATGCTCGCCAGCCGGATAATCCGGCGGGTCCCTCATGGGGACAGGTAGCGGTCCCTGAATTCGGCCTCGGAAGGGGCACGGGTCTCGTGAACGTATTTCCGGTTTTCTTCGACCTCGCCGGTCGGTCCGTCCTGCTGGTGGGCGGCGGCGAGACGGCGTTGCAGAAGCTGCGGCTTCTGCGCAAGGCGGGCGCCCGGCTTCGGCTGGTGGCGCCCGAGCTCGCGCCCGACTTGGCGTCCGCTCTCGAAGAGGGCGGCGTCGAATGGCGGGCGGAACCGCTGACGCCGGCACATTTCGCCGAGGCGACGCTCGCCGTGATCGCGACCGGCGACGAAGGCCGGGACCGCGCCGGCGCCGCCATGGCCAAGGAAGCGCGCGTGCCGGTCAATGTCGTCGACCGTGCCGATCTCTCCGATTTCATCGTGCCCGCCATCGTCGATCGCGATCCCGTGGTGATCGGGATCTCGACGGCAGGGGCGGCCCCGCTGCTCGCGCGCCGGCTGCGCGCGACGATCGAAGCGCTCCTGCCGGCCAGGCTGGGCGCGCTGGCGCGCTTTGCCGAGCGCTTCCGTGGCGCCGTCGCCGCCAAGATCGACCATCGCCAATTACGGCTGCGCTTCTGGGAACAGGTGTTCGACGGTCCCGTGGCGAGCGCCGTGCTCGAGGGCCGCGAGAGCCAGGCGGCCGAGCGCATGCTGACGCTGGTCAACAGCGCCGCCGCCAACGACCCGGCCGAGGGCCGCGTCGCGCTGGTCGGCGCCGGCCCCGGCGACCCCGAGCTCCTGACGCTCAAGGCCCATCGCCTGCTGCAGGAGGCCGACGTCATCGTCTATGACCGGCTGGTGGCACCGGCCGTGCTCGAGCTCGCGCGGCGCGACGCGCGTCGTGTGGCGGTCGGCAAGGCGCGCGGGGCCCACAGCCTGCCGCAAGCCGAGATCAACCGCTTGCTGGCGAGCGAGGCGCGTGCGGGCAACCGCGTGGTGCGGCTCAAGGGCGGCGATCCTTTCATTTTCGGGCGCGGCGGCGAGGAGCTGGACCATCTGGAGCGCGAGGGTATCGCGGTCGAGGTCGTGCCCGGCATCACCGCGGCCCTGGGTTGCGCCGCCTCGGCGCGGGTGGCTCTCACGCATCGTGACACGGCACAGGCTGTGATCTTCGCGACGGCCGAAGGGGCCGAGGGCGAGCCGGCTCTCGATTGGTCGGCGCTCGCGGGTCCTCACCGCACGCTCGCGATCTATATGGGTATCGGCGCGGCACCCCGGCTGCAGCAGCGGCTCCTCGAAGGCGGGCTCGATCCCGCGACGCCGGTCGCCGTGATTGAAAACGGCACACGCGCCGACGAGCGGGTGCTGACGGGCCGGGTCGACGGGCTGGCGGCGCGGGTGGCCCGCCACGAGGTTTCCGGTCCCGCGATCATCCTGATCGGCGAGGTCGCGGCGAACGCCAAGGCCGCGGCGCTCGAAACCGCGGCGCGCCCTGCCGAAAGGCGGCGCGCATGACCGCGCAGATCGTGACGGCCAACAACCTGCTCGACGGTGCCGTGGTCTATCGCACCCCGGAAGGCCGCTGGACCACCCATATCGGTGCCGCGCAAGGCGCCGCGGGCGAGGCCGAGGCCAAGGCCCTGCTGGCGCAGGCCGAGGCCGACGCGCTGCACCAGATCGTGGTGGGCCCCTATCTGGTCGAGGTCGAAGGCGCGCCCGGCCATTGGGAATACAAGAGCTGGCGCGAGCGCATCCGGGCCGAAGGGCCCACCGTGCCGCATGATTTCACGCCCGAAGCCGAACCGCGGCGGACGGCGAACGGGAGAGAGTGACGATGTACCGCTATGACGACTATGACCGTCAGATCGTCGCGGAACGCGTCGAGCAGTATCGCGACCAGGTGCGCCGCCGCATCTCGGGCGAATTGTCGGAAGACGAGTTCCGGCCGCTGCGGCTGATGAACGGCCTCTATCTGCAGCTCCACGCCTATATGCTGCGGATCGCCATTCCCTACGGCACGCTCTCGAGCGCGCAACTACGCCGCCTGGCCGAGATCGGCCGGCGCTGGGATCGCGGCTACGGCCATTTCACCACGCGCCAGAACATCCAGTTCAACTGGCCGCGGCTTGCCGACTCGCCCGACATCCTCCAGGCGCTGGCCGATGTCGAGATGCATGCGATCCAGACCTCGGGCAACTGCATCCGCAACACCACCGCCGACCAGTTCGCCGGCGTGGCCCTCGACGAGATCGAGGATCCGCGGCCCTGGTGCGAGATCATCCGGCAATGGTCGACCTTCCATCCTGAATTCACCTTCCTGCCGCGCAAGTTCAAGATCGCGGTCACGGGCAGCGCGCATGACCGCGCGGCGCTGCGCGTCCACGACATCGGCCTGGCGCTGAAGCGCAACGCCCAGGGCGAGGTCGGGTTCGAGGTCATGATCGGCGGCGGCCAGGGCCGCACGCCGATGCTGGCGCCGACCATCCGCGAGTTCCTGCCCAAGGCCGACCTGCTGCCCTATCTCGAGGCCGCCTTGCGCGTCTATAACCGCGCCGGCCGGCGCGACAACATCTACAAGGCCCGCATCAAGATCCTGGTCGGCGCGCTGGGCGCCGCCGAATATGCGCGCCAGACCGAGGAGGAGTTCCAGAGGATCAAGGCCGAGGGCTCGGTCGAGCTGCTGCCGGCCGAGATCGAGCGCATCCACGCTTTCTTCGCGCCGCCGCCTTACGAGACCCTGTCCGCCGATGTGCCCGAGTTCGTCGCGGCCAAGCTCGACGACCGCCGCTTCGCGCGCTGGGCCCGCACCAACGTCTCGCCGCACAAGCAGCCGGGCTATGCCATCGTCACCATCACCCTCAAGCCCGTGGGCGGCGTGCCGGGCGACGCCACCTCCGACCAGATGGACGCGATCGCCGATCTCGCCGACCGCTACGGCTTCGGCGAGATCCGCGTGACGCACGACCAGAACCTGGTGCTGCCCGATGTGAAGCAGTCGAATCTGTCGGCGCTCTGGGCCGCCCTCAAGGCGCTCAATCTGGGCGAGGCCAATGCCGGGCTCGTCTCCGACATGATCGCCTGCCCGGGGCTCGACTACTGCAACCTCGCCAATGCCCGCTCGATCCCCGTGGCGCAGGCCATCAGCCGGCGCTTCGCCGATCTCGAGCGCCAGCACGAGATCGGCGAGCTCAGGATCAAGATGTCGGGCTGCATCAATGCCTGCGGCCATCACCATGTCGGCCATATCGGCATCCTCGGCGTCGACAAGAACGGCGAGGAGTTCTACCAGATCACGCTCGGCGGCAGCGCCGACGAGAAGGCGAGCCTCGGCAAGATCCTCGGTCCCTCGGTGCCGCGCGAGCAGGTCGCCGACGCGGTCGAGACCATCATCGACACCTATCTCGGATTGCGGAAGGACGGCGAGAAGTTCCTCGACACCTATCGCCGCGTCGGGATCGCCCCCTTCAAGGAGAAGCTCTATGCCACTGCTTAAACATGGCCGGGTCGTCGACGATCCCTGGCATCTCGTCGGCGACGACGACCCGCTGCCGGCGGAGGGTCCCGTTGTCGTCACGCTGAAGCGCTGGACGGCCGAACGCGAGGCGCTGCTCGCGCGCGGCTGGCCGCTGGGTGTCCGGCTCGAGCCCGCCGATCTCGTGGAAACGCTGGTACCCGACCTGGCGCGGCTCGAGCTGATCGAGGTCGATTTCCCGAAATTCAACGACGGGCGCGGCTACTCGACCGCGCGGCTGCTGCGCCAGCGCTACCGCTATGCGGGCGAGCTCCGGGCGGTGGGCCGCGTGCTGCGCGACCAGCTCCTCTATCTTCATCGCTGCGGCTTCGACGCTTTCGAGATCGCGCGCGAGGATGCGGTCGAGACCTGGATCAAGGCGGTCTCGGAGTTCGGCGCCTGGTATCAGCGCGGCGCCGACGACCGCCAGACGGTGAACGCGCTGCGGCATCGTCGCGCCTCCTAGGCGGCCCGTATAACCAGTTGATCTGAAGGGATATTAGCGGGGCGGCGCCCGGGGCGCGGCGCCATCCTCCCCCTCCCGGCCCGGGATGTTCCGTGCTAGGGTCGTTTCTGGCCCCAAGGGGTAGGAGTTTCCTTTCCGATGTCGACTCGAGCGGCGCGCGACGCCGCGCTCAAAGCCGTACCCTCTGCCGAACCGCGCAGCGTCACCATCCTGGGTTCCACCGGCTCCGTCGGCCGCAACACGGTCGACCTGATCCGGCGCGACCCCACCGCCTATCGCATCGAAGCCCTGACCGGCAGCGACAATGTCGCGCTCCTGGCCGAGCAGGCGCGCCTGCTCAAGCCGAAGCTGGCGGTGGTCGCCAATCCCGCGCGGTACGGCGAGCTGAAGGAGGCCCTGGCCGGCACGGGCACGGAACTGGCCGCCGGGCCTGAGGCCGTGACCGAAGCCGCCCAGCGCCCCGCCAAATGGGTGATGGCCTCGATCGTGGGCGCCGCCGGCCTGAAGCCGACGCTGGCGGCCGTGCGTCGCGGCGCCGTGATCGGGCTCGCCAACAAGGAGACGCTGGTCTGCGCCGGCGCCCTGATGATGGGCGAGGTCAAGCGCCACAAGGCGACGCTGCTTCCCGTCGATTCCGAGCACAGCGCCATCTTCCAGGTGTTCGAGACCGAGCGGCGCGAGGCGGTGGACCGCATCATCCTGACGGCCTCGGGCGGACCCTTCCGCACCGCGAGCCGCGAGGTGATGGAGAAGGCGACCCCGGCCCAGGCGGTGAAGCATCCGAACTGGAGCATGGGCGCCAAGATCTCGATCGATTCGGCGACCATGATGAACAAGGGCCTCGAGATCATCGAGGCCCAGCATCTCTTCAACATGCCCGAGGACCGCATCGAGGTGCTGGTCCACCCGCAGTCGGTGATCCATTCGATGGTCGCCTATGTGGACGGCTCGGTGCTGGCGCAGCTCGGCACGCCCGACATGCGCACGCCGATCGCGGTGGCGCTGGCCTGGCCCAAGCGCATGGGTTGCCCCGCCGAGCGGCTCGATTTCGCCAAGGTTTCGACCCTGACCTTCGAGGCGCCGGACGAGGTCCGCTTCCCGGCCCTGCGGCTGGCGCGCGAGGCGCTGCGCACCGGGGGCGGCGCACCCGTGGTGCTCAATGCCGCCAACGAGGTCGCCGTCCAGGCCTTCCTCGACGGGCGCATCGGCTTCCTCGACATCGCGGCGATCGTCGAAACCTGTCTCGACCGGGTCAATGCGGGCGGTGCCGTCGATCTCGAGGAGGTGGCGATGGCCGACCAGGCCTCGCGCGCCGAAGCCCGCCGCCAGGTGGAGAGCCGCGCGGCGGCGCGCTAGGGCCTCGGGATCCGGTGTCCTTGCTGTTCGGGATCGCCGCGCTCAGCCTCGCGGTCTGGATCTATCTCCTTCTGTTCCATGGCGGCTTCTGGCGCGCCCGCGAACGTCTGCCGCAGCAGCCCCCGGTTCCGGCGCGATGGCCTTCCGTGGTCGCCGTGCTGCCAGCCCGCGACGAGGCGGAGACGATCCAGGCGGTGCTGGAGCATCTGGTCGCGCAGGACTATCCCGGCCCCCTCTCGATCCTGCTCGTGGACGACAACAGCAGCGACGGCACCGGCACGATCGCGCAGGAGGTGGCGCGCCGGGCGCCTTCGGACCGTCCCGTCATCGTGGTCGATGGCGCTCCGCTGCCGGAAGGCTGGACCGGCAAGCTCTGGGCCCTGTCGCAGGGGGTCGCGCAAGGGCTCACCCTCGAGCCGCGGCCCGCGTTCTTCCTCTTCACCGACGCCGATATCGGCCATGGACCGCGGCAGCTGCGCCGGCTGGTGGCGCAGGCCGAAGCGTCCGGGTCCGATCTGGTCTCGCTGATGGCGCGCTTGCGCTGCGCCAGCTTCTGGGAGCGGCTGCTGATCCCGGCCTTCGTCTATTTCTTCCAGAAGCTCTATCCCTTCGCCTGGGCCAACGATCCGCGCCGCCGGACCGCGGCGGCGGCGGGCGGTTGCGTCTTGATCCGCGAGTCCGCGCTGGCGCGGATCGGCGGCATCGCCGCGATCCGCGGCAAGCTGATCGACGATTGCTCGCTCGCGCGCGCTGTCAAGGCCGCCGGCGGGCGCACCTGGCTCGGCCTCGCCGACGATACCGTCAGCCTGCGCGGCTACACGGAGCTGGGGCCGATCTGGAGCATGGTGGCGCGCTCTGCCTACACGCAGCTCCTGCATTCACCGTTGCTTCTGGTCGGCACCGTCATCGGCATGGCCCTGCTCTATCTGGCGCCGCCGCTGCTGGCGCTGACCTGGCCCTTGCATCGCGATGCGCCGGCGGGGCTTGCCGGCGCGCTCGCCTGGCTGCTCATGGCCGCTTCCTACGGGCCGATGCTGCGCTACTACGGGCGCTCGCCGGTCGAGGGGCTGCTGCTGCCGGTCGCGGGTTTCCTCTACACGGCGATGACGATCGATTCGGCGCGGCTCTATTACGGACGCGGCGGCAATCGCTGGAAGGGCCGCGATTATGGCCGCGCCGGCACGGCCAACCGTTCCGCCTCGTGACGATCTCCTGGCCAAGCGTCGCGCGAGCCGCTAGGTAGGGCCGATGAAAAGCGGCGGCATGACGAACGCGGTCGAGACCCCGTCGGGCAAGGGATCCGGCGATGAGAATTTTCCGGTGGGGTCGTTCCTGCTGCCGGCGCAGTTGCGCCCGCATGTGGCGCGCTACTACGCCTTCGCGCGCACCATCGACGACATTGCCGACAATCCCGATCTGGCGCCGGAGGAGAAGATCCGCCGGCTCGACGGTTTCGCCCGCGCGCTCGAGACCGGCGAGGGCGGCCCGGACTATGCCAAGGCCCTCAGCCTTCGCGCGAGCATGGCCGAGACCGGCGTTCCCTTCCGCCATGGCACCGACCTCACGATCGCCTTCAAGCAGGACGCGGTGAAGCTGCGCTATCGCGACTGGGACGATCTCATGGGCTATTGCAACAACTCGGCCGCCCCGGTCGGCCGCTATCTGGTCGACCTTCATGGCGAGGGGACGCGCTGCTATCCGGCCTCGGACGCGCTCTGCAACGCGCTCCAGGTGCTCAATCACCTGCAGGACTGCCAGAAGGATTATCGCGCGCTCGACCGCGTCTATCTGCCCGAACCCTGGCTGATCGAGGCGGGCGGCGCCATCGCCGATCTCGAGGGCAGCCGCTCGACGCCGGCCCTGCGGCGCGTGATCGATCGCTGCCTCGAAGGCACCGCCGAGCTGGTGCGCCAGGCGCGGCCGCTGCCCGACCTCTTCCGCAGCCGGCGCTTCGCGATGGAAGCGGCCTTCATCTGGCGCATCGCCGACCGGCTGCTCCGGGAACTGCAGCGGCGCGATCCCGTCGCCGAGCGGGTGCAACTGACCAAGGGACAGTTCGCGGCCGCCGGGCTCTGGGGCGTGGCGCTGGTCCTGCGCACCCCGCGCCCGCGCTCCTTTCAGGGTGGGTAAGGCCGCTTTGAGGCCTCGGCCAGTGCCTAGAGATCGGCGCGAGGGCCGATGAACGCGATCAGAGGGCCGATATCGCCCCGATCCGCAGCTCGCAGCGCGGCGATGTACGCCGTTCTTCGCTCGCCTATCTGCCCGAGATCACGCCCGCCAGCCCAATCGATCGGCGGGGCGCCATGGATGCGGGTGAGCATCGCGTCCGCCATGATGCGGGCGTGCCTGCCATTGCCGTTGGGAAACGGGTGAATCTGAACCAGCCGGTGATGGAACCTGACCGCCGCCTCCGAGGCGGGATAGGTTTCATGAGCGGCCCAGTATCGCGCGTCATCCATCAGGGTGCGGAGCTCCACCCTGATATGGATCGGGTCGATGCCGATGTTCTTGCCGGTCCGTCGGAACGAGCCCGCCCAATCCCAGACTTCGCCGAACAATCTTTCATGAAGTGCTGCGGCAAAGGCGTCCGTGAGCACCTCGCCACGATAGCGTGCGAGCCAACGCATGCCGGATTCGATATTGGCCTGCTCGAGCTCGTCGAGTTCCTCGCGCGTGGTGACATGTTTGAACTTCAAGCCACCGAGCTCGTTCGGGTCGAGCGGCGTCGCTCCGTCCGGGTACTCCATGGCATCTGTTACTTGTCGTTCCAGAGATCGGGGGGCATCTCCCGTGCAATCTCGCGGGTGAGGCGATCGACTTCCTGTGCGATTTTGTCATTCGGTAGGGCTTGGCCTTCCAGGGCCATGTGAGTGCTGGCCATGCCGACAAGGGCCAGGGCCTTTTTCCGAGCCTGAGCGGTAATGACGTCGTCGATGCGCTTTTCGGGGACGATGGCATAGACGAAACGGCATCCCATGGCTTCGGCGGCGGCCTTCATGGACTTCAGGGTCGCACCGCCGCCCAGTTCGGCATGCTCGGCCTGCGCGATGCGGGCTCGCGTGACGCCGATCTTTCTCGCGAGCTGAGCCCCGGACATCCCGAGCGCCTTGCGCACCGTCCTTAGCCAGCCTTCGAGAGGCACCTGCAGATCGGCGTGACGGGCGGCGTTATCGACGATGCGCCGATATTGCTGCCGAGCGATGGCCTTGGCTGTCATGTTGCCCTACCGATTGGAGCTTGCGGTCTTGTCTATTTATAAGCATACACAATTATACAATATGTCAATTTATAAGTTGACATAATGACTCTAATTGTCAACTTTAAGATTAACATATTGATGCAGGGGCGACGTTCTGTACGCCACAACCTGTCTATCGAGCGCGGCTCCACCAAGTGTGGTGCTTGGGGCACTCCGGCGCCGGCACCATTCGAAAGCTTTCTGGGAATTCCCTGGCGGCCGGTGCCGCCTTTGCAGGTCATTGAAATGACGAAAGCAATTGAGTTTCGTGACAAGGATGCGCTGGGCTATTCTCCCGCCCGGCAAAGGTGAAAGCGGGTTTCCCTCCTGATGGCGGATCAGGCGACAGAGACATGGCGGACGGATGACGCCGACCGCGCCGAGATGGCGGAACGGGTCGAGCGGTCCGGCACGTCCTTCTACTGGTCGATGCGGCTGCTGCCGCGCGCCAAGCGCGAGGCCATGTTCGCGATCTATGCCTTCTGCCGCGCGGTGGACGACATCGCCGACGAGCCGGCGCCGCTCGAGAGCAAGCAGGCGGGCCTCGCCGAATGGCGCGCCGAGATCGAGCGCCTCTATGCCGGCCGACCGACCCACGCGGTGGCGCGCGCGCTGGTCGATCCGGTCCGTCGCTTCGCGCTCCGCCGCGAGGATTTCCTGGCCGTGATCGACGGCTGCGAGATGGACGCGCATGGGCCGGTGGTGGCGCCCGACTGGTCCACCTTGCGGCTCTATTGCGCCCGGGTCGCCGGCGCCGTGGGCCATCTCTCGGTGCATGTGTTCGGGGCGCCCGACCGCCAGGGCTACAAGCTGGCGGCGGCGCTGGGCGAGGCGGTGCAGCTCACCAACCTCTTGCGCGACGTGGCCGAGGATGCGCGCGATGGAAGGCTCTATCTGCCGCGCGAGCTGCTGCAGCGCCATAGCGTGCCGCCGCTGCCGGCCTCGGCGCTGGCCCATCCGGCGCTGCCGCTGGTCTGTCTCGATGTGGCGAAGGTCGCGGAGACCCGCTTCGCCGAGGCGGCCGAAGCCTTGCGCGTGCTGCCGCATCGCGCCATGACGCCCGCGCGTATCATCGAGGGCATCTATCATCGCCTGCTGGCCCGGCTCACGGCCGAGGGTTTCCGCCGTCTCGAGCCCAAGATGCGTCTCTCCAAGGGCGAGAAGCTGCGCATCGCGCTGGCGCGGCTGGTGTGGTGACAGACGTGGCGTCCGAGCGCGGCACCGTTCATGTGGTGGGCGCGGGCCTGGCGGGCCTCAGCGCCGCGCTGCGGCTGGCCGAGGCGGGCGAGCGGGTCGTGCTGCACGAGGCCGCGAACCATGCCGGCGGGCGCTGCCGCTCCTACGAGGATCGCGAACTCGGGCGGCGCATCGACAACGGCAATCACCTGCTCTTCAGCGCCAACCGCGCGGCGCTCGATTTCCTGACCGCGATCGGCGCGCGCGACAGCCTGATCGAACAGGCGGAGCCGGTCTTTCCCTATCTCGATCTGGCGACCGGCGCGCGCTTCACGCTCAGGCCCAATGCGGGACGCATCCCCTGGTGGCTGTTCTCGACCCGCCGGCGCGTGCCGGGCAGCCGTCTCCGCGATTATGCCGTGCTCTGGCGCCTGATGCGGGCGACGCGCCGTGACACGGTGGCGGCGCTGGCGCCGGCCGACGGGCCGGTCTATCGCGCCCTGGTGGAGCCTTTGTCGGTGGCCGTGCTCAACACCGCGCCTGAGGAAGGCTCGGCCTGGCTCCTCGGCCGCATGCTGGGCCTGAGCTTCGCCAAGGGCGGCCAGGATTGCCGCGCGCTCATCGTGCGCGAAGGCCTGTCGGAAAGCTTCATCGAGCCGGCGCTGCGGCGCCTCGCGGCGCTGGGTGTCGAGACGCGCTTCGCAACCAGGCTGCGCAGCCTGACCCTTGAAGGCACTCGCGTCGTAGCCTTGCAATTCAATGCCGCCACCGTCGCGCTGGGGCCGGCCGATCGCCTGGTGCTGGCGGTGCCGGCCCCGGTCGCGGCGTCGCTGCTGCCGGATCTGGCCGCGCCGACCGAGATGCGGGCGATCGTCAATGCCCATTACCGCTTGAAGCGGCCTTACCTGCCGGCCAACGGCGTTCCCTTCCTGGCCCTCCTGGGCGGCACCGCGCACTGGGTCTTCTTCCGGGGCGATGTGGCGAGCGTCACCGTCAGTGCCGCCGATGCGCTGGCCGACGAGCCGGCCGAGGCGCTGGCGCCGCGTCTCTGGGCCGATGTCGCGGCGGCGATGGGCGAGCCTAAGGCGCCCCTGCCGGCCTGGCGCATCGTCAAGGAGAAGCAGGCGACCTTCGCCCAGACGCCGGCCCAGATCGCACGGCGCCCCGCGGCGGCGGGGCGGCTTGACAATCTGTGGCTCGCGGGCGATTGGACCGACACCGGGCTGCCGGCCACGATCGAGGGCGCCATCCGCTCCGGCGTGACGGCGGCCGCTCTCGCCGCCGGCGCTGCCGCGGTGCCGGACCGCCGGGCGAAGACCGCGTCGGCGGCGTCGACGGGACCCCTCGCCAGCCTCATGACGCCGCCGCCAGTCGCCGAAATTTCGGCGCTCGGCGCCGTGCCCGCCGCGAACTGATCACGGGATGGACGACAGAACGCCCCAATCCACCTTGCCGCCGCTGGGCACGTCGTCGGACGAAACGGGCCCGGCCTCGGCGCGCCTCGATCCCACGCTGCTGGGCCGCGTCGACGGCATCGTCGCCGCGCAGACCGCGGCGCTGTTCGGCCTGCAGCAGCGGGATGGCGAATGGTGCTTCGAGCTCGAGGCGGACGCCACGATCCCGGCCGAATACATCCTGCTCGAGCATTTCCTCGACGAGATCGACGAGCCTCTGGAGCAGGACTTGGCGCGCTATCTGCGGCGCATCCAGGGCAGCCATGGCGGCTGGCCGCTGTTCCACGAGGGCGACCTCAATATCAGCGCCTCGGTCAAGGCCTATTACGCGCTGAAGCTCGCGGGCGACGATATCGAGGCGCCGCATATGCGCCGTGCCCGCGAGGCGATCCTGGCCCGTGGCGGCGCCGCGCGCGCGAATGTCTTCACCCGCATGGCGCTCGCGCTTTTCGAGCAGGTGCCCTGGCGCGCGGTGCCGGTGATGCCGGTCGAGATCATGATCCTGCCGAAATGGTTCCCGTTCCATCTCGACAAGGTCGCCTACTGGTCGCGCACGGTGATCGCACCGCTCCTGGTGCTCATGGCCAAGCGCCCGCGCGCCCGCAATCCCAAGCGCGTCCATATCCGCGAGCTCTTCGTCACGCCGCCCGAGGCGGAGCGCCATTACCTGGTCAACCCGACCGGCAAATGGATCGGCGAGGCCTTCCTCTGGCTCGACCGCGTCCTGCGCCTGGTCGAGCCGCATTTCCCGGCTGCGATGCGAAAGCGCGCGATCCAGCGCGCGGTCGACTTCATCGTGCCGCGCCTCAATGGCGATGACGGGCTGGGCGCCATCTTTCCGGCCATGGCCAATGCGGTGATGGCGTTCGACACGCTGGGCTACCCCAAGGACCATCCGCACCGCGCGATCGCCATGGCCTCGGTCCGCAAGCTCCTGGTGAAGAACGAGCGCGAGGGCTACTGCCAGCCCTGTCTGTCGCCGATCTGGGACACGGGGCTCGCCTGGCATGCGCTGATGGAAGCGGGCGCCGGCGGCACCGATCCCAAATTCGACAAGACCGTCGACTGGCTGCTCGAGCGCCAGATCCTCGATGTCCGCGGCGACTGGACCTCGCGCCGGCCCGATGTGCGGCCGGGCGGCTGGGCCTTCCAGTATCGCAACGCGCATTATCCCGACGTCGACGACACGGCGGTCGTCGGCATGGCGCTGGCGCGCTCGGGGCGCGCCGCCACCGATCCCCGCATCCAGGCGGCGCTCGACCGCGCCACCGAGTGGCTGATCGGCATGCAGAGCAAGAACGGCGGCTGGGGCGCCTTCGATGCCGACAACACGCATTATTATCTGAACCATATCCCCTTCGCCGATCACGGGGCGCTGCTCGATCCGCCGACCGAGGACGTGACCGCGCGCGTGCTGAGCTACCTGGCGCAGATCGGCCATGGCCGCGACCATCCTGCCGTGGCGCGCGCCATCGACTATCTCAAGCGCGAGCAGCAGCCGGACGGTTCCTGGTTCGGACGTTGGGGCACCAACTACATCTACGGCACCTGGTCGGTGCTCTGCGCCCTCAATATCGTGGGCGAGGACATGCAGGCGCCCTATATCCGCCGCGCCGTCGCCTGGCTCAAGTCGCGCCAGCGCGAAGACGGCGGCTGGGGCGAGGACGGCGCCACCTACTGGCAGGAGCGCCGGGCGGAGGCGAAGGAATCGACGCCCTCCCAGACCGCCTGGGCGGCGCTGGCGCTGATGGCGACGGGCGATGTCGAGGATCCCGCGGTGCGCCGCGGCGTCGATTACCTGCTCGCCGCACCGCGCGAAGGCGCGCGCTGGACCGAGCCCTGGTTCACGGCCGTGGGTTTTCCGCGCGTCTTCTATCTGCGCTATCACGGCTACGCGGCCTATTTCCCGCTCTGGGCGCTGGCCCGCTACGGCAATCTCCTGCGCGCCAATGAGCGGACTGTAAAGTGGGGGATGTAGGAATCCGACCGACGTTTGGGTGAAAGAGAAAAGACACCTCTTGCCTCACTTTCTTCCCCTCCCCCCTTGTGTACAGACCGGGGACATCGAGGACAGGTGTTCGGGGACATCGAGGACACCCTGATCCGACTGAGGTCGGAGAAGGGGAACCTGGATGCCGTGGGGGTCTGCCTTGGATCGTCGAGTGGAATTTGTCCGTCTGGCGCAAGCGCCGGGGTGCAATTTCAGCGAGCTGTGCCGTCGCTTTGGCGTAAGCCGGTCGGACGGTTACAAGTGGCTGAGGCGCTTCGAGGCGGAGGGAGCGCCTGGGCTCCAGGAGCGTTCGCGCCGGCCGCGGTCGAGCCCTGGCCGGACGCCGGGCGAGCTGGAGGCCGAGGTGCTGGCGGTGCGCGCGGAGCACCCGGCGTGGGGTGGGCGGAAGATCCGCAAGGTGCTGCAGCGCGAGGGCCGGGACGCGCCGGCCGCCTCGACGGTGACGGCGATCTTGCGCCGGCACGGCAAGCTGGATGGGCCTGGCGCCGGCGAGGCCAGGGACTGGGTGCGCTTCGAGCACGAAGCGCCCAACGATCTCTGGCAGATGGACTTCAAGGGCCACTTCGCCTTGGGGACCGGTCGCTGCCACCCGCTCACCGTGCTGGACGACCACTCCCGCTATGCGCTGGCGATCGGCGCCTGCGGCGACGAACGAGAGACGACCGTGCGCGAGCGTCTCACCGGGGTGTTCCGCCGCTACGGCCTGCCGCTGCGCCTGCTGGCCGACAACGGTGCACCCTGGGGCACAGCAGGCCCGGAGCGCCACACCCGGCTCACCGTCTGGCTCATGGATCTGGGCGTGGGCGTCTGCCATGGCCGGCCCTACCACCCTCAGACCCAGGGCAAGGACGAGCGCTTCCACCGCACGCTGAAGGCCGAACTGCTGGACAGATGGCCGCTCCAGGACCTGGCCGGCGCCCAGGCCGCCTTCGACCACTGGCGCGAGGTCTACAACGCCAAGCGTCCGCACGAGGCCCTCGGCCTGGAACCCCCGGCCTCGCGCTACCGGATGAGCCCCCGGCCCATGCCCGAGCGGATCGACCCGCCCGAATACGAGCCCCAGGCCCAGCTCCGCAAGGTGCACGACACCGGCTGGATCAGCTTCAAGGGCCGTCAGATCAACTGCTCGAAGGCCTTCGTCGGTCGGCGCCTGGCGTTGCGCGCCACTACCACCGACGGTGTCTTCGATCTCTGCTACCGAAGCCACGTGCTGTCGCAGGTCGACCTGCGACAGCACATCACTCATACTGTCCTCGATGTCCCCGAACGGGTGTCCTCGATGTCCCCGGTCTGAACACCTTGAGGGGGAGGTTAGGGTGGGGGGTGATCGAAGAACGCGGTGTCGGAAGAGCTTTCCGCAGTGCGAACATGATCCGCATCGAGCCCGTGGCCACCCCCCACCCCAGCCTCCCCCTCAAGGGGGGAGGGGAAGAAAAGAAATGGTGGAACCTCGACGCCCGGCCCTGAAGAGCACGGCCGCTCCTAGCGCCGCCATTCCCGCTCACCACCACCTCGGCTTCGTCGTCGGCTTCGCCGCCGAGGCGCGTCTGCTCCTGCGGCGCTTTCCGGCCGCCGCGGGTTCGGTCGAGATCGCGGGCGCCGATGCGGGGCGCGCGGAGAAAGCGGCCCAGGCCTTGATCGGGCGCGGCTGCGACGGGCTGGTCAGCCTGGGCTATTGCGGGGCGCTTCTGGCGCGGATGGCGCCCGGCACCATCCTTCTCGCCGAGAGCATCGTCATGCCCGACGGCAAGACCGCCGGCTGCGACGACGATCTGGTGGCGGCCCTGGCGGGCGCGCTGGCGGCGGCGAAGCTCTCCTATCACCTCTGCTCGATCGCCGGCAGCGACCAGGCCGTGGCGACCGCCGCCGACAAGGCGCGGCTGGCCCTGGGCACCGAGGCGCATGCCGTCGACATGGAAAGCCACGGCGTCATGCGCGCCACGGCCGGAGCGGGCCGGCCGATGGCGGCGCTCAGGGTCGTGCTCGATCCGGCGGAGCGCGATCTGCCGCGGGCGGCCCTGGTGGCGCTGGGACCCGATGGCGGGCTTCGCCTGGGCGCGCTGATGGGGGCGCTGCTGCGCCGCCCCGGCGAGATTTTGGGATTGCTGGCGCTGGCGCGCGATGCGCGCCGCGCGCGGGCGAGCCTAGGCCGCGCTGCTGCGGCGCTCGCCCGGGGCCTTGGCTGAGGTTTCCTTCTCGGCCTGGAACTTGTCCATGTTGTGCCTGAGCTGGCGCTCGAACACGAACTCGGCCGGCCGCGCCTTGTCGAGCTCGATCTCGGGCGCCATCGGACCGTCGGTCTTCGGCCCGCGGATCGCCGCCATCATCGCCTTCATGGGATGCGCCAGCGTGTCGTTGACGGCCGTCGCCTCGTAACCGCAATGGACCATGCAGTCGGCGCACTTCTCGTAGTTGCCGGTGCCGTAGCGGTCCCAGTCCGTCTCCTCCATCAGCTCGCGGAAGGTCGCGACATGGCCTTCGCCCAGGAGGTAGCAGGGCTTCTGCCAGCCGAACACGTTGCGCGTCGGGTTGCCCCAGGGCGTGCAGTGATAGGTCTGGTTGCCGGCGAGGAAGTCGAGGAACAGCGCCGACTGGTTCAGGCGCCAGCCCTTGCCCTTGCCGCGGCGGAACACGTCGCGGAAGAGCTGCTTGGTCTGGCTGCGCTTGAGGAAATGCTGCTGGTCGGGCGCGCGCTCATAGGCATAGCCCGGCGAGATGGTCACGCCGCTGACGCCCATCTCCATCGCGGTGTCGAGGAAGTGGGCCACATGCTCGGGCGCCTCGCCGTCGAAGAGGGTGCAATTGACGTTGACGCGGAAGCCCTTGGCGCGCGCGGTCTTGATCGCCGCGACCGCCTTGTCATAGACGCCCTCCTGGCAGACCACCTTGTCGTGGCGCGCGCGGTCGCCGTCGAGATGGATCGAGAAGCAGAGATAGGGGCTGGGCGTGAACTGGTCGATCTTCTTCTCGAGCAGCAGCGCGTTGGTGCAGAGATAGATGAAGCGCCGGCGCTTCACCAGCTCGGCCACGACCTTCGGCATCTCCTTGTGCAGCAGCGGCTCGCCGCCGGCGATCGAGACGATCGGCGCGCCGCATTCCTCGGCCGCACCCACGCATTCCTCGACCGACAGGCGCCGGTTCAGGATGTCGTCCGGATAGTCGATCTTGCCGCAGCCGGCGCAGGCGAGATTGCAGCGGAAGAGCGGCTCCAGCATCAGCACCAGCGGATAGCGCTTCTTGCCCTGGAAGCGCTGCTTCATCAGGTAGGTACCGACATGGATCTTCTGGATCAACGGAACGGACACGCGGCTCTCCTGGTCGAGGGATGCGGCGACGATCTCTTGGGGCGGCTGGCGGGCGGAGGGGTCATTCGGCCGGGGTTGGGGCGCTGTTGCGCTCGCTTTCGCGGGGCTGCGGCCGGCCCATCCGCCCGTAGGGCGAACCGGCGACGTCCCACAGCATCTCGGGCAGCTTGAAGCGAACGTTCTCCTCGACGCCCTCGAGATTCTCGATCTCGACCGGCGTGATCTGGCCCAGGCGGTTGAGCACCTCCTGCACCAGCTCTTCCGGCGCCGAGGCGCCGGCGGTGACGCCGACGGCGTCCACGTTGGCGAACCAGGCCGGGTTGATGTCGTCGGCCGTGTCGATCAGGTAGCTGGCGATGCCCATTTCGGCCGCGATCTCGCGCAGCCGGTTGGAGTTCGAGCTGTTGGGCGAGCCCACCACCAGGATCACGCCCACATGCTGGGCCAGGAGATGCACCGCCTGCTGGCGGTTCTGCGTCGCGTAGCAGATGTCGCGCACGTCGGGGCCGGCGACCTGCGGAAAGCGCTGCTTCAGCTTGTCGATGATGACGCGGGTATCGTCGACCGACAGCGTCGTCTGGGTGATGTAGGAAACCTTGGCCGGGTCGCGCACCCGCAGCCGGTCGACATCGTCGACGGAGGAGACCAGATGCACGCCGCCCGGGATGCGTCCGCGCGTGCCTTCGACCTCGGGATGGCCCTCATGGCCGATCAGGATCACGTCATAGCCCTGCTCGGCATAGCGCTGGCCTTCGCGATGCACCTTGGCGACCAGCGGGCAGGTGGCGTCGATCACCGGCAGATCGCGCAGGCCCGCATCGTCGGCGACCTTCTGCGCCACACCGTGGGCCGAGAACACCGTGATCGCGCCGTCGGGAATCTCGTCGAGCTCGTCGACGAAACGCGCGCCGATCGAGCGCAGCTTCTCCACGACCCGTTTGTTGTGGACGATCTCATGGCGCACATAGACGGGCGGCCCATATTTGCGGATCGCCAGCTCGACGATCTCCACGGCGCGCTCGACGCCGGCGCAAAAGCCGCGGGGCTGGGCCAGAATCACGCGCATCTTCGGATGGGCTCCACTCACTGGCGACTATCCTCGAGGATGAAGGCCCGCGGGTCCTCGCGAGCGGGGTTCCGTCATAGGTTAAGGCCAACCCCCTGGCTCAACTATTAAGCTTCTAGCCACCGCCCTTGCGGACGTCCATCCCCCTGTCCGCATTGGGACCATAGAAGCGCCGGCAAATCAACCCGTTGCATCGAGGGGAAATAGCCAAATCCCGGGAAATGCGGCATTTTTGCCCAGGGCTCAAGTCGGGTGGCAAGGTTGCGCAAAGCGGTGGGGCATGCCTATATGTCGCGCCGCCACCGTCGGACGCCTCCAAAAGAGGCACCCGAGGGGGCGGCATTTGTCTAACCGGCAGCAGGGGATGGCCGCTGGGGACTTTTTACCGATCCGATCGGAACCAAGCCGTCCGGTGGCGCCGGCCCGACCCTGGGCCGATGGGGACGACCACGCGAGCGCACGACAGAGAGCCAAAGGAACCATGACAGCCCATCCCCGCCGTTTCCTTCCCGTTTTCAGCATCGGCCTCGCGCTGGCCATCGTCCTGGCGCTGGCAGGCCCGGCCCGGGCGGTTGCGACGCCCGCGGGCGACGTGATCGGGAAGCTGAACGGCGCCTTCCTGCAGGTCATGCAGAACGCCGCCACGCTGGGCTATGAGGGCCGCTACAAGCAGCTCGAGCCGGTCGTGGCCGATGCCTTCGATTTCACGCTGATGTCGCGGGTCGCCATGGGCGGCCAGTGGCAGAACCTGACCGACGCGCAGAAGCAGACGCTGGTCGACACCTTCCGGCGCTATTCGACCGCGACCTATGCCGCCCGCCTCGACGGCTTCAAGGATCAGCGCTTCGAAATCCTGGGCGAGGAGCAGAAGGCCCAGAACACGGTGCTGGTGAAGAATCAGATCGCCAGCGCCAGCGGCGATCCGATCCGCATCGACTATCTGCTGCGCCCCGACCAGGGCCAGCTCAAGATCATCGATGTCTATCTCAAGGGCTCGATCAGCCAGCTCTCGGTCTATCGCTCGGAGTTCATCGACGTGATGGGCTCGAGGGGCTTCGATGGCCTGATCCAGACGCTCGACCAGCGCATCGCCGACATGTCGAAGGGCGAGGCCCCCGCGGCGCAGTAATCAAAACCGCTGCGCCAGCACCGCGCCGTTCGTGGCGACCACGTCGCTCGCCGGCCAGAAGGCGGCCCAATTGTCGCCGGCCGCCCCCAGCATGAGCGGGCGCAGCGGCAGGCGCAGCACCCCGCCCTGGAAATAGGACAGCACCACGCCGTCGGGATTCTGCGCCGCCCAGCCGAGCGCCGCGCCGGCGCTGGCGAACACCGTGACCGGCTGGTCGAGCCGGCCGAGGAAATCGTACTCGCCGCGATAGCGCCCGAGCAGGGCCACGCCCCGTCCCGATTGTTGGAGCTCGTAGATCTGCTCGGCCAGCGGCGTGATGTCGAAGAAGGGCCGCAGGGACTGGGCGAACTCGATGTTGAAGCTCACCACCACGAGCGTGGGCAGGAGCGCGAGCTGCATCATGCGGGCCTGGAGTGCCCGCGGCGCTGCCTGGCCGACCAGATAGGCACCGCCCAGCAGCACGAGGCCTGAGATCAGGCCGGTGCCGCCGAGCCAGATCGGCAGGCCGGTCGGGCTCACGAACTGGCGCCAGACCGCGTCGAGATGGGCGACCGGCACGATGTTGAGCAGGAAGAACAGAAGCCCCGCCAGCAGGATCGGGGCCGTCGGCAGGGCCGCGTGATAGTCCGTCGGCTTGTTGGCCTGCACCGTCAGCAGCCTTGCCGCCAGGAGCGCCAGGGGTGCCAGCGCCGGCACCAGCCCGTAGGAGGAGCGGCCCTCGGTCAGGAAGCTTGCGAGAAGGGCGGCCCCCACTGCGACCAGGATCAGGCGCAGCCCGTCATCGATCGGCATCCGGGTCTGGTTGCGCATGGCGCGCCAGATCGGCTTCCACCAGGCCCAGGGATGCAGAAGGGCGGGCGCCAGCAGCAGCAGCCAGTAGAACGGGCGCTCGGGCGGGCGCAGCGGCGCGCCGGGATAGCGGGAGGGATCGGCGAGGAGGGCCGCCAGCGGGTCGGGAAGGCGCAGCAGCCAGGGAAGCTGCATGAGCGCCGCCAGCGCCAGCGCGCCGGCCACGCCAGCCAGCCAGGGCAGGGGGCGCGGGCGTTGCACGGGATCGAGCCAGGGCAGCACCAGGATCAGGGGCAGGATATAGAGCAGGCCGGCCCCGCCGCGGGCCAGGATCGCCAGGCCCAGGGCCGTGCCATAGACGGCCCAGCCGAACAGCGGCTGGCGGTGCAGCACCAGCCCGAGACCGGCGATGGCGCCCAAGAGGAAGGCCGCGAGGGCCAGGTCGGGCAAGGTGAGGGCGAGCGAGCCGGCAAAGCCGCCGAAGCCCACCAGAACGATGGGCGCCGTGGCGAGGGTCTGCGGCCGGCGCGGCCAGAGCAGGCGGGCGACCGGCCCCGCCGTGAGGATGGTGCCGAGCGCGAAGAGAGGCCCCACCAGCCGCGCCCAGAGCTCGCTGGTGCCGAACAGCCACCAGCCGGCCTGGATCAGCCAGGCCAGCAGCGGCGGGTGGCGCGCGAAAGCCTCGATCAGGTCGGCATTGTTCCCGGACCATTGCCACCAGGCCTGGGCCAGCACCAGGCTGTCGAGGCTCGCCAAGGGCGGCCGCGCCGCGAGCGTGCTCACCACCAGCACCAGCCAGATGGCGGTCGGACCGATCGCGGTCGGCAGGAACTTGATCGAGAGATGCAGCGGCCAGCGCCGAAGCGGCAGATGCAGGCCCGACCGTTCCGAGGGCGGCTCGGTGGTCATGGCGCGATCTCATCCCCTCCCCCGCTTTCGGGGGAGGGCCAGGGAGGGGGCTGCTCGATGGATGAAGCCGGAACGAAGCAGCTTTGCGCTGTTTCCTTTATCGCGTCTTCCCCCTCCCTCGCCCTCCCCCGTTCCGGGGGAGGGGATAAAAGGTCGATGCCAGTTGCCGCATGCGATTGTTCTGCCCTCACGGGAGAGGGACAACCGGGTGAAGCAGGGTGGACCTCCATCACGCCTGCCGGAACACCGGGTAGGTGATCTCCCAGGGCTCCTGCCGGGCGGCCTCGGTCCATTCGCGCATCGCCGGCAGGCTGTTGACCGCCTCGATATAGGCCATGGACGCCGGGTCGAGGGTGGCGCCATAGGTGACGAAGCGGGTCGTCACCGGCGCATACATCGCGTCGGCGATGGTGAAGCCGCCATAGAGGAAATCGCCCTTGCCGTTGGCGCCGGCCTTGCCGAAGCGCTCGCGCGCCTCGCGCCAGAGCGCCACGACCCGCTCGATGTCGGCGGCGCAGTGGGACTGGCGGTTGCGCTCCGGCCAGCGGCTCCGGATATCCATCGGCATGTTGCGGCGCAATTCGGCGAAGCCGCCATGCATCTCCGTCGCGACGGCCCGCGCATGGGCGCGCACGACGGGATCTTCCGGCCAGAGCCGCGCCCGGGGCCCGATCTCCGCCGCATATTCGCAGATCGCCAGGGACTCCCAGATGCGGACCGCCCCATGCTCCAGGAACGGCACCTTGCCGGAACCGGAGAAGGCTTTGATTTTCGTTTGCGTATCGGGCAGGTCGAGCGGAATCAGCACCTCGCGGAAGCCCAGGCCCGCCTGCTTCATCGCCAGCCAGGGCCGCAGCGACCAGGAGGAGTAGTTCTTGTTGGCGATATAGAGCGTCATGTCGGTCATGAGGGCGATCCCGAGGGTCCGGAAAAAGGGGCTCCAGTAAGCCCGAGGGTCCCCGGTGAGGCAAGGTGGGGGGCGAAGCGGGGCGGGGCCGGGGTTTCGGCGTCAGCCCCTCTTTTCAGCACGGGTCCGGCGGGCCATGCTGGCGACTCGCTTCCTGGGGCACCGATCGTCATTCCCTCCGAGGACATCATGGCCGAGATTTCTGCGCTCACCGACCGCGCCGCGGGTAAGCCCGCGATCATTCATCCCGTGGCACGGTCGCAATACCGCAACTGGCTCAAGGGCCAGAACGGGACCTTGCGCAAATGGATCGAGGCGACCGACTTCAAGGCCGAGCCGTCGCGCCATCTGCTGCTGCCGGCGCGCGACGGCGGCATCGGCTCGGTTCTCCTGATCCTCGATGACGGGCTCGATCTCTGGTCCTGGGGCGCCTTGCCGCTGAGCATTCCCGAGGGGCGCTATCGCATCGAGGCGCCGCTGACGCCGTTGCAGGCCAGCGCCGCCGCGCTCGCCTGGGCGCTCGGCGCCTATTCCTTCGATCGCTATCGCAAGCCCAAGCGCGAGCCGGCGAAGCTGGTCTGGCCGAAGAACGCGAACCGCGCCAAGGTCGAGAGCATGGCGGGCGCCATCTACTGGGTGCGCGACATGATCAACACGCCGGCCGACGATATGGGACCGGCGGAGCTCGCGGCCGAGGCGGAGAAACTGGCCAAGGCCCACGGCGCGAAGTTCAACGTGATCGTCGGCGATGCGCTGCTGAAGGCCGATTACCCGTCCGTGCATGCGGTCGGCCGCGCCTCCTCGCGGGCGCCGCGCCTGGTCGACATCAGATGGGGCGCGAAGGGCCCGAAGATCGCGCTGGTGGGCAAGGGAGTCTGCTTCGATTCCGGCGGCCTCGATCTCAAGCCCGCCTCGGGCATGCTGCAGATGAAGAAGGATATGGGCGGCGCCGCCCATGTGCTGGGGCTGGCGCGCATGATCATGGAGACGGAGCTGCCGGTGCAGCTCCGGGTGCTGGTGCCGGCGGTCGAGAACGCGGTGTCGGGCAACGCCTTCCATCCGCTCGACATCCTCAAGACCCGGAAAGGCATCTCGGTCGAGGTCGGGAACACCGACGCCGAAGGCCGGCTCATCCTCTCCGACGCGCTGACCGAGGCCGACCGCGACGATCCGGCGCTGATCGTCGATTTCGCCACCCTCACCGGGGCGGCGCGCGTGGCGCTGGGGCCGGAGCTGCCGGCGCTCTTCTCCAACCATGACGAGACCGCCGACGCGCTGCTCAAGCTCGCGGTCGAGAACCAGGAGCCCTTCTGGCGGCTGCCGCTGCATCGGCCCTATCGGCGCATGCTCGACAGCAAGATCGCCGACATCAACAATGTCGGCGATGGCGGCTTCGCCGGCGCCATCACCGCGGCGCTCTTCCTCGCCGAGTTCGTGCGGCCGACCACGCCCTGGGTCCATTTCGATATCATGGCGGCCAACAGCCGCAACCGCCCCGGCCGGCCCGAGGGCGCCGACGCGATGGGCCTGCGCGCCGTCTATGCGCATATCGCGCATCTGGCCGCGGGAAGCGGGAATGCCAAGGGCGAGGCCCCGGCCTCGGCCCTGACGAGTGCCGTGCCGACGCCGGCGCGCAAGCCCGCGGCCGCGAAGCGGCGGGCCCCGGCGCGCCGGCGAGCGCGGCGCTGACAGGCGGGAACAGGACGGGACGAGAGCGATGGCGCTGGGGCGCAACGAGGCCCTGGCCTTGTGGCGTCGCCTGCTGCTGACGGGGATGGGCCCGCCGACGGGCGAGCTGACACAACGCCAGCTGGCATTGCTGGCGACGCTCTATATCGCGGAGGGACCGCACACGGTGCGGGGACTGGCGGCGGGGCTCGGCATGTCGAAGCCCGCGGTCTGCCGCGCTCTCGACCGGCTCGAGCGGCTGGGCTTCGCGCGGCGCAAGGAGGACGAGGCCGACCGGCGCAATGTGCTGGTGCAGCGCACGGTCAAGGGCGCCGTCTTCATGAGCGACCTGGGCGACGCGATCGAGCGCACGCTGGAGGAGCCGGAGGCGGGTGATGCTGTCGGAAAGACGGTCCCCGGGCGCGAGTAAGCTCGAATTTCGCGATCCGCACGGTGAAAACCGGCATGGCGCTGCGGCTGGGTCATCTGGTACCGCCGCCAGCCGGGAAGGAAACGCGCAAGCCCGCGAAACCGGCGCGCCGTCGTTCGTGAAGATCGTGAGGGATCGATGTGGCGTCAGTTCGCCTGGTCCGCGCCGCACCAGGCAAGCTGCCGAAGCTGGTCGCGGATCTTGAGCTCTTCGGCCGTATAGGTGGCGAGTTCTTCCGGACTTTCGCCGTAGGGATCGCCCCAGCCGTTGCAAGCCAGGTAGCAGATCGTGTCGAATTTCGTGCCGGTCCACCAGACCGCTTCTCGGCGGCTGCGAAGCATCGGATAACCGTCGGGACCGGCATGCGAGTAGCAGAGATTGCCTGTGGGCTCTTCCAGGAAGAAGCCCGCGACGCCCTCCCATCCGCGCGGCCGCCGGCCAAGGATGGTGGCGTCGCAACCGGCTGAGCCGCAGGCTCCCGGCACGCCGATCCAAACCATCATCTCGTCGGCGCCCTTGCCATCGAGATCAAGACGGCCCCAGTAGATGTAATGTTGAAAAAGGAAGGCCAACGCTTCGTTGCGGTCGCGAGCATCGCCGCGCTTGATGATGTCGTCGAGCCGATCCAGGAAATCTTTCGATATCGCGGCCGCTCCCGACGAGTCGATGTCATCGGACCATAGGTCTCGCCGTGCAACGGGCCAGGCACCGTCCGGCGGCTCGCCGGGCTGAAGCGAAACGGGAACCTCCGATCCGATCGGTGCGGCCTGAAGGGTCGAGGCTTCCAGCCCGACCGCCATCAATGCGGCAACGAGCAATGATCGGAACATTGTCGTCCGCGTCCTTAGTGGCCGTGCGGCCGCAGATAGGGAATATCGGCGAATTTGCGCAGCCGCGTCTCGATAGGCTTGAATTTGTCTGCCCAATCCGAGGGAAACTTGGTCTCGTCGCTGACCCATCCCTGCTCCGCCAGGAACTTGAGATATCTCTTGACCGCTGGCGCTCCTCCCCGATGCATGGCGGCGGCAAGGCCGTTCTCGGTGATCGTGAAGTCGCCTTTGATGCCTCGAACCACCTGCCCGATCGGCACGGCGAAGTCGTTGGCTCCGAGCAATCGTCGATTGTGCAGAAGAAACTCCTTCAGCGCGATTTCCTGCTTGAGCGGGCTGAACAGGAAATCGTTGTCGTTGGCGACGCCGGATTTCTCCGTCCAGTTGCCGTTATCGTCGCGCCATCCGATGTCTTGGAGTGCGATCGGCCTCAATTGATAGGCTCCGAGCGCGTCGCCATTGCGCGCGAGATAGCCGCCGCTGCCGCGGGACTCCTCGTTGCCGATCCTCTCCCGAAAAGCCGCCGTGATGGGCCACTGCAGGCGAAACCGCGGATCGGGCACGAGCGTGAGTTCGCCCGTCGCCGTGTCGATAGGGTCTGGCATTTATGCCCCTTCAAGGATTGAGTTGCATAAAATCCTATCAGAACACGCAAAGAATGTAAAGAACAAAATAAGAACCCACAAGACAGCATAACTCGCACGTGGTTCCGGTGGCGCGCCCGGCTGCTTGCTTGCCGGTGGCTAGTAGCCCTTTTTCAGATCGACCGTGTTGGGGATGGGCCGGCCCGCCTTGTGGAGCTTGATGCCCTCGAGCACCACCGGGATCGCGGTCTCGGGCTGGGTCAGGCTCGCCACGTGCGGCGTCACCGTGACCTGCGGATGGACCCAGAAGGGATGGTCCGCCGGCAGCGGCTCCTGGTGGAAGACGTCGAGCGTCGCATGGGCGATATGGCCGCTGTCGAGCGCCGCGATCAGGTCGGCATCGACCAGATGGCCGCCGCGCCCCGCATTGATGAGGCAGGCGCCTTTGGGGAGCTGCGCCAGGAGCTTCGCATCGAGGATGCCGCGCGTCTCGGGCGTCAGCGGCAGCAGGCAGACCAGGATCTCGGTGCGCGCGAGGAAGGCCTTCAGCCCCTCCTCGCCATGATAGCTCTTCACGCCCGGCAGCGATTTCGGCTGGCGGCTCCAGCCGGCCACGTCGAAATCGAGTGCCGACAGCTTGGCCGCCGCGTCGGCGCCCAGCACGCCCAGCCCCAGGATCCCGACCTTGCGGTCCTTGGCGAGCGGGAACAGCTTCTGGCGCCAGACGCGCTGTTTCTGTTGCTGGTCGAGCACATGCTGGCCGCGATGATGGCGCAGCGTGTGGAGCAGCACGTATTCCGTCATGCCGGCGGTGAGGCCCGGATCGACCAGCCGCACGATCGGAACGTGGAAGGGCAGGGTCTTGTCGGCCAGGAGCTTGTCGACGCCCGCCCCCAGATTGAAGATCACCTTGAGGTTGGGATAGCGCTGCATGTCGCCGGGCTTCGGCAGCCAGACCAGCGCATACTCGATATCCTCCACCCGCCCCACATCCGGCCAGAAGCGCAGATCGATCGCGGAATCCGCCGCCTTCAGCGGCAGGCGCCAGGCCTCGAACTCGCCGGCATCGTCGTTGGGGCTGTTGAAGAGAATGACCATGCGGGATCCTTGGTGATGGAGCTGAGGGGAGCGAGATGGGGCGAAGGCCGAGCAGCCCCCTCCCTATCCCTCCCCCTCGAGGGGGGAGGGGACAAGAGCGCGAAGCCGACGATAATCCCCTCCCCCATTTAGGGGGAGGGTCAGGGAGGGGGCAGACTCGATCTCGGAAATTCGCACCCTCACTGCTTCACCACGCCCGGCTGCGCCGTCTCGAGCTCGAAGGCGGCGGCCATCAGGGCCTTGGTATAGTCCTCGCGCGGGCTGGTCAGCACCTGGTCGGCGGCGCCGTGCTCGACCACCTTGCCGTCCTTGAGCACCATGATCTCGTCGGCGAGCGCCCGCACCACGCGCAGGTCGTGGCTGATGAAGAGATAGGCGAGGCGGTGCCGGCGCTGCAGCTCGGCCAGGAGGTCGACGATCTGCGCCTGGACCGACATGTCGAGCGCCGAGGTCGGCTCGTCCAGCACGACGAAGCGCGGCTTCAGCACCATGGCGCGCGCGATCGCGATGCGCTGGCGCTGGCCGCCCGAGAACTCGTGCGGATAGCGGAAGCGGCTCTCGGGATCGAGCCCCACCTCCTGGAGCGCCTCGACGATGCGGGCATTGGCTTCCTCCTCGCTCTTGGCGAGGCGATGCACCGTGAGGCCCTCGGCCACGATCTCGCCGATCGAGAGGCGCGGCGAGAGCGAGCCGTAGGGGTCCTGAAACACCACCTGCATCTCCTGGCGCAACGGCCGCAGGGCGCCGCCGGAGAGCCCGTCGATGCGCTTGCCCAGGAAGGCGATGGGGCCTTCGCTCTTGATGAGCCGCAGCAGCGCCAGCCCCAGCGTCGTCTTGCCCGAGCCGCTCTCGCCCACCACGCCGACCGTGCGGCCCTCATGCAGCGCGAGGCTCACCCCGTCGATCGCCTTGATGTAATCGACGGTCCGGCGCAGCAGGCCCTGCCTGATCGGGAACCAGACCTTGATGTCCGATCCCGTCACCAGCGGCGCGCCCTCGGCCGGTCGGATCGCGGATTTGCGCTTGGGCTCGGCCGCCAGCAGCTTGCGGGTATAGGCGTGCTGCGGCGCCTTGAAGACGGTCGCGACCGGGCCCTGCTCGACGATCTGCCCCTGCGTCATGATGCAGACATCGTCGGCCACCTTGCGCACGATGCTGAGATCGTGGGTGATCAGCAGCAGCGCCATGCCGAGCTTGGCCTGCAGCTCCTTCAGGAGCTTCAGGATCTGCGCCTGGATCGTGACGTCGAGCGCCGTCGTCGGCTCGTCGGCGATCAGGAGGTCGGGCTCGTTGGCGAGCGCCATCGCGATCATGACGCGCTGGCGCTGGCCGCCCGAGAGCTCGTGCGGATAGGCGTTGAGCCGCGTCTCGGGGTTGGGCAGGCGCACCAGGCGCAGGAGCTCGAGCGTGCGTGCCCGCGCGGCCGCGGGTGCCAGGCCCTTATGGACCAGCAGCACCTCGTTGACCTGCTTCTCGATGGTGTGGAGCGGGTTGAGCGAGGTCATCGGCTCCTGGAAGATCATCGAGATCTGGTTGCCGCGTAAGGCTCGCATCGCGGATTCCGGCGCGCCGATCAGCTCCTGGCCCTTGAAGAGGATGCTGCCCGAAGGGTGGCGCGCCACGGGGTAGGGCAGGAGGCGCATGATCGAGAGCGCCGTCACCGATTTGCCCGAGCCGCTCTCGCCCACCAGCGCCAGGGTGCGGCCGCGATCGATGGTGAAGCTGGCGTGATCGACCGCCTTCACCAGCCGCGCGCCCTCGCCGAAATGGGTCGAGAGATCCTTGACCTGCAGCAAGGGTCCGGTGGCCGGGCCGGATGTGGGATCGGCTGCGCTCATACGAGGGTCTTGCGCGGATCGAAGGCATCGCGCACCGCCTCGCCGATGAAGACCAGCAGCGTCAGCACGAAGGCGATGATGAAGAAGCCGGTGAATCCCAGCCAGGGCGCCTGAAGATTGGCCTTGCCCTGGTTGAGGAGCTCGCCCAGGGAGGCGGAGCCCGCCGGCAGGCCGAACCCCAGGAAGTCCAGCGAAGTCAGCACCGTGACCGAGCCGCCGAGCGTGAAGGGCAGGAAGGTCAGCATCGCCACCATCGCGTTGGGCAAAAGATGGCGGAACATGATGGTCCGGTCGCGCACGCCGAGCGCATGGGCGGCGCGCACATATTCGAAGTTGCGCGCGCGCAGGAATTCCGCCCGCACCACGGCGACGGGCCAGGTCCAGCTGAAGAGCAGCAGCAGCCCCAGGAGCCACCAGAAGTTCGGCGTGATGACGCTGGCCAGGATGATCAGCATGTAGAGCGTCGGCAGGCCGCTCCAGATCTCGATCACGCGCTGGAAGGTGATGTCGAGCAGGCCGCCGAAATAGCCCTGCACCGCGCCCGCGATCACGCCGATGATGGTGCTGAAGAAGGTCAGGATCAGGCCGAAGGCGACCGAGATGCGGAAACCGTAGATCACGCGGGCCACGACATCGCGGGCCTGGTCGTCGGTGCCGAGCCATTGCTGCAAGGAAGGCGGCGTCGGTGCGGGATCCGGCAGGTCGTAGATCACCGTGTCGTAGGAATAGGGAATGAGCGGCCAGACCGCCCAGCCCTTGTCCGAGAGCAGCTTCTTCACGAAGGGATCGGTATAGACCGTGTTGGTCTCGAACACGCCGCCATAGGCCGTCTCCGGATAGTTGGCGAAGACGGGGAAGAACAGGTGACCGTCGTGATAGACGACGATCGGCCGGTCGTTCGCGATCAGCTCGGCCCCCAGGCTGAGGCCGAAGAGAACCAGGAAGATCCAGAGCGACCAGAAGCCGCGCTTGTTGGCACGGAAGTTCCGCAGGCGCCGGCGCGTCAAAGGCGTGATGCGGAAGCCCAGGAACCGGTCGGCATAGCTGCGGGCCAGGGCCGAGCCGGGAGCAGCAGCCGGGGGCGGCGCGGTCGTTCCCTCGGCGGCGCTCATACGCGGCGGCTCTCGAAATCGATGCGGGGATCGACCAGCGTGTAGGTGATGTCGCCCACGAGATTCATCACCAGCCCCAGCAGGGTGAAGAAGTAGGTGGTGGCGAACACGATCGGATAGTCGCGGTTGATGACGGCCTCGTAGCCGAGCTGCCCCAGACCGTCGAGCGAGAAGATGATCTCGATCAGGAGCGAGGAGGTGAATAGGATCCCGATGAAGGCGGAGGGGAAGCCCGCGATCACGATCAGCATCGCGTTGCGGAACACATGGCCATAGAGCACGCGCCGCTCGGTCAGGCCCTTGGCCCGCGCGGTGATCACATATTGCTGGTTGATCTGCTCGAGGAAGGAGTTCTTGGTCAGCATGGTCAGGCTGGCGAAGCTGCCGACCAGGAGCGCCGCCAGGGGTAGCGCCAGATGCCAGAAATAATCCAGGATCCGTTGCGGCCAGGCGAGGTCGGTCCAGTTGTCGGAGACCAGGCCCCGCAGGGGAAACCATTGGACGAAGCTGCCGCCAGCGAAGAGCACGATCAGCAGCACCGCGAACAGGAAGGAGGGGATGGCATTGCCGGTGATGATGACGACGCTGGTCCAGATGTCGAAACGCGATCCGTCCTTTACGGCCTTCTTGATGCCGAGCGGGATGGAGATGAGATACATGAGCAGCGTGGTCCAGAGACCGAGCGAGATCGAGACGGGGAACTTCTCGATCACGAGATCGACCACGGGCCGGCCCTTGAAGAAGCTGTCGCCGAAATCGAACCGCACATAATGCTTCATCATGTCGATGAAGCGCTCGACGGGCGGCTTGTCGAAGCCGTAGAGCTTCTCGATCTCCTTCACGAACTCGGGATCGAGGCCGCGCGCACCGCGATAATGGCTGTTCTCGCTCCCGCCGCCGCCGACGGTCTCGCCGCCGCCGCTGCTGATGCGCGCGGTCGCGGAGATGCCCCGTCCCTCGAGCTCGGCGATGGTCTGCTCCACGGGCCCGCCCGGCGCCACCTGCACGATGGCGAAATTGATGACCATGATCCCGAACAGGGTCGGGATGATCAGCAGCAGGCGGCGGACGATATAGGCGAACATGATCGGTCCGGCTCCGCTCAGCTCGCCTGCTCGCCGGCAAGCGCCGCCGCCTTGGCGGGATCGATCCACCAGGTATCGAGGCCCAGATCGTATTTCGGCGCGATCGCCGGCCGCGAGAACTTGTTCCAGTAGGCGACGCGCCAGCTCCGCAGATGCCAGTTGGGGATCACGTAAAAGCCCCAGAGCAGCACGCGGTCGAGCGCGCGGGTGCGCTGGATCAGGCTTTCGCGGTCGGGGGACGCGATCAGCAGATCGACCAGCTCGTCGATCACCGGGTCCTTGATGCCGATGATGTTCTGGCCGCCCGGCTGGTCGGCCGAGGCCGAGCCCCAGTAGTCCGCCTGCTCGTTGCCCGGCGAGAGCGACTGGCCGAAGCCGCCGCTGATCATGTCGAAATCGAAATTGTCCGTCCGGTTCTGGTACTCGGCGACGCCGACCGTGCGCAGCGTCGTGACGATGCCGAGCCGCCGGAGATTGCGCAGGAAGGGCAGCACGATGCGCTCGAACATCGGATCGAAGAGCAGGAACTCGAACTGGAACGGCTCGCCGGTCTCCTGCTTGACCAGCCGCTCGTTCCGGATCACCCAGCCCGAAGCCTGCAGCAGCGCGCGTGCCTTCAGGAGATTGTCGCGGATGTCGCCGTCGCCCTTGGTCTTGGGCGGCTCGTAGACCGAGGTGAAGACCTCGTCGGGGACCTTGCCGCGATATTTCTCGAGGATCGCCAGCTCCTCGCCCTGGGGCAGGCCGGAGGAGGCCAGCTCGGTGTTGGAGAAGTAGCTGGCGTTGCGCGTGTATTGCCCGAAGAAGAGCGCCTTGTTCGACCACTCGAAATCGAAGGCATAACCCAGCGCCTGGCGCACCCGGCGGTCCTGGAAGATGGGCCGGCGGATGTTGAAGGGGAAGCATTGCATCCCGGTCGGAATCTCGTTCGGGATCTGCTCCCTGACGATCCGGCCGTCCCGGACGGGGCGTGCATCGTAACCGGTGGCCCAGATCTTCGCGGAGCGTTCCTGCCTGATGTCGAAATCGCCGGCCTTGAGGCCCTCGAGCGCCACGGTCTCGTCCTTGTAGTAGATGTAGCGGACCGAATCCCAGTTGCCGGTCCCGACGTTCACGGGCAGGTCGCGGCCCCAGTAGTCTTGGACGCGCGTTGTCACCACGAAGCGGCCGGGCTCGAACGCGGTGATGCGATAGGCCCCGCTGCCCATCGGCAGGTCGAGCGAGGGCTTCTCGAAATCGCGCGTCTCCCAGTAGGCTTTGCAGAGCACCGACATCTGGCCGATGATCAGCGGCAGCTCGCGATTGTCGCCGGGCACGAAGGTGAAGCGGACGCCGAGATCGCCGGTCTGCTCGACCTTGGCCACGCTGCGATAATAGAAGCGATAGAAGGGCTTCCCCTTGGCCCTCAGCGTCTCGAGGGTGAAGATCACGTCGGCGGGCGTGATGGCGGTTCCGTCCCACCAGCGCGCGGCCGGGTTGAGCGTGAATTCCACCCAGGAGCGATCGTCCGGCGTCTCGATGTACTGGGCCAGGAGGCCGTATTGCGTGAAGGCCTCGTCGTTGCTGGCGACGGTGAGCGATTCGTAGATGCCGTCGCTGCCGGCGGCGGGCGCGCCTCGGACGATGAAGGGGTTGAAGCTTTCGAAGGTGGTGCTGTTGGGCACGCTCATGCGCAGCTGCCCGCCCTTGGGCGCGTCCGGGTTCACATAGTCGAAATGCTTGAAGTCGGGTCCGTATTTGGGCTCGCCATGCATGGCGAGGGCATGGGCCTTGCCGTTGGTCCCGCCGTCGGCACGCGCCTTGGGGCCGAATGTCGCCCAGGCGGCCATGGCGGCGGCGCCGGCCAGGAACCGGCGCCGGGTCGGTTGCAGGAAGGGCGGGTGGGGCAGGAAAAGGCGGTCGGACACGCGAACTCCAGGCCGGCGGAAGGATGTGGATTTTAAGGGTTTTTTGCGCTGGCGCTACAGCGAAACAGGGGCACCGCCGCTGCCTGCCGAGTTGCGGCGATTCCCTCCAGCCGGTAAGGTCACGGCCCGCCGTTCCCGCCGCGCCATCCTTTCCCTCTTTCAGGAGATTGCCGCCCCATGGGCCGCCCGCTTCGCGCCATCACCTTCGATCTGTGGGACACCATCGTTCATGACGATTCGGACGAGCCCAAGCGCAAGGCCCAGGGTCTCAAGACCAAGAAGGAGGAGCGCCGCCACCTGCTGTGGGAGGCGCTGAACCGCCAGCAGCCGATCGAGCTCGACCGGGTCAAGCTCGCCTATGACGTGGCCGATGCCGCTTTCAACAAGGTCTGGCATGACCAGCATGTCACCTGGCCGATCGCCGAGCGGCTGAACGTCGCGCTCAAAGGGCTGGGGCGCACGCTGCCCGAGGCCGAGCTCGCCCGGATCGTGAAGGCGCACGAGGAGATGGAGATCACCATCCGCCCCGACCTGATCCCCGGCATCCGCGAGGCGCTCGAGGGGCTTCATGGACGCTACAAGACCTGCATCGTCTCCGATGCGATCGTCTCGCCGGGGCGCTGCCTGCGCCAACTCCTCGCGAGCTACGATCTCGCCCGCTTCTTCGACGGCTTCGCCTTCTCCGACGAGGTCGGCTATTCGAAGCCGCACCGCGCCATGTTCGAATCGGCCGCGCGCCAGATGGGTGTGGCGATCGAGGAGATCGTCCATATCGGCGATCGCGACCATAACGACGTGAAGGGCCCGCAGGCGCTCGGCATGAAGGCGATCCTCTTCACCGCCACGCGCGCGGCCGACAAGGACCGCACCACCGCCGACGCCATCTGCGAGCGCCACGCCGACCTGGTCGCGACGGTGGACCGGTTGGCGAAGGGGGCATAGCAGCAGGAATTTTCCTCTTCCCTTCCTGAAGGCAGGACAATCGCATGGAATGCGCGGGAGTCTCTCCTTCTCTTATGAGCTCGACTCGTTCTGTTCCTTCCCCCGGAACGGGGGAAGGTTAGGAAGGGGGCTGCGCGGCATCGGATAGCGAGCAGCCCCCTCCCTGACCCTCCCCCGCGACGCGGGGGAGGGGATAAGTGGTGCCGCTCCGTCCGATCCAGACCGCCAATCATCATGACCCTCGCCCTTCCCGGCCTCGGCGCGTTCCGCCATCGCAACTTCGCGCTCTTCGGCGCCGCGAACTTCCTTGCCACCATCGCCATGCAGATGCAGGCGGTGGCGATCGGCTGGCAGGTCTATGACCTGACGGCGAGTCCGTTCCGGCTCGGCATGATCGGGCTGGCCGAGTTCCTGCCCGCGATCGGGCTGGCGCTGGTGGTGGGGCCGGTGGCCGACCGGTTCGACCGGCGGCGCATCATGCTGCTGGCGCTGGGCGGCGAGGCGCTCTGCTCGGTGGGCCTGCTGTTCCTCGCCGTCAGCGGCCATGCCGCCTTCTGGCCGATCCTCGCCATCGCCTCCGCCTTCGGCACGGCGCGCGCCTTCGTGGCCCCGGCCTCGCGCGCCATGATGCCGAGCCTGGTGCCGCCGGAACTGCTCAACAACGCGGTCGCCTGGTCCTCCGTCTCCTGGCAGGTCGCGACCATCGGCGGGCCCGCGCTGGGCGGCTTCATCTATCTCGCCGGTCCCGACGCGGTCTATGGCACGGCCGCGGTGGCGCTGGCGGCGGCGATCGGCATGATTTTCCTGGTCCGCTACCGCCGCCCGGCCGGCAGCGGCAAGAAGGAGGCGATCAAGCTCGGCGACGTGCTGGGCGGCTTGCGCCTCATCTTCAGCCACAAGGTGCTGCTCGGCGCCATCTCGCTCGATCTCTTCGCCGTCCTGTTCTCGAGCGCCATCCCGCTGCTGCCGGTCTTCGCCAAGGACGTGCTCCATACCGGCCCCGAAGGGTTGGGCCTGCTGCGCGCCGCGGCCGGCGTGGGCGCCGTCACCACCGCGCTCATCCTGACGCAGCGCCCGATCCGCTCGCGCGCGGGGCGCAAGCTCTTCATCTGCGTCGGGCTCTTCGGCCTCTGCGTCATCACCTTCGGCCTTTCGGAAAGCTTCTGGCTGTCGCTGGGCGCGCTTTTCTGCGGCGGCGCCTGCGACATGGTCAGCGTCTATATCCGAGGGACGGTGGTGCCGCTGGCGACCCCCGATCACCTGCGCGGCCGCGTCATGGCGGTCGAGGCCGTCTTCGTCGGCGCTTCCAACGAGCTGGGCGCCTTCTGGGCCGGCAGCATGGCGTCGCTGATCGGCGCGGTGCCGGCTGTCGTGCTGGGCGGCAGCGCCACCCTCCTCGTGGTGCTGAGCTTCAGCCGCCTGTTCCGCAAGCTCGCCACCGTCGACAAGCTCGATACCGAGACCCTGGGCTTTTCCGGCGCCGAGGCGAGGGATAAAGTGACGCCCGCCGGCGCGGCCTAAGGCTCCGGCTTCGAAAGGGAGAGATCGGCATGGCCCGGGCCAGCGTGAAGCCGGCGGCGAAGTTCCTGGTGATCGACGGCTACAACAAGGCCGCGCGCGACGAGCTGCAGGCGGGCGGCGCCTCGGCCGCGGGCGACCTCTATGTCGCGATGCTGAAGAAATGCCTGCCCGAGGCGCAATGCGACGTGGTGCATCCGGCCGATCCCGGCACGAGCCTGCCCAAGGGGGCGGCCCTCGAGCAGTATGACGGCATCGCCTGGACCGGCTGCAGCCTCACCATCTATGACGACGATCCGCGCGTGACGCCGCAGATCGAGCTTGCCCGGGAGGCCTTTGCCTCGCGCGTGCCGAGCTTCGGCTCCTGCTGGGCGGCGCAGATCGCGGTGACGGCGGCGGGCGGCATCGTGCGCGCCAACCCGCGCGGCCGCGAGATGGGGATCGCGCGCAAGATCGCGCTGACGCCCGAGGGCCGCGGCCATCCGCTCTATTTCGGCAAGAGCAACGTGTTCGACGCCTTCATCAGCCATGTGGACGAGATCACCCATCTCCCGCCCGGCGCCGTGCTGCTGGCCTCGAACGCCTTCACCCACATCCAGGCCGTCGCCGTCACGCACAAGGGCGGCACCTTCTGGGGCCTGCAGTATCATCCCGAATACGACCTGCACGAGCTGGCGCGGCTCACCTGGTGCCGGCTCGAGAAGCTGCAGAAGCTGGGCTTCTTCAAGGACCGCGAGGCCGGCGAGAAATATGTCAACCTGCTCGAAACCCTGCACCAGGACCCGTCGCGCAAGGACGTCGCCTGGCTGCTCGGCATCGACGAGGACGTGACGAACGAGGACATCCGCTTGGCCGAGGTCCGCAACTGGATCGAACGGCTGGTGCTGCCGACGATGCGGCAGTAGATCCTTTTACCGTCACCACCAGCCCACCCCTTCTGTCATCGCCGGGCTTGACCCGGCGATCCAGGGCAGAGGGCGCCGCGGTCAGACGACCTCTTCGTAGAGATCCCGCCATTGCGGGTTCGCTTTCTCGATCAGATCGAGCTTCCAGGCTCGTGGCCATTTCTTGAGCGTCTTTTCACGCTGGATAGCCAGGTAGACGTCCGCGAACTCTTCGAAATGCACGAGGTTCTTGACCCCGTAGCGTTTGGTGAAGCCCTCAAGCGCGCCTTCCCGATGTTCATAGACGCGTCGCACCAGATTGTTCGTGACGCCGATATAGAGCGTGCCGTTGGGCTGGCTGGCGAGGAGATAGACGTAGCAGGTCCTCATGACGTGTGTCGGCGGCCCTGGATTGCCGGGTCAAGCCCGGCAATGACAAGAGAGGGGGCGTGTTGATCGCCACTCTCCACATCACAGCGGCGGCGAGAGCTCGCGGTCGGCGGCGGCGATTTCGGCGGCGGCCTGGCCCGCGGAGGGGCGCGACTTCACGCGGCTGTACCAGGCGGCGAGGTTGGGGTGCTTGTCGAGCTTCGGGCCCTTGAGGCGCTGGACCCAGAGGATCGTCATGAAGAGCGCGATGTCGGCGACCGTGAAGCGTTCCCCGCAGAAATGATCCTGGCTGCCGAGACGGCGTGACAGCGTCTCATAGTGATCGCGCAACTGGATCTCGCCGCGATCGGCCTCGGCCATGCGCTGGCGCTGGCGGTCCGGGTCGGGATCGGGCGGCGAGGTGCGGGTCATCAGGCTGCGCAGCGGCGGCAGCAGGATCTCGTCCGCCGTGAGCTCGAGGAGCCGGCAGCGCGCACGATCCCGGGGCGAGGCCGGATAGAGCGGGGCTTGCGGATAGGCTTCCTCGAGATATTCGAAGATCACGGTCGAATCGAAGATCGTGAGGTCGCCGTCGATCAGCACCGGCACCTGGCCCTTGGGATTGGCCGCAAGCACCGCCGGATGCTTGGGCGAGTAGCCCTTCGCCTGGGTGAAGGGCACCATCTCGCGGTCGAAGGGCAGGCCCTTCTCGCGCAGCGCGATCTCGACCTTCCGCGAGAACAGGCTCAAGGGGCCCGAATAGAGCTTCATGGCTGGCCTCCCCGCGCATGAAAACCGGGTGGAGTTCGCTCGCGAACAATACGTGAACGTCGGCGTTGCGGCAAGGCCGGCAAGAGAAGAGGTGCCACCGCCCGGCGGATCAGGCGATGAGCTTCAGCACTTGCGCATGCGCACGGGCGTCACCGCAGGCGAGGACCTTGTCGTCCGATTCGATGGTCAGCGGCCGGCCCTGCCAGTCCGACACGATGCCGCCCGCGCCTTCGACCACCGGCACGAGCGCCAGATAGTCGTAGATGCCCATATTGGCCTCGATCGCCACGTCGCCGAAGCCGCTGGCGATGATGCCGTAGTGATAGCAGTCGGAGCCGTAGACCGACATCTTGCAGGCGCGCCGCAGCTTGAGATAGCGCGGCTGGTCCTCCTCGTCGAACATCTCGGGCGAGGAGGCGAAGAGCGTCGCCTGGGCGAGATCGGGGCAGGGCCGCACCTTGACGGGCTTGCCCTGGAACAGGGTCGGATGACCCAGGGCGCCGATCCAGCGCTCATGGATCGCCGGATGATCGATGACGCCCAGCACCGGACGGCCCTTCCGGCAGAGCGCGATCAGCGTGCCGAAGAGCGGCCGGCCCGAGATGAAGGATTTGGTGCCGTCGATCGGGTCGAGCACCCAGACATACTCGGCGTCGGCCTTCTCCGCGCCATGCTCCTCGCCGATGATGCCGTGCTGGGGGAAGCGCTTGTTGATGAGCGAGCGCATCGCCTCCTCGGTGTTGCGGTCGGCGATCGTCACCGGGCTCAGATCCGCCTTGGTGATGATGTCGATCGGCTGGCGGAAATAGCGCTGGATCACCTGGCCGCTGGCATCGGCCAGCGCCTGGGCGAAGCTCAGGAACTCGGACGGCACCGTGTCGGACGTCATGAGGGTCTCCGGGGCGGGAACGGTTCGCTCGTGAAAACGGCCGCCCCGGATCGTCCGGGGCGGCCGCTGAATTCGAAGCTTCTCGGGCTCCGTGCCGTGACTTACGGCAGCGGCACCGGATTGTCCGAGAGCGTGCGCAGATAGGCGATCACCGCGGCGCGATCCTCCGGCTTCTTGATGCCGGCGAAGGTCATCTTGGTACCGGGCGCATAGTCCTTCGGGCTGCGCAGGAACTGCGCCAGCGCCTTGTAGTCCCACGGGCCGGTCTTGCTCTTCATCGCATTGGAATAGGCGAAGCCTTCCATATGCGCATGCACGTTGCCGACGATGCCGTAGAGATTGGGGCCGACCCGCGCCGGCGCGCCTTTGTCGAAAGTATGGCAGGTGGTGCAGATCTTCGCGGCGGCCTGGCCCTTGGCCGGATCGGCGCTGGCGATCATGCCGACCACCTGGTCGCTGTCGTCGGCCGGTGCTGCCGCCTGCTGCGTCTCGGCGGCGGGTGCGGCCGAGCTGCTCGAGGGCGCCGGCGCCTCGGCCGCGGCCTTCGCGTCCTCATAGGCCTTGTTCGCCGCGTCGATCTCTTCCTGGGTCGGCAGCGGCAGGGGCGTGTCGGCCAGGGTGCGCAGATAGGCGATCACGTTGGCGCGGTCCTGGACCTTGGGCAGGCCGGCGAAGCCCATCTTCGTGCCCGGCGCATAGCTGCGCGGATTCGTCAGGAAGTGATTGAGCTCCTCGTAGCCCCAGGGCTTGTCGATCGAGCTGATCGCGGTCGAATAGGCGAAGCCCTCCATATGGGCGTGCTTGTTGCCGACGATGCCGAAGAGATTGGGACCGACCTTGGCCGGTTCGCCTTTGCCGAAGGTATGGCAGGTGGTGCAGATCTTCGCCGTGGTCTCGCCCTTGGCCGGATCGGCGCTGGCGAGGAGCGCGCTGACGGGCTCGATCGGCGCGGGGCCCGAGGGCTTCGCCGCACCGCCGCCGCCTTCGACGGCCGCGGCCTCATGCTCGGCATGGTGCGGCTTCACCAGCATGCCGGCCAGCGTGCCGGACAGATGGGCGACCAGGCCTGCGACCAGAACCGCGCCAATGATCTTGTTGAGCTCGAGCGACGACGCCATCGGCAATGACCCTATGAACTTGTCTTTTGGCCCCAGATTCCCGGCCTCGGTCGGGCCCGATACCCGGCGTCCGAGGCGGTGCCGACGCGGCCTCTTCCCACCGGCGGCGGCGCACTCTACCCCTGTCCGCCGCCGCAGCGCAATTGCGGGTTCCCCCGCGCCAAAAGCCGCAAGACACTGCGCTTTCCGGCCGTTATGGTGCGCCCGGCAAGAGCCGCCGAACGGTTGGCGGCCGGGCCTGCCGCGGCGGCGAATCGTTCGCGTCATTATGCCGCAGCGGCGGAGGCGGCCGGTGCCGCCCGATCGCTTCGAACCGCCGATGTTCACGAGCCGACAACCGACCGCGCATGACCCGTTCCAATCCCATCATCATGATCCCGGCCCGCATGGCCTCCACCCGCCTGCCGGGCAAGCCGCTGGCCGACATCCACGGGCAGCCCATGATCGTCCATGTCTGGCGCCGCGCGCGCGAAGCCGATCTGGGGCCGGTGGTGGTGGCTGCGGCCGAGCGCGAGATCGTCGCCGCGGTCGAGGCCGCCGGCGGCCGCGCGGTCCTGACCCGGCCCGACCATCCCTCGGGCTCCGACCGCATCCATGAGGCGCTGGGCCTGGCCGATCCCGACCGGCGCCATGACGTGGTGGTCAACATGCAGGGCGACCTGCCGACCTTCGATCCGGCGCTGCTGGCGGCGGTGCTGGCGCCGCTCGTCGAGCCGGCGGTCGATCTCACCAGCCTTGCCACCGAGATCACCGAGCCCTCGGAGCGCACCAACCCGAATGTGGTGAAGGCGGTCGCCGCCTTTCCGCCGAAGGGCCGGGACGGCAAGCCGCCGATCGCGCGGGCGCTCTATTTCAGCCGTGCCACGGTGCCGAGCGGCGAGGGGCCGCTCTATCACCATATCGGCCTCTATGCCTATCGCCGCGCGGCGCTCGAGCGTTTCGTGGCGCTGCCGCCGGGCCGCCTCGAGCAGCGCGAGAAGCTCGAGCAGCTCCGGGCGCTCGAGGCCGGCATGCGCATCGACCTGGCGCTCGTTGATACCCTTCCGCTCGGTGTCGATACTCCGGCCGACCTCGAACGGGCCCGTGCGCTGCTGGCACCCGACGCCGCCAGGCCCCGGCCTTCAGGAATCCGCTCATGAGCAAGACCACCAAGCGGGGCGTCACCGCGCCCGAGGACCTGATCGCTTTCCAGGGCCTGCCCGGCGCCTATTCCGATCTTTCCTGCCGCGCCGCCTATCCCAAGATGCGCACGTTGCCTTGCGCCTCTTTCGAGGACGTGTTCGCCGCGGTGCGCGAGGGCAAGGCGCATCTCGCCATGATCCCGATCGAGAACTCGGTCGCGGGCCGTGTCGCCGACATCCATCACCTGCTGCCGGATTCGGGCCTCCATATCGTCGCCGAGCATTTCCAGCGCGTGAACCATCACCTGCTGGCGCCCAAGGGCGCGACGCTGGAGACGATCAAGACCGTGCACAGCCATGTGCAGGCGCTCTCGCAATGCCGCAAGCTGATCCGCGAGCTGGGCCTGAAGGCGGCCGTCCATGCCGACACGGCAGGGGCCGCGGCCGACATCGCGAAGAAGGGCGACATCACCGAAGCCGCGATCGCATCCTCGCTGGCGGGCGAGATCTACGGCCTCGTCAGCCTCAAGGAAGGCATCGAGGATGCCGAGCACAACACCACGCGATTCGTCATCATGGGGCGCGAGCCGGTCGATCCCGATCCCAAGGCGGGGCCCGTCGTCACCAGCTTCGTGTTCCGTGTGCGCAGCGTGCCGGCCGCGCTCTATAAGGCGCTCGGCGGCTTCGCCACCAACGGCGTCAACATCACCAAGCTCGAAAGCTACATGATCGACGGCCATTTCACCGTCGCGCAGTTCTACGCCGACATCGACGGCCACCCGGATTCGCGCATGGTGCGCCTCGCGCTCGAGGAGCTCAGCTTCTTCTCGCGCGAGGTGAAGATCCTCGGCGTCTACGCGGCCTCGCCCTTCCGGCTGCAGCAGAACGGCGGGTAGAGGAAGCGGTCCACCCCATTGTCCCCTCCCCCATCTTTTGGGGGAGGGCTAGGGAGGGGGATGACGCGATGTCGATACCGAGCAGCCCCCTCCCTAACCCTCCCCCTCGAGGGGGGAGGGGATAGAAATTCGCGTAGCGTCAATTCTTCTCAGCGATCCAATCCTCCACCAGCCTTCGCGCGATCGAATCGCGCCTCGGCAGGCGGAAGGTCTCGTTCTCCGGGCTCGCGCGGAGCTGGTCGCGGGTGTACCAGGCGGCCTCGGCGATCTCGTCGGGGGAGAGGCGGATCTCGGTCGAGAGCGCCCGCGCGTTGAAGCCCAGCATGATCGAGGCGGGGAAGGGCCAGGGCTGCGAGGAGTGGTAGCGCACATCCTCGACCTCGATGCCGACCTCCTCCTTCACCTCGCGGGCCACCGCCTCCTCGAGGCTCTCGCCCGGCTCGACGAAGCCCGCCAGCACCGAGCGCATGCCGGGCGGCCAGTTCGCCTGGCGGCCGAGCAGGATGCGCTCGCCATCGGTGACGGCCATGATCACGGCCGGGTCGGTGCGCGGGAAGTGCACGGTGTTGCACGCGCTGTTGGTGCAGCGGCGCTGATGACCGGCATCCTCGCTGCGGGTGGGCGAGCCGCAGACGCCGCAGAAGCGGTGGCGGTTGTGCCAATGCATGAGGCCGCGCGCATAGGCGAGGAGCTGGCCCTCCTCCTGGCCCAGCAGCGGGCCCACGCTGCGGATATCGGCGAAATGGCCCGCTTCCTTGAGCAGCGGATGGGTCTCGGGCGTCTCGAGGCTCGAGATCTCCAGCGCGAAATAGGCGGTGCCCGAGTCCGGGTCGCCCTCGAGTCCCAGGAGCGCCACCTCCTGCGCGCCCCGGATCAGGTCGCTCGCCGCCTCGCGCAGCAGGGTCGCGACATGCGGCATGTCCGTCTGCAGCACGAAGCTCTGCTGGCGCCAGACCGGCACGAGGCGCGTCTGCGGGTTGGCCAGCAGCCGCTCGATCCAGTCATGGTCCCGTCGCCGGAGGCCCGCCCGGTCGAGCCGGCCCCCGGCATAGAAGTTCAGCCGCGATCGATCCCAACTGTTCATGTCATGCGTTTCTCGCCAGCGGTCAGGCGCCGGCAGGCGGTTCGTTGCTGTAGGGCTGGCGCAGCTCGATCGGCTTCACCCGCCTGCGCCTTGCCAGCAGGTTGAGCGCCTCGACCATCACCGAGAAGCCCATCGCCGCATAGATATAGCCCTTCGGGATGTGAAAGCCGAATCCGTCGGCGACCAGCGCCGTGCCGATCAGGAGCAGGAAGCTCAGCGCCAGCATCTTCACCGTCGGATGCCGGTCGACGAAGCCCGAGACCGGTCCGGCCGCCGCCAGCATCACGATCATGGCGAGCACCACCGCCGCGATCATGATCGAGAGATGATCGGACATGCCGACCGCGGTGATCACCGAATCGAGCGAGAACACGATGTCGAGAATGCCGATCTGGATCACGACCGCGGTGAAGGCGGCGGAGACCTTCGCCGAATGCTCGCCCTCCTCGCCCTCGAGGCTGCCATGGATCTCGTGGGTCGCCTTGTAGATCAGGAACAGCCCGCCCAGGATCAGCACCAGGTCGCGCCAGGAGACCGGATGGTCGAAGAGCACGAAGGCCGGATGGGTCAGGCCGGCGATCCAGGCGATCGAGGCCAGCAGCAGGAGCCGCGTGCCGAGCGCCACGCCGATGCCGAGGCGCCGGGCCAGCGGCTGCTGATGGGGCGGCAGCTTGCCGACCAGCACGGCGATGAAGACCAGATTGTCGATGCCGAGGACGATCTCGAGCACGGTCAGGGTGACCAGGCTCAACCAGGCCTGCGGATCGGCAAGGAGTTCCAACATGAAACCGGGCTCCGGGGTTCGAAGGGAAGGAAACGGGGCGGGGGCTCGTGTAGGGCGGAAGGTAGGCGGAAAAAGCGGTTCAGATCGACGAAACGCCCGGAAAATGCTTCTTCCGGGCGTCACGGAGGTAGAGAAATTGGCAGCCGCTCCCCATTTGACAAGGCGGGAAAGGCTGCGGGAATCGTGGAAATTGACTGGTTTTGGAGACGGTTAATGCGTTTTCTGCCGTCCTGGGCGCCGCTTCTGGGCTTGGCTCTCGGATTGTTCCTGCTGCCGGCGACCGCCGGCGCCGCGGTGCAGGTGCCGGACGGATTCCCGCCGGCCGGGACCATCACCTATGACGTCTGGCGCCAGGGCTCCCAGATCGGGACCCACAGCGTCGAGTTCACGCGGGACGGCGACAAGCTCACGGTCCGCACCAGGATCCGGATCGAGGTGAAGCTCCTTTTCGTCACGGTCTATCGCTTCGAGCATGACGCCGAAGAAGATTGGATCGACGGCAAGCTGATGCGCTTCGCCGCCCAGACGGACGATAACGGGACCGACCGCGACGTGCTGCTGGAGCGCGACGGCGACAAGCTCAAGGGCCGCTACAAAGCGCCGGACCATACCGAACAGGCGCTGCTGCCGGGCGACCTCATTGTCTGCAGCTTGTGGAATCCGGCGACGCCCGACCAGACCACGATGATCGAGCCGACCAAGGGCCGCCCCAAGGCGGTCACGGTCGTGGATCGTGGCCTCGAGAAGATCCAGGTCGGCACCCGGACCGTCGAGGCCCGCCACTATTCCATCACCGGCGATCTGCGCCGCGAGGTCTGGTACGGACCCGATGGCGAGGTGGCGCAGGTGCAGTATCCGAACAAGGACGGCACCGTGCTGATCTTCAAGCTCCGCGATGGCCCCGCGGCGGCCCCAGACGCCGCGCCGGGCTCGACGGCGGCGAAGCCGTAGGCTCTTTTTCCCCCTCCTCGCTTGTGCAGGGCAATCGCAGTGAATCCCCTCCCCCAACTTTTGGGGAGGGGCTGCTCGGTAGTATCGGCTCCTTCGCACCCCGACGAGATCGCAGACCGAGTCATCCCCCTCCCTGCCCTCCCCCAAAAGTTGGGGGAGGGGATAAGAAGCAATGAGTCGACGTGAGAAAAGAGCCTTTGCCATCAGCCTCTTCCCCTGGGGATAAATCGCGTCATTCGGTCTTGTTTCCAGGGTCGCGCTGCCTGATATAGTGCCCCCGGGAGATCGGCGGCGGACGTGCGCCTCGCCAACCCGGTCAGGTCCGGAAGGAAGCAGCCGTAACGAGTTTCCGCACGGGTCGCCCTGCCGGTCTCCCACCTCACCTCAAGGTTGGATTCCGCCAGGAAGGGACGCGTTCCTCGACCGCATGACCGAAGAGCGCGACAGCCCCTCGACCGATCCCGGCCCCTATCGGGTCCTCGCCCGCAAATACCGCCCGCGCAACTTCGCCGAGATGATCGGCCAGGACGCGATGGTGCGCACGCTCTCCAACGCGATCGCGCAGGGGCGGCTCGCCCACGCCTTCATCCTCACCGGCGTGCGGGGCGTGGGCAAGACCACGACCGCCCGCATCCTGGCGCGGGTCTTCAACTGCATCGGCCCCGACGGCAAGGGCGGCCCCACGGTCGAGCCCTGCGGGGTTTGCGAGCCCTGCCGCGCCATCGCCGAGGACCGTTTCGTCGACGTGATGGAGATGGATGCCGCGAGCCGCACCGGCGTCGGCGACATCCGCGAGCTGATCGACGGCGTGCGCTACGCGCCGGTCCAGGCCCGCTACAAGGTCTATATCATCGACGAGGTGCATATGCTCTCGACGGCGGCCTTCAACGCGCTGTTGAAGACGCTGGAGGAGCCGCCGCCGCACGTGAAGTTCATCTTCGCCACCACCGAGATCCGCAAGGTGCCGGTGACGGTGCTCTCTCGCTGCCAGCGCTTCGACCTGCGGCGCGTCGAGGCCGAGACGCTGGCCGCCCATTTCGGGCGCATCGCCGAGGCCGAGGGGGCGAAGCTCTCCGCGGCGGCGCTGGCGCTGATCGCGCGCGCGGCCGACGGCTCGGTGCGCGATGGGCTTTCGCTGCTCGACCAGGCGATCGCGCGCGGCGAGGACAAGACCGAGATCGGCGAGGCCACGGTGCGCGAGATGCTGGGGCTCGCCGACCGCAGCCAGCTCTTCGATCTCTTCGAGCGCGCGATGAAGGGCGACGCGTCCGGCACGCTTTCGCTGCTGGCCGAGCTCTACAAGGCCGGCGCCGATCCGGTCGTGGTGCTGCAGGACCTGCTGGGGCTGACCCACTGGCTCACGCGCGTGAAGCTGGTGCCGGAGACGATCAACGATCCGGCCCTGCCCGAGACCGAGCGGACGCGCGGCAAGTCGCTGGCGGACGCGCTCGCGATCCCGGTGCTGGCGCGCGCATGGCAGATGCTGCTCAAGGGGCTGGGCGAGACCCAGGCCGCGCCCTCGCCGCTGCAGGCGGCCGAGATGGCGCTGATCCGCCTGATCCATGCCTCCTCGCTGCCGACGCCGGGCGATCTGGTGAAGCGCATCGAGGAGCAGGGCGGTACGGCTGCGATCGCGCCGTCGCCGCGCGCGGCCGGCACCAACGGCGGCGGCACTGGCGCGCGCGGCCTCGCGACCTCGGCCGTCGCGGCGGGAGCGCCGATCGGATCGCCGGGCGCAGCACCCGCCGGCGCCGTGACGAACGCGCTCGCGACGGCCCCGCTTCAGGCTCCGGCGCAGGCATCGCCGGGGGCGGCGCTCATTCCGGATCCGCAAAGCTTCGAGGGGCTGGTCGCGGCGGTCGCGAAGATGCGCGAAGGCATGCTGCACGGTCATCTTCTGAACGACGTGCATCTGGTCCATTTCGAGCCGGGCCGCCTCGAGCTGCGGCTGGGACCGGGCGCGCCCTCCAATCTCGCCAACCGGCTGGGCCAGCTCATGACCGAGCGCACCGGGCGGCGCTGGGTGGTCGCGATCTCGGGCGAGGCGGGGATGCCCACCTTGCGCGAGCAGGCCCAGGCCGAGGATCGGCGCCAGCGCCAGGAGGCGTCGGCCCATCCGCTGGTGCAGGCGGTGATGAAGAGCTTCCCCGGCGCCGCGATCGAGGCGATCCGGCAGCTCAAGCCCGAGCCGGCCGCGGCGGCGACACCGGCGCCCGACGACATGGCCGACGATATCGGCGAGGACGCGGTGCTGGCGCCCGAAGAGCCGGGCCTGGACTGATCGCAGCCACATCCCAGAGAACGAGACAGCGAGAGAGACGGCATGAAGAACCTCACCCAGATGATGAAGCAGGCGCAGCAGATGCAGGCCAAGATGGCCGAGATGCAGGCCGCGCTCGACAATCACGAGGTCTCCGGCCAGTCCGGCGGCGGCATGGTGCAGGTGACCTTGAACGGCAAGGGCGCGATGCGCCGCCTCAAGATCGACCCCAAGCTGGTCGATCCCGCCGATGTCGGCATGCTCGAGGATCTCGTCACCGCCGCCTTCAACGATGCGAAGGGGAAGCTCGAGACCTATCTCCAGGAGGAGATGGCGAAGGTCACGGGCGGCCTGCAGCTCCCGCCGGGGATGAAGCTGCCGTTTTGAGGTTGCTGCTTAATCCCCTCCCCCGGAACGGGGGAGGGCCAGGGAGGGGGCCGCTCGGTTTCGACATCGTGTCGTCCCCCTTCCTAACCTTCCCCCGCAAGGGGGGAAGGGACAATATCTCGCCCATTGCCCCGCTCGGAATCACCGTAAACTGCCCGCTCCAACCCCGGTGACCGATCCTTCATGACGCCCACCACCCTCGACCAACTGATCCAGCTGCTCGCGCGCCTGCCGGGGCTCGGGCCCCGCTCGGCGCGCCGGGCGGCGCTGCATCTCCTGAAGAAGCGCGAGGCGCTGATGCTGCCGTTGGCGCAGGCGATCGAGGCGGCGGCGCACGAGGTCAAGGCCTGCTCGGAATGCGGCAATCTCGACAGCCTCGATCCCTGCTCGATCTGCCGCGATCCGCGGCGCGACCCGTCGCAGCTCTGCGTGGTGGAGGAGGTGGGCGATCTCTGGGCGCTCGAGCGCGCCGCCGCCTTCAAGGGCCGCTACCATGTGCTGGGCGGCAAGCTCTCGGCCCTCGACGGCGTGGGACCGGAGCAGCTCAACATCGCGGGCCTGCTGCGCCGCGCGGCTGATCAATCAATCAAGGAAGTGATCCTGGCCCTGGGCGCCACCGTCGAAGGGCAAACCACGGCACATTACTTGACTGATCGCCTAGCCAATCTTCCCATCACCGTGACGCGCCTCGCCCATGGCGTGCCGGTCGGCGGCGAGCTCGACTATCTCGACGACGGCACCCTGACCGCGGCGCTCAAGGCGCGCCGCCCGCTCTGACGCCCGGCCGCGCTCGACGTCGCCCGCGATTCCCCGGTTATGCAGCCTTGCAATTGAGACGAATTCGTCTCGACCGCAAGGTTCCCCGTCTTGCTCGCAATTGTAATGCCGATCGTGACTCAAACTGCCGCGCCGACGCTGCTATAGTCGCGGTCGGGGTCGTCGCGGGCCGGCTTTGTCCCGCGACGGACGAGAGACAGAGACGGGCCCAGGAAAGCGAGATCAGAGGAAGCTTCCTTCCTGCCTTGCGGGCAATGTCCCGCGAAGAGCGCGAGCGAGAAAGTTTCCGCGAAGTTCCGCGGAAGCGGTTCGAGACAAGAACGCGGGGGAGCGCGTCGTCTTCGGACGCTCGGCATCGCTCTTGAGTGATCGGAGCGCGGATGGTCGAGATCGTCTACTATGTCGCCACCAGCCTGGATGGCTTCATCGCCACCCTCGATGGAGGAATCGACTGGCTGCCGCGGCTCGATCCCGAGCTCGAGGATTTCGGCTATCGCGCCTTTTACGATTCCGTCGACGGGCTGATCATGGGGCGGCTCACCTTCGACAAGATCCGCCGTCACGCCGCCTGGCCCTATCCCAAGAAACCCTGCTGGGTCTTCACCCATCGCCCGATCGAGAGCGAGCCTTCCGAGGTGATCCCGACGGCGCAGCCCTTGACCCAGGTCATCGCCGAGATGGAGAGCTACAAGCTGCGCCGCATCTTCCTCGTGGGCGGCGGCAGGCTCGCCTCGCAGTTCCAGCGCCAGGGGCTGATCGCGGAATACAATATCGGCCTGGTGCCGGTGCTGCTGGGCACGGGCATGCCGCTCTTCGCCGGTCCCGGCGAGTTCGAAAGGCTGAAGCTGATCGACACCCGCAGCTTCGCCACCGGCGAGGTGCTGATGCGCTATCGCCGCAGCGCGCTCAACCCGCCGCGGCCGAAGGCGATCCCGCCGGCGATCACGCGCCATCTGCGCCATCAAGCGGAAGAGGCGGCCCCGGCACGCGAGCCGGAGCCCGTCGAGATCGGCACGCGCGGGACGGAGTCCTGAAGGATCGGCAGCGCTGCGGAAGTCGCGAAGTCTAACGCAGCGCGGACGACGGGCCGGCGGTCGGCGCGATCGAGTCCGGCCAGGGCATCAGGGCCACCGCCGTCCTGGCCGGTGTATCGATGCCGACGGCAGCGGCCGCCTGCGCCGGACAATCCATCCGGTTGTCGCCGAGGAAGGCGAACCCCGTCCCGGTGCCCGGCGCGGCCTGGTCCACCTGGCCGAAGGCCGGCTCGCCCAGCGACGGCGTCGTGGCGCCCACGCTGGAGATCAGCTCCGGCAAGAGGTAGCCGATCGCCAGCCCCATCAGGATGACGATCGCGAAATTGGCCTTCATCGACCAGGAACTGCGCCGGCGGAAGATCCGCCGTCTCTCGAATGTGTAGCTCACGCTCATCTTCTTCCTCCTACGCTGGAGGTGCCCAGGGTCCATTTTGCCCGCCCCGGGTTAGCAAAAAGGTAACGCGCGCTTTTGATTTTTCGACCCTGTAATATCAACAGGTTAGCGGAGCGGCCGGCGCTTCTTTTCCCTCTCCCCTCGCGGGGGAGGGCAGGGAGGGGGCTGCGCGCTATCGACATCGCGTCGTCCCCCTTCCTAACCTTCCCCCGCAAGGGGGGAAGGGACCAGGTGTAAGCATCGCCCTCCCACGGGAAACCATCCATGCCGCTTCACATCGGAATCGTCGCCTGCTCAGCCGAGGGCGCGGCGCTCTGCTACCGGACGATCTGCACCGAGGGTGCGGCGCTCATGGGCGCGCACGCGCATCCCGAGATCTCGATGCACACGCCGTCACTGGCCGATTATGTCGCCTGCCTCGATCGCGGCGATCTCGCGGGCGTGGGCGCGCTGATGCTGGGATCGGCCGAGAAGCTGGCGACGATCGGGGCCGATTTCCTGATCTGCCCCGACAACACCATCCACCAGGCGCTGCCGCTGATCGAGGCGCGCTCGCCCCGGCCCTGGCTCCACATCGCCGAGACCGTCGCCGAGGAGGCCGAGGCGCGCGGCTATCGGCGGCTCGCGATCCTGGGCACGCGCTGGCTGGTCGAGAGCGAGGTCTATCCCGCGAAGCTCGCGGCGCGCGGGCTGGACTATCTGCGCCCGAACGCGGCCGAGCGGCAGGAGACCAACCGCATCATCATGGAGGAACTGGTCTATGGCGTTTTCAAGCCCGCTTCCATCGCGACCTATCAGCGCGTCATCCGGCGCATGAAGGACGAAGGCTGCGACGCCGCCATTCTCGGCTGCACCGAGATCCCGCTCATCATCAACGACATCAGCTCGCCGCTGCCGGTGCTGGATTCGACGCGGCTTCTGGCACGCGCCGCGCTCCGGCGTGCGGTCGGGTGAGGCCGGAGCGGATTTGAATCCGAAGCAAGGGGAGAGGTCTCTTGAACATCATTCATCCGGTGCGCGCCGGCCGCCTGGCGCCGGTGCAGGTCGCCTGCATCGACAAGACGACGGTCGATCTCGGCGTGCCGTTCCCGAAGCTCATCGCCACGCTGCAGAAGGCCTATGACCGGCATTTCCTCCCCGCCTGGGGCTATCCGGTGAAGCTCTACCGGCCCCGCCGGCCCAAGCGCACCGACTGGCAGATGCTCTTCATCGACGACACGGCCCAGGCGGTCGCCGAGGGCGATCACGACCTGGCCAAGCATGGCGTGCCCTATTCGAAGATCTTCGTGAAGGCGACGCTGGCGGACGGCGAACTGGTCAGCGTCGTCGCCTCGCACGAGCTGTTCGAGATGATGATCGATCCCATCGCCAATCTCTGGGCGCAGGCGAAGAACGGCGACGAATATGCCTATGAGATGTGCGATCCGGTCGAGGAGGACACCTTCCTCGTGGACGGCATCCAGATCTCGAACTTCCTCTATCCGACCTGGTTCGAGCCCTTCGCGCATCCGAAGGGGACGAAGTTCGATCACCTCGGCCTGCTGACGCGGCCCTTCTCGATGCGCAAGACCGGCTATGTGACGAAGAAGGCGAAGGGAAAGGTCAAGGACGTCTTCGGCTCGCTCGCCAAGCGCCGCCGCTTCCAGAACGAAGACCGCCGCGGCCATCGCAGCGAGTATCGCAAGCCGGACGGGAAGAGGATTTAGGGCATCGGTGGCATCTTCGCTCCCGCCATTACTATCCCCTCCCCCCTTGCGGGGGAGGTTAGGGTGGGGGGTGATCGAAGCACGCGCTGCTTCAAGAAATTTGCATGGCCTAACCTTGCCGACATCGAGTTTGTAGCCACCCCCCACCCCAGCCTCCCCCGCAAGGGGGAGGTGAAGAAGGTAAGGGACGTGCTTGGATCACGGCTCTGCCCCTCGCCGGAAGATGATCGTCTCGCCGCCCTTGTAGGTCGTGCGCGCGTGCTCGCGGAAGCCGCATTTGGTCGCGACCTTGATCGAGTTCCTGTGCTCGGGCGAGATGATGCAGCAGAGCGGCGTCGTGCCGAACTTGTCAGCGCCCCAGGTGACGGCGGCCTTGACGGCCTCGGTCGCATAGCCCTTGCCGTGGGCCCAGGAGGCCAGCACCCAGCCCACCTCGGGCGTGCCGTCGAGCGAGGGCGTGAGCCCGCGCCGGAAATCGGCGAGGCCGGTCTCGCCGACATAGCGGCCGGTCGCCTTCTCCTCGATCGCCCAGAAGCCGTAGCCCAGGAGCGCCCAATGGCCGACATAGCGCAGCAGCCGCGACCAGCATTCCTCGGGCGAGAAGGGCTTGCCGCTGATGAAGCGCACCACGCCCGGATCGCTCCAGAGGGCGGCGAGCGCGTCGAAATCCTCCAGGCGGTTGCCGCGCAGGATCAGGCGCTCGGTCTCGAGGACGGGAATGGTGGTGTGGGGCAGGGCGATGGAGGTCACAGGGGGAGGAACTCACGGCCGTTGATGAGGCCGTGGAGTGTAGCGCAAACGCATTGCCATGCTTCCCCTTCTTCCCCTCCCCCGGCGGGCTTCGCCCGCAACTCCAACAAGCTTGCCGGCGAAGCCGGCGGGCGGGGGAGGTTAGGGTGGGGGGTGATCGTAGAACGCGATTGAAGACGGAATTCTCATCGCAGCAAGGCGGGCTTGCAACGAGTCTGCGGCCACCCCCCACCCCAGCCTCCCCCTCAAGGGGGGAGGTGAGGAGCGAGTGGCCGGAGAGGAAGGATCAACAGCTCACCGCGTCACATGCAGGATGTTCGACGCGGCGTCGGCGAGCTCGTCGGCATGGAAGATGAAGGCCTGGCACTGGTAGCTGCCCGGCTGCAGCTTGTCGTTGTCGTCCAGCAGGCTGACGCGGGCCGTGAAACTGCCGCCGGCCTTGGTCATCGTCTCGGCCGTGCGGTGGGTCTTGCCGTCGGGCAGCAGCACGTCGGCGAGGATGCGCTGGTCGGGGCGGGCGGGGCCGACCGCGCCGCGGAAGATGACCGAATCCCCTTTCTCCGACTTCTGCTCGACCTCGAAGCGGATCGTCGCCTTCTTCACGGCATGGACGCGATAGAAGGTGCCGCCGATCGGATAGAAGCGCGAGCCCGGCACGGTGTGGCTGATATGCATCTCCTCGCTATAGCTGCGCGGGATGAAGCCGGCGACCCGCACCGGCGCCGTGCCCGGATAGCGGCCTTCCTTCGACTTGCCCTTCTTGTAGAGATCGACATCGGCGATCGGCCAGATCATGACGTCGATCTCCGTCTCGGCCTTGCCCTCCAGCCAGACCCATGCGTTGGGGATCTGTGCCGCCCAGCCGAGCGGCAGCCCGCGGACCGAGAGCTGGACTGCGCGCCGCTCGTCGAGCGGGTTGCGCACCGCGGTCTTGATGAAGACCGGGTCGGCCGGGCTCGAGCCCGCCGCCTGGAAGTCGAACACGTTCTCCTGCGCGCCGTTATTGCCGCCCGAGATCTCGCCCAGCTGCTGCGAGGCATAGACCTTGAGGCAGGTATGCTTGCCCACGACCGGAACCCAGTTGCAGAAGGTGTCGACGAAGCCGTTCTGCGGGATGGAGGCGATGGTCTGGACCGCGATCGGCGCCCAGTTGCCATTGTCGCCGACGCCGGGCGGGGTGACCGCGTAGAAGGTGAGCTTGACATTGCTCGCCCCCATGGCGCCCGAGACATGCACCCGCGCGGTGAAGTGGTTGAGATGCGACACCCAGGGCTTGTCGCCATTGCCGGTCGGCCGGCCCTCGCTGTCCAGCGGATTGTCGAAGCTGCCGAACGGGTCGCGGTCGACCCAGATGTCGGGCGACTGCCAGCTCGAATCCCAGGGCGTGACCTTGAGGTCGAAGGACCCGTTCGGATCGTCGGCGATGGTCTGCGCCCAGGCGACCCGCACCCGGCAGACGAGCGGGCGTGCCTGCACCGCGTCGTCGAGCACGGTGATGACCAGGGCGCGGGCGGGGTCCTCGACGGTCTCGCCCGCGACCAGCACGCGGTCGTCATGCATCAGCGTGATGAAGCGGGTCTGCTGGTTGTTGTTCATCTCGTCGGCGATCACCCGCGTGACGATGATGCCGCCCTGGTTCGAGGCGGCGCCCAGGGGAATGCTGTCGTCGAAGATCTGGGTGGTGGTGCCGGGCCGCTGGCGCACCTCGACGAAATAGCTCAGCGCGTCGGAGACCACGATCTTCAGGATATGGACGCGGTTGGGGTCGCTGTCCTCGGCGAGGCCGTGGGCGATCAGGTCGACATCCTCCGAGTGCGGGTTGCGGTCCCACTGCACGGTCTTGATGTTGGCCGCCTGGTAGTAGCCGAGCTTCTCGAGATGGAAGCCGGTGAAGATCGGATGAGAATCGTGGTTGCCCATCATCTCGAAATCCTGGGCGGAGGCGGCGCTGGGATCGACGAGGTCCGAGCCGTAGACATCCTCGCCCAGCGTCGCCGTGCCGTCGCCGGTCTCGGTGGGGGCGGAGACGATGTTGTGGCCGAATTCGTGGGCGAAGCGGCCCCAGTTGGCGTTCTCCTGGATCCAGAGCAGGTTGATCTTGTCGGAGAGGCTGATGTCGATATGGATATGGCTGGGATCGCTGGTCGGCTTGCCGTCGTCATAGGAGAAGGTCGAGGTGTCGGAGCCGCCCCAGGCGCGGATGAAGGCGCCGTTGGTGAACATCACCGAGCAGAGCATCTGGTAGTTGTCGAGGGTGAAGCCCTCGTCCTGCGCATGCTGCGCGGCGATCGCGGCCATGCGGTTGAGCTGGCCGGGGATGATGTTGGCGATGCCGGCGAGATCGACGAAATCGGCGAAGCTGCCGTCGAGCTGGGCCGGCGTGCTGACGATGTCGAACTGGACGTTGGTGCGGCCGTAGCTCGCCTGGGTGTAGAAGGTCTGGACGTTGGTCCAGCGCGTGTTCAGGCCCGTGCGCACCGTGGAGAAATTCGCCGGCGCCAGGTCGTTGGCCTGGCAGATCACGATCAGCACGCGGATGGTGCCGATGGGATTGACGTCGCCGGCCGAGCCGGCGCCGGCTCCCATCGCGAAGACGGGCGGGCCGTCGTCGCTGTCGCCGGGATAGCCGGCGATGCCGAAATCGAGTGCACTCGTCGCGGTGTGCGTCCCGACCTTGATCTTGATCGGTCCCTCGTCGACCTCCTTGGTGACGAGGGCCTTGAGCTCGGTGGCGCTCGCCGCCAGCACCGGCACGGCCGTGCCGCCGATCGTGACCTCGTTGTCGGCGCGGGCCGCGGCGAAATGGCTGCCCTTGATCGTCAGGATGGTGCCGCGCTGGCCCTTCGGCGGCTCGAAGCCCGTGATGCGCGGGCCGATCAGCCAGGGCAGCCGCTCGGTCAGCCAGTCGCGCAGCTTCAGCGGCGATTTAGCGATCGCGGGGCTGATCTTGTCGAGATCGAACCGGGCCTCGGCCCGCGTCGCCCTCGCGGCGGGCTTCGGCTTCGCGACCCGCTTCGGCGCCGGTGATGCCTTCAGGCCCGTCGTCGCCTTGCCGGTCTTCCGCTTCGCCGCGCCGCGGCCTGTCCTCAGCGCCTGCGCCTTGCGCGGAGTCCTCGAGATACGCTTCGCCATCGTCCTCTCCTGTGAAAAGGTTTGAATCATCCCGGCAGGTCCCGACGGGCCGGCGCAGAAGCGCGCACGAAGCCATCGCGGCCTGTGGGCCTCGGTTACGGATCGGTGTCAGTCGGATGGATGAGTCACGGATCGGCCCCCCAGGCACGAACCTCGCGCGCGAGCGGCGCGTTCGGATCGTCGTCAGTTCGCTGGCGTCCTGGGCCTTGCGGTGCGTCGGGGTTGCGCGGTTACGCGTCTTTCCCCGGGTCGTCGTCTCGGCACCGCCTGGGACGTGGATCAGACTCTATTCCTGTCGCCCCTGGATGGCAACCGCTAAATACTTGTTTCTATTAAGAAATACTTGAAATGCTTGAAACAGTTTTAAGACGTTCGTGCGGGGTGGGGACAGGACAAGAGTCCCTGCGACCTCTTCAGTTTCCCGCGGGATAGGCGATGTCCGGCGGATAGGTCGCCTGGAATTCGGGACGCGCTTCCAAGCGTGCCGAGAGCGCATCGAGCGCGGGATAGCGGCCTCGCGCGCGCAGCTCGCTGTCGGTCATCTCCAGATAGCGCAGCATGCAGGCGGTGGTGATCTGTGCCTGGTCGAGCGGCGCGCCTTCCGGCCAGTCGAGCGCCGCCAGCGCCGCGACGGCACCCTGGGCCTGCGTGCGGCAGCGCTGGATCCAGTCGGGCCAGCGATAGGCGGCGGGGCGGATGATGCGCTCGTAGGCCGAGGCGCCCGCCTTGTCGACGGCGCCGATCGCGAGCGCCACGCGTTGCAGCGCCTGGCGGCGCGCGAGACCCGACCGCGGCAGCAGCGCGCGGGTCGCGCCCACGGTCTCGTCGAGCCAGTCGAGGATGGCGACGGAATCGATCAGCACCTCGCCGTCGTCGAGCACCAGCGAGGGAATGCGCGCGAGCGGGTTGGTCTTGCGCATCGAATCGAAATCGCCGAACACCGAGCGCGTGTCATGCTCGTAGGCGAAGCCCAGCACCCCGAGCGAGATGCCGACGCGGCGGACGAAGGGGGAATCGTACTGGCCGACGAGGATCATGGGGGCTCCGGTGTCGCGAGAGCGGTCGGGCTGACGCCCGAAGACGTTGTACCCCTCCCCCTATCCCCTCCCGCAAGGGGAGGGGGCGAGATGTTTATTGTTCCAGCCCCCTCCCCTTGCGGGAGGGGGTAGGGGGAGGGGAAGCAAGCGCTATGCGAAAGCGCTCCGCTTCTACCCCTTCGCCACGCCCCAGATCTCGACCAGCATGTCCTTCGTGTGCATATGCGGCTGCGGCACGAGGGTCAGCGGCGGGAGCGGGCCCGGGATGCAGGCGCGCAGCGTGTCGAGGAAGGCATGCGTCTCGGCCTCGCTGCCGCCCGAGGTGAAATAGGCGATGACGAGCTTGAGGTCGGAGGTCTGGCGGTCGAAGGCGCGCAGCAGGTCGTCGATCAGGCTCATGGTGAACTGCGTCTGAGGCAGGAGCTGGCCGGGCAGCACGGTCACGCCCTTGTTGGAATCGGGCGCCGAGGGGACCTGCCCGCCGAGCCAGATCATGTCGCGCAGCCGGATCGCCTGGCGGTAGGGCAAAGGGATCTGCCAATCCCAGACGCGGCGCGGCCAGCGGTCCTCGCGCGGGATATATTTGTCGAAGCCGTTCCAGCTTTCGCGCATGCCCATGACCTCGATCTTGGTGAGCGCGCCCTGGGGCCAGAGCCCGTGGCAGGGCACGACCGTGGCGACCGGGCCGGGCTCGCGGAAGAAGGAGCCGCGCGTGCGCGCCATGTCGGCCCAGGCCTCCATGGTGATGCCGAAATAATAGCCCTCCATCTTGATCGCATCCTGGAAGGAGGCGCCGAGCGCCTTCAGCGTCTCCTCGTGGCGCGACATGATGATCCGGGAATGGGCGACGCCGTCGCCCGGCAGCGGGCTGCCTTCCTCGTCGACCGCGGTGCGCGCCGGCACGGCGATGAACTCGTTGGCGCGCAGGCCCAGCGTGATCTTGCGGTTGTTGAAGCGGGCGCGATGGCGCGAGGGGACCTCGCCGGTGACGGTGCGCAGGTCCGGCGCATGGTCGCGCCAGCCGCGCCGGGCGATGGCCTGCGCCTGCAACGCCTGCCCTTTGAAAGGCTGCAGCGGCACCGGATGGAGCGTGATGGCGGGCAGGGGGTCGCGCTCGAAATGGCGCGCGAGGGCGGCGAAGACCTCCCATTCGTCGCGGCTGCCGTCGCCCTTGTAGAAGACCTTGAGCCGCAGGATGTCGCCGAGCCCGCAGCCCTCGATCGCGAGCGCCGCCGCGAGGTTCGCCATCGTGCCCGGGATCTGCGCGTCGAGATCGTCCGGATGGCGGATCGCGCCCTTGGCGTCGAAATCCCCGGCGCCGCCGACGAAGCTCAAAGAGCCCGCCGTGCCGGCCAATTGTTGCGGGCCGGAAATCGGCCAGCGCCAGATCGCGTTGTCCATGATCGTTTCCTCTTTCGCGCGTTCGTGCAGGCGAAAGCCTATAGGGAAGAGGCGAGAATGGAAAAGCGCAGGAAGGTTTCGTCTCCTCCCCCCTTGAGGGGGAGGATTAAAGAGGGGGCGGCTCGGTGTCCGATATCGCGCAGCCCCCTTCCTAACCTTCCCCCGCAAGGGGGGAAGGGACAGGAAGAGACCTTGTCCTACGACAATTCTGCCCCTGCTTTTTCCGCCCGGCGATTCCCGATAAAATCCCTCCCGCCAAGAGGATCCAGAGCAACCGGAGAGGAGAGATCCGCAATGCTCGACGGTCTGACCAACGCGCCCGCGTCCGATCTGCGGATCGAGCCCGAGAACGTCCTCGATCCGCGCCATTTCGCGGCTGTCCGCGCGCAGGGGCCCCGGCTCCACGCGCTGCCCCTCTGGTGCTACAGCTCGCCCAAATTCTTCCAGGCGGAGATGGAACGGTTGTTCTATCCCGGCTGGAACATGATGGAGCGCGTCGAGCGCGTGCCCAACAAGGGCGATTTCCACACCCTCACCTTCATGAACATCCCGCTCATCATGGTGCGCGGGAGCGACGACAAGGTGCGGGTCTTCGCCAACACCTGCCGCCACCGCGGCGCCGTGATCGCCGAGGGCTCGGGCAACTGCAAGAATTTCCGCTGCCCCTATCACGCCTGGGTCTATTCGCTCGAGGGCGACCTCCTGGGCGCGCAGCAATACGATGACGGCGAGGACAAGCCGATCGTCACCGACGCGAACAAGCGCGAGTACGGCCTGATCGAGATCCCGAGCGAGAGCTGGGGCGGCTTCCTCTTCGTGAAGTTCCGCAAAGGCGGCGAGAGCCTGCAGGACTTCCTGGGCGAGGTGCCGGCGAGGCTCGCCTCGCACCGGCTCGAGGACATGGTCTGCACCAAGCAGCTCGTGTTCGACATGGAGGCGAACTGGAAATGCTTCGTCGAGAATTACAGCGACGGCTATCACATCCCGACGGTGCACAAGGATTCGCTGGCGCGCTGGAAGGCGAAATACACGCGGCAAGCCCCGCCGCCCAGCGGCAACTACACGATCGCCTTCGCCGAGCATGACGGCAGCCAGCTCCTGCTGCCGTTCCCGGATTATGTCGGCTTCCCGCCCATGCCGCAGATCGACAAGGAATGGGCCCGCGGCACCTTCTTCACCACGATCCGGCCCGGCATGATGATGACGATGGGCAATGACGGCGCGCTCGCCTTCCGCTGCGAGCCGATCGGCCCCACCAAGTCGCGCCTGACGGTGAGCTCGCTCTTCCCGAAATCGACCGTGGCCCGCAACGATTTCGAGGAGATCGCGAAGAACTACTACCGGCGCAACGACATGGTGGTGCGCGAGGATGTCGATATCTCGCTGAAGCAGGCGGCCGGCATCGCCTCGCCCTTCGCCCGCATGGTGACGCTGCAGAAGCTGGAGAAGCCGCTCAACCAGATCGCCAACTGGGTGCTCGACCGGGTGATCGGGAAGGACGCGGCCTAGCCGGCTTGCCGGCGGAGCGGCCGCCGGCAAGGGTCTCAGTTCAGGGCCTGGTCGGCCTTCTTCTCGATGAAGTTGCCGGTGTTGCGGATATCGCGTCCGAAGCCCGCGGCCGTGTTGCAGCCGGCCAGCGCCAGCAGCGCCGCCATCAGCAATGCCCCTGCCGGCAGCAGGGCGTTTCCCGCCGGCCGGAGCGGGTTGCGGGTCGGGGTCGTCGTCGGCGTCATGGGCGAAGCCTCTCCTCACGGTCACGTCGGCCGCTCTATAGAGCGCCGGTCGCGGCCGGGCCAGTGACCAGCGCGGGGCGAAGCAAGCGGCAATTCGATCGACGATACCGGGGTGCCAATCCCCTCCCCCCTTGAGGGGGAGGGTCAGGGAGGGGGAAGTCTCGGTAGGAGACAGCGCGCAGGATCGATACGGCGCCGGCTTTATCGACCGAGCAGCCCCCTCCCTTGCCCTCCCCCGAAGACAGGGGAGGGGATCAGAACGAGCTGAACCGCCGAGACTCCCGGACCGTCTTCCCATAAGATCGCGGGCCAGGATCGCGAGGGGGCCCGGGCCGCCCGTCCGGGTCGCGAAGCCGTTGCTGGCCGCATGACGCCGACGCTTCTCAGCCGCCGGAACTACCTGCATCACGGCGATTTCCTGGACCGCAGCCGGGCCCTGCTCGGCTCGCTGCCGGCGGGGCCGGCCTTCACCAAGCTCGAGGCCTGCCGCGCCAACCGCGAAGGGCCCTTCGCCGACGAGGTGCTCCGGGCCTACGGGCCGCTGCGCTCGCGCCGGATTCTCCGCGCCGATCTCGCGGCGGATATCGAGGCGAGCTTCGCCGCGCGCGACTGGTTCCGCGGGCTGGGCACGCGCGGCTTCTCCTATCGCCTGATCTCGGATTTCGAGTTCGCTCGCGAGCTCAGGCCCGAGATCGACCTGCGCGTCGGCCTCTTCTTCGGCGACGACCTGTTCTATCCGCCGCGGCTGCGCCGCTTCCTGCAGCGGCACGCCGATCCGCATATGGAGGACGGCACGCTGAAATGCCTGGGCTTCGCGCTGGGCCAGCGGACGCGCTCGGCCTGGATCGTCTCGGTGCTGCAGTCGGACCTGACCTTCAACCGCCCGAGCTATGTGCGCGACCATATCCGGGGCTGGCAGCGCGTGCTGATGGCCGAGCTCCTGGCCCAGGCGAAGGCGGCGGGCGTCGCGAAGCTGCTGCTCGCCGCCGCGTCCGACCAGATCCGCTGCAGCGATCCCGCCTTCAAGATCGTCACGGCGGTTCCGGAAAGCTGGCGCCTCATCTACGATCAGACCGCGGACTTCTTCGGCATGACCCCGCTCACGGGCGGCGACCGGTTCGACATCCAGGTGCTCGACCGGATGGGTCCGGTCGTCACCGACAAGTTCTACGAAAAGGCGATCGCATGAAGGATGTGTCCATCATCGACGTGTTCTGCGAGATCCTGGGCGGGCTGCTCGTGATCCTGTTCGTCCTGCCCTGGCTCGCGGCCGATCCCTCGACCTCCTTTGTCGGCTTCTACCGCTCCCTCTATGTCGGGCTCGACGCCAACGCGCTGGCGGCGGGATTGGTGGCCTCCTACCTGGTCGGCCTCCTGATGGATGCCCTGGGTCTCATCGCGGACGAGGTCATCACGCCCAGGCTCGGCGTCGCCGAGGCCACGGCGGCCGAGCGCAAGACCTTCCACAAGACCGCGCTGGAACCGCTCCTGAAATATCGCGATACCCAGTGGTCCTATTACAGCCTCTACCGCAACTGCTTCATCGTCGTGGCGCTCGGCACGGTGTCGACCTTGATCTTCTGGTGGCATTCCTGGGCCACCTGGAAGATCGTCGTCTTCCTCGCGATCGCCGTCGTCGCCGAGCTGATCTTCTGGCACGCCATGAAGACCCTTTACGGGCTCTATAACGACATCACCAGGTCGACGAGTTGAGGGGCGCGCCTTGTTCGCCTTCATCCCCTTCCCCCGCACCCTATTGTCATGCCCGGACTTGATCCGGGCATCCAGGGCCGCAAGAGGAGAACACGACCATCGCCCTGGATCGCCGGATCAAGTCCGGCGATGACAGGAAAGAGGGATCGCCCTCAGACGAAAGGCGCCGTCGGCTGATGCTGGGCCGTCGCGATGGCGTTGGCCTCGCGGAACGTGAAGGTGCCGCCGAAGAGCGCGCGGCTCGTGAGAATGCCCGCGATGTTCGGCAGGTAGGACAGGGTCGAGATGTCGTCGAGCGACTTGACCACGCCGCTGGCGATGACCGGCGTGCGGAGCTTGGCCGCGAGGTTCGTGGTCTGCGCCATGCTGCCTTCGGGGCGGTTCTCGTCGCGGTCGATGTCGGTATGGATGATGGCCGCGAGCCCGGCCTCGTCGAACGGCTGGGCGAACTCGATCGGCGTGAAGATCGTGGTCTCGGTGAAGCCTTCCACCACGACATGGCCGCGCCGCGCATCGATGCTGACGACGACGGCGCCGGGATAGGCCGTGGCCGCCGCCTTGACGAGATGCGGATATTTCACGGCGGCCGTGGCGATGACGACGCGCTCGGCGCCGGCCTCCATCCAGCCATGCACCTTCTCCATCGAGCGGATGCCGCCGCCCACCTGCACCTTGCAGCCGGAGGTCCGGATGATTTGCTTGATGACGGACGTGTTGTCGCCCCGGTTGAACACGGCGTCGAGATCGACGACATGGAGCCACTCGGCGCCCTCGGCCGCGAGGTCCCGCGCGGTCCGCACGGGATCGAGCTCGTAGACGAGGGGGCTGTCCATGCTGTTGCGCGTCAGGTTGACGAGGCGGCCCTGGCGCAGCTCGAGATCCGGATAGACGATCATGATCGGTCCCTCCCAAATCCCATCGGGTCCGGCGACTCTGCGCCTGGCGGCCGCGCGCCGCAAGCGGGCTCGGGGGCGTCACGCACCCCTCATTCTGTCATCGCCGGGCTTGACCCGGCGATCCAGGGCTGCCGATACGGTGGACGAACCTCTGGCACACCGCCAGCTATTACAACGGAGACAGCGCGCGACCCGGCCTTCCTCGAGATGCGCCGGAAGAGCATCGTCGGCTCGCTCAAGGCTGGCACCGAGGGCGCGCAATCTGCGAAGCCGTTCAGCGCGCGCGGTACTCACCCGCCCATCAGGCGCATTTCCATTCGCCGTTCTGGGACGGATGTACTACCACTTCAACCAGATGGTGCTGGAGGATTTGGAGAGGTAGGGATTTGAAGTAGGAATCTCGTGGCTCAGAAATGAACGCCCATTTCGTCTGGAAGCAGCTGCTAACGGGAAATATCTCCACTAGCAATTCCATAAACAACAGCATCTAATAGTTGTGCAGTTGATCTTCCACTAACTTCGAAGCAAAACTCGTCGGCCGACATCTGAAAACTCACCCCCACGCGCGGGTTAATCAATCCGACAAACCGAATGGCGGTGCCGTTGCCGGCGTGATTCAGAGCCAAATAGACCAATAGCTGACGCAAATCAATCGACCGAAAAGATCTGTCCCCTGCCTTTATCTCGAACAAAATACCATCAACAAGCACGTCCCCTTCGCATGCGTCAATGATCCCACAGCCGGGAAATCGTGGCCTGCAAGTGATTGCTCTGCTAGGCCCGATCGGGCCGAGACGCCTACCCAACCTTCTAACTTGCTCACCAGCATCATTTACCTCATCTGAGGATAATTCTTGTTCATAGTCCCCGTCTCGCTCTCCCTGTGAAGCTAAGAGGCGCACAAGCGGTTCATTCTCTGCAATGGCGTCTTCTACCGAAACCGCTTTCAGGCCCTGTAAGTAAGAGCTTGTGATGGCGCAGAATGCAGAGAATGCCACCTCATTTACAAATGCTCGGCGGTTCGGCGCTGTTTCCACCTTCATAGGCGCAAAGTCGCGATCATAGCTACCGCGGTTGAGTTGCCGAATGAAGCCATCCATCATCGGGCAGGCGAGCCGCCAGAATGAAGAGAAGTCTCGGGAGAATGTGATTTCCGAGATCACAGCGGTACAGTCCAGTCCGGCTGCTTCGCCTTCGCCGCAATCCAATCTGCAACTAGCTGCTCAAACGGATGAAATTCGCTCGATAGGTGTCGCCGCCAATGGCCTCCCTCGTCCTTGAGAGTGTGGGACGCAATAATGAATGCGCGCCTCTCCGCGGGACTCATCGATCGAAAGGACAATCGACGCTCCGACAGCCAGTGCCACCCGCCGAGGCGCGTCATCGCCAGGATTATGTCTCGCCGGACCAAGGGAGTGTAAACAGGGTTATTATAAAGCTTTACAAGCGCCGCCTGCACGCCGGAAGACGGGTGCAAAGCAAGCACACGGACCGCGTAAGCAAGAACAAGCTCAACTCGTAGAACATGGGAGCCCATGTGAAGAAGCTTAAGTAAGCGCTCAATTACCGCCAACTGAGTTGACTCCGAAAGATCGGAGTACACCTGCCTGATAACGGTAAGCGTAGCGGGGAAAATCGGATAGAGGAGGTCGGCGTTATCAAGCAGAGAAAGAACCGCTTGGTCTCTTTGCTTTGGAGCCAAGAATTGAATTGCAGAGACAATCTTTTTAGCCAATGCAATATGGATACGGCTCTTAGACAGCTCGGCTTGGAGCAAGCCGATGATGTCAAACTTGCTGATCTCGCTCTTTAATTCTTCGTAGTCTTTGTCTGCAGTTGGGGAATACGGATCAAAACGAATGGAAAATCGCAGAAGGCTTCGTGCTTGATCTCCAATGCTTGACCCGGTGCCGCTTAATGCGGGGGCATCGTGATCATCCAATCTGACGGGGCTTGTGGAAATGAATTCCGCAGACGACATGATCCTTGTCTTCGCCTTTTGAATCTGCAGTCCCTGTGTGCGTTGCAACTTCTCAGTCAGTTGCAGCAATTTGGCAAACCCGTCTTCCATGCTTTCGGCAAACAAATGGTAGTCATCGGAGAATCTGCAGAAGGGGACCCCTTCTAACTTCAGGAGCTGATCGACTTGATTCAAAACGAGCTCAGAGAGGATGCGCGCTGCTGGTCCACCAATCGGAATGCCGAATGAGTTGGTGTTGGAGAAATTCCCAAGGAACTTCATCAATCTGGTGGGCGTGTCGGAAGAGAGATTCAGATGAAGCAGGGCGTTATCTAATCGATGATGGCCAATTCTTGAATAAAATTCTGAGATATCGCAAATAACAACAAAGGGGTGCTTTTTCGCTTTCTCTAAGGAGCGCTCCATAAATGCGCGCCAGTTATAATTGGCATCAAAAATCGTTGCCGCCTTGTCATTCCAAAAATACCGATACGAGAACACGCACTGTTCTGTTGCCGGTATGCGTTGCGATTCGATTGCGTCTGCGATCGACAGGACCAACGCCAGAAAATAAAGATTCCATATTGGGTCAAGTTGTGTGGCCCAGCGAAAGCCAGTGTAGCTAACCGGGACAAGAGCGCCTTCGTGTGCAGGCGGATGGCTAGCCAGCCATTGTGGGAAATCGGAGTGCAAGTTTTTCAGAAGTTTCTCTGTCTCATTCGGAAGGTCGAAGAAGACGTGATTCTCGACGGGAAACGGGAAAATGTCTGTATCCCCGTGCCGCGTAACATTGGCAATCGCGCGCTTGAAAAACTTCTCCATCACTACTCCGGTTGCTTGCCCCCTACCGACTTGCAGCCAAATATACAACCATCGCTAGTGCGGCGCTTTAAAAAGCGCGAATATCCGACACACCTCTTCCGACATCGGTAACCGCGCCTCAACTGGCTCCTTAGTTATTGGTTTTGGACGTTGCCGATGGGTGCGGCGGGCAGTGCATGAAAGAAAATACCCCGCCAGGGTAACCCCTTAACCCACCATCTCCCCCTCTGGCCTCGCGCGCTCCGCTTCTCTAGATTACCTGGCCATGCGCTATCTCGCGGCCGATGTCGGCGGAACATTCACTGATCTGGTGCTGGTGGACGGCTCGTCCGCCGGCGCGCGGGTCTTCATCGATAAGGTGCCGAGCCAGGCGACGGGCTCGGCCTTGGGCGTGCGCGAGGGCATCCAGCGGCTCTCCGCGACCGCGGGCCTCTCGCCCGGCGAGATCGACCTCTTCGTCCATGGCTTCACGGTCGGCACCAACGCCTTCCTGACGCGCTCGGGCGCCAAGGCGGCGCTCGTGGTGACCCGGGGCTTCCGCGACCTGCTCCTCATCGGCGACCAGCTCCGCCCCGAGCTCTATTCGCTGACCGCGAAGAAGCCGGCACCGGTGGTGCCGCGTTCGCTGACCGTCGAGGCGGCCGAGCGCATCGACGCCTTCGGCCAGGTGGTGACGGCGCTCTCGCCGGCCGAGACGGGCCGCGTCGCCGCGGCGGTGGCGGCGCTCCAGCCCGAGGCGGTCGCGATCTGCCTCGCCTTCGCCCATCTGAACCCTGCGCACGAGACGGCGCTGGCCGAGGCGATTCAGGCCAAGCTGCCGGGCGTCCCGGTCTATCTCTCCTCCAAGGTCAATCCGCAGATCGAGGAATATCCGCGCGCCAACACCACGGCGGTCGCGGCCTATGCCGGCCCGGTGATCGACCGCTATATCCAGCGGCTCGAGGCGAACCTCAAGGAGGTCGGGCTCGGCGGCCCCTTGCGGCTCATGCGCTCGGACGGCGGCGTCGCCACGCCGCGCGCGGCGCGCGACAACCCGGCCCATATGCTGCTCTCGGGCCCCGCGGGCGGCGTCATCGCCGGCGCCGATCTGGCCAAGGCGCTCGGCGTCTCGGGCATGGTCACCTTCGACATGGGCGGCACCTCCGCCGACTTCTCGGTCATCGTCGAGGGCGCCCCCACCATGGTGCGCGAGCGCGAGATCGACGGGCAGCCCCTGCGCCTGCCCACCATCGACATCGAGACCATCTCGGCCGGCGGCGGCTCGATCGCGCGGGTCGATATCGGCGGCGCCTTGCGCGTCGGCCCGAAATCGGCAGGCGCGGTGCCGGGCCCCGCCTGCTACGGCCAGGGCGGCACCGAGGCCACTGTCACCGATGCGGCCCTGGTGATGGGGCTGCTCGACCCGAAGGAATATCTGGGCGGCGACATGACGCTCGATCCCGACCTCGCGGCGAAGGCCGTGGAGCGCTCGGTCGCGACGCCGCTCGGCCTCGGCCTCGAGGAAGCGGCCTACGGCATCATCTCGGTCGCCAACGCCAACATGATCCAGGCGATCCGCGCGCTCGTGGTCGAGCGCGGCCATGACGTGCGCGGCTTCGCGCTCCTGGCCTTCGGCGGCGCCGGCCCGCTCTATGCGCCCTATATGGCGCGCGAGCTCGGCATGGCCGAGGTGATCGCGCCGCGCAATCCGGGCGTGTTCGCGGCGCAGGGGCTGCTCCTGACCGACATCCGCCACGCGGCCCAGGCGCCTTTCCAGCGCAACATCGCCAGGCTGAAGGCGGAGGAGATCGGCCCGCTGCTGAACCATCTCAAGGCCGAGCTCGTCCGCGAGCTCGAGGCCGACGGGGTGGAGGAGGCCGAGCGCTATTTCCGCTTCGCGGCCGACATGCGCTGCGTCGGGCAGTTCCATCTCCTCACCATTCCTTTGGCTCAGCCGAATGGCCCCGCGCGCGCAGGCGCGCAAAACGGACAAACCAGCTGGTGGGATGCCGCCAGGCTCGCGGCCGATTTCCACGCGGCGCATGAGCGCGCCTACGGCCATGCCGACGCCTCGGTGCCGGTCGAGATCGTCAATCTGCGCGTCGACGGCTTCGGCAAGATCCAGCGCCCGCCGCAGCCGGCCGAGCCGGCCCCGGTCGCGGGACTGGCGGAGCCGGTGGGCAAGCGGCGCGTCTATTTCGACCGGCAGGGCTGGAGCGAGGCCAAGATCTTCCGCCGCGACCTGCTCAAGCCCGGCCAGGAGATCCAGGGCCCGGCGATCGTGATGCAGCGCGATTCGACCATCGTGGTGCTGCCCGGCCAGCGCGGCCGGGTGGACAAGCGGGGGACGATAAGGATCGCGATAAAATCGGAATGAACCGCAAGCGGTTCATGACTCTTTATCCCCTCCCCCCTTGCGGGGGAGGGTGAGGGAGGGGGACGGCGAGATCGAGCAGCCCCCTCCCTGGCCCTCCCCCGCGAGGCGGGGGAGAGGATACCGTACCTAGATCGAGTCGAGGAACCGCCATGAACTTCCGTCCGCACGGCAATATCGACCCCATCAGCCGCGACGTGTTCCAGCAGCAGCTGGTCGGCATCGCCGAGGAGATGTCGATGGCGCTCAGGCGCGCGGCCTTCTCCTCGATCATCTGGGACATGTACGACTATGCCTGCGGGCTCTTCACGCCCGAGGGCGAGATGATGGCGCAGGCCGAGACCATCCCGGCCCAGCTCGGCATCATGTCGACGGCGCTGAGCCACATGAAGCAGGCCTTCCCGCTCGACCAGTGGAAGCCGGGCGACGTGCTGGTCTGCAACGATCCCTACAAGGGCTGCACCCACACGATGGACATCGTGCTGTTCAGCCCGGTCTTCCTCGAGGGCGAGCTGATCGGCATCACCTCGACCATCGCGCATCATGTCGATATCGGCGGCAAGATCCCGGGCACCGAGGCCGCGGACAATGCCGAGATCTTCGCCGAGGGCATCATCCTGCCGCCCCTGAAGCTGGTCGACGGCGGCAAGCCCAACCCGGCCATCTTCGACATCATCGCCGCCAATGTGCGCGACCCCGCCTCCTGCCAGGGCGACTTGCGCGCGCAGATCGCGGGCTGCCGCATGGGCGAGCGGCGCCTGGCCGAGCTCTTCAAGCGCCAGGGCGTTTCCCACGCGAAGGCCCTGACCGGTGCCTGCCTCGATTACGCCGAGACCTATATGCGCCGCGTGATCGCGGCCATGCCGGACGGGCGCTATCACGCGAGCGTGCTGACCGAGGACGACACCACCAGCGACGAGCCGCTCAAGATCGCGGTCACGGTCGAGGTCAAGGGCGACAAGCTCAAGGTGGATTTCACCGGCACGGTGGCGCAGCGCGACAACGCACTCAACTGCCCGATCGCGTCCACCCTCTCCATGACCAACTACGCGGTCAAATGCATCGTGGCGCCGGAGATCGCGCAGAACGAGGGCTGCAACCGCGCGGTCGAGATGGTGGCGCCCGAGGGCAGCCTGCTCAACCCGCGCCGGCCCGCGGCGGTCTCGGTGCGGCACCTGACGCAGCAGGCGGTGGCGGACGCGGTCCTGAAGGCGATGGCGCCGCTCGCCCCCAACCATGCCGCGGCCGGCTGCCAGATCAGCTTCCCGACCTTCTGCGCCGGCGGCTTCGACGAGCGGCCCGAGAAGCGCGGCGAGGACGGGATGGCGCCCTATTACGTCATCTCCGACATCATCGGCGGCGGCATGGGCGGCTCGGCCCAGGGCGACGGGCTCGACGCGATCGACACCCACGGCGGCAATTGCGCCGTCCTCTCGGCCGAGGTGATCGAGACGCTCAGCCCCTTGCGCGTGCTCGAGACCTCGCTGGTGGCGGGCTCGGGCGGCGAGGGGAAGCATCGCGGCGGGCTCGGGATCCGGCGCGACTACCAGTTCCTCTCCGAGCGCACCATCATGGGCGCCTATGTGCAGCAGACCCGCGACGAGACGCGGCCCTGGGGTCTCGAGGGCGGCAAGCCCGGCCAGCCGGGCTTCATCTCGCTCAACCCCGGCAAGCCCGGCCAGCGCCCGCTCAAGAGCAAGATCTACGGCCTCAAGCTCGAGAAGGGCGACGTGATGCGCTTCCAGGGTGCCGGCGGCGGCGGCTGGGGCGATCCCAAGACGCGCGACGCGGCCGCGAAGGCGCGCGACCAGGCGGAAGGGTTCGTGTAGGCGGACGGCTTCGCCGACTCTTTGGTTCCCCTCCCCCTACCCCTTGTACAGACCGGGGACATCGAGGACAGGTGTTCGGGGACATCGAGGACACCCTGATCCGACTGAGGTCGGAGAAGGGGAACCTGGATGCCGTGGGGGTCTGCCTTGGATCGTCGAGTGGAATTTGTCCGTCTGGCGCAAGCGCCGGGGTGCAATTTCAGCGAGCTGTGCCGTCGCTTTGGCGTAAGCCGGTCGGACGGTTACAAGTGGCTGAGGCGCTTCGAGGCGGAGGGAGCGCCTGGGCTCCAGGAGCGTTCGCGCCGGCCGCGGTCGAGCCCTGGCCGGACGCCGGGCGAGCTGGAGGCCGAGGTGCTGGCGGTGCGCGCGGAGCACCCGGCGTGGGGTGGGCGGAAGATCCGCAAGGTGCTGCAGCGCGAGGGCCGGGACGCGCCGGCCGCCTCGACGGTGACGGCGATCTTGCGCCGGCACGGCAAGCTGGATGGGCCTGGCGCCGGCGAGGCCAGGGACTGGGTGCGCTTCGAGCACGAAGCGCCCAACGATCTCTGGCAGATGGACTTCAAGGGCCACTTCGCCTTGGGGACCGGTCGCTGCCACCCGCTCACCGTGCTGGACGACCACTCCCGCTATGCGCTGGCGATCGGCGCCTGCGACGACGAACGAGAGACGACCGTGCGCGAGCGTCTCACCGGGGTGTTCCGCCGCTACGGCCTGCCGCTGCGCCTGCTGGCCGACAACGGTGCACCCTGGGGCACAGCAGGCCCGGAGCGCCACACCCGGCTCACCGTCTGGCTCATGGATCTGGGCGTGGGCGTCTGCCATGGCCGGCCCTACCACCCTCAGACCCAGGGCAAGGACGAGCGCTTCCACCGCACGCTGAAGGCCGAACTGCTGGACAGATGGCCGCTCCAGGACCTGGCCGGCGCCCAGGCCGCCTTCGACCACTGGCGCGAGGTCTACAACGCCAAGCGTCCGCACGAGGCCCTCGGCCTGGAACCCCCGGCCTCCCGCTACCGGATGAGCCCCCGGCCCATGCCCGAGCGGATCGACCCGCCCCAATACGAGCCCCAGGCCCAGGTCCGCAAGGTGCACGACACCGGCTGGATCAGCTTCAAGGGCCGTCAGATCAACTGCTCGAAGGCCTTCGTCGGCCGGCGCCTGGCGTTGCGCGCCACTACCACCGACGGTGTCTTCGATCTCTGCTACCGAAGCCACGTGCTGTCGCAGGTCGACCTGCGACAGCACATCACTCATACTGTCCTCGATGTCCCCGAACGGGTGTCCTCGATGTCCCCGGTCTGAACAACCCCTCCCGCTAGGGGAGGGGGCGCGATGAATAAAGAACCAGCTCCTTCCGCAAAGGGGAGGCGAGATGAATGAAGAACCAGCCCCCTCCCCTTGTGGGAGGGGGTAGGGGGAGGGGTCCGCGCCGCTGCGTGTCAGCGCTCCGTTCTCAGCGCGGCAGCGGGCCGGCGGGCGTCTCGGCCGCGCCGATGACGATCTCTTCCTTGTTGCGCGGGGCGCTCGCGACCATCGCGTCGGGCCGTATTCCCATTGACATTGTTCTCCTTTTGTTCTAATCATAACGATTTCGCCGGGCCCGCCGCTGCCATCTTCAAACGCCTGATAGCGGCCTGAGAGGCCCCTGTTCCGAGCCTGTTATTCGAGCACCCCCTAAGCTGATGGCAGCCGGAAACAGGGCTTGTTTCCAACGGCTTGAGAAATCCCAGGGCCGGCAGATCCTTGCAAAGGCCCTGTTCTCAGGCGAATCCGTGAAGACCCCACGTCGTGGGGGCGAGGAAAATCAGCGCGGCGGCGGGCCGGCCGGCGTCTCCACCATGCGGCCGTACATCTCCGGCCGCCGGGTGTGATAGACGCCCCAATAGTCGCGCGCCGTATAGGCCTGCTCGAGGTCGATCCTGCCGATGACGATCTCCTCCTGGGTGCGCGAGGCGCTCGCGATCATCGCGCCGGTCTGGTCGGTGAGGAAGGAGCTGCCATAGAAATCGATGGTGATGCCGTCGTCGGTTTCCTTGCCCGTCCGGTTCGCGGCCAGCACCGGCACGAGGTTGGCGGCGGCATGGCCGCGCATCACGGTCTGCCACTGGTCGCGGCTGTCCCAGAGGCTGTTGTTGGGCTCGCTGCCGATCGCGGTCGGGTAGCAGAGCAGCTCGGCGCCCATGAGCGCCATCATGCGCGCCTGCTCGGGGAACCACTGGTCCCAGCAGATGCCGACCCCGAGCTTGAGATGGCGCGTGGCCCAGACCTTGGGCCCCTGTTGGCTGGGCGCGAAGAAAGCGTTCTCGCGATAGCCGGGGAATTGCGGGATATGCGACTTGCGATAGGTGCCGAGCAGCTCGCCGCCGGCATCGACGATGGCGGCGGTGTTGAAGAGCCCGTCCTCGGCGCGCTCATAGATCGAGACCGGCACCACCACGCCCCGCTCGCGCGCGAACTTCTGGAAAAGCGCGATGGTGGGATGACCCGCCACCGGCCGCGCCAGCTCGCGATAGCGCGGATTGTCGGTCTTGCAGAAATAGGGCGCCTCGAACAGCTCCGAGGGCAGCACGAGCTGGGCGCCCTGGTCGGCGGCGCGATGGGCCAGCGCCAGCACGCGCCCCACGGTCGCGTCGTGATTCCAGTCGTGATGGGTCTGCAGGGCGGCGACGGTCAGAAGGCGAGGCATGGGTCATTTCCTCTTTCGGGCCGCCGGAGCGGCGGTGGGCGCGGGGTGGACGGCGGTCCAGTCGGCAAGCCAGGCCCGGGTGAGGGCGGCTTCGCCGTCGAGCCATTGCAGGAAGCGCTGGATCATGGGCCTGTCGGCCGCATTCTCGTTGAGCGTCACCGACCAGTCCTGGTCGGCCGGGATCGTGCCGGGCAAAGGCGCCACCAGCCGGCCGGCCTCGAGATCGGCGGCGGCGAGTGCCAGCGAGCCCAGCGCGACACCCAGCCCTTCCGCCGCCGCCTGCAGCAGCGCGCCGGAATCGCCGAAATTATAGCCCTGGGTCGGCAGGCTGGCGCGCGTGTCCTGCGCGGCGAACCAGCGGACCCAGTCCTCGCGCCGCTCGTCATGGAGGAGCGGGCGCGACAGGAGATCGGCCGGCTGGCGCAAAGGTTTCGGGCGCCGGGCCAGGGCGGGCGTGCAGAGCGGCGTCAGAAGATCGCCGAACAGGCTGCGCGTCGCCATGCCCTGCCTGTCGCGCCCGTCCGCGGGCGACAGCGGCAGGATCGCCAGGTGGATCTCGCCGCGCGCGAGATCGATCGGCTGGTCGGTCGAGAACAGCCAGAGATCGATCTCGGGATGCCGGGCCTTGAGCCCGGCCAGGCGCGGCAGCAGCCAGCGCTGGGCGAAAGCGGGGCGCGCATGAAGGATGAGCTGGTTGGGCTTGCGATACTGCTCGAGCCGCTTCAATCCCAGCTCGAGCCGCTCGAAACAATCGCGCAGCGTGATCTCGAGATCGCGGCCGGCATCGGTCAGCACCGCGTTGCGGTGGAGCCTGTTGAAGAGCGGCTGGCCCAGCTGTTCCTCGAGCATGCGGATCTGGTGGCTCACGGCCGACTGCGTCATGCCCAGCTCGGCGCCCGCCTTCGAGAAGCTGCCGAGCTTCGCCGTGGTGGCGAAGGCACCGAGCGCCCGCATCGAGGGCAGGGCGCGCAGCGAGGCCGGGCGATCGGGAGCAGGCTTACGCATGAGGAATTTCGATCAGAATGAGAAGAAATCCGCGGCTGCCGGAAACGCAAGGAGCCCCATATAATCAGCAACGGGGCAGGACGGCAAGAAAACCTGGAGGGGCTCGTCGCATGAGCGAATTGAATGATGTGCGGATGCCGGCGGAATGGGAGCCGCATCGCGGCTGCTTCATGGCCTGGCCGCGCAGCGGCGAGGCCTGGGACCGGCCGGTGGCCGAGATCCGCCGCGACTATGCCGCGGTGGCCCGGGCGATCCGCCGCTTCGAGCCCGTCTTCATGGCGGTCGATCCGGGGCAGGTTCCGGAGGCGCAGAGCGAGCTCGGGCAGGAGATCGAGATCCTGGCGCTGCCCTTCGACGAGCCCTGGATGCGCGACATGGGACCGAGCTTCGTCAAGCGCGGCGACGGCGCCGTCTGTGCCGTTTCCTGGCGCTTCAACGGCTGGGGCGGCTATGCGCCGGCCTTCTCGCAGGATGCGCATCTGGGCCGCAAGCTCGCCCGCAAGATCGAAGCGCCCCTCATCAGCTCGGCGCTCGCGATGGAAGGCGGCGCGCTCCATGTCGACGGCGCGGGCACGCTGCTCACGACCGAGACGGTGGTGCTCAACAAGAACCGCAATCCCGGCATCACCAAGGAGGCGGCCGAGGCGGAGTTCGCCCGCGCGCTCGGGATCGCCAAGACGATCTGGCTACCGGGCAACCCCTACGAGAAAGGCACGGACGGCCATATCGACGGCATCGCCTGCTTCGTGCGGCCGGGCGTCCTGCTGTTCGAGGCCAGCGCCTCCAGCCGCGCCGAGATGCGCGAGACCACGGAGCGCAACCGCCGCGCGCTCGACGGCCAGAGCGACGCCCAGGGAAGGCCGCTCGAGATCCTCACCCTCCGCGAAGCGCCGGACGTCCGTCCCGGCGCCCATGGCTGGGGCTACTCGACCTCTTACGTGAATTTCTACATCGCCAATGGCGGCGTGGTGATGCCGAGCTTCGGACTGCCGAAGGAGGACGCGATCGCCCGCGAGACCGTCGCCGCCGCCTTCCCCGACCGCGAGGTGGTTCAGGTCGACATCTCGACGCTGGCCGCCGGCGGCGGCGGGATCCATTGCATCACGCAGCAATGGCCGATGTGAGGGGGCCTTCAATTCCGGCCGGTTCGAGCCGTTGCCTTTGTCGTCATCCCCGCGAAAGCGGGGATCCAACGTCAAGCTTGCCGTGCTGGATCAGGATGGATCCCCGCTTTCGCGGGGAAGACAAAAGAGCATGCGGGCCCGCCCCTTCTGTAGGGGGTGATTTCGATAACGGGCCATCCCGCGCCCTTAAAATCCCTTGCCCGCGCCCTTAATTGGCCTTAATGGCGCGTCATCTAGGCGCCCGTGGGACATATCCGCCGCTCCTGTTGCAGGCCCGTGACGATGGTGGTCGTCCGGCCGCAACCCTCGAGGACCGGCCTTTGGGGAGTTCATCGATGAGCCTTCGTTCGAGCTTGCTGCGCGCCTCGGCCTTGAAGCCGGTGGCGGCTTTGTCGCTGGCCGCGATCCTGTTGCTGGGCCCGGCGGCGATTTCCTCCGCGGCCTGGGCCGAGACCGCGCCCGCCGAGACGCAGGTCTCGCTCGACGACCAGACCGGCGTCGCCATCACCATCTACAACCAGGACCTCGCCCTGGTGCGCGACCAGCGCAAGATCCCGCTGACCGCCGGGCTCAACGACCTCGCCTTCATCGATGTGAGCGGGCAGATGCGCCCCGAGACGGCGCTGCTGCGCGTCGACGGCGCCAAGGTCACGGTGCGCGAGCAGAACTTCAATTTCGACCTGCTGACGCCCGAGAAGCTCCTGGAGAAGTCGGTGGGCCGCAAGGTGCGCGTCATCACCACCAACTACGCCACCGGCGCCGAGACGACCGAGGAGGCGACGGTCTTGAGCGTCGCCGGCGGCGTGGTGCTCAAGATCGGCGACCGGATCGAGACCGCGTCCCCCGGCCGCATCGTGTTCGACGAGGTGCCGCCCAACCTGCGCGCGCGGCCGACGCTGGTGATCGACGCCGACAGCGACAAGGCCGGCGACGCGACGGCGCAGCTTTCCTACCTGACCGGCGGCCTGAGCTGGGCCGCCGACTATGTGGCCTCGCTCAGCCCGGACGAGAAGACGCTCGATATCGACGGCTGGGTCACGCTCACCAACCAGAGCGGCACCACCTATCGCGACGCCAAGCTGCAGCTCGTGGCGGGCGACGTGCATCGCGTCCAGCAGGAGATGATGAAGGACATGACGGTGGCCACGGCCATGCCGGCGCCGGCGGCCGAGCAGGCGATGAGCGAGCAGTCGCTGTTCGAGTATCACCTCTATACGCTGAACCGCCCGACCACGATCGCCGAGAACCAGACCAAGCAGGTGGCGCTCTTGAGCGCCGCCTCGGTGCCGGTCGAGAAGGAGTTCCGCTTCACCGACCTGACGGCGCGCGGCTATACCTACGATATCGGCGAGCAGGAGCGGGTCAACGCCACCGTCTATGTCAGCTTCGTCAATGACGACAAGTCGCATCTGGGCCTGCCGCTGCCCAAGGGCACGGTCAGGGTCTACAAGGCCGACAATGACGGGCAGGTGCAGTTCGTGGGCGAGGACGCGATCGACCATACGCCCAAGAACGAGGATGTCCGGCTCACGCTGGGCCAGGCCTTCGACGTGACCGCCCGCGCGCGCCAGACCAAATACGAGAAGATCTCGGACTCGGTCTATGAGAGCGCCTACGAGATCGAGCTCAAGAACGCCAAGAAGGAGCCGGTCACGGTCGTGCTGATCGAGGACGTCCCCGGTACTTGGAAGATCCTGAGCGAGAGCGCGAAGCACGAAGAGGTGAACTCGAACCGCCTGCGCTGGGAAGTCCAGGTCCCGGCCGAGGGTTCGGCGAAGTTCAGCTACGCGGTGCGGGTGCGGTACTAGGCGGCATCGCGTTTCGCGATCACCCTCCCCCCACCCCCTCCCGCATCCTCCTTCGCCCGGTGGGCTTCGGAGGACAGGAGGGGAGGGGGCGAGATGTTGGTTGTTCCAGCCCCCTCCCCTGGCGGGAGGGGGTAGGGGGAGGGGCCGCTTCCAGGAAGAGCGAAGCCGCCGGCCATCAATCTCGCTCGACGCTCGGAAGTCGAGCAAAGCGATCCTATCCGAGGGCATGGCGATCGCTGATCCGCGGCCCTGTAATGCCACGGCGGGACCGCCCGGTCGCCAGAGCCGGGTTCGTCGCTGCGGGGCTGTCGCGAGCTTCTCGGCTAGGGCGTCGCTTTGCCGAGCTTGCCGAAGCGCTCCATGAGATAGGCCTGCGCGCCGTCGGCGAGAAAATCCCGGTCCATGCGCATCTCGTCGTCGAAGACGATGGCGGCGATGGAGCGGTCGGTCAGGATGGTGCCCAGGAGCGCGATGGCGCCGTCGTCGTCGAAGATGTTCTCGCCATAGATCAACCGCTTGTCCACGGCGTCGTCGCCCATCAGGAAGCGGAAATAGTTGAACTGCAGGTAGCCGTTCCGCGGCATGCGCGGACCGAGGACGAACACGCGGATATTGTTCCATTCGTCCGGCGTCATGCCGGCACGCCATTTCTGGACGATCGAATCCAGCAGGTCGATCTGGTCGCGCGCCGCCGCGGCGGCGTTCGCCAGGAGGAAAGGCGCGACCTCGTGTCCCGCCGCGGTCAGTTCCTCCCGCGTATAGCTGCCCTTCTGCAGCACGGAGTCCATGAACGCCAGCAGGTGCTGCACGATGAACCGGTCGCGGGCGAGAGCGTCGTCGCCCAGCCCCAGCGTGTCGAGAATGGGTTCGACCGCTTTCGTCTGCACCTCCAGCTTTTCCAGATAGGGGCGCCATTTGGAGGCGCCGCCGGCCGGATCGTCGAGATAAGCCTGCAGCAGGCCCACCGTGCCCAGCGCGATATGGGACATCGTCTTCAGGCTGGTGTAGCTGTCGGGCGTGTAGTTGGCCCGGGTCTCGCTGCCGTTCGCCATCAGGACGATGTCGCTTCCGACGATGATGATCGGTCCCCGGTGCGACAGCGTTTCGGCCTTGCCGGCCGCATAGGCCGCCCGGGCGGTGTCGTTGAGCGCCTTGAGCTGCTCCTCGTTGGAGAGCGCATGGGCGGGCCCGCCGAGCAACAGCAGGAACAAGCCCAGCAGCAGCGGAAAGGCCACGCGAAATGGCGCGGTCGAGAATCCGATCATGATATCCCCCTGACAATAGGCAGCCCGCGCAAAGTATCGGTCAGGAGGGCCGCTCCTCGCTACCTCTCTCTCTGCGCGCCGAAGGGCAGGCCGGGTCGCTGAATCCGGGGTGGAACGGGTTTGTGAACCTTTGCTCATCCCGGCGCCTGCGTCCGAAAGGGGAGGGATGTGGTCGGCGTCGGACTCGCTCCGGGCTTCGAAGCGATCGCCCTAATAGGTTGCGCCGTAATTCCACGGCACGAACTCCTCGTCGCCATAGCCGAGGCGCTCGCTGCTTGTCTTCTCGCCCGAGGCGGTGCGCAGCATCAGATCGAAGATACGCTCGCCCATCTCGTCCAGCGTCGCGGTGCCGTCGGCGATCTCGCCGCAATTGATGTCCATGTCGCCCTTCATGCGCTGGTACATCGGCGTATTGGTGGCGAGCTTGAGGCTCGGCGCCGGCTTGCAGCCGAAGCAGGAGCCGCGGCCGGTGGTGAAGCAGACGAGATTGGCGCCGGCCGCGACCTGGCCCGTGGCCGAGACCGGATCGTAACCCGGCGAATCCATGTAGACCGCGCCCTTGGCCGTGATCGGCTCGGCATAGCGGTAGACGGCGGTGAGCGGCGAGCTGCCGCTCTTGGCGACGGCGCCCAGCGACTTCTCGAGGATGGTGGTGATGCCGCCGGCCTTGTTGCCGGGCGAGGGATTGTTGTCGAGGCTGCCATCGTCCTTCCGGGCATGCTCCTCCCACCAGCGGATCAGCTCGATCAGCGTCTCGCCCACGGCCGGTTCGGTCACGCGCGCGAGCAGCAGGCTCTCGGCGCCATAGATCTCCGGCGTCTCGCTGAGGATGCCGGTGCCGCCCGCCGCCGCCAGCAGGTCCACCGCCCTGCCCAGCGCCGGATTGGCCGTCAGGCCCGAGAAGCCGTCGGAGCCGCCGCATTGGAGGCCCACCGTCAGATGCTCGGCGCCGACCGGCGTGCGCGTGGCCGCGGCGGCCGGCTCGATCATGGTCTTGAGCGCATCGATCGCGGCGCGGACCGTCGCCTCGGTGCCGCCTTCCTCCTGGATGACGAGGGGCTTCAGCCGCTCGCTCGGATGAAGGCCCGCCTTCGCCATGAAGTCATGGACCTGGTTGTCCTCGCAGCCGAGCGCCACGACCAGCACGCCGGCGAAGTTCGGATGGTTGGCGTAGCCCGCGAGCGTGCGGCGCAGGAGAGTGATGTTGGGGCCGTCGCCGCGCGCGCCGCAGCCTTGCTGGTGGGTGAGGGAGGCGATGCCGTCGATGGTGGGGTAAGCCGCGAGATCCACCTCGCGGCGGAAGCGGTCGGCGATGAGCCGCGCCACGGTCGCCGAGCAGTTCACCGTCGTCAGCACGCCCAGATAGTTGCGCGTGCCGACGCGCCCGTCGGCGCGGCGAAAGCCTTCGAAGGAGGCCGACCGGCGCGCGGGCTGCGGCAGCGCCGCGCCGCCCAGGCGCCAGTTCACCTTCATCGGCTGGAAGGCGAGATTCTGCGTGTGGACATGAGCGCCGGCCGCGATCGGCCGGGTCGCGACCCCGATGGGGATGCCGAACTTCAGCACGGGCTCGCCTTGCGCGATCGCATGGCGCGCCAACTTGTGCCCGCGCGGGATCGCCTCGCCGAGCACGAGCCCGTCCTCGATGCGGGTGCCGGCCGGCAGGTCGTTCAAGGCAACCAGGACGGAGTCCCGATCGTTCAGCTTGAGCCAGTCCTGTCCCGCCGCCACGCGCGCTCTCCCTTGGTCAGGCGAAGAGCTTAGCCGATCTCAGCGACGGCAACGGCAGGAAAGGAAGACGGCGTTTTTCCTGCTTTTCCCTCTCCGCCCGCGACGCGGGGGAGAGGGAAGAACAAGCCTACGCCGCTTCGACCTTCAGCGTCGTGCCTTCGACGGCGATCACGCGGACGCGGGCGCCCTTGGGGAGGTCGGGGCCTTCGGCGCGCCAGACGGTGTCGCCGACCTTGACCGCGCCGCGGCCGACATGGATGGCCTCGGCCAGGGTATAGATCTGGCCCACCAGTGCGTCGGCGCGGCGGTTGAGGCCGGTATCCTCGGTCTTGATCGGATGGCGCTTGAGCCAGGCCCGGCCGGCGAAGACCGCGACCACCGACAGCACGGCGAAGATCAGGACCTGGAGCTGCCAGCCGAGATCGGGGAGGATCACCAGCAGCAGTCCCACGACGCCGGCGGCGAGCCCCAGCCAGAGGAAGAAGGTGCCGGGCGCCAACACCTCCAGCAGGAGCAGGAGGACGCCCAGGATCCACCAATGCCAGAACTCGACGTTCCCCTGCAGGAACGCGGTCACCGCGTCGCCCACTATTTCTTCTCCCAGGGGCCCGTCCCCTGCTTGGCTAAGGCCTGCTTGGCCAATTCGGCGATGCCGCCGATGGCGCCGATCACGCCCGAGGCCTCGAGCGGCATCAGCACCAGCTTCTGGTTGGGCGAATCGGCGAAGCGCGCCACCGCATCGACATAGCGCTGCGCGATGAAGTAGTTGATCGCCTGCACGTCGCCCTTGGTGATCGCCTCGGAAACCATCTGCGTCGCCTTGGCCTCGGCTTCGGCGGCGCGCTCGCGCGCTTCGGAATCGCGGAAGGCGGCCTCGCGACGGCCCTCGGCCTGGAGGATCGCGGCCTGCTTCTCGCCTTCGGCCCTCAGCACCTGCGCCTGGCGCAGGCCCTCGGCCTCGAGCACGGCCGCGCGCTTGTCGCGCTCGGCCTTCATCTGGCGGGCCATCGAATCCACCAGGTCGCGCGGCGGGGCGATGTCCTTGATCTCGATGCGCGTCACCTTGAGGCCCCAGGGATGGGTCGCCTCGTCCACGACGTGGAGGAGCTGGGCGTTGATCTTGTCGCGCTGGGAGAGCAGCTCGTCCAGATCCATCGAGCCCATCACCGTGCGGATATTGGTCATGACGAGATTGAGCACCGCGATCTGGAGCTGGCGCACTTCATAGGCCGCCTTGGCCGCGTCCAGCACCTGGTAGAACACGACGCCGTCGACGCTCACCATGGCGTTGTCCTTGGTAATGATCTCCTGCGTCGGCACGTCGAGCACCGTCTCCATCATGCTCATCTTGGCGCCGATCCGGTCGATGATCGGCATGATGAGATTAAGGCCGGGCCGGAGCGTCTTGGTGTAGCGCCCGAAGCGCTCGACCGTCCATTCGCTGCCCTGCGGCACCGACTTCACGCCGGAGAAGATCAGGATGATCGCCAGGACGACGAGCACCAGGACGAAAATCGAGAATCCACCCACTTCCATGTTCGTCTGCTCCCCTGTTTCCTGCGGCGCCGGCCGGGCCCACTCCCCGATCCGCCGGAACGCCGTCAGCCGCCACCAACTTGTTCCTGCCGCCAAACCGTCACCATGACGAAGCGGCGACTAATACCCCCGGCTGCAACCGGCAATGGCGCCTAGGAATATGGCCCTTACCGCTTGGCAATCAAGAGATCGGCTGCCGGCAGTGGCGCCGGCGTTGGCGTCGCGCCGCTTTCCTCGATCTCCACTTCCTGGATGCGCTCACCGCGCTTCTGGATCTGCTCGGACGATGTGGCGATGTCCTTCAGGTCCTTGCCCACCTGTTCGTGATGCTTCTGCAGGTTGCTGACGCGCTCGGAGAGGCGGCGCACATCCTCGAGCAGCAGGCCCACGATGCGCTGGATCACATGCGCCTGCTCGCGCATGCGAACGTCGCGCAGCACGGCGCGGATCGTGGTCAGGAGCGCCATCAGCGTCGAGGGCGAGGCGATCGAGACCCGCCGCCGCAGGGCTTCCTCGACCAGCGCCGTGAAGCCGCCATGGAGCTCGGCATAGACCGCCTCGGAGGGCAGGAACATCACCGCCCAGTCGGCGGTCTCGCCCGCGAGGATGTATTTCCCGGCGATGTCGAGCACGTGATTGCGCACCGCGGTCTGGAAGTCGCGCTGCGCCAGCTTGAGCGCCGCCTCGTCCTTGGCCTCCTTGAGCGCGCGATAGGCCTCGAGCGGGAACTTCGAATCGATCGCGATCGGGCCCGGCGGCTGGGGCAGCTTCAGCAGGCAGTCGACCCGCTTGCCGTTGGAGAGCGTCGCCTGGAACTCGAAGCTCGCGGCCGGCATCGCATCGCGCACCAAGGCCTCGAGCTGGACCTCGCCGAAGGCGCCGCGCGCCTGCTTGTTCGAGAGGATGTCCTGGAGCCCGACCACCTGGGTCGAGAGTTCGGTGATGTTCTTCTGCGCGGCGTCGATGACGGCGAGACGCTCCTTGAGCTCGGTCAGGGATTGCTGCGCCTGGGTGGAGGATTCCTGGAGCCGAAGTCCCACCCGGTCGCCGAGCTGGGCCAGGCGCTGCTCGACCGTGGCGGCGAGTGCCCGCTCCTGCGTCTGCAGCCCCTCGGCCAGCCGCGCCTGGGCCTCGCTCTGGGCCCGGGCCATCTGGTCGAAGCGGCCGGTGAGCTCCGCCATCCGGCCGGCATCGGCGCCCGACCGGCGCATCAGGGCGATGCCGAATCCGACCGCCACCAGGAGCGCGACGAGGGCCAGGAGCGCCACGCCGGTCAGGATCAGGGTGGGGTCGAGCGGCCAGGCAGCCATGACGGGAGGAGGCCTCGAATCGGGGGACGGGGAACGACCCTAGCATGGGCCGGGAAAGCGGCCAAACCCGCGGAAATCCGCGGCTTGACGCGGGTCCCGGCGATCCATACCTAGAGGGTGCACCAAGCTCCGTTTTCCATCTTTTCCAGCCCCCATGGCCCTGCTTCCCATCATCGTCGCTCCCGACCCGCGCCTGAACAAGAAGGCCAAGCCCGTGGCCGAGGTCGACGCGCGCGTCCGCAAGCTCATGGGCGACATGCTGGAGACCATGTATCTGGCGCCCGGCATCGGGCTGGCGGCGCCGCAGGTCGGCGTGCTGGAGCGCGTGATCGTGCTCGACCTCGCGCATGAGGGCGAGGAGCCGCGGCCGCTGCGCATGGCCAATCCCGAGCTGCTCTGGGTCTCGGACGAGGACGCGGTCTATAACGAGGGCTGCCTGTCGGTGCCCGAGCATTATGCCGACGTGACGCGGCCCGCGAAGATCAAGGTCCGCTATCTCGACGAGAACAACAAGGAAGTCGAGCTCGAGGCCGAGGGGCTGCTCGCGACCTGCATCCAGCACGAGATGGACCATCTCGACGGCATCCTCTTCATCGACCACCTGACCGCGCTCAAGCGCAACATCATCCTGCGCAAGCTCCTCAAGGCGAAGAAAGCCGCCCCCCAGCCCGCCCGCGACCACGCGCTCTGAGCGGTGGCGGGGGTGGGGGACGCGATGGGCTTTCAATCGAGCGCGGCGGCGAACACCCGCAGTTCCGTCACTTCCGCTCTCTCTTCCGTCGTCTCCGCCCCCACTGTCATCCCCGCGACCTGTACCGTCATCCCCGCGAAAGCGGGGATCCATCCTTCAGCATGCGCCGCTGGATCGAGTTGGATCCCCGCTTTCGCGGGGATGACAGTGGGGACGGGAATGACAGTGGGGGCGAAGACGACGGTACAGGCGGTGGAGCCGAGAACAGCGATCGCCCGCCTGGCCCGGGAAGCCGCCCGTCCATGACCCCGCTCACCCTCGCCTTCATGGGCACGCCCGAGTTCGCCTGTCCGGCGCTGAAGGCGCTGGTGGAGGCGGGGCATCGGATCGCGGCCGTCTACAGCCAGCCGCCGCGACCCGCGGGACGCGGCCAGCGCGACCAGCCTTCGCCGGTGCAGCGCCTGGCCGAGCATCACGGGCTCGAGGTCCGCACGCCCGCGAGCCTGAAGAGCGAATCCGAGCAGGCCGCCTTCCGGGCGCTGGGGCTTGATGCCGCGGTGGTGGTGGCCTACGGGCTGATCCTGCCGCCGGCCGTCCTGACGGCCCCGCGCCGGGGCTGCCTCAACATCCATGCCTCGCTGTTGCCGCGCTGGCGGGGGGCCGCGCCGATCCAGCGCGCGATCCTCGCGGGCGACGCCGAGACCGGCATCACCATCATGCAGATGGACAAGGGGCTCGATACCGGCGCGATCTTGACCCAGGAGCGCAGCGCGATCGAGCCCGACGACACGGCGGCGACGCTCCATGACCGGCTCTCGCTGATGGGCGCCCGCCTGATTCTCGAGGCGCTCGACGCCTTGGCCGCGGGCCGCCTCGAGGCGAAGCCGCAGCCGGCCGAGGGCGTCACCTATGCGGCCAAGCTCGAGCGGCAGGAGGCGCGCATCGATTGGCGCGAGCCCGCGTCCCTGATCCATCGCCGCCTGCGCGCCTTCACGCCCTGGCCCGGCCTCTGGTTCGAGGCCAAGGGCGAGCGGCTGCGCGTCCTCGATATGCGACCGCTCCCGATCGGGACCGGCGAAGCGCCGGGCACGATCCTCGGCCCTGCCGGCCAGGCGGCGCTGGCGGTCGCCTGCGGCGAGGGGACGGTGCTGGCGGTCGAGCAGCTGCAGCGGCCGGGCAAGAAGCCGGTCGCCGCAGCCGATCTGCTGCGCGGATTCCCGCTCGAGGCGGGCACGCGCCTGACCTGATAGAATCCCCACCATGCCGCGCTACAAGCTCACGCTCGAATATGACGGCGGGCCCTTCGTGGGCTGGCAGCGCCAAGCCAACGGGCTCTCGGTGCAGGAGGCGCTGGAGGACGCGATCTTCGCCTTCTGCGGCGAGCGGCCGAACGCCTTCGCCGCGGGCCGCACCGATGCCGGCGTCCATGCGCTGGGCCAGGTGGTCCATGTCGATCTCCTGCGCGAGGCCGAGCCCGACACGGTGCGCAATGCCGTCAACTACCACCTGAAGCCGCATCCGGTCGCGGTGCTGCGGGTCGAGATCGTCGGCGAGGATTTCCACGCGCGTTTCTCGGCGAAATGGCGCGCCTATCGCTACCGCATCCTCGCCCGCCGCGCGCCGCTGACGATCGATCGCCGCCATGTCTGGCTGGTGACGGTGCCGCTCGACGACGCCGCGATGCGCGAGGGCGCCGCCCATCTCGTCGGGCATCACGATTTCACCAGCTTCCGCAGCTCGATCTGCCAGGCGGCCTCGCCGATGAAGACGCTCGATCTTCTCGAGATCGAGCGTCGGGGCGAGGCGATCGAGATCCGCGCCAAGGCGCGCTCCTTCCTCCATCACCAGGTCCGCAACATGGTGGGCACGCTGAAGCTGGTCGGCGAGGGCAAATGGACGCCCGCCGACGTGGCCCGGGCGCTCGCCGCCCGGGACCGCAGCGCCGCCGGCCCGACGGCACCGCCGGACGGGCTTTATCTGACGGAAGTGGGGTATTGAGGCTTCATCGTCTTGTCCCTTCCCCCGGCTTCGGGGGAAGGCTAGGAAGGGGGCTGCACAGTCATCGACAGCGAGCAGCCCCTTCCCTCGCCCTCCCCCGTTCCGGGGGAGGGGATTAGGTCACCTCATGTCCCTCCATGTCCTCCTGATCTTCGCCGCAACCTACCTGGTCGCCTGCGCCCTGCCGGGCCCGACCGTCACGGCGCTGGTGGCGCGCGTGATCGGCAAGGGCACGCACGGTGCCTTCGCCTTCTGCACGGGCCTCATGGCGGGCGAGCTGATCTGGGTCGCGAGCGCGATGTTCGGGCTGGCGCTGCTGGCGGCCCTGTTCCAGCCGGTCTTTGTCGCGATCCGCTATCTCGGCGCCGCCTATCTGCTCTATCTCGCCTGGAAGCTCTGGACGGCGCCGGCGGCCGAGCCCGGCGAGGGCCGCGTCTCCGGTGGCGAGGGCGTCAGGCTCTTCCTCGGCGGCTTCGCCCTCACCATGGGCAATCCCAAGACCATGCTGTTCTATCTGGCGCTGCTGCCGACCCTGATCGACCTCGCGCATGTCACGGTGGGCGGCTTCCTCGAGATCGCGTTGACGGTGAGCGCGATCTACAGCGTCGTGATGGCGGGCTACGTGCTGCTGGCGGCCCGCGCGCGCCGCGCCTTCCGCAGCCGCCGCGCCATGCGCCTCGTCAACCGCGTCACCGGCGGCGTGATGGCCGGTGCCGCCGTCGCGGTGGCGACGCGGAACTGACTTCCATCTCCACAACCCAAGATTGACGGGAGCGCGGCTTGGCGGCACGCTCTCCTGCGTCAGAGCGATTTTGGGGAGCCGCTGATCTTGCAAGAGACAATCCGAATTCGCCGACCCTGGTTGGCGGTGCTCCTGTCATTCCTGGTAAGCGGCTTGGGCCAACTTTATTGCGGCCGGCCGGGTCGGGCGCTGCTGCTCGTCGTTGTTACCGTCCTTCTTGTACCCCTCGTCTACCTGCCCACGCTTGTCGACCGGCAAGCGTACGGCCATTTCTCCTGGATATTCCTGGCGCTCGTCGCGCTGGTGATCATGAGACTCTATGTGATGGTCGACGCCTGGCTTGTCGCGCGGCACACCGGGGCGCTGCGGCTTCGCTGGTATAATCGGTGGTACATCTATGCCGGGATCGCTCTCATCGGCAGTGCGCTGGGGCTGGTGACGCCCTTTCATAGCTACTCCATTCCTTCCGCATCGATGGCACCTGCTCTCCTGCCGGGCGACTTCGTTCTCACGAAGCCGTATTGGAGCGACAGCCGGAAGCCCCTGGTCGGCGACATCGCCATCGTCAAGCACGACGGGACTTTCTTTGTGAAGCGGATCGTCGCCGTGGGCGGTGACCGCGTTCAGATGATTGGCGGCCGGCTGACGATCAACGGAGTGGCCCTGCCGCGTGATATGGTTGGCAATCTGCGCTTCAACGATGTCGATATGACGCTCTATCGTGAATCCCTGCCCGACGGCCGCAATTACCGGATCATGGAGCTGTCGGATCACGAATTTCTGGACGATACGGCGGCGTTCACCGTGCCGCTCGCTTCATACTTCGTGCTGGGCGACAATCGGGACAACAGCAGGGACAGCCGCGTGATGAAGGAATTCGGCTACATGCCGGCTGAATCCATGGTCGCGCGGGTTCTTGTTGTATGGTGGGCGAAGGACTGGGGCCGAATCGGCACCACGCCGGAATAGATCGCCGCTCGTTGAATCGCCGTCGACTCCTTGGAGAATTTCGCTTTGACCGAGACTCCCCAGCGCCGGCTGCCCTGGCTGGCGGCCCTGCTTTCGCTGCTCACGCCGGGCCTGGGCCAGCTCTATAGCGGCCGGCCGAAGCGGGCCGTCGCCTGGTTCCTGGTGGCGGCCGTGGCGGGCGGCGCCTTCTATGGGGCGCGGGCGCTGGGGCTCATCGCGGAGAATCCGGGCATCCTGCCGGCGGTCTATGCGCTCCTCGTCGCGATCTGGATCGGCGCGATCGTCGATGCCTGGCGTGTCGCGGCACAGGCCGGCTCGATCGCGCTCGCCTGGTATAACCGCTGGTATCTCTATCTCGCCATTGTGCTGCTGTCGGGCCTCGCCGGTCTGGCCGTGCCGACGCCCTCGGCGCAGACCCAGCCCTTCTCCATGCCCTCGGGCTCGATGATCCCGACCCTGGTGGTGGGCGATATCTTCCAGGTCCAGACCGACGCCTATCGTTCGGCGCCGCCGCAGCCGGGCGACGTGGTGGTGGTGACGAAGGAGGCCGGCGGCCGCAGCTTCGTCAAGCGCGTGATCGGCGTCGCCGGCGACCGGGTGCAGATGAAGGAGGGCCGGCTCTATATCAACGGCGCGATGGTGGAACGGAAGGATGAGGGCCCGTTCACCGATCCGGACAACGGCACCGGCACGGCGACCTTGACCCAGTATGAGGAAATCCTGCCCAACGGCCGCCGCTACCGGATCGTCGAGCTCTCGGACAAGGAATTCTTCGACAACACGCCGGAGTTCCTGGTGCCGCCGGGCGAGCTCTTCTTGCTCGGCGACAACCGCGACAGCAGCATGGACAGCCGCGCCATCGGCGAGTTCGGCTTCATCCCGCTGGGCCATGTGCTCGGCCGCGTGCTCTTCATCTCGGGCTCGCTCGACCCGACCCGGATCGGGATGAAGATCGATTGAGGCGCGTCAGCGCATCAGCGCGTCGGTCAGCTGGTTGAGGGCGACCGAGAGCACGAAATCGCCGAGCTCGAAGGCGGCGGCCGCCAGCGGCGACAGGCGGAGCGCGAAGCGGAAGATGTTCCAGCCATAGAACAGCACGAGCCCATCCAGGATGAGCTGGAGCAGAACGACGAAATCCATCGAGACGCCGATGGCGACCAGCAGCACGATGGGCAATGCCAGCAGTATGAGGACCAGCGTCGACCAGTTATAGGCGACGATGAAGCCGACGAACTCCTTCTCGCGCTGGATCAGCGGCACCAGATAGAGCATCGCCAGCGGCAGCAGGCACCAACTGATGGCGTAGCTGCTGAGCTCGACGAAGAGGATCTGCAGCAACGGCGCCTGGGTTCCGGTGAGATCGATATCGAGCCAGATGAAGGGCAGATAGAGCGGCAGGATCAGGAAGGCGAGGCGGAAGGAGCGCCAGGCGCCGCTGGGAGTCCGGTCGAGCCATTCCATGCCGCGAGGATCGGCCAGAAGAAGCCGCCAGGCGCCGTAGCTGTTGTTGGCGATTTCCCGGGCCGTGAGCATGGGGAACGCGGATGCCCTCAGGCCGCCGCGAAATAGCCCTCGAGCACGCCCTCGTAGATGCGCGTCAGCGTCTCGAGATCCTGGACCGGCACGCGCTCGTCGACCTTGTGCATGGTGCTGCCGGCCATGCCGAACTCGGCGACCGGGCAGAAATCCTTGATGAAGCGGGCGTCCGAGGTGCCGCCCGTGGTGCTGAGTTCGGGCTTCAAGCCCGTCTCGCGCTCGACCGCCCGAGCGATCAGGTCCGAGAGCGGGCCCGGCGGCGTCAGGAAGGAGTCGCCGCTGACATGGATGCGCAGATCGTAGCTGGCGCCGGAGCCGGTGCAGACCGCGCGCAGCCAGCGCTCGATCGAGGCCGAGCTGTGCAGGTCGTTGAAGCGGATATTGAAGACGGCGCGCGCCTCGGCCGGGATCACGTTGGTCGCGGGATTGCCGACATCGACGGAGACGATCTGGAAGGTCGAGGGCTGGAAATGGGCGCTGCCTTTGTCCATCGGCTCGGCGATGAAGCGCTCGAGGATGCCGATCAGCCGATGCACCGGGTTGTCCGCCAGATGCGGATAGGCCGAATGGCCTTGGACACCTTTGATCGTCAGCCAGCCGGTCATGCTGCCGCGCCGGCCGATCTTGATCATCTGGCCGAGCCTCTCGGGGTTGGTCGGCTCGCCGACGATGCAGGCGTCGAGCCTCTCGCCGCGCTCCTTGAGCCAGCCCAGCACCGGCTTGGTGCCGTTGATCGAGGGACCTTCCTCGTCGCCCGTGATCAGCAGGCTGATGGAGCCGTCGAAGCCGTTCTTGCGCCTCGCCAGGAACCGCGCGGCCGCCGCGGTGAAGCAGGCGATGGCGCCCTTCATGTCGGCGGCGCCGCGCCCGATCAGCTCGCCATCGATCACGGCCGCTTCATAGGGATCGACCCGCCAATGGGCCTTGTCGCCATGCGGCACCACGTCGGTATGGCCGGCGAAGCAGAAATTGCGGCCGCTCTTGCCGAGGCGCGCGTAGAGATTCTCGACGCGCGGGCTGTTGCCGAGCGCGAAGGGCAGGCGATGGCACTCGAAGCCCAGCGGCTTCAAGGCGCCTTCCAGCACGCCGAGCGCCCCGGCATCCGCCGGGGTGACGCTGGGGCAGCGGATCAGGGCCTGGGTGAGGGCGAGCGGGTCGAGGGGCGCCGGTGCGGGCAAGAGTCAGTCCCGCAGGAGCTCGTTGATCGAAGTCTTGGCCCGGGTCTTCTCGTCGACGCGCTTCACGATCACGGCGCAATAAAGCCCGGGGCCGGGCTCGCCATTCGGCATCGGCTTGCCGGGCAGGGTTCCCGAGACCACCACCGAATAGGCCGGCACGCGGCCGTAATGGATCTGGCCGGTGGCGCGGTCGACGATCTTGGTCGAGGCGCCGAGATAGACGCCCATCGAGAGCACCGAGCCTTCCTCGACCACGACGCCCTCGGCCACCTCGGCCCGCGCGCCGATGAAGCAATTGTCCTCGATCACGACGGGACCCGCCTGCAGCGGCTCGAGCACGCCGCCGATGCCGGCGCCGCCCGAGATGTGGCAGTTCTTGCCGATCTGGGCGCAGGAGCCGACCGTGGCCCAGGTGTCGATCATGGTGCCGCTGTCGACGCGCGCGCCCACATTGACGAAGCTCGGCATCAGCACCACGCCCGGCGCGATATAGGCCGAGCGGCGCACCACCGCGGTCGGTACCGCGCGGAAGCCTGCGGACTTGAAGCGGTTCTCGCCCCAGCCGGCGAATTTCGAGGGCACCTTGTCGTACCAGACGGCGGGCCCATAGCCCGGGAAATCGCCGCCGCCGGGGATGGGGGCGGAATCGCTGATCCGGAAGGAAAGCAGCACCGCCTTCTTCAGCCACTGATGCGTGACCCAGACCCCGTCCATCTTCTCCGCCACGCGCAGCTGGCCGCCATCGAGCCGGTCGAGGGTGGCCTCGATCACCTCGCGGGTCTCGCCGGCGGTCGCCGGGTTGAGGGTTTCGCGGCGCTGCCAGGCGGCCTCGATCGCGGCTTCGAGCTGGGCGGTCTGCATCGGTAAAGGTCCGTCCTTATGGGAAAAAGCCGGCATCGCGGCCCCTGGAAAGCGGCCCGAAGATGGGGCAGCCCGGGGCGCCAGTCAACCGGCGGCCCTTGAGGGCGGAGCCGCGGCCATCAGCGCGGCGGCAGGCGCTCCAGCATCCCGGCCAGCCAGCCGGCCAGGTCGTCGGTCACGTGATGGATATGGTCGCCGTCGCTGCCGGCCTGGGCCCAGGGGGAATCCGTGCGCACCAGCACCGTGACCATGCCCATCGCCGCCGCCGGCTCGAGGTTCTGCGGCAGGTCCTCGAACAGGGCGGCGCGCCGGGGCTCGATGCCATGGCGCTCGATCAGCGCGCGGTAGCTGGGCGCCTGCGGCTTCGGCACGAAATTGCCGGCGACGATGTCGAAGACATCGAAGAAATGCTCGCGCACGCCGAGCCGGTCCATGACGCGCTCGGCATGGGCGACCGAGCCGTTGGTATAGATCAGCTTGCGTCCGGGCAGCCCGGCCAGGGCCGCCGCCAGCGCCGGGCTCGGCAGCACCGGCGACAGATCGATCTCATGCACGAAATCGAGAAAGTCGTGCGGGTCGACGCCGTGGCGCAGCATCAGCCCGTTCATCGTGGTCCCGTATTCCCGGAAATAGAGCTTCTGCAGCCGGTAGGCCTCGGCCGCGTCGACCTTGAGATGGCGGGCGACATAGGCGCCGATCAGGCGCTCGACCTGGTCGAACAGCCGGCAGCTCGCAGGATAGAGCGTGTTGTCGAGATCGAAGATCCAGGTGTCGATATGCTCGAAACCGGAAGCCTCGCCGGGCCTGGCTTGCGGCGCGGTCTCGGCTTGGTTCGGGGCGTTTGTGTCAGGGGTCGTCATGGCGCGGAAGATGGCCGCGACGCGGGGTCCGCGCAAGCCTCTTGCGGCCAAGCGTCTCCGCGGGGGCGGCCGGACTGGCGGCGCCCCCGCGGCCCAGGCGACGATTCGACGATGGGCCCGCCCGGGCGGGCGAGGCTGGCGGCGGGCCGTCGGGAGCGGGGACGGGTTCCCGAGCTGGTGAAACCGGCCTAGCGCTTGCTCCCGCTGTCGGGACCGTGGCGATGCGCGATCGGCGCGGGCTCCCGGTCCGTGAAGGAGGAATCGGCGGCACAGGCGCCGATGCCGCTCGCGAGCGACAAAAGGAAGAAGGCGGTCACGATTTTCTGCATTCTCCGAGCCTTTCAGTGATCTTGCGGAAGGGCGGGCCGCGGAACCGCTTTCGTCCGAAGCCCGCAGAGGCCAGACGGGGCCGGTGTTGCGAAAGGCGGGCGGTCAGTATCCGCCGCCGCCACCGCCGGAGCCGCCGCCCATATTGTCGCCGTTCTGCGTCTGGCTGTGCTGATCGGCCATGGGTTTGTTGGTGCAGGCGCTGACACCCGCCAGCAGAGCCAGCAGCAGCGCCGCGATGGCATACCGTTTCATCATCGCCTCCCCGGTTCGAAGGACGGCGCCATCGGCGCCGCCATCTTTCGGACATGGGACGGGGATGGCCCGTCACAAGCGATCCGGCGGCGCGTCCCGATCAAAGTTCCGTGAGCCGTCCGCGAGCGGGGGCGCGGGGAAAGCGTCAATCCGCGGGGAAAGCGTCAATCCTCGAAGCCGCCGCGGATGCCGTGGCTGGGGCTTTCGTAGGCCTTTTGAGATGCGCAGCCCGGCAGAATGACTGCCGAAATCACGAAGGCCAACAACGCCAGAAGGATCTTCTTCATGGGGCACACTCCCAAGCTGGGCCGCTCCAGCAGGAATCGCGGCGCGAGCGACGCTCTAGGATTTTAAGCTTAGAGCGCGCGGCAGGCAATCCACCCCCGCCGAGGCGGGGCGGATCTTCCGGGAGAGGCCGGGTCTCAGCCCTTATGGACCAGGGTGCCCAGGCCGTGCGGGGTGAAGATCTCGAGCAGCAGCGCATGCGGGATGCGCCCGTCGAGGATGACCGAGGCTTCGACGCCCTGCTCGACGGCATCGACGCAGGTATCGAGCTTGGGGATCATGCCGCCGCTGATGGTGCCGTCGCTCATGAGCTGGCGCACCTGGCTCACGCTCAGGTCCTCGATCAGCTTCCCGGTCTTGTCGAGCACGCCCGCCACGTCGGTCAGCATCAGGAGGCGCGTCGCCTTGGCCGCGGCCGCGATGGCGCCGGCAGCGGTGTCGGCGTTGACGTTGTAGGTCTGGCCGTCGGCGCCGAAGGCCACCGGCGCGATCACGGGGATGAAGTGCGAGTTCTGCAGCAGGTCGATCACCGTGGGATCGACCTTGGCCGGATCGCCCACCAGGCCGATATCGATCTGCTTGCCGTTCTTCTCGAGGAACAGCCGGCGCGCCTCCATGAGGCCCGCATCCTTGCCCGAGATGCCGATGGCGCTGCCGCCGGCCGCGTTGATCGCGGCGACGATCTGCTTGTTGATGGTGCCGGCCAGCACCATCTCGACCACCTCGACCGTGGCGGCGTCGGTGACGCGCAGCCCGTCGATGAAATCGCTCTTGATCTGCAGCCGGTCGAGCATGTGGCCGATCTGGGGGCCGCCGCCATGGACCACGATCGGATGGATGCCGATCTGCTTCATCAGCACGATGTCCTGGGCGAACACCTTGGCGAGCTCCGGATCGACCATCGCGTGCCCGCCATACTTGACGACGAAACGCTTGCCGGCATAGCGCTGCATGTAGGGCAGCGCCTCGGAGATCGTATGCGCGGTGCGCAGCCAGTATTTGGTTTCGCTGAAATTGCTCTGGGACATGGCGGCGGACTTTACCTCAAAGGGGCGGGGCTCGCCAGCGCGGCCAACAGCGCGCGCAGGAGGGGAATGCCTTCGCCGGAGACGGAACTGGTGGCGACGATCTCCGGGTGGGCGGCGGGATGGCGCGCGGCGCGGGCGGCGATCTCCGCGCGCAGCGCCGCCAGGGCCTCCGGCTTCAGCTTGTCGGCCTTGGTCAGGACGATCTGGTAGGACTGCGCCGATTCGTCGAGCTGCTTCATGACGCGCTCGTCGATCTCCTTCAGCCCCTGGCGGGCGTCGACCAGCAGGAGCGCGCGGCGCAGCGAAGGGCGACCCTTGAGATAGAGCGTCGCCAGCCCCTGCCACTCCTTGACCTCCTTGCGCGAAGCCTTGGCGTAGCCGTAGCCCGGCATGTCGACCAGCATCAGCCGGCCGCCGAGATCGAAGAAATTGAGCTGCTGGGTGCGGCCCGGGGTGTTCGAGGTGCGGGCCAGCGTCTTGCGGCCGGTGAGCGCGTTGATGAGGCTCGACTTGCCGACGTTCGAGCGGCCGGCGAAGGCGACCTCGGGCAATCCCACCGGCGGCAGGATCGACGGGCTGGTGACGCCGGCGACGAACTCGCAAGGGGCCGCGAACAGCAGCCGGCCCGCCTCGATCGCCGCCGGGTCGATTTCCTCAGCCATCGCTTGGCGCCGTTCTCCGCCGGCCGGGGCGTCCATGGCTCAACCCCTTCTCCCGCGCCTCGAAGCCGCTCAGACCTTCACGCCCATCCGCCACATGATGAAGCGCTGCTGGGCGACCGAGAGCGTGTTGTTCCAGGCCCAGTAGATCACCAGCCCCGCCGGGAAGGAGCCCAGCATGAAGGTGAAGATGATCGGCAGCAGCGACATGATGCGCGCCTGCACCGGATCGGGCGGCGCCGGGTTCAGGCGCTGCTGCAGCCACATGGTGAAGCCCATGATGATCGGCCAGACGCCGATGCTGAGGATGTGGAGCGGCCCGAGATTGGGGACCGTGTAGGGCAGGAGCCCGAAGAGATTGAGGATCGTGGTGGGGTCCGGCGCCGAGAGATCCCTGATCCAGCCGAAGAAGGGCGCGTGGCGCATCTCGATGGTGACGAACAACACCTTGTAGAGCGAGAAGAAGATCGGGATCTGCACCACGATGGGCAGGCAGCCCGCGGCCGGATTGACCTTCTCCTTCTTGTAGAGCGCCATGATCTCCTGCTGCATGCGCGCCTTGTCGTCCTTGAAGCGCTCCTTGAGCTTGGTCATCTCCGGCCCCAGCGCCTTCATCTTGCTCATGGCCTTGTAGGACTTGTTGGCGAGCGGGAAGAGCAGCAGGCGGATGAAGACCGTCAGCAGCAGGATCGAGATGCCGAAATTGCCGATCTGGTGATAGAGGAAGTCCAGCACCTTGAAGATCGGCTTGGTGAGGAAATAGAACCAGCCGAAATCGACCGCGCGGTCGAACAGCGGCACGCCGTTCTGCTCGTCATAGCGGTCGAGCAGGCGGACCTCCTTGGCGCCGGCGAAGAGCTGGGTCGCGGTCTCGACCGACTGGCCCGCGGCCAGCGGCATCGCGTCGCCGCGATAGTCCGCCTGGTAGAGGTCGGTGGTGCCCTGGAGCGCGTGGCTGAAGCGCGCGCTGAGCTTGGTGCCCTGGTCGGGGATCAGCGCCACCAGCCAGTATTTGTCGGTGATGCCGAGCCAGCCGCCGGTCGAGCTGTAATCGACCTTCTGCTTCTCGCGCAGGTCCTTGTATTTGACCTCGTCGAGCTTGCCGTCGAGCACGCCGAGGAGCCCCTCATGCAGGATGTAGTAGTTGAGGAGGTGCGGCGTGCCGTAGCGCGCGACGAGGCCGTAGGGGAACAGCGTGACGGCCTGTCCGCTGCTGTTCTCGACGCGCTGCGTCACCTTGAACATGAAGTTCTCGTCGAGCTCGAAGCGGCGCTCGAACTTGAGCCCCTGGCCGTTGTCCCAGGCGAGCGTCACCGGATGGCCCGGCGCCAGCTGATCGCCTTCGGCCTGCCAGACCGTGTTGGCGTTGGGCAGCACCACGCCCTCCTCCTGCGCCACCCAGCCGAAATCCGCGTAATAGGCGTTGGCGGCGCCCACGGGCGACAGCAGCACGATGTTGGGCGAGGTGGGGTCCACCGTCTCGCGATAATCGTTGAGGATCAGATCGTCGAGACGCCCGCCCTTGAGGTCGATCGAGCCCGAGAGCCGCGGCGAATGGATGGCGATGCGGGTCGTGGTGGCCAGCACCTGCGAGCGGTCGGCGAGCGGCTGTTCGGTCGCAGTGGCGGGCGCGCTGGGCGCCGTGCCGTTGCTCGGCGCCGCTGGCGCGCCGGTCGAGGCGGTCTGCGTGACCGTGGCCGCGGGCTTCGGCGGGAAGAAGACCTGCGTGATCACCGAGGAGCCGATCAGGATCACCACCGAGACGGCGATCGCGATGATGAGGTTGCGTTGTTCCATGAGGGGCCGGGCCAGGACTCGCTAGAAGGTCAGAAGGAGGGAGAGCGGCGCTCGGGGCGCGCCAGGCGCCCGGCGAGCTGCCGCCACGAAAACTGCGGGGGCACGGGGTCGTAACCATGGCCGCCCCAGGGATGGCAGCGCAGCAGCCGCCAGGCCGTGAGGACGAAGCCGGCCGGCACGCCGTGATGCCGGAAGGCGTCCATGCCATAGGCGGAGCAGCTCGGCTCGAAGCGGCAGGAGCGCGGCAGCAGGGGCGCCACCAGGAGCTGGTAAGCCCGGATCATGCCGATGCACAGCCAGCGCGCCGCCTTCATCCGTTCCACCCCGCCTTGGTTCGGCTCATCGGGCCCCGCCCGTCAGTGCCGGGTCCGATAGAGCTTCAGATGCTTCAATCCCGCCGCCAGGTCGGCCAGGAGATCCACATAGGCTCTCGTCAGCGTGCCGGCCCTTGCCACCAGCACATAGTCATGATCGGCCGCCGCGTAAGCCCGCATGACCGTTTCGCTCGCCGACTTGAGGCGACGCCGCGCCCGGTTGCGCGCCACCGCATTGCCGACCTTGCGGCTGGCGGTGAAGCCGATCCGTAACGCCGCCGTGCCGGGCGAATCGACCGCGCCGGCGGCAGGACTGCCGTCGGTCGGTTGCTTGCGGGCCTGCAGGATCAATCCCGGCGCGACGAACTTCCGTCCGCTCGCCGCGACTGCCAGGAACTCCTGGCGCCGCTTCAGTCTGGCGAGCTGCGCCAAAGGAGGCTCGAAGGCCTTAAGCGCTCAGGCGCTTGCGGCCCTTGGCGCGGCGCGACGCGATGACCTTGCGGCCGCCCACGGTCGCCATGCGGGCCCGGAAGCCATGCCGGCGCTTGCGGACGAGCACACTGGGTTGGTAGGTGCGCTTCACGATGAAGTCTCCGAAATCTCGGGAAAGCTTGGGAAATTGCCGGCGCTGTATAAGGGTTGGACGCGCCCGAGTCAACGACAGCGGAGGCCTCGATGGCGGTTCCCGCCCCTGAAACCCGACTGAAACACTCGGTTGTTATAGGGGCGCGGCCGGCCGGGGCCGGCAAACAGGCGGCTTCGGCCTTGCATCCGAGGCCGCAACGGCGCGGGTAGAGGCCGGGACGGGAGCACCCCATTTTTGCAGTGGGGCCGCCACTTGGCAGCTGCCTGAAGATCGGGCGATGCGGCGAGGCTGCTCTATGGCCTTCGGAGGCGAGAGAATGTTAGAGGGGCGCCCAGGGATCTCCCGCCGGGTGGCGATTCGGGGCCGTCGGCCTTTCCGGGACAGGATGACGCATGGCCGACGATCGCGAGCCGCCTGACATGACGCCGTCCGCCGGTCCGGCGCCGGGCGTGCCGACCCATCTCGAGCTGGATGAGCGGGCGCTGGCGCGGATGGAACGCCCCCTCTGGCATCGGGTGGCGGCGCTGGGCGCCGGGCTCCTGCTGCTGGCGCTCGCCGTCGGTTTCGGTCTCAACCGCTATTTCGACTGGAACACGCTGCAGACGCATCGCGACGAGCTGCGGATGCTGGTCGATTCCTATTGGTATCTCGTGATCCCGGTTTATCTCCTGCTCTACGCCGTGATCGTGGTGAGCTCGGTGCCGGGCTGCGTGGTGATGACGATCGTCGGCGGGTTCCTGTTCGGCCAGCTCTGGGGCAGCCTGCTTGCCGCGACCGGGGCCACGCTGGGGGCGACGATCGTTTTCGTCGTGGCGCGGGGCGCGCTCGCTCCCTGGATCCGCCGTCGCGCCGGCCCCTGGATCCTCAAGATCGAGCGCGGCTTTGCCGAGAATGGCTTGAGCTTCCTCCTGGTGCTGCGGCTGATCCCGATCTTCCCCTTCTTCATCCTGAACCTGGTGCTGCCCTTCGTCGGGCTGCCGCTGCGCCGCTATGTGCTGGGAACCTTCTTCGGCATCCTGCCGGCCAACTTCATCTATGGCAGCTTCGGCGCCGGCCTCGGCGCGCTCTTCGACCGCGGCGGCACGGTGACGCTGCGCTCGATCCTGACGCCGGAGATGGTGATGGCGCTCAGCGGGCTGGCGCTCCTGGCCCTGCTGCCGGTGGCCTACAAGTTCTGGCAGCACCGCCGCCGGTCGCGCAGCCGGGCCTGAAGGCGGTCGCCATGCCCGAACCCCTCCGTGCGGATCTCTGTGTCATTGGCGCCGGCTCGGGCGGGCTCAATGTCGCCGCGGCCGGTGCCCAGCTCGGTCTGTCGACCGTGCTGATCGAAGGCGGCGAGATGGGCGGCGATTGCCTGAACAGCGGCTGCGTGCCCTCCAAGGCCTTGATCGCCGCGGCGCGGGTCGCGACCCAGCACCGCCTGAGCGCCGCTTTCGGCGTCGACTATGCGCCGCCGCGGATCGATTTCGCACGGGTGCGCGCGCATGTGAAGGAAGCGATCGCTGCGATCGAGCCGCACGATTCGCAGGCGCGTTATGAAGGGCTGGGTGTCCGCGTGGTCCGCGCCATGGCGCGCTTCACCGGTCCCGACCGGCTGATCGCCGGCGAGCAGGAGATCGCGGCACGGCGCTTCTGCATCGCCACGGGCGCCAATCCGGCAATCCCCGATATCGTCGGCCTCGATCAGGTTCCCTTCCGCACGCTCAACGACATCTTCGATCTCGAGACGCTGCCCTCGCATCTGCTGATCATCGGCGGCGGCTCGGGCGGCTGCGAGCTCGGCCAGGCCTTTCGCCGGCTGGGTGCCCGGGTCACGATCCTGGAGATGAAGTGCCTGTTGGGCGATGCGGACCCCGAGCTGGTCGAGGTGGTGCGCCGCCGCCTCTGCGCCGAGGGTGTCGTCTTGCGCGAGGGTGCGCAGGCGATCTCGGTCTCGCGCCAGGGCGCCAATCTGCGGCTGACGCTGCAGGAGGATTCGAAGCGCGATACGATCGAAGGCAGCCATCTGCTGGTGGCCGCGGGGCGGGTGCCGGCCAGCGACGGGCTCGGGCTCGAGGCGGCCGGCATCGCCCGCCAGGGCAAGGCCATCACGATCGACGGGCGTTGCCGCACCTCGAACCGGCGCGTCTGGGCGATCGGCGACGTGACCGGCGGGCCGCAATTCACCCATTGGGCGAGCCACCAGGCCCTGGTGGTCATCAAGTCGATGATGCTCCGCCTGCCGGCGCGCACGCGGCCCCTGATCCTGCCGCGGGTGACCTTCACCGATCCCGAGCTGGCCCAGGTGGGAATGACGGAGGTCGAGGCCCGCGCCGCCGGCCACGACCGGCTGGTCGTGCGGCGCTGGCCCTTCGCCGAGAACGATCGTGCGGAAACCGACCGGACGACAGCCGGATTCGTCAAGCTGGTGGCGACCCCGAAGGGCAGGATATTGGGTGCCGGGATCGCGGGCGTCTCGGCCGGCGAGCTGATCCAGAGCTGGTCCCTGGCGCTAGCTGCGGGGCTCTCCTTGCGCGCCTTTACCGAGATGATCACGGTCTATCCGACCTTGGGCGACGCCAGCAAGCGCGCGGCCTCGGGTTTCTATGCCGAGCGCCTGCTCAACGACCGCACGCGGCGATGGGTGAGGTGGATGGCGCGATGGTCATGATCCGGCCCCGCCGCACGCTGCCGGCGCTTTGGCGCAGCCTCTCGGCGCGCCTCCTGGTGCTGACGATCGCCTTCGTGATGGTGAGCGAGGTGCTGATCTTCGTGCCCTCGATCGCCTCCTTCCGGCTCAAATATCTGGAGGAGCGGATCGCGGCGGCCAACATCGCCGTGCTGGCGCTGCTGGCCACGCCCGACGCCATGGTGAGCGACGAGCTCGAAATGGAGCTCCTGTCCCAGGCGGGCGCCTATGTGGTGGGCATGCGGCGCCCCGACGGCAAGAAGCTGATGCTGGGCATGGAGGACAGCATCCCCGCCATCGACGCGCAATTCGACCTGCGCCAGCACAACCCGCTGAAATCCGTCGGCGACGCGGTCATGGCGCTGCTTCACACGCACAACCGGATCATCCGCGTGGTCGGGGTCTCGCCGCGCCACAACGAGACCGAGGTCGAGATCGTCATCGACGAGGCGCCGCTCCATGCGGCGATGCTCGACTACGGCGTGCAGGTGCTGACCGTCTCGATCGTGATCTCGCTGGTAACGGCGAGTCTCGTCTACTTGGCATTACAGTGGTGGATGGTGCGGCCGATCCGGCGCATGACCGAGAGCATGATCGCCTTCCGCGGCGATCCCGAGGATCTGTCGCGGCCGCTCAAGGTCGAGCGCCGCTCGGACGAGATCGGCGTGGCCCAGGCCGAGCTCGCGGAGATGCAGGCGGGCCTGCGCGCCTCGCTGCAGCAGAAGACCCGGCTCGCGGCGCTGGGCACCGCCGTCACCAAGATCAGCCACGATCTGCGCAACATGCTGGCGACGGCGCAGCTCGTCTCCGACCGCCTGGTCGCGAGCGCCGATCCGCAGGTGAAGCGCGCGGCCCCGACCCTGGTGGCGGCGATCGACCGCGCGGTCGAGCTCTGCACCCGCACGCTCGATTTCACGCGCGAGGGTCCCCCGCGTCTCGATTACCGCCGCTTCGCGCTCAAGGGCCTGGTCTACGAGATCGGCCAGGGCGGCCTCGCCAACGGCAAGACCCGGCTGGTCGATGCCGTGGGGGAGATCGAGCTCGAGGCCGACCGCGACCAGTTCTATCGCGTGCTCTCCAATCTGGTGCGTAACGCCGCCGAGGCCGGGGCGGTCGAGGTGACGGTGTCGGCCGCGATCCAGGGCGACCGGGCCATCATCGAGGTCCGCGACGACGGCCCGGGCCTGCCGCCGCGCGCCCGGCAGAACCTGTTCACGCCCTTCGCGGGCTCGGCGCGCGCCGGCGGTTCCGGCCTCGGCCTCGCTATCGCCCGCGAGCTGACCCATGCCCATGGCGGCGAGCTCACGCTGGTCCAGAGCGACCAGGCCGGCACGGTCTTCCGCATCGACCTGCCGGCCCGCCGCCGGGCGGCGGCCTGATCCCGGGTGCCGGGCTAGGGCATCTCTTCGATATCGCCCAGCTGCCAGGACTTGTCGAAGTAAGCCTGTTTCGGGCCGTAGAGACGGAAATAAGTGAACCACCCCTTTCCCGGCACCGTTTGCACGAAATTGGCATTGGCGCCGGGCGGCGGGTTCGGACCGAAATAGAGATCGACCGTTCCGTCCGGGTTGACGGCCAGCCCTTCCTTTCGCGACGAGATGTCGGCCGCACCTTGCGGGGTGATCAAGGGGCCGCGCGTCATGTTGTCGTAAAGCGTGAAGGACCAGAACTGCTCGACCGGCGCATCGGCCGGCACGCGCAGATGATAGCTCTTGCCACCATCGAGCCAAGCGCCGTCCTTGTCCTTCTGCGCTTCCAGATAGACTTGGCCGAAACCAAGCGTGCGGCCTTGCATGCCGACGGTGTTGCCGATCGCCTCGTAGTACCAGGAGCCGCGCTCGTCGATCTGACCATAGCCCCTGAAGGTCTGATCGAGCTCGACCATGTTGGCATATTCCCAGTGCTTGCCGTCCCAGACCTCGTTGCCCTCGACCCGCTTCGCATAGGCCGTGGCGCGGCCGAGCATGTCGCCGAGGACGGCCGCTTCGGTGAGTATCTTCTTTTGGCGCTCGTCGGGAGCGAACGGCTTTCCATGCTCGATGCCGAGCGGTAGCAGCATGCCGTAGAAGAAACGGTCCCGCTCCTCGGGTTCTTCGGGTTCCAGCACGTCATGGAGCCATTGCCAGTAGCGCAGGTCGCGGGGCTGCTCCGACGTCCAGTCCTTGCCGCCGACGGGGATGAATTTCGTCTGCGGCGGTCGCTGCCGATCGTCATAGGCGTAGAGCTGATAGCCGCGAACGACGGCCTCCGCCGCCACGGGGTCGGACCCGAGGCCGCGGGTCGCAAACCAGATCTGGTTGGTGGGCGAGCGCAGGACGTTGAACTCCGGATTGACGATGGCGTCCCCCGTGGGTGGAAGGATCAGGTATTTGCCGCCTTGCCCCTTGTCCGGTCCGGTCTGGCCGACATCGGTGATCGGCCGCTGCCAGATATCCAGCACGCCGCCGGCCGAGGCGCCTTTCGGCACGATGACGACCAGGGGCCCCTGCGTCGCCAGGTTCCAGAAGCTCATCGCATAGATCGTGGTCAGGTTGGGCGTGAGCATCCCGGTCTTGTCCTTCAGCGTCACGTAAAGCACGACATCGCCGTCCTTGGCCCCGAAGATGTTCAGCTGGGCAAGATGCAGACCGTGGAATCCGACCGCGGGCAGCCCCCAGAGATAGGCCTGGGTGGCGCGCTGGAAATCGCTCTCGTCGAAGATCTTCTGCGTCGCTTCGGGCGTCGGGTAGCCGTTGACGATCTCGAGCGGCCCGATATGCGTTTCGACCGTTTCCGCTCTCACGGAACTGGTAAGACCCGTTGCGAGGAGGATGCCGGCGGCGAGCGCGTTGTACGCGACGGACTTCATGCTGGACCGGGCCATGGCAGGTCCGGCGAAACCGGCAAGAGGGCCGAGCAGGCATGCGACACGGAAGGCCTTCATGACGTCCACCCCCGGGCAACCTGGCGGCCATCATCGCATGCGGCACGACAGGCGGCCAGATTGGCGGCGGCCCGACGCACATCCGTCATAAGCGCAAGGCCAAGCCTCGCGGCTGGGAGGGCTTGGGGCTCGGCCCGGGGCTTTCCGGCATCTCGGCGTCGGCCTCGGCCCGCTTTACCCAAGGGCCGCGGTCGGTGAAAACCGCTTGCGAAAGGTGCGAAGTCCCTTATCTTTCGCCCACTTGGCGCGGCGGAAGGCCGGCGCCAGAGGTCATGGAGCGAGAGCGATGGGTAATGCGGGAAACTGGATTCTGTCCGGCCTGGTGGCGCTGATGGGCCTCATCGGCCTGTTCGTGGCGGCCCGCGGCGGCCATTCGATGCCCTATTGGGGCGGCCTCGTGTTCTTCGCCTTCGCCGTGCTGTTCGTGTTCTTCATGATCAAGCGCGGCTTCGATCACGCCGAGCGCCACAAGTCGCACTGATCGCTTGCGCGACGGCGGTTCCGCCGTCAGTCGATCTGCAGCAACAGCCCTTTGAGATAGGCGGTCTCCGGCAGGGCCGGATGGACCGGGTGGTCGGGTGCGGCCCCGGTCGAGGCCAGGATGCGCGCCGTCCGCGCCAGATCGTGGATGCCGCGGCGCACCTCCTCGGCGAAGGCCGCGGCCTCCATGTTGTGCGAGCAGGAGGCGATGAAGAGGAATCCGCCGGGACGAACGCAGGCGGCGGAAAGCCGTGCCAGCTTGCGGTAGGCGCGCGAGCCCTGGCCCAGATCCTTCTTCGATTTGACGAAAGCCGGCGGGTCGGCCACCACGATGTCGAAATCCTGATGCGCCGCGGCCAGGGTCTCGAGCTCGGTGAAGGCATCGGCGCGGCGGAAACGGCAGCGAGACCCAAGCCCGTTCAGGGCCGCCGCCTGTTCGGCCAGCGCCAGCGCCGCCTCCGAGCGGTCGACCGCGGTCACCTCCTCGGCCCCGGCCGCCGCCGCGGTCAGCGCGAAGCCGCCGCAATAGCTGTAGACGTCGAGCACGCGCAGCCCCTTGGCCAGTGACGCGACGCGCGCGCGGTTCTCGCGCTGATCGAAGAACCAGCCGGTCTTCTGTCCTTCGCGCGGATCGGCCAGGAGACGCACGCCGTTCTCCTCGAGCGCGAGCGGACCCTCCAGCGCGCCCGCGATCGGCCGCACATAGGTCTCGAGACCTTCGAGCTTGCGGGTCGGGCTGTCGTTGCGCAGCAGCAGCGATTGCGGTTTCAGCACGGTGTCGATGGCCTCGACCAGCGGATCGAGCAGCCGCTCCATGCCGGCGCTGTTGGTCTGCAGTACCAGATGGCCGTCGAAACGGTCGAGCACCACGCCCGGCAGCCCGTCCGCCTCGGCATGGACGAGGCGATAGAACGGCTTGTCGTAGAGCCGCTCGCGCAGGGCCAGCGCATGCTCCAGCCGGCGCGCGAAGAAGAGGGCGTCGAGGGCGAGCTCCGGGTCCGGATCGAGCAGCCGGCCCGCGATCAGGCTGTGCGGGTTGAAGATCGCCGTGCCCAGCGCGCGCCCATCCTCGGCCTTGATCCGTACCACGCTCCCCGGCGGCAGCGCCTTCACTGCCGGCGCCATCTCGATCTCGTTCGAATAGATCCAGGGATGACCCGCCAGCGCACGCCGCTGCGCGCCCTTGCGGAGCTGGACGGTGGGGCGGTCGGTGGTTGGGGTGGCGCTCATGGCGCGCGCACTCTGCCGCGCGGGATGCGGTGGGGCAAGCGTCGACACTGAGTCTGTGGCTCCCCTCCCCCTACCCCCTCCCGCAAGGGGAGGGGGCGAGATGTTTGTTGTTCCAGCCCCCTCCCCTTGCGGGAGGGGGTAGGGGGAGGGGTGATCGAAGAGCGCGATATGTCCGCTCTAATCCCCCAGCACCGCGCTCTCCCGCCGCGGGTCGCCGCCGCCGAGGAGGCCGTCGGGAGTAAGGCGGATCGAGTTGAGGCCGCTGGTCATGTCGGTGAAGCGCACGTCATGGCCGAGCTTCGCGAGATCGGGCGCGATGGTGCTCAATTCCGTCCCGGCCTCGAGCTCGGTGGCGCCGTTGCGGTTGACGAAGTTGGGCAGGGCCGCGGCCGAGGCCGGATCGAGCCCGCCATCGAGCATCGCGATCACGGCCTTCGTCACATAGCCGATGATGGCGCTGCCGCCGGGTGAGCCGGTGACGAGAACGAGCCGGCCCTCGCGGTCGAGCACCATCACCGGCGTGATCGAGCTGCGCGGGCGCTTGCCGGGCTCGACCCGGTTGGCCACGGGCTTGCCGTCGCTCTCCGGCGTCGCGGCGAAATCGGTGAGCTCGTTGTTGAGCAGGAAGCCGCGCACCATGAGCTTGGAGCCGAAAGCGCTCTCGATCGTCTGGGTGAGGCTGACGGCATTGCCCTCGTCGTCGACGATGCTGAGCTGGGTGGTGCCGGCGGGATCGTACTGCGCCGTCGGCAGCGCGTAGGCCTGCGCCGAGGGCGGCGTGCCGGGCAGGGCCTTGCCCATGCTGCAGCTGGTCTCGATCTGCCGCGCGCGCTCGGCGAGATAGGTGCGGTTGAGCAAGCCCTCGGTCGGCACCTTCACGAAATCGGGATCGCCCAGATAGGCCGCGCGATCGGCATAGGCGAGCTTTTCGGCCTGGGTCACGAGATGCAGGCTTGGGAGATCGCCCGTTCCCGGCGCGCCCATCTCATGCGGTTCGAGCATGGTGAGGATCTGCAGCAGCGCCACCCCGCCGGAGCTGGGCGGCGGCACGCTGCAGACCTGCCAGTCGCGATAGGGCCGGCAGAGCGCCCCGGTCGCATGGGCGCGATAGGCGGCGAGATCCGCCATCGTCATGGGCACGGGATGACGCCAGGCCTGGCTGACCGTGGCGGCGATGTCGGCGGCGATGGGGCCGCGATAGAACGCGTCCGGACCTTCGGCCGCGATCGTCTTCAGCGTCTCGGCGAATTCGGGATTGCGCAGCAGCGTGCCGACGGGCTTGGGCTTGCCGTCGGGCTGATAGAAATAGCGCGCGGCCGTGGGCGATTGCGGCAGATAGGTATCGTCCGCCAGGAGCTGCACCAGGCGCGGCGACATCGCGAAGCCGCTTTCGGCGAGCTTGATCGCGGGCTGGAACAGAGTGGACCAGGGCAGCTTGCCGAGCTGCTGATGCGCCTGCTCGTACAGGGCGAGAATGCCGGGCACGCCGACCGAGAGTCCGCTCGCCTGCGCATCCTCGAACCCGAGCGGCTTGCCGTCGGGCCCGAGGAAACGATCGGGCTTGGCCGCGGCCGGCGCCGTCTCGCGGCCTTCGAAGGCCTGGACGGTCTTCCGCTTCGCGTCATAGGCGAGCATGAAGCCGCCGCCGCCCAATCCCGAGGATTGCGGCTCGACCAGGTTGAGCACGAGCGCGGCGGCGATGGCCGCGTCGACGGCGCTGCCGCCCTGGCGAAGAATCTCGCGCCCGGCTTCGGCCGCCAGCGGATTGGCGGCGACGATGAGGTGACGCTTCGCCAGGACGGCCGGGCTCGATTGCCGGCCGGTGGCGGCTTCCGGCGCTGCAACCTCGCTGCCGGCGGTCTCGATTTTGCCGGTCGAGCAGGGCGCCAGCGGCCCGTTGCAGGCCGCCAGCCCCATGACGAGGATCAAGGACAGAAACGGGAAAAGCCGCGCCAGGATGCCACCGGGCGATTTACGCCCGTCACGGGAAAGAGGCAGTGTTATCCGGTGCGCGGGCGGCACCGCTTCCGGTAGAAGCGCCCGCGGGTAAAGGAGATTTCATGTTCATCGGCATGGCCGTGAGCAGCCTGCTCGTTCTGGTTTGCATCCTGATTCATTACGAGGTTTTGCGGGTCGTGTCCTCGCTGTTGCCAGGCCCCGACTGGATGGGCCTGCGCGGCCGCATGGGACTCGTGGTGCTGGCCTGCTTCGCCGCCCATACGGTGGAGGTCTGGGTCTTCGCCGGCGGCTACTACTTCCTCGCCGATCATTTCGCGCTGAGCGGCGTCGCCGGCGAGAAGGAGATCGATTTTCCGGACCTGGTCTATTTCTCGGTGGTGACCTACAGCACCATCGGCTTCGGCGATCTCTATCCGGTCGGGGGCGCGCGTCTTCTGGCCGGCGTCGAAGCGGTGGTGGGCCTGCTGATGATCGGCTGGTCGGCTTCCTTCACCTATCTGGTGATGGAGCGGTTCTGGCCCCTGCATCGGGTCCGGCCGCGGTCGAGGGTGGCCGACGAAGAGCTGCCGGCTCCCCGGCGCCTCTGGCACCGCCTGCCGGAGTGAGCCGTTAAGCCATTGGTTCAAGGATTGAAAAGGTCGTAGGCCCCGATATCTGGAAGGAATTTTGCAACGGCGAAGGCCGTTGTGCGTTGCACCATTATTGGCGTAAAACCATTGGCGCAAATGTGCCGACCCTGACGGGGCGGGATCGGCCGCTGAATGTCGAAGCGGTTGGTGGCAGGGACCTTCAGACCGGCGGGCAACACAGGCTCGCCAGGCTCCGCTGCCGCCAGGAGGGTTCACGGATGAGCACCGTACGGCGGATCGGGCGGGTCTCGACGCCCGAGATCAAGGCACGCAAGGGCGGAGACCCGATCGTCTGTCTCACCGCCTACACCGCGCCCATGGCGCGACGGCTCGATTCCCATGTCGATCTGCTGCTGGTCGGCGATTCCCTGGGCGTGGTGCTCTACGGGTTCGACAACACCTTGCCGGTGACGCTGGAGATGATGATCGCGCACGGCGCCGCGGTGCGCCGCGGCAGCGAGCGCGCCTGCCTCGTGGTCGATCTGCCCTTCGGCAGCTATCAGGAATCGCCCGCGGTCGCCTATCGCGCGGCGGCGCGGCTGATGGCCGAGACCGGCTGCTCGGGCGTCAAGCTCGAGGGCGGGCGCGAGATGGCGGCGACCGTGGCCTTCCTGGTCGAGCGCGGCATCCCGGTGATGGGTCATGTCGGGCTGACGCCGCAATCGGTCAATGCGCTGGGCGGCTATCGCGCGCGCGGGCGCGACCCCGAGCAGCGCCAGGCGATCATGGCGGATGCGGAAGCGATCGCGGCGGCCGGTGCCTTTTCGATGGTGATCGAAGGGGTGATCGAGCCCCTGGCGCGCGCCATCACCGAGCGGGTCGCGGTGCCGACCATCGGCATCGGCGGTTCGCCCGCCTGCGATGGCCAGGTGCTGGTGATCGACGACCTGATCGGCATGTTCGACGGCTTCACGCCGAAATTCGTCAAGCGCTATGCCGAGATCGGCGATCAGGTGGCGGCCGCGGCGGCGGCCTATGCCGCCGACGTCAAGGCGCGGCGCTTTCCCGCCAAGGAACATCTCTACGGCGTCGAAAGCTGACCGGGTCCTCCTTCGGACAACAGCATGGCGGCCCCGGCTCAACCCTCGACGGCAGGCGAGACACCCGTGCTGCGCACGGTGGCGGAGCTGCGCGCGCAGGTCGCCCAGTGGCGCGGCGCCGGCGAGACGGTCGGGCTGGTGCCGACCATGGGCGCGCTCCATGAAGGCCATCTGACGCTGGTGCGCCGGGCCAAGGCGGAGTGCCGCCGCGCGGTGGCGACGCTCTTCGTCAACCCGACCCAGTTCGCGCCGACCGAGGATTTCGACGCCTATCCCCGCGACGAGGCGAAGGACCGCGCGCTCCTGGCCACGGCCGGCTGCGATCTGCTCTTCGCGCCCTCGGTCGAGGCCGTCTATCCGCCGGGCTTCTCGACGGTGGTCGAGGTGAAGGGCCTGACGCGCCATCTCGACGGACCCTTCCGGCCCGGCCATTTCGCCGGCGTCGCGACCGTGGTCTCGAAGCTGTTGCTGATGGCGGCGCCGACCCACGCCTATTTCGGCGAGAAGGATTTCCAGCAGCTCCAGGTGATCCGCCGTCTGGCGGGCGATCTCGACATTCCCGTCCGGATCGTGGGCGTGCCGACGGTTCGGGAAGCGGACAAGCTGGCCCTCTCGTCGCGCAACCGCTACATGACGCCCGCCCAGCGCGAGATCGCGGCCCGGCTGCCGCCGCTGATGCAGGCCCTGGTGACAAGGCTCGAAGGCGGCGCCAATGTCGAGGCGGTGCTGAATGAGGCGCGCGGGCAGTTCCCGGGGCTGGGCTTCGACCGGCTCGACTATCTCGAGCTGGCGGACGAGGCGACGCTGACGCCCTCGCCGCATCCGGCGGGGCCGGCCCGGCTCTTCGTCGCCGTCTGGCTCGGCCGCACCCGCCTCATCGACAACTGGCCGGTGCGGCTGCCTCAAAAGTGAAAGCCTCCCGCAGGCGCTGGCCCGCAGGAGGCTTTGGAAGGCGATGCCGTCCTTCGCCGGCGCTTCAGGCCGGCTTGACGAAGCGCTGGTAGAAATAGCCCGAGAGCGTGCCCAGCGCCGCCCAGAACACCAGGCTGGTGATCACGACCGCGACGATGAACTCGTGCGCGATCGATTCCGGAGCGGCACTTTCGGCATGGTCGAGCTGCGGTGCGCCGATGATATGCGGGATCACCAGCAAGGCCAGGCCCGCCACGCACCAGAGCGCCGTGCGGCCGAGGAACAGGCAGGCGAGCCCGCCACAGGCCGCGGCGACGGTGAAGACCCACCATATCTGGCGAGCGAGCAGGGGCGCCGCCTGCGTGCCGGGCACCTCGGGCGGCAGGCCCAGGCCCGGCGCCAGGGTGAAGGCGGCGAAGCCGGCCAGTCCCCAGAACAGGCCCTTTCGCCAGTTCATCTCGCCCCCGCGCAGCGCGAAGGCCGAGACCAGCAGCAGCGAGAAGCCGATGCCGGTCAGGAGATCGGCCAGCACGGTGAAGGCGTTGCGCTCGAAGCCGTCGGCCGGCTCCCACTCCGCCGCGCCATGCTCATGCTCGTCATGGCTCATGCCGGGCATGTTTTCCATGCTGTCGGACGTAGCAGCCGAAGAGTCGGTCGTCGCTGCCGTCGCGGTGTTCGCGGCGGCGGCTTCGTCGGCCGCCTTCTCATAGACCTCGGCCTTCAGGATCACCGGCACCGTGGCGAACTGATGCACCACCGTCACGAAGACGCCGGCAATCAGCCCCGCGAGGGCGGCAACGAAAATCAGCTTGCGAAACAATTCCATGGTCATGCCTCCCGAGGGAGCGCCGCGGCTCAGTGGCAGGGGAAGGCGTTGGAGTGGCGCACGTCATGGGCGGCGTTGTGGAACGCGCTGACATGCGAGAAGCCGACGCCGAAGATCAGGAAGACGCCGAGCAGGGCGGCCATGGCGACGGGAAGCGCACGGCTGGCGACGGAGCTCGTCGTGGTGTCATGGGCGGCGGTCTGGTGACGGTTGGTGCTCATATGAGGGACTCCTCGAACGATGACGATGGATGAAGACGGGAACGCCGCCGCTCGCCGGCGAAGCGGGCGAGACGGCTCGGCGAGAACTGGCTGACGATATCGAGCAGGCGATGCAGGGGGGCCGACAGGACCGGTCCCGGATGGCCGCTCTGATAGTCGAGCACGGCACGGGCAGCCAGGGCAGGATCGAGATCCGCCGGCAGCGCCATCACCCAGTCGAACAGGTTGAGGCGGTCCTCCTCCTGGCGATGGGTGTCGAGCGTCAGCAGCAGATCGAACAAGGCCGCCGCCGGAATCCCGGCGCCAACCCTCGAGCCCGCAGAGGCGAAAACGGTATCAGCGACCAAGGCATCCACCTCCGGCCATAGCCGGCATCGGCGTTGCCCCGGTTGGTCTGAACCGGAGAATCGGGATGGTGATCATGGCTTCCTCCAGGGCACCCCGCCCCGATGTTGAAATCCAAACCCTCGATGGCAGGTCTCCTGGCTTCGCGGGTCTCCGCCTGGCGCCGACCTTCCCGGTTTCCCAGTGGTCGTGAGGGCGACAGGCTCGCCGCTGACAGTTGCGGGGGCAGCCACGGTTTTGGCCCCGATTGGGTCGTCCGCACCGTGTTCCCTTTTGATCCCCTGGAATTCATCCGTCGGGGAACCATCGAGAATCGGACGGTGCCACCCTGAATCACCGGGTGTCAAGCGAGCGGAGGGAAGGGCCCCCAAGCGGCGCGGGAGCGACCGGTTTGGGAATGGATGCGACTCCCAGAACCGGCCCGGCGGCCGCTTGACTTGCGTCAAGGTGAGCGCCGCCGGAAGGCTCATTGTCGAAGCAGGTCACTCGATCCGGAGGAGGCGTCGATGAAATCGAAGATACGCAGTTGCCTGGCAGCGCTGGCCCTCGTTTGCACCTCGGCGGTCGCAGCCGGCGCGGCGGCGCCGTCCAGCACGGTGCGCGTTGCGCTCCTCGACATGACGGCCGTGGCGGGAGGCGGGGCCGGGGTCGGGATGATGGGCTACGGCCCCGGGATGATGGGTCCCTGGGGGGCAGGACCCGGGGCGGGCGGCATGATGGGTTACGGCCCGGGGATGATGGGCGCCTGGGGCAACGGGCCCAGTGGCGGGATGATGGGCGGTGGGATGATGGGTGGCGGGATGATGGGGCACGGCATGATGACGGTTCGCGCCGACCAGGACAGCGTGCCCGCCGGGACGGTGACGCTCGACATCACCAATTGGTCGCGCAGCGTCGTGCACGAGGTCCTGGTTGTCGCCGTGGACAGCCCGACGGCGCCCTTGCCCTATGACTACAACAGCTGGCGCGTGGTCGAGGACCAGATCAAGGTCGCCGGCGACAGCGGCGAGCTCTCGCCGAATGTGAGCAAGACCCTGGAGCTCAACCTGTCCCCCGGCACCTATCTCCTGATCTGCAATGTAGCGGGCCACTACGCCGCCGGCATGGCGCTGCCCTTGACCGTCACGCCCTAGCGAACCGCTTCTCTCGGCGGCCCCGACAAGGCTTCACCCGTTTCGCCGCTTGGCGATCGGCTGGATGAATTGGGGCTCGATGTCCCAGGGGAACAGGATCCAGGTGTCCTGGCTGACCTCGGTGACGTAGGTGTCGACCAAGGGCTTGCCGGCGGGCTTGGCATAGATGGTTGCGAAATGCGCCTTGGGCAGCATCTCGCGCACCGCCCGCGCGGTGCGGCCGGTATCGACCAGATCGTCCACAATGAGCCAGCCTTCGCCGTCGCTGGGCACGCCCTTCAGCACCTTGAGCTGGCCCTGGCTGAACTCGTCATAGCTGACGATGCAGACGGTATCGATGAGCCGGATATCGAGCTCGCGCGCCACGATGGCGGCCGGCACCAGTCCGCCGCGAGTGACGGCGGCGATGCCCTTGAAGGGGCCCATTTCCGAAAGGCGCCAGGCGAGCGCCTTGGCGTTGCGGTGCAGCTCCTCCCAGGTGACGGGGAAGCTCTTGTCCGGCGGTATTGTCATGGCCGGCACTTCTCCCGCGCCCGGCCCGGTGTCGTCAAGAGCGGGGCCGTCAAGAGCGGGAACGAGGATCAGGCGCTGAGATCGGGCATCCGGGTCATATAGACGCCGTTGATTCGCCAGGAGCCGTCGGGCTGCTTCTGCATCAGATAGATCATCAGGACGGGGATGCCGTCGGGACCCACCACCAGGACGTTCTGGGCCGGCCCCATCTCCTCGACCGACAGCTCCTCGAACTCGACCGTGCGCGGCCGGTAGACCTGGGGGTAGCCGCTGCGGACCATGGCCATGAAGTTGTTGGGGTTCTGGAACTTCTGCTGGATCGCCGGCGAGGCGAAGCCGAAGGCCGTCACGCCATCGTCATGGCGGAAGGCGTCGATCTGGTCCTCGATCACCTGTCGGATGGCGGTGGCATCGGCCGGTGCCAGGGCGCTGTCGCCGGCCAGGGCCGGCACCGAGAAGAGGCCGCCCAGCGCCAGGGCAGCCAGTGCCGCGAGGAAGCGAGCCCGCATCTGTCCCTTCCTTCCAGGCGCGGGATCGAGCGCCGCACCCTCCATCGAGACTAGGTCGCGGGGCTGGGGCTTCCAAGGGCTCGGGGGCGGGGCCAAAAAGAAACCGGCGCCCCCAGGGGCGCCGGTTCCGTCGTCGGGTTATGAGGTTGGGTGTAGAGGGTTATCGGACGTAAAGGTGGACTTCGTTGGTCTGGGCCGTCGGGCTCGTCATGGTGGAGAGGCTGACGCGGTCGGCCGACAGGCCCATGGAGGTGAGCGAGCGCATCACCTTGTCGGCGGCGCGGCGCGCAGCGCTGGTGTTGAGCGAGACCTGGGCCGGCGAGCCGGCCGAGGGGGCCACGCCCACCAGATCGAAGGCGGCGTTGGGACGGCGATCCAGGGTCGCGCTGACGGCGGCGAACAGCGCCTGCTCGTAATCCGGGTTGTCGCGGTCGAACCGGATCACCACCAGCGGGCGGCCCGTGGCGATGCCGGCGCCGGGCGGCAGGGCCTGCGACATCGCCGGCGCATAGCTGCGCGTGGCGAAGCTCTGGCCATAGAGCTCGCCGTTGTTCACGGCCAGCGCCAGGGTGTTGAGGTTGGAGCGCTCGGCGGCGAGATAGTTGGTCTGCCGCGCGACATCCTCGGTCAGCTCGGTCAGGAGGCGGTCCACCAGCACGGTGGTCTTGTTGGTCTCGTCCTCGAGCACGGTGAGCTGCTCATGATCCTCGTCGACCGCACCGGAAAGACCGAAGGCCGCGCGCGTGGCCTCGAGCAGGTAGCTCGCGAGGCCCGCATTGCTGGCGACCTCGTTGGCGAGCGAGTTCATCCGGCCGAGGTCGGTGTTCACCTGCTCGAGCTGGGCCTGGGCCTGGTTCCAGGCGGCGACCAGGATCGGGTTGCCCTTGGTGGTGCCGACCTGCAGCTTGGCTTCGATGGCGCCGACCGTGTTGTGGTAGTTGTTCGCGTTGGCGATCGCCTGCTGACGCAACTGCTGCAGCTGGCTGTTTTCATCCGTGACCGAGGTCTGCAGCCGCGTCAGATCGCCGCGCAACTCCTCGACCTTCTTGCCGACGACCGTGCCGGTCGGCTGGCCCGGCGTGACCCCTTCAGGCTTGAAGCTGCCACTGCCGAGCTGCTGCAGATTGGCATTGCTCGTCGTGGGCGTGGTGGTGGCGGGCGTGGCGGAAGCGGTCTGGGTCGAGCTGCTGGGGCTGGCCGGGGTGGAGCCCTGCGCCGTTTGCGAAGAAGCCGCAGGCTGATTGCTGACCGTGCATCCCGACAGGATGAGAAGGGCGCCTGCGATGGCTGCGCAAAAAGGCTTCATGCTCATGCGATGGCTCGACCCTGCATTGCTTCATCGTAGGGAATCGCCGACCGGCAGACGCCAGTCCGCATGCACACGCCACTTCCCCGCGATCCCCCATTTTGGCGCCGGAATCATAACGAAGCCCTACCAGTGCCACAAGCGGGTTTTCCCGCTAGACTGCGAAGAATTCAGCCCTTTTTGACGTTTGGTTGGTGCCCTTGCCAGCGTCGCGGGCTTCCTGTAGGTTCCGCCGCCTGTCGCGGGGCGCCCTGGCGCTTCACACGCGACAACAGGCTTGCGCCCGTAGCTCAACTGGATAGAGCACCAGACTACGAATCTGGGGGTTGGGAGTTCGAGTCTCTCCGGGCGCGCCAATTCCCCCCAACTTCAATAGATTGCTAGAACGCCTTCTACGGCGCAGGTGGAATCATGCCCTTGGGGTAGCGCCCGGGGTAGTAACAGCGCTTTCGGGAGGCCCTTTGTGCTCTCGATCGCTCATTCCAAAGTGGCTCGGATCGGTCACCATCACGTGTCGCTTGCCCGTCACGTCCCTGTCGCGGCGTTGTCCACCAGATTCCGCTCACTGATCGGAAATCAAGTCTCGATCATGGATGCGCGACGGCTGCGCCTCAGGGCCAGAGGGCGGGAACGTCACTGTATCGATCCCTGGAGCATGGCAGCAGGGCGAAGGAGGCGATCAAGGATCTGCCGCTGGCCCTCTCGCACCCGGGCTCGTCGATACCGAGCCCCGGAAGCTGCTGCATCCCGCCCTCCGGGAGGGCGATCCGGGCGCTTGCCAAGCTCCTAATCGTAGAACATTACCACGACAAGGAGGCAGCAGATGCGCGCGAAGCGATCCGAAAGCCCCACCAATATGGCCTACACCATCGAACTGAAACTCGAAATTCGTGATGGTTCGGGGATAGCAGATTCGGAACTTATCGAGCAGGTAATGGATGCAGTCCGGGCATATCACAACCGGGGGCGGTTGTTTTCGGGGCGGCGGATGCCCGACGGCGATTCGTGATTCTTGAATACGTCAGCAGGAACTACCGAAGTCGAGAGGAGGACCGATGAGCGGCTAAAGCCCGTCGACGAAGAAGCATTCCAGAATCGTTTCCCGATGTGGGATGAGGTTCGGCCCGACATCTCTCTAGCTCTCGATATTTAATGGGCGATCGATAAGCGGATAGAGGAACTGCGGGAGTTGGAGGCCGCCCTCGGCAATGCCAGCGATGATCTCAGCAAGACTCAGAGTCGGAAAAGCATGTCTTCGGCGCGGCGCAAGCTGCGCGGCTTAATGGACCGGCCCCGCAGGAAACTGGCTGAGCCCATCCCAATTGAGGGATGTGGCGAGGACTAATGTTGCTTCCGCCAATCCCAGGGGTAAGTGAACTCCTTCGCCCATAGCCCGCGCCGGCCTTCCGGGCCTCGTCCTCGGCCGAGACATAGGTCTCGGTGAAATGCCGATACGCAAGGGTCTGACCCTGCCTCACCATCCACCGGTTCAGATCCTCGCCGGCCATATAGCAGACGGCGACGATGCGTCTGTACTGGTCGCGGTCTTTCCCCTACGGGCGAGCCTTGCCTCAGCCGCAAAGATCGAGTTAGTCTCGCCGAGTGCGGGGGAAATATCTAATTATTATGCTCGTTATCATTGTCGCCGCCTGTGAGGCGCGACAGCTTCCTCCATCGTCGACGGCGTCAGCATCTTCGACGACAGCATGGTCCGACGAGGAGGTCGACCGCGAGTTCGTCAAGAGGGCGATCCGCGGCTGCATCGACGCCGGCCAACTAGGCGACACAGCAGAGAGCTTACTGTCGAACTGCAGATGCGCAGGGCAAGAAAAGCTGCGTGCTACGCCAGCCAATATCAGGCGCTTGATCGTCGAAAAGAATCTGCACCTGACCGCCATGGAGATGCAAAAGCTCTATGATTATGAGGCGCTGATGGCCGGGTTGCGCATGAATTGTCCCGCAGCCTACAATTTTATGAGTGGCAATTCGGATGCACCAGTCCCCCAGGCCTCATCGCCGACCGATGCCGATGCGATGACTGACGTGGAGGTCAGGCAGAAATTCATTGAGATATTCACGCGAAAGTGCGTCGCGGGAGAAAAGGCGGAAACGAGTCTCACGCCTGCTGAACTTTCGACCAACTGCAACTGTGCGGGCCGCCAAGTCTTCACGCTGATGTCGAGATCCATGAGACGGCAAATGGTGGAAGGGCAACTGCCGGAACCTGAAAGCCGCCAATATCTGGAGCGCCGATCTCCCTCGCTCATGGCTCTCTTGAGCACCAACTGTCCCCAAACCACGCGACTTTTCACGTACGGCAGCCCATAGCCTTCTCGGGCGCCTTAAAGCAACAGCTCGCGCCCTCTGACCTTGCCCCATATCCAGGAAGCATTGTGCCACGCAACGGCCCGACGGGTCGAAGCGCAGGCGCCGCCGGTGCTCAATGTGCTGGTCGAGGTGATGAACGATTTAACCGCGCTTGAGCCCGAGAAAGGCTGCCCTCGGGAGCCGACTGTCAGCACCGACTTTCTCGGGCGCGAATCGGCTAGCCTCCCCCCGTAGATTGGGACCACGCCTTATAGGCTGCTGGACAGTTCATCCTGATTCCGGCGTTAACTCTGTCCGAATCGTAGATATTCGCGAATTCCTCGGCCGTGAGCGTCATACGGTGCTCGACAAGTAACCGCCTTATATTAGGGGGCGTACCAAGTAGCTCCTCATGGGCAACGCATTGGCAGTTTTTGCGGAGCGCCTCTGGCGTGGTGCCGTGTTTACCGTGGCTAACGCAACCCAGCACGGCTTGCCGCGTAAATTCGGCATCAATCTCTTCGTCGGATCTGTTCACTGCAGAACAGGCGACGACAACGACCCCGAGCAAAATCGTTAATATTTTCCCCCGCATCGGTTGATGCTACTGCCGGCTGCGAACAAAGAAAAGGGGCCGGAGGCTTCGGGTGTCATCCCGCGGCCGGTCGGCGGTGTGAATGGGAGCTGTTGCTGGACGCGGGCGGGATCCTGTCGCCGCGGTCCGGAACCTTAGAGGGTCCGGAGGTAAGTCTCCCAGCGCCAGTCACGTAAGTGAAACCGTCCGCGCAGGTTGAGCCAGGCGCCGTATTTCGCATAGTCGAAGCGAAGGGTGGAAAGGCGCCGTTGGACCGAGGTCCATAAGGTCCATTTGATGCAGATCAGAGCCTTGTAGACGGCGATGCGCGCCTTCAGCTCGGGACGGCAGGCGCCGAAATAGGCTTCGATCAGCTCGTCCTCGATCGCCTCGGGAAAGAACAGCTCGAAGAACCAGATGGCGAGGTCGGCGCAGCGGTCGTTGTTGGAGGCATACTCGAAATCGACGAGCTTGATCTCCTTCCGGTCGTTGACCATGAAGTCGGTGACGTAGGTATCGTTGATGCAAGGCACGATATCCAAGCCCGCCGCGGTGAGCGCGCGGCGGATCCGGCCGTAGTGCCATTGCAGCGCTTCCCAGTCCCGCGGGAGCGCCGCGGCGAGCTCGCCGACCTGCCGGCGATGCTCCTCGATCATGTCGAAATAGGTCTTGGTCAGGCTCAGCGCCGGCCCCTGATGGAGCTGCTTCAGGGCGGCCAGGGAATTCATGCGGACATCGCGATCCCGGAAATCGATGCTGTTGCAGCTCCGGTATCCGGCCAGATACTCGAACACCTCGACGCCGCTGTCCTCCAGATAGTGGAGGACGCGCGGGCCCACGCCGACCAGCGCCGCCTTGAGGTTGGCGTCATGCGCGGCCTTGCGGTCGATGAACATCTCCGTTCCCGTTCCGGGCACCTTCAGGAACAGCAGCTCGTTGCCGGGCTCGCGGCGAATCCGCCAGTTCGCGTTGGTGATGCCGGCGGCGATGCGCTCATAGGCGAGATCCTGCCCCTGCAGCTCGGGGATCCGGCGCAACGCGGTCTCGACGGCCGCCTCGTCCGCGGTGGAGGCCTGGCCCAGCCGTTTCTCGGGCATCTCAGAGCCTCCGCAGCATCTCGTCCACCGGCCAGGTGCGCAGGTGATAGCGGCATCGCAGCAGCCGGAACTCGCCATATTTCAGGAACTCGACGTGACGGCGCGGCGAGGATTGCGCGGCGATCAAGGCCAGCCGGGCCCATAGCATGTCGTCGAGGATCATGTGCAGCTTGACCCGGTTCGCCAGCTTCCGGTCGAAGCTCCCGCGATAGATCTCGATCGCTTCTTCGATGCCGTCGTCCCACGGCTCGATATCGAGCAGCGCGGCGGCGAGGTCGTAGAGCGGATCGTTGTTGGCCGCGAAGTCGAAATCGACGAGGAGGAGGGCGTCGTTCGGCCCCAGCAGAACATTGGAGCTGTGGCCGTCCCCATGGCACGGCCGCAGCTCGTATCCCGATGCGGCGAAGGCGGCGGCGATGCGATCGGCATAATCGACGAACGTGCGGTGATCGTCGGGCCAGATCGTGCCGAGACGATCGCCCAGCGCGGTCAGCTCCTGAAGATGGCTGAAGATCGTGCGGTGACGGGGAAACGGGCGGCCGTCGTGAAGCCGCTTCTTCAGCCCGATCAGGGCCTCTCGGCGCGGCCCCCGCGGCAGCTCGTCCATATAGGCGCCGCGCCAGCCCTCTCCGAGCCAGGTCAGCGCGATGGCGCCGCTGGTCTCGTCGTAGGCGATGGCGGCCGGCGTCACGCCGATGGCGGCGGCGGCCTCGATGGCGCCATGCGCGGCGGCGGGGTCCAGGAAGGGCGCCATGTCGGGGCTCGGCACCTTCAGGAAGGCCTGCGTCTCCCCGGCTTCCACCAGCCAGCAATCATGGTCGACGGCCGAGAACATCGGCACGGCGATCGTTGCGGCAGCGGGATGCAGGCCGATCGCGCCGCCGCCCCAGCAGGCCATCCGCCGGGCCGCCGCCTCGGCGCGCTCGCGCGGGGAAGCCGGTCCGGTAGCTTCGATGGCCATCGACAGGGCGCCCCTGTCAGAGAACCGGCAGGTCCGCCCGCAACCCGCGGAGCGTCTCGAAGGCGGCGGCCAGCCGCAGCAAGGCGTGGTCGGCAAATCGCTGCCCGACGATCTGCAGGCCGATCGGCAGCCCGTCCCGGTCGAAGCCGCAGGGAACGGACAGCGCCGGCTGCTGCGTCTGGTTGTAGGTGGCGGTGAAGAGAAGATGGGACCAGGCGCGCTCCCGGTCCGGGAAGGCGAGATCGGCGGCGTAGGCCGTCATCGGCATGACGGGGGACAGCACGAAATCGAAGCCGGCGAAAGCGTCGTTGACCTGCACCCGCAGCCGGTCGAGGCCGTTCATGGCCTCGAGCAGCTCCGCGGCGGAGAGACCCTTGGCGGCCTCGCACCAGCTCCGCACGTCGGGATGGGCCTCTGCCTGGAGATCGGCCGGCAGGTGCTGCAGCTCCGAGAGCACGCGCGCCCTGAAATAGGTCTCCACCGCCCCCTCAGGATCCTCAGTGAACAGGGCAGGCAGGGGTTCCACCGTCGCCCCCTGGGCCGCCAGCAACAGGGCCGCCTGCTCGATCGCCGCGCGGGTCTCGGGGCCGGCGGGCGTGCCGGCGCCCAGATCCAGCAGCAGGCCGATGCGCGCCCCGCGGATCACCGCCTCCGGTTCTGCCGGGGGCGGGGCGGGGGGTGCCGGAAAAGGCAGCGACAGGCAGTCTCGCCGGTCGGGCTGCGACAGGACCGCGGTCAGCAGCACGGCGTCGGCCACGGAGCGGGCGAGGGGGCCGGCCGATCGCATGCTGCTGGCGGGAAGGTGGGGAATCCGGCCCTGGGTCGGCTTGAGCCCGACGAGGCCGCAGAAAGCGGCGGGGATGCGAACCGATCCGCCGAGATCGGTGCCGATCGTCAGGGGACCGAGGCCGGCGGCAACGGCGGCCGCGCCGCCCGACGTCGACCCGCCCGGCGTGCGGGCGAGGTTCCAGGGGTTGCGCGCCGTCCCGTGCTGGCTGCTGAGGCCCGACGCCAGGCAGCCGAGATCGGGCATCGTGGTCTTGCCGAGGAGGATGGCGCCCGCTTCCCGCAGCCGGGCCGCCGGCGGCGCATCGACCGATGACGGCGCCGCCGGCGCATAGGCCTTGCTGCCGCGATACATCGGCAACCCGGCCACGGCGATGCTGTCCTTGATCGAGACCGGCACGCCGTCGAGCGGGCCTACCGGCGCGCCGCGCATCCAGCGGGCCTCCGACGCGTAGGCGGCCGTCATGGCGCCCTCATGCTCGACCCGATAGAAGGCCAGGAGTCGAGGATTGAGACGGTGGATCCGGTCGAGGATGGCCGCCGTGACATCGACCGGCGAAAGCCGGCGCGCCTTGTAGGCCGCGATCAGCTCGGTCGCGGTCAGGCGGCACAATTCGTCGGTTTTGCCTTTGGCAGGCTCACCCGCAGGCGGCGCGCCGGCCATCGATGATGAGCTGCCCCGTGTCATGGCCCGACCTTAGGTCGGTGCCGGCGGCGCGCGACAGCTAGCAAAATCGTTAGGTGAGATTCCGCCCGGCCCCGCGGGCGAAGCGGATGTCAGATGCCGTCGATCAACTGGCGCTGGACGGCGAGGGACACGGCGTGCGTGCGGTTCCGTGCGCCCAGCTTGCGCGTGGCGTTCTGCAGATGGAGGGTCGCGGTGCCGATGGAACGGCCGAGCCTCGCCGCGATCTGCTTGGCCGAGTAACCCTGCGCGCTCAGCCTCAGGCACTCGACCTCGCGCCGGGTCAGGCGCACCGGCGCCGGAGAGCCTGTGGCCGGGCGCAGCTTCGGCATGGCGAAATTGTGGAACATGTAGGCCGCCAGGCCGATCTCGCTCAGATGCTGCTCGAGGTCGCGGTGGAAGTGCCGCTCCGGATCGACATGGATGCCGGTGAAGGTCGCGAGCGAGCCGTTTCCATAGCGGATCGGCACGGTGACGCCGACCGTCAGGCGGGTGTCGTGCAGGTATTGCGCGACGGGGCGCGCCCGGTCGTCCATGATGGGCGTGAGCGATGATCGCGCGTTCTCGAAATAGGACCAGGTGAACGGCACCGTCCGGGAATTGGCGACCCGCATGACCGGGTCGATCTGGTAGTAGCCGGCGTTGCGCCACAGATCGATCATGCTGTCCGGGGCGTTGCGCGTCACCAGAAGGACGGGCGTGACGATCTCCCGGTCCTTCGTCAACGGCACCGGGGCGTAGTCGTAGTTGACGCTGCTGAGGCCGAAGCGGGAGAGGGCGCCGACCATGACGTCCAGCCCGGCATCGATGCCGGCCGCCCCGTTCAATCCCTCTTCGAGAGCGAGGAACCAGTCTTCCATCGCAAAAGTCTAGCCCATCATCTCGGGCAGTCAACGTCCCGGGCCGTCAATGTCTTGGGCGGAGGAGAGGCGGGGCTGTCTCCGGCTGAACCGGTTATGCCGATCCCGTCCGGACCTTGGGCGCGTCTGACGCGATCGGCGGCCGGCGATGGCCCCCACAGCCTAGGAGTTTTGCTAGCTAGGCCCGCCGTCGAGGGCGACGGTACCTTCCGCAGACTACGCATCGGCTCCCCGGGAGGGGGAGCGGGCCGCGATGCCGGCGCCTTCGATCGGGAAGGATGCGCAAGTCGTTGCAACCCAGCCATCGGAGAACTGGCAAATGAAACCGAACAGATGGAAGGCGTCACAGCTGGCGGCCGCTTGCGTGATCGCCGGCCTGGCCTCCGCCGCGACGATCGGCGGCGACGTCCGGGCCGACGACATGACCGCGCACAGGGGCGGGACGTTGCGCCTGGTGGCCCGCTCGGCGGCGGGCACCCTCGACCCCCACGTCAACTACACCCTGCAATATTGGCAGTTGTTCCAGCCCCTCTATGACGGGCTGCTCGCCTTCAAGAAGGTTGCCGGCCCCGACAGCTTCACCATCGTGCCGGACATCGCCGAAGCCATTCCGGAGGCCCAGGACGGCGGCAAGACCTATGTCTTCAAGATCCGGCCGGGCATCAAGTTCTCCAATGGGCAGGAAGTCGGCGTGAAGGACGTGGTCGCCTCCTATCAGCGCATCTTCAAGGTGGCCGGGCCGACCGCCGGCACCTTCTATTCCGTGCTGGTGGGCGCCGACGCCTGCCTGAAGTCGCCGGCGGATTGCACCCTGGAAGGCGGTGTCGTGGGCGACGAGGCGGCGCGCACCGTCACCTTCCACCTGACGCGCCCCGACGCCGAGTTCTTCAACAAGCTCGCCATTCCGCATGCGGCGATCCTCCCGGCCGACACGCCGGGCAGCGATGCCGGCACGACGCCCATTCCCGGCACCGGCCCCTATCACATCGTCTCCTACGATCCGAACCAGCAGATGAAGCTGGCGCGCAATCCCAACTTCAAGGAATGGAGCAAGGACGCCCAGCCGGACGGCTATGCGGACGAGATCGTCTATGATTTCGGCCTGACGGAGCAGGCGGAGGTGAATGCCGTTCAGAACGGCCAGGCCGACTGGATGTTCGACCAGCCGCCGCCCGACCGCTTGAGCGAGCTGGGCACGAAATATGCCGACCGCGTCCATATCACCCCGCTCACCGCGATGTGGTACGTGCCGATGAACACGAACCTGCCGCCCTTCAACAACGAGAAGGCGCGACAGGCGGTCAACTACGCCATCGACAGGAAGGCCCTGGTGAAGCTGTTCGGCGGCCCCAACCTTGCGACGCCGACCTGCCAGCTTCTGCCGCCCAACTTCCCGGGCCATGAAGACTACTGCCCCTACACGCTCAATCCCGGCAAGACCTGGTCGGCACCGGACCTGGAGAAAGCCCGGAAGCTGGTCGCGGAATCGGGGACGGCAGGACAGGAGATCACGATCATCGCCGAGGACACGACGATCTCGCGCAGCATCGGCGCCTATCTGCAGAGCGTGCTGAACGATCTCGGCTACGTCGCCAGCGTCAAGGCCATCTCGCCCGACATCCAGTTCACCTACATCCAGAACACCAACAACAAGGTGCAGATGAGCATCTCGCAGTGGTACCAGGATTATCCGTCAGGCTCGGATTTCCTCTACACCCTGCTGAGCTGCGACTCGTTCCATCCGGGATCGGATGCCTCGGTCAACATCTCAGGCTTCTGCGATCCCGCGATCGACGCCGAGATGAAGAAGGCCATGGACCTGCAGATCACCGATCTCAAGGCCGCCAACGCCAAGTGGGCCGAGATCGACCGCATGGTGGTCGACAAGGCCCCGGTCGCGGTGCTGTTCACGCCGAAGCATCTCGACTTCGTCTCGCAGAGGGTTGGCGACTTCAGTTTCAGCCTGCAATACTACTTCTTGTTCGCCAACGCCTGGGTTCAGTAGCCGTCGGAGCGTGACCGGTCCCTCGGCCGACTCCCCGGCGCTTGCCGGGGGTCCGGCGAGGAGCACGAACGAGAGATGACAGCGAACCTCTTTCCGGCCGCGCCATCGTCGGAGCGGGCGGCCGGATCCGTGGGGACGGTGCGGGCACCCGGGCCATGGCGCGTTGCCATGGCCCGTCTCGCGCGAAATCCGTCCGCCTGGGCCGCGTCGGCGCTGCTGCTGGCGATCGTGTCGCTGTGCCTGATGGCTCCGCTCTATGTCGAGCATGTGACCGGCGTCGATCCCTTCCAGTCGAACATCGAGGGGACCGTCGCGATCGACGGTCAGGTAAGGAACCTTCTGGAGCCGAATACCGAGGGGCTCGGGATCGGCTCGACGCCGATCGGCCCGACCTGGAATCCCGCCCTCTATTTCCTCGGCGCCGACGCCCAGGGCCGCGATGTCGCCGGGCGGCTGCTCTACGGCGGCCGCAATTCGCTGCTGATCGGCGCGGCGGCGACGGTCATCACCCTGGCGCTCGCCTGCTTCGTCGGCATCGCCGCGGGCTATTTCGGCGGCGTGACCGACACGATCATTTCGCGCGGCCTCGACGTGCTCTGGGCCTTCCCGGTCTATCTCCTGGCCATATCGCTGTCGATCGTGCTCCTCAGCGGCGGATTCGAGATCGGGCCGTTTACCTTGACGGCCGGCAGCCTCTGGCTGCCGATCTGGATCGTCGGCATCGTCTACGTGCCCTACGTGGCCAGGCCCATCCGCGGCCGTGTCCTCACGCTGCGCGAAAGCGAGTTCGTCCTCGCCTCGATCTGCCTCGGCGTGCCGCCGCATCGCATCCTGCTGCGCGACATCCTTCCCAATGTCGCGACCACGGTGATCGTCTTCGCGCCCCTGATGATGGCGCTCAGCGTGCTTGCGGAATCGGCACTGTCGTTCCTCTCCATCGGCGTGCAGCCGCCGGAGGCGAGCTGGGGCACGATCATCCAGGACGGGCTGGAGCTCCTCTACAGCCGGCCGACCGTGGTGCTGGCGCCCGGCGTGGCGCTGGGGCTGACGGTGCTGGCGCTCAATGTCCTGGGCGAGGCCCTGCGCGAGGCGATCGACCCCCGCGCCAAGCTCAGGGTCGCGTGAGCGATGCTGACGCTGCTCCTGCGACGCGTCGCCCAGATGCTCTTCGTGATGTTCGGCATCAGCGTGCTGTCCTTCCTGATCTTCTTCGCCACGCCCGGGTCGGATCCGGCGGCGCGCATCGCCGGACGCAATGCCGCGCCTGAGACGCTGGCCGAGGTGCGCAAGGATTTCGGCCTCGATCGGCCGCTCTACATCCAGTACGCGCTGATGATGAAGCGGCTGTTTGTCACCCGCGACCTCACCTCGTTCGTCAATCGCGGCCACAAGGTGATCCCCCAGATCGTCGACGCGACGCCGGTGACGCTGTCGCTCGTGTTCGCCGCGGCCGTGTTCTGGATCGTCGGCGGCGTCTCGATCGGCGTGCTGTCCGCCGCGTTCAAGGGCAGCCTTCTCGATGCCCTGCTGATGGGTTTCTGTCTCCTCTGCATCTCGATGCCCGTCTATTGGCTGGGCGAGGTCCTCAACCTTGTCACCCAGAGCCGGATGCATGACAGCTGGCTCTTTTCCTGGGTGCCGCCCCTGGGATATGTCGCGCTGACCGCGGATCCCTGGGGATGGTTCAAGGCGCTGGTCATCCCCGCGCTGACCCTGTCGGCGCTCTATGTCGGCCTCTATGGCCGGGTCCTGCGGGCCGCCATCATCGAATCGAACCAGGAGGACTTCATCCGCACCGCGCACGCGAAAGGCCTGAGCGCGACGCGGGTCATGCTCCATCACTCGCTGCGGGTCTCGCTGGTCGGCATCGTCACCATGTTCGGGCTCGACTTCGGCGCGCTGGTCGGCGGCGCCGCGCTCCTGACCGAGGTGGTGTTCGGCCTGCACGGCATCGGCAAGCTGACCTATGACAGCCTTCGCACGCTCGATCTGCCGGTCATCATGGCCACCGTGCTTTACGCCTCGTTCTTCGTCGTTGCCGCCAATTTCATCGTAGACGTCATCTATGCAGCCATCGACCCTCGCGTCCGCCTCGACTGACGCCGGTGCGGGAGCCCTGCTCGAGGTCCGGGACCTGAGCATCTCCTTCCGGACCGGGCGCGGCCTGGCCCGCGTGGTCGACGGCGTCTCGTTCGCCATCGCGCCGCGGGAGATCGTCGGATTGATCGGCGAATCCGGGTCCGGCAAGACCATGACCCTGATGAGCCTGATCGGGCTGATCGACGATCCGAACGTCGTCATCGAGGGATCGATCAGGTTCAAGGGCCGTGAGCTCGTCGGCGCGGGGAAACCGGTGCTGCGGGCGATGCGCGGCAACGAAATGTCCATCGTCTTCCAGGATCCGATGACCGCCCTGACGCCGGTGCTGAAGATCGGCGGGCAGATCGAGGAGCAGATCCGGGCGCATGAGCCGATCGGCCGGAAGGCCGCGCGCCGGCGGGCCATAGACCTGCTCGCCGCGGTGGGCATCGCCGATCCCGCCGCGGCGGCCGAGCGTTATCCCCATCAGCTGTCGGGCGGCATGCGGCAGCGGGTGTGCATCGCGATGGCGCTGTCCTGCCGGCCCTCGCTTCTGCTGGCCGACGAGCCGACGACGGCGCTCGACGTGACGGTGCAGGCGCAGATCCTCGACCTCATCCGGCATCTTCGAACGGAGTTCGGGTCGTCGATCATCTTCGTCTCGCACGATCTGGGCGTGGTCGCCGAGGTGGCGGACCGCATCGTGGTCATGTATGGCGGCACCATCGTGGAGAGCGGCACGACCGAGGAGCTGTTCGTCCGGCCGCTGCATCCCTACAGCCGGGCCCTCAAGGCGTCGATCCCGCCGCTCTCGGGCGAGCGGCCGAAGCGTCTCTGGTCGATCCCCGGGGCCCCGCCGTCGCCGCTGCTGGCGCCCATGCCGGGCTGCGCTTTCGCGCCGCGCTGCCAGCATCGTTTCGAGGCCTGCGGCGCCCGCCCACGGCTGTCGGGCGTGGCGGCGCACCTCGCCGCCTGCCATCTCGTGGCCGGCGGGCGGCAGGCCGTTGACGGGGCCGACATGCCGGAAGGGCGCCCGTGATGCCGCCGCTTCGGCAAGATCCGCCCTTGGTGGAGGCGATCGACGTGCGCAAGGAGTTCGCGGTCGGCCGCCACTCCTGGCGCAGCCCGCGACGGCAGAAAGTCACCGCCGTGGCCGGCGTCACGCTGTCGATCTCGGCGGGCGAAACGCTCTCGCTGGTGGGCGAAAGCGGTTGCGGCAAGTCGACACTGGCCCGCTGCCTGGTTCGTCTCCACGACATCACGGCCGGGCGGATCCTGATCGACGGCGTCGATATCGCCGGCCTGTCGCGGCGCCGGATGCAAGGCGTGCGCCGGCGCATCCAGATGGTGTTCCAGGATCCCGGCGCGTCGCTCAATCCGCGCCGGCGCATCGGCGATCTCATCGCCGAGCCGCTGCGGATCCATTTCAAGGCCGCCCCCGCGCAGATCGAGGCGCGCGTGGCCGAGCTCATGGAGCAGGTCGGCCTCTCGGCGCATCAGCGCGACCGCTTTCCGCACGAGCTCTCCGGCGGGCAGCGGCAGCGCGCCAGCATCGCGCGGGCCTTGGCCGTGCGGCCCGCCGTGATCGTGGCGGACGAGCCGGTCTCCGCCCTCGACGTCTCGGTGCGGGCGCAGATCATCAACCTCCTCGCCGAGCTTCAGGAAACGCTGGGCCTGGCCTACATCTTCATTTCCCACGATCTGTCCGTCGTTCGCCAGGTGTCGCACCGGGTGGCCGTCATGTATCTCGGCTCGATCGTGGAGACGGGAACGACCGGCCAGCTCTACGAGGCGCCGGCGCATCCCTACACGCAGGCCCTGCTTTCCGCCGTGCCGGTGCCGGCCTACGGCGCTCGCCGCGAGCGGATCGTGCTGAAGGGCGACGTCCCCAGCCCCATGAATCCGCCGCAGGGATGCGGGTTCCATCCGCGCTGCCGCCATGCGACCCGGCTTTGCCGCGAGGTTCGTCCGGCGCTCGAGACCTTGCCGGACGGCCGGAACGTCGCATGCCACCACCCTCTGCCGCCGCCGTTGCGGGCTGAGGCAAGTCATTGATTTTGAATATCTTATTTTGTCGGGGCGGCGCTTCTTTCCCGACCCGCCTCGCGCCGATGCGCACCTGTCGGCGCCGCCGCAGGCGTTTCCTCGATCAGCCGGGCATAGGGTTCGTTAAGAGACGCGCGGCGATGATGGGCCGATCGGCAGTGCCGGTCCTGGCCCTTCGGGCTCCGATCGACGACGTCAAATCGCAACATCACGCCAGGCCCGCTCGATTGAGCCGCTCGCCATCGGACTGTATGGTCGATGACGCTTCTTTCCCCGATTCAAGTCCCATCGAACGGATGCGATTGCCGAGCCTGTTCGATCGCAAGGATCGCCAACACGGTGCGAACCGGATCGAGACAATAGGAACATGCCGCGCGTCGCGATCGTCGTTCATCCCCTGGCCCCGCTGCGTGCCGACAGCTACTGGCTGCGCGCGCTCGCGGAATGCTGGATCGAGAGCGGCATCCGCGTCGGCGTGGTCAGCGATCCCAAGGCCCGCATCAAGGCCGATCTCGCGATCCTGCATGTCGACCTCACGGTGGTGCCCCGGGACTATCTCGCCTGCGTCCGGCGCTGCGCTGTGACCGTCAACGGCGCGGTCGCCGACATCTCCAAACGGGTGATCAGCACGCATCTGTTGCGCCGTCAGGATCGCTATGAGGGTCTGGTCATCGTCAAGACCAACCGGAACTGCGCGGGGCTTCCCGAGGTGCGCGTGGCCAACAATGGCTGGAAGAAGCATCAGCGCGGCGCCAGCGACCAGGAGGCCCGCGATTACTACAACAACGAGCTGGAACTCCACATCGCGCGCCGGGACCGATACGGTTCCGAGCAGGGCTTCGGCGACTATCGCGTCTTCGATTCGATATCCGAGGTTCCCGACGCGGTCTGGAGCGACAGCGAGCTGGTGGTGGAGCGCTTCCTGCCCGAGAGGAGCAAGGGCTTCTACTGCATCCGCACCTGGCTGTTCTTCGGCGACCAGGATCGCCATGCGATGTTCTACTCCCACGATCCGGTCATCAAATCGCACAACGTCGTCGATTTCGAACGGCTGTCCGAGGTTCCCGACGAGCTGCGGCAGATCCGCCGCAAGCTGAAGTTCGATTTCGGCAAGTTCGACTACACGATGGTGGATGGTCGCCCGGTCCTGTTCGATGCCAACCGCACGCCCACGATCGGGGACTTCCCGAAGGAACGCTATCTTCCCATGGCCCAGTCGCTGGCCAGCGGCATCGGCGCCTTCCTGAAGAATCCTCCCGCGCTCGAGCCACGGCCGCCGGCCTCGCCGGTACCGGCAGGCGAAGGCGGAGCGGAGGACGCATGACGCGCGGGATGTCCCAGGAATGGATCGCCGGTCTCTTCGCGGATCCGGAGCTGCTCCGCATGGGCCATCACCAGCGGGCGGAGGACCAGAATCTGGGGCTGGGCTGGCTCTATTACGCCTTCGGGCGCATCGTCCGGCCGCGGCTGGCCGTGGTCGTCGGCTCCTGGCGCGGCTTCGCGCCGATCATGTTCGCCAAGGCGCTCCAGGACAATCTGGAGCAAGGCGAGGTGGTCTTCATCGATCCTTCCCTGGCGGACGATTTCTGGAAGGATGCGGGCCGGGTGAAGGACTATTTCCGCCAGCACGGCGTGGGGAACATCAGGCACTTCCCCATGACCACGCAGCAATTCGTCACCACCGCCGATTATCGGGCGCTTGGCAAGCTCGGCCTGGTCTTCATCGACGGGCTCCACACCGAAGCGCAGGCGAGCTTCGACTATGCGGCCTTCTCGCCGCTGCTGGAGACGCGCGGCTTCGTCATGCTCCATGACAGCATGATCGTGCGCCCCGACAAGGTCTATGGCAGCGAGAAGGCCTACGGCATGAGCGTCAAGCTCTTCGTCGACCGGCTGAAGCAGGATCCGTCGCTGCAGCTCCTGGACCTGCCCTTCGGCCATACCGGCGTGACCCTGCTGCGCAAGCTCGACGAGGAAGCGACGCGCGACCCTTACGACTGGCTCGATGGAGGGCCGCGCTGAGATGGGAACCGCGTTGAGACCCGACATGGAAAGGCCCGTCGTCGCCGTCTTCTGCATGCCGGAGCATGGGCATTTTCAGCAGCTTCGCGCCCTCATCGGCGATCTCGCGCGATCGGGATTCGCCGTCCATGTCTTCACTCATCGACGCTACGCGGCCGAGGTCGAGCGTCTCGGCGCGCGGCTCGTCGATCTCTTCACGCCCTGGCCGATCGAGCAGGCCGACAGCGAATCCATCCCGGTCCCCTGCCGCTATGTCAGCTTCGCGGCCGCCTATGCCGAGGAGGTGCTGGCGTCGCTGCGGCGCCTCAAGCCGGCTCTGGTGGTCGCGGAGACCTTCGCGGTGATCGGCCGGCTGGCCGCCCGGCTCCTGGACCTGCCCCTCGTCAATGTCATGCCGGGGCATAATTTCCATCCGGCCCTCTACCTCCCGGCCCTGCGCACCGACCCGCGCGTCGCGATCTCCGAGCGCTGCCACCGCGCGGTCGAGATCCTGCGCGAGCGCTACGGCCTGCCCGACGCTTCGCCCTTCTCCTACATCGCGGGCCTCAGCCCCGATCTCAATATCTGCTGCGAGCCGGCCGCGTTCCTCACCGAGGCGGAGCGCAAGAGTTTCGAGCCGGTCGCCTTCTATGGCTGCATCCCCGCGTCGGCGGAGGAAAGCGCGCATCCCGAGACGGCGGATGCTCTTTTCGGCGATGGATCGAGCGAACTCAAGATCTATGCCTGCCTGGGCACCGTCGCCTTCCGCTACTATGCCGATGTGGCCACCCGCGTGCTCGAGGCGCTGTCGGATTGCGTCGCCGGCATGAAGGAAGCCCGCGCGCTGGTCAGCCTGGGCGGGGCGTCGGTCGCGGATGGGGTCGTGCAGGGGCTCCGGCGGCCCAATGTGGAGATCGTCGGCTATGCCGATCAGTGGCGTGCGCTGGGCGAGGCCGATCTGTTCCTCACCCATCATGGCCTGAACTCGACCCACGAGGCCGTGTTCCGCGACGTGCCCATGCTGTCCTATCCCATCTTCACGGATCAGCCCGCACTGGCGGAGAGATGCCAGCAGCTCGGGATTGCCCTGCCGCTGTCGGATTCGCTGCGCGGTCCCGTCGATGCGGAGCAGATTCGCGCGGGCCTGGAGAAGATCTCCCGCGAAAGGGCTTCCCTCATGGCGAAGCTGGAGCGGGTGAGGACCTGGGAGCTCGAGGTGATGGCGCAGCGGCCGGCGGTTCTCGCCCGGGTCTGCGACTTGGCCTCGGTCAGCGCGGCGGCACTCAGGCCGGTCGACACTCGATGATGCTGTAGACCGGTCCGGCGGAAGCGATCTTCGCGATCTGGAGACCCGCCGAAGCCAGCAGGGCCGAGAACTCGCGTTGCGTGCGTTCCTGCGCCGCCAGGGCCACCAGCATGGTCAGGTCATGCTGCGACAAAGTCGCATGCAGGGCGGTCGCTTCGTTACGTTCCGGCAGGATCGGCTCGATGATCAGGAGGCGCGCGTCCGCCGTCATCGCCCGCCGGCAGTTTACCAGGATCCGGCCTGCCTGCTCGTCGTCCCAGTCATGGATGACGCTCTTGAGGATATAGGCGTCGGCACCGGGCGGCACCGATTCGAAGAAATCGCCGGCCATGAAGGCGCAGCGCCCGTCGAGACCGGGATGGTTCTTGCGGAAATTCTCTGCAGCGCCCTCGACCGCCACGGCGAGATCGAACAGCAGGCCCGAGGCACCGGGATTCGCCTCCAGCACATAGGCCAGCATCTCGCCATGGCCGCCGCCGATATCCGCGATCCGTTTCAACCCCGAGAAGTCGTAGGCTTGCAGGACCGCCTGCGCCGTCAGGCGGGTCAGCTCGATCGTGACGCGGTAGAAGGTGGCGGCCGCCTTGGGGTCCTTCTGCAGATGCGCGAACCCGTCCGTGCCCAGGAGCAGCTTCCGGGCGCTCTGGCCGGTTTTGATGCTGTAGAGCAGGTTGCCCCAGACCGGCCAGAGATGGTGTCCCCACCACAGCGTCCAGGCCCGTAAGGAGTGCGGCGAACCTTCCTGCAGCAAGGCGCCCAGCGGCGTCAGCGCGAAACGGCCATCCTCGCGCTCTTCGCAGAGGCCGAGCGCGCTCAAGGCCCGCAGGAGGCGATGCAGGGAAGGTGCGTCGGCGCCCGCGGCGGCGGCGAGCTCGGCGCTGGTCCGGGCTCCCGTGGCCAGGAGATCGGCGATCTTGAGCTCGGCGGCGACATAGAGCGCCTGCGTCTTCCAGCTGCCCGTGAGGATCGACTGGAATCGCTCCGTCAATTCCAGGATGTCGGCGCCTGGTGCCGTTTCCGAACCCATCCGAGATCAGCTTCCTGCGATCGACGCAATGAAAACAGCGATCGATGCCCCGCTTGCCGGCCCTGGATAGCATACCGATCCCCGGATCGCCAATCGCAGCGGGGCAGCCCTCCTTTCCCGTCAGCGCCAGAACGGCATCCTGGATTCCCGATCGGCTTCGCTGCGCGTGATGCCGATGTCCTTGAGCATGTCGTCGCCGAGGTCGATGAGGGCGCGGCGCTGCCGCGACCGCTCGATGGAACGGGCGACGAAGGCCACGGCCTTGAAAACGATGGCGCGAAACCCTTCGCGTCCATGCTTCCGGACGCCGTCTGCCTTCCTCGCTGGGATCGCGCTCTGCATGTTGGTGCTCCCGTCTGGTGAGGGAGCAGTAGACAGGCAGGTGGCGGCCGCGTCACGGTCGAACGCTACGGTTCCGGCCGAACTGTCAGTGCTGCAGGCGGCTTTGTTTCGTCCGGCCGACCGTTTCTGCCGCGTCGCCCAGGACGGCTAGGAACGCCCCGACCGCATGTCGGCGAGGATCTGCTGCGCGCGGTCGAGGCGGACATGGCCGCCCTGCTTGAGGCGCGTGACCAGGGCGTCGACCTCGTCATCCCTGGCGCCGGCCGCGATCGCGACATTGCGCGCATGCAGCGACATGTGCCCCTTCTGGATTCCTTCCGCGGCCAACGCCCGCAAGGCGCCCGTGTTCTGGGCCAGTCCCACGGCGACGATGATCTCGGCCAGCTCCTGGGCGCTCGAGACGCCCAGCAGCTTCACGGCCGCCTGCGCCACCGGGTGCGTCTTGGTGGCGCCGCCGACCAGACCCACCGCCATCGGCAGTTCCATCGTGCCGATCAGGTTGCCGGCGGCGTCCTTCTCATAGTGCGAGAGAGAGGTATAGCGCCCGCGCGCCGCGGCGTGCGAGTGCGCCCCGGCCTCGACGGCGCGGGTGTCGTTCCCGGTCGCCAGCACGACGGCCGTGATCCCGTTCATGATGCCCTTGTTGTGCGTGGCGGCCCGATAGGGGTCCGCGGCGGCGAAGGCATAGGCGTCCAGAATGCCATCCACCACGTCCTCGCCGCCGAGCGCCTCGCGATCATAGACCGCGCGCACGCGCGCCAGCCGGAGATCGGCCTTGTTGGAAAGAATGCGAAGGCGGACACGGCCGCCGGCGATCCCGGCGACGAGCGGCGCCACGGCCTCGGCCATGGTGTTGACCGCGTTGGCGCCCATCGCGTCGCGGACATCGACGATCAGATGCACCACCACATAGGTGGAGGTCGCGGCTTCCACGATGCGGACCTGGAGGTCCTTGGCGCCGCCGCCGAGCTTGACGAGGAAGGGGTCCTGCTCGTTGGCGAGATCGAGCAGCTCCCGACGGCGCTCATAGATCCGCAAGCGGGCCGCCTGCGGATCGCGCAGGCCGACGACCTGGATCTGCGAGATCATGACGGGCTGGTCGCTGGAGGTATGAAACCCGCCATGGAGGCGCGCGACCGACGCCATGTTGCTCGCCGCCGCGACCACGGAAGGCTCCTCCGTCGCCATGGGGACGAGATAGTCGCGGCCGTTGATGGTGAAGTTCGCCGCGATGCCGAGGGGTATCGGCAGCATGCCCACCACATTCTCGATCATGCGGTCGGCAATTGCCATCATGCCATCGCCCGGAGACGTAAAGGCACCAAGCTGGCTCTCGGCCAGCCCGGATGCATCGACGATCTTCCGGAAGCGCTCGGATGGCGAAAGCTTGTAGAAGCCTGGCAGTCGGCTGTTGACGGGCATCGGGGCAAACACTCCAACGGCAGTTCGTGAAACCCTGCCCGATGGAGACCGTGCCAACAATGTACGGGCCTTACACTCCATCACCGGAGAAAGGTGGAATTGTCACAAGGCCGGCTCGGGCTCACTCGGGCCGGGCCAGGGAGCGCAACCGCAAGGCCATGTGCACCTCGAGGCTGCGCGCGGGATCGATGGAGTCCGGGCTGAGCTCGCCGATCGCCGCCAGGCGCTGGCGCATCGTATTGACATGGATCCCCAGCGCGTCCGCGGCCTTCTGGATGTGACGGCCGTTGTCGAGATAGGCCAGGAGCGTCGCCGCCAGCTGGCTGCCGCGCTTGCGGTCATGCTCGACGATGCGGCCGACCGATGCGGTCACGAAGCCGTCGAGGGCGTCGGCCTCCCGGTCGGAGAAGACCAGGGCGTAGAGCGACAGGGTCTTCTCGAACACGACGCGTCCCTGCTGCTTCAGGCCGCGGAGCAGGGCCAGGCCGCGCCGCAGGGCTTCGTACTCCGACCGGACCCGGTCGATGGCCGGAATTCTGTCGGAGATCACGATGCTGACCGGCTGGCCGAAAGCCTCGTCGAGTTTCCGCCAGAGCCTGTCGGCGAGCTGGTCGGGATGCGGGTTGCTCGTCACCACCGCCAGATCGCCGTTATATTCCGCGAAGATCGTGTCGCGGCCCGGCAGGACGGTGCGGGCCACCGAGGAAGCCTGCATGGCCGAGAGATCGTTGATTTCCACCAGCATCACGGTCAGGGGCCAGGTCACGGACATGCCCTGCGGCAGCTGGCGCCCGCTTCCGGCCGAGAGCGGATCGGTCGTCCCGCGCAGCAGCGCCGAAACGGCGTCGGCGACGTTCCGGTAGGCGGTTTGCGCCACCCGTTCCATCGACAGCAGGACGATCCCGGTCACGATGGCGCTGCGCTCGAGCGTGCGGATCTCGGAGTCCGACAGGGGCTGCTTGCGGGTGAAGACGAGGGCGCCGAGGCGCGCGGGGCCGCCCGTCGTCGCGGCCACATGGATCATCGTGTCCTCGGCGGCGAGCAGCGGGACCGAACGGCCCAGGTTGCAGCTTTCCCGCACCGCCTTGGCGAGCTGCTCGTCCGTGGCCTGTTCCGGCAGGGTCCCGCTGACGAGCTTCCGGCGGTCGTCGATGACCGCCGCCTGGCCCCGCAGCAGCTTCGACACCCGGCTGGTCAGGTCGTCGAGCGTGCCGCCGCGCGCGATCAGCTCCGTCAGCTGCTCGTGGGCCGTTGCGGCCTCCTCGACGGCATCCGCCTTGGCCTTGAGCGCGGCGTTGGCGAGCTTCGCCATGCGCAGGGCGCGCTGGGCTTCCTCGAGGAGGCGCGCATTCTCGATCGCCAGCGCGGCGAAAGTGCCCAGCGAAGACAAGGCCGCCATCTCCTGCGGGGTGTAGGAGCGCACATAGCGGTCGCCCACGAACAGCACGCCGATGACATGCGCCTCGATTTCCAGGGGAATGCCCAGGATCGAGACGATGCCCTCGCTCTGGATCGCGCCGTCGATGAAGGCATCGTGATCGAATTGATGATCGACGAGGTAGTTGTTGGAATAGAAGGGGCGCCGGGTCCGGGCGACACCGCCGCAGACCCCGACGCTCCGGGAGACGCGGATGCGGGCGAAGTCCGCCGAGACCACACCTTCCGTCGCCCGTACATAGAAATCGTCGCGCTCCTCGTCGGCCGCCGAGAGGTAGGCGATGTCGCTGCCGACGAGCTGCTTGGCGCGCTGGACGATGGCCTGCAGGACCTGGTCGGTATCCCTCAGGGCCGAAAGATCGCGCGCCGTTTCGTAGAGGGCCGACAGCTCGACCTCCCGCTTGCGCTTATGCTCGAAGTTCTCGCGCAGCCGGACGGCAATGGCGATGTCCTTGAGCATCGACTGCGGCAAGCTGCCGGCGGCGACCGCCTCCCGGATGCCGGTGACGACCCGGTCGAAGCTCGACAGGGGTGCGTTGTCATCGAGGAGCTGCAGCAGCTGCCGATAGGTCTTCTGTTCGGCGCGGTAGTTCGGAAACGGGCCGAGCGGCACCGCCGCGACGGGGTTCCCCATGGCTTTCTCCCTGGAATTGGCCGTCTTCTTGTGATTGTGGCGCTGGGACAGTCTGCGGATATTTTGAGCATTCTTCGGCCGGCGAAAATGTAGCTTTCCTACATAAAGAACGTCAAATCCTGTCATAAACCGATATTCAGCGCCGTCGGCCGGTGGTATCGCCCGGTCATTTCGCCAGACGGGAAGACCGGGAAAAGGCGCCGGGCCGAGCCTCTGCATCACCGCTTCGTTCGCGCGGCCGGACGCGGCTCGGAGGTCATCTCTATCGGTGCGAGCGGCCCCGCATCCGCCAGGGGCTCGAGTTGTTCGCCAGCGGCGGCATTCCGTCGGTTATGTGACGAATCCACGCAGCAACCCGTCTTCGATGTGGCGAGGCGACGTTGTTTGCTATGCGGCGATCACGAACAATCGATGCCGGGAGGAATGGCATGGTGAACGAAAAACAGGCAACGGGCTCCGGCATATCGGGCTCGGGGCCGCTCAAGGGTCTTACCGTGCTCGATATCACGCGGGTGGTTGCCGGTCCCTTCTGCTCGATGCTGCTCGCCGATCTGGGCGCGACGGTCATCAAGGTCGAGCATCCGGACGATCCGGACTATGCGCGCACCTTTCCCCCCTTCGTCAGCGGCGACGACCAGCAGGAGCTCAGCGCGTTCTTCGCCCAGTTCAATCGCAACAAGCTGGGAATCACGCTGAACATGAAGTCGGAGGAGGGAAAGACCCTCCTCAAGAAGCTGGTGCGGCGGACCGACGTGCTGGTGGAGAACTTCCGGCCCGGGACCATGGACAAGCTGGGCCTCGGCTACGAAGTCCTGAAGCAGGAGAATCCGCGGCTGATCTATACGGCCATCAGCGGGTTCGGCCGCACGGGGCCGAACGCCTCGCGTCCCGGCTTCGACAATTCCGGCCAGGCCGTCGGCGGGCTCTGGTCGATGAACGGCTATCCCGACCGGCCGCCGGTGCGGGTCGGCACCATCATCGGCGATCTGGCGGCTTCGCTCTATGCGGCGATCGGCACGCTGGCGGCCCTGCGCGAAGCCGAACGCAGCGGCGAAGGCCAGGTGGTCGACATATCGCAGCAGGATTCGATCCTGACCCTGACCGAGAACGCGGTGGTCCGATACACCACCAAGGGCGAGGTCGCGTCCCCCTTGGGCAACGAGCACCCGTTTGTCCGGCCCTATGGGCAGTTCCCCTGCAAGGACGGGTATGTCTTCTTCGGCGGCTACACCGACAAGTTCTGGAAGATCACCTGCGAGATCTTCGGCGAGCCGGAGATCGCCTCCGATCCCGAGATCGACACGATGGAGAAGCGCTTCGACAAGGCGGTGTCAGAGCGCCGGGTCAGGCCCATCCTCGAGCGCTGGTTCAGCCGATACACCAAGGCCGAGCTCGAAGCGCTCGCCGGCGATCGCATTCCGCTGAGCGCCATCAAGACCATCGCGGAGGTGGTCGAGGATCCGCATATCGCCGCGCGCGAGATGATCGTCAAGGTGCCCATCGCCGGAAAGCTGGTGCGGATGTTCGGCCTGCCGATCAAGCTGTCGCGCACGCCCGGCAACGCCTACGCCAAGGCGCCCGCCCCCGGCGAGCATAACGGGTTCGTCTATTCGCGGCTGGTCGGGCTCACGTCCGAGGAAGTGGGCGAGCTCGCCGAGCGCGGGGTCATCTGAGATGTCGATCGAGCTCCATCGCTCGGGCGCCGTCGCGACCATCAGGATCGCGAGGCCGGAAAAGCTCAATGCCTTGACGCTGCGGATGTACGAGGATCTCGGCCGCGCCTTTGCCGAGGTGAGGGAGGACGACAGGGTCCATGCCGTCCTGCTGACCGGGGCCGGCGACCGCGCTTTCTGCGTCGGCGCCGACATGACCGAATCGATTCCGGCCCTGGCCGAGAACCGCTTCGACATCAGCGCCTGGGACCCGGCCCATCTCAAGCGGGTGGCCTTCTACAAGCCCATCGTCTGCGCCATCCGGGGCCTCTGCATCGGCGGCGGATTCGAGCTCATGCTGGGCACGGATATCCGCATCGCCTCGACCCAGGCGGTCTTCCAATTGCCGGAGCCTACCCACGGGTTCGTGCCCGCCGGCGGCACGCTGGTCCGGCTGGTCCGTCAGATCGGCTACGCCGATGCGATGGAGATCCTGCTGACCGCCCGCCGGTTTTCAGCGGACGAGATGCTGGCGAAGGGTGTGATCAATCAGGCGGTCGAGCCATCCATCGTGGAATCGACGGCTCTTGAGATCGCGGAGCGGATCGCCAGCCTCAGCCCGACGGCGATCCAGACCATCAAGGAAGCGGCCCTGACATTGCAGGACTATGGCTGGGACGAGGCCTTCGCGCGGGAAGCCGCCCTCGGCCAGAGGACCTTCACCAGCGACGATGCCAGGCGGGGACTGGCGGCCTTTGCGAGCCGATCCGCCGGTTCGGGCGGGAAGAAGCCATGACGCAGCCGGAACCGGCCGCCTCGGTACCCCGGGGGCCCTCGATGTCGTCCTGGCGCCGATTCCGCCTGACCCAGGAGATCATCGTCGCGCTCACCGCCGCGGCGCTCTTCATCGTCTTCGCGCTGACATTGGACAATTTCCTGTCGCAGGGGAACATCCTGACGCTGATCCGCAATGTCGCGGTCCTGGGGATGCTGAGCGTCGGCATGGCGGTCGTGGTCATCGGCCGGGGCGTCGACCTGTCGCTGGTCGCCGTCATGGCCGTTTCGCTGACGCTGGCGATCGTGCTGGCGAATGTCGGCTACAGCTTTCCCCTGGCGCTCCTGATCGGCCTCGCCTTCGTTCTCCTGGTCGCCCTCGTCACCGGTTTCCTGATCGCCTATGTGGAGATCCCGGCGATCTTCGCGACCCTGGCCATCGCGGCGATCGTCTACGGACTGGGACGCGGCGTCATCGCGGAGCTCGACGTCAACAACGTCCCGGACGGCCTGAACTGGTTCATCTTCCTCGGGCGCGGCAGCTTCCTCGGCGTGCCGCTGCCGATCTGGGTCTTCGCCGCCATGGCTCTGGTGGTGCACCTGTTCCTGCGCAAGACCGGCCTCGGCCGCTTCATCTACGCCATCGGCGACAATCTCTCGACCGCGCGCATCTCCGGCATTCCGGTGCGACCGATGATCATCGCGCAATACGCGCTGTCGGGACTGATGGCATTTCTCGCCGGTGCCGTCACCGCGGCATCGGTTGCCAGCATGAACATGCGCGTCGTCAACTCGACGATGATCTACGACGTGCTGCTGGTCGTGATCCTGGGGGGCATCGGCCTGTCGGGTGGCCGCGGCGGCGTGCGCAACGTCCTGGTGGGAACGGTCCTGATCGGGCTGCTGCTCAACGGCATGACCATCATGGACATCTCCTACACCGTCCAGAATCTCATCAAGAGCACCGTCCTGCTGGGCGCGCTCGTCGTGGATGCGTTGCTCAATCCCCGCGACGAGCAGACCTCGCAGCAGGGCGACATCTGATCGGCGATAACAAACATCAACCATGGGAGGTTTTCGAATGACGACGATATTGAAAGCCGCGGCGGCTGCGGCGGCGATCCTCGTCGCCGCGGGCTCGCTGCATGCGGAGGAGGGCCTGGTCGACCAGCTTCGCCAGCCGACCCTCGATGCGCTCAAGGGAAAGACCGTGGCGTTCGTGCCGATGTCGATGAGCTTCGACCTGCCGGAAGGCTGGGCGGCGGTGATGCAGAAGGAGGCCGACCGGCTCGGATACAAGCTCGACATCCGGGACGCGAACTGGAGCACCGATACCGGCACGCGCGCGATCACCCAGCTCATCACGGAGAAGCCGGACATCCTCGTGGTCCAGAATTTCGACGTCACGTCCTATGCCCGCACGCTCAAGCGCGCCGAGGAGGCGGGCATCAAGGTCATCCAGGTCAATATGCGGTCGAGCTACCAGACCGACGCCTTCGTCGGGGCCGACTGGTACGGGATCGGACAATACGCCGCCAACCGCATGATCGAGAAATGCGGCACGGGCGCCGGCAAGAGCGGGAAGATCGCCATCATCCAGGGGCCGGCCACGGCCGCGGCGAGCGTCTATCAGCTCAATGCGATCACCGAGACCCTCAAGGGCCGCGACGACATCAAGATCGTCTCGAGCCAGACCGGCGACTGGGACCAGTCGAAGGCCCGCGGCATCGCGCAGACCGTGATCCAGCAGAACCCAGACCTTTGCGGCATCATCGGCTTCTGGGACGTGATGGATGCCGGGACGGGCGCGGCCATCGCCGAATCCGGCAAGGACATCTATCTGATCACCTCCGGCGGCGGCAACAAGACGGCGTGCCAGGGTATCCAGAACGGCACCTTCGACGAGGTCATCTCCTACGATGTGCCCGGACAGGGGCGCGACCTGAACAACACCATCAAGGTTCTGCTGCAGTCGGGCTCCAGCGCCAACGGCCTGAAGTTCGCTCTCTATACGCCCAACAAGATCCTGACCAAGGACACGCTGCAGCCGGACAGCTGCTGGGATCTGGACGAGTTGAAGAAGTAGCTGCGCGCGCCGGCCGCTGCTTCGGCGGCGGCCGGCCGCCGCAACCCGCTTGGCATTGGTGACGATGGAAACGATCGAGCGTCTGTATTTTCGATACTTCCCGGAAAAGCTTCTGGGCGAGGTGCTGACGAAGCGCTGGAGCGACAATGTCGTTCCCGTGCTGGCGGCCGTCTGCGTCGTGGCCTTCTTCCTGTGGCACGATCTCGGGTTCTTCACCGTCGCCAGCCTGACCGAAACCTCGCGCCAGCTTTCGGAGTTCGTGCTCGTGGTCGTCGCCATGGGCATCGTGCTCCTGGCCGGCGGCCTCGACCTGTCGCTGGGGAGCGTCTTCGCGCTCGCCAATATCACCGCCCTGATCTGCATGAACCTGCTGGGCTGGCCGGTCTGGGCCAGCATCGCGGCGACGCTGGCGGTGGGGGCGCTGTGCGGCGCCGTCAACGGATTCCTCATCGGTTACCTGCGCATCCGCGCCTTCCTGACCACCCTCGTCACGCTGATCATCATCCGCTCGATCGTCGACATCATCCTCCTGCGCTACGCCGTGCAGATCTCGGCGGCGTTCCCCGACTCCGACGTCTGGGACTTCCTCGGCGAAGGGATGGTCCTGGGGGTGCCGTTCTCCTTCATCGTGGCGATCGTCGTGATCGCGGCCTGGCATGTGGTTCTCACGCGGGCGCGCGCCGGCTGGCACATCACGGCGGTCGGCGGCAGCCGGCGCTCGGCCTTCAATGCCGGGCTGAAGGTCAAGTTCACGGTGTTCATGACCTATGTCTGGTCGAGCCTGCTGGCGTCGGTCGCGGGCATCTTCTTCGCCGCGCGCCTGGGGAGCGCCGGCTCGGATACCGGCGTCGGCCTCGAGATCGCCGCGCTGACGGCCGCGGTGCTGGGCGGCAACAGCCTCGGCGGCGGCCGCGGCTCGGTCGCCAAGTCGGTTCTGGGCGCCATCGTCATCATCATCCTGACCGACAGCATGGTCCGCATCGGGATCAGCGGCGGCATCAGCTCGACGATCCTGGGGCTGGTCCTGCTGCTGGTCGTCGCCATCGATGTCCGGTGGCTGAAGAACCGGAGCAAGATCCTCAACAAGGTCTATGTGTCGCCCGCCTATTTCAGGTTGCCGCCGGCCCCGGAAACCGATGCCGGCACCGTCAGCCCCTATGCGCTGAACGACCGGCTGCGTGAGGTGTCCCTGATCGGCAAGGGGAAGATCGAGGGTCCCGAGGACGTCATCTTCGACCGGCGGGACAACCTCTATTGCCCGAACCGCCATGGCGACATCGTCCGCTTTCTGGCGCCGGACTACGAGAGATGGGAGATCTTCGTCCATATCGGCGGGCATCCGCTCGGCATGGCGTTCGACGCGGACGACAATCTCGATGTCTGTATCGGCGGCATGGGGCTCTATCAGGTCTCGCCCGACCGCCAGGTGCGCAAGCTCACCGACGAGACCAACCGCAGCTTCCTTTCCGTGATCGACGATTCGCGCCTCAAGCTCGCCGACGATCTCGATATCGCGCCCGACGGCCGGATCTTCTTCTCCGAAGCGACGATCCGCTACGACATGCATGACTGGGCCTATGACGCCCTGGAAAGCCGGGGCAACGGCCGGCTGATCTGCTACGACCCGCGGGACGGCTCGACCCGGACGGTCCTCCGCAATCTGCAGTTCCCCAACGGCGTGTGCATGGCGGGCGACGGCCAGTCCTTTTTCTTCGCCGAGACCTGGGGCTGCCGCATCAATCGCTATTGGTTCGACGGGCCGAAGAAGGGCCAGTGCGAGGTGGTGATCCCGGATCTTCCCGGCTATCCCGACAATATCAACCGGGCGTCCGACGGCAATTTCTGGGTCGCCCTCGTGGGCATGCGCTCGCCGGCCATGGACCTCGCCTTGCGCATGCCCTCCTTGCGCAAGCGCATGGCGAAGCATGTCGCGCGCGACGAATGGCTGTTCCCGAACATCAACACCGGCTGCGTGCTGAAGTTCGGGGAGGCGGGGCAGGTGCTCGAATCGCTGTGGGACCTGGGCGGGATCAACCATCCCATGGTGACCTCGATGCGCGAGCACAAGGGCTACCTCTATCTGGGCGGTCTCTATAACGATCGGATCGGCCGCCTGAAGCTTCCCGGCGCCGATCCGAACTGGACCTCGCAGGAATTCTACTGGGGCCGGAAGCCATGAACGTCCTGAGGCTGTTCCGCCGCGCCTGTGATCGTTTCATGGGAGGCCGGGGCGAGTTTTCGATCACGGTGCCGGTGATGGACGGCCCGCTCAAGCCGAACGACAGGCTCGAGCGCGCTCGCTCGGTCGCGGTCTTGCCGGCGGTCGACAATGCGACCGTCGTCGGCGGCAGGCTGCTCGTGACCGCTGGAGACGCCGTCCTGTCGCTCGAGGCGCCGGGAACGCTGCAGCCTCATTCCCGGCATCAGGCGCCGATCAGCTGCCTCGCCGCTTCCGAGGCCGGTGCCCTTGCGGTCGGCCTCGACGGCACGGGCGTCAGGATCCTGGGCGGCCGCCACGACGGCCTGCTGCTCGACCGGCTCGGAAGCGTCGTGCTGCGCTGCCCGACCGCCGCTCTCTTTCTCGGCGAAGACACACTGATCGTGAGCAACGGCTCCGCCCCGTTCACGGCAGCGCAGTGGAGCCACGACCTGTTGCATCACGGTCGATCCGGAACCGTGCTGCGCATCGACCTCGGGTCGAAGAAGGCGACGGTTCTGGCCGCGGGGCTGGCCTTTCCGTCCGGGCTTTGCCTGGCGGGGGACGGGATCGGCGGCCTGCTGGTGTCGGAGGCCTGGCGCCATCGGGTGATCGCCCTGGACAAGGAGCGGCAGGCTCCGCCCAGGGAGATTCTCGCCGGCCTGCCGTCCTATCCCGGCCGGATCTGCAGGGCCGGCGCCGGCGGCTATTGGCTCGCCCTGTTCGCTACGCGCTCGCAGCTGCAGGAGTTCGTGCTGCGCGAGGACAGGTTCCGGCGGCAGATGATCGCCGAGATCGATCCGGAATTCTGGATCGCCCCGTCCCTCTCGAGCGGCCACAGCTTCAAGGAGCCGCTGCAGGCGGGCGGCGTGATCCGCCTGGGCGTTCACAAGCCGTGGGCGCCGACGCGGTCCTATGGGCTGGTCGCGCGGCTCGACGAGGATTTCCAGCCGGTCTGGAGCGCCCATAGCCGTGCCGACGGCACCCGGCATGGGATCACCTCGGTGGCGGAGCGGAGAGGGGCCCTCTTTGCCACATCCAAAGGGAAGGGCGAGATCGTCGCGATCGACGACGTTTCCCTCGACGAGCCCGAGGATTTCGCGGCGGCGCCGGGGCATGCCGCATGACCGCGATCGTCGAGCTGAGAAACGCCACCAAGGAATTCCGAGGGGTTCCGGCCTTCTCCAACGTCGATTTCAGGTTGGAGGAGGGCGAGATTCACGCGCTGCTCGGCGAGAACGGCGCGGGCAAGTCGACGCTGACGAAGGTCATCGCCGGCGTCTACCCCTTGAGCTCGGGCACGCTGCTCATCCGCGGCCGGCAGGAAACCCTGGCGACGCCGGCCGAGGGCCTGGAAAAGGGCATCGCCATGGTCTACCAGGAGAACAGCCTGGTGCCGTCGATGACGGTCGCCCAGAACATCTATCTGGGGCGTGAAAAGGCCTTCAACCGCCTGCGCGGAATCTACATCGCCGCCCAGCAGTTCCTGCAGTCGCTCAATTTCCATGTCGATCCGTCGGCGATCGTGGGATCGCTGGGCGCGGCCCAGAAGCAGATGGTGGAGATCGCCCGCGCCGTCCATCACAAGGCGCGTGTGATCATCTTCGACGAGCCCACGGCGACGCTCACGCCCGAGGAGAAGAGCTACTTCTTCAAGCTGATCGCGAAGCTGAAATCAGAGGGCGTGTCGGTCATCTTCATCTCGCATGCGCTGGAGGAGGCGCTCCAGGTCGCGGATCGCATCACGGTGCTGCGCGACGGCAAGCTGGTCGCGTCGGACAAGGCGAGCAGCTTCGACCGCCAGAAGATCATCCAGGCCATGGTCGGACGCAGCCTCTCCAACGAGATCTATGGCGACGCGGCCCGCGCCCATCCGCCGCGCAGGCGCGGCCGCAAGGTGCTCTCCATCGAGAATCTCTCGATGGGCAGCATGGTCCGGAACACCTCCTTCTCCATCTATGGCGGGCAGGTCACGGGGATCTTCGGCCTCGTCGGCTCCGGCCGCACGGAAACCATGAAGGTCGTCGCGGGCGTGTTGAAACGCGACTTCTTCCATGGCGGCGAGATCAAGCTGGGGGGCGAGCCGGTCCGCTATCGGGTTCCGGCGCCGGCCGTGCGGGACGGCATCGTCTATGTGACCGAAGAACGGAAGGCCGAAGGCTTCTTCGAGACGATGAGCATCGCCGAGAACATCTATATGGGGAAGATCTCGGGCGAGGCCTATGGCGGCCTGCAGATCATGTCTCTGGCGAACGCCCGCCGGCTTGCGGAGGAGTGGCGCAAGCGCCTGAACATCCGGGCCATCGACCCGAACGCCAAGGTGATCGAGCTCTCGGGCGGCAACCAGCAGAAGGTGGTCATCGCGAAGGCGCTCGTCCAGCAGCCCAAGGTCGTGATCTTCGACGAGCCCACCCGCGGCGTCGATGTCGGCGCGATCGTCGAGATCCACGGCTTCATCGATCAGCTCGCGGACGACGGGATCGCGGTGGTCGTGATCTCCTCCTACCTGCCGGAGATCCTGGCGCTGTCGGATCGCATCCTGGTCGCGCGTCAGGGGAAGATCGTCGAGGAGATGGATCGGCGCACCGCGACCGAGGAAGGCATCATGTACGCCGCCGTCCATTGACCCTGCGGGTCATGGACCGGACGCGAGCCGAACGTTCGCACGGCAGAGATCCTGTGCGTGTCACGCCTCGAGCAGCTTCTTCAGGGTATCGAGATCGCGGTGCACCCAGTCGGCATCGGCGGCGAATTTCTCGTCGCTCATGCCCGGCTGCCGGAACAAGGTGAAGGTGACCAAGCTGCCGGTGCCGTCGGCATTGGCGGTCACGCGCATCGGCACATAGACCTCGACGCCCGGCGCCACGGTCACGACATGGTCGAGCACGCCATATTCGTTGCGCGGCGCGAAGCGGATCCGCACCGGACCTTCCGGCCCTTGCGCGGTCCATTCCGTGCCGGAGGGCTCCAGGCCCGCGCCCAGTCCCGAGGCCCATTTCGCGAAGTTCCGCGGATCGGCGAGGAAGCCGTAGACCTCGGCTCTGTCGCGCTCGATCGACTGGGTGAGGACACGAACCTCGGGGTCGGTCATGGCCGCCCCCGTCAGCGTGCCGGCGCGGCCCGGGCGGCGAGCGCGGCCCAGAGCACCGCCGATGCCGTCAGGATCGGAACCGCGAGGCAGGCGAACCCGATGAAACGGTAGCCGAGCGCGCCGGTAAGGGCGCCGGCCGTGAAGGTCGCGACCGGCAGCCCGATCTTGCGCAGCCGCGCGGCGGCGGCCGCGCGGTCGGCGTGGCTGTGCATCAGCTCGACCAGATCGATGACGAGCTGGGTCACGTTGCCGGTCATGATCGTCGTGGGCGACAGGCTCGCGAAGAGGCTGCGCGAGGCGGCGTTCTGGATCCCCATCGCGGTCACGCCCAGCATGCCGGTCAGGATCGTCAGCGGGGCATCGCCGCTGGCGAAGGGCGAGGCGCCGATGCCCACCAACAGGAACAGGGTCAGGAAGAAGATCTGGCCCCCCAGGACCCAGCAGACCGTGTGCCGGCTGACGCGCCGGTGATTGAGCACGAAGAGATGGGTGAGGGCCACCGCCAGCACGAAGACCGGCAGGGCCAGGAGCTTGTCGACGATGCCCTGATGCTCGGTCGCGATATAGGCGCCGATCAGCACGAAGTTGCCGGTGACATGGGCGGTGAACAGGCCGAAGAGGGCGATGAAGCCGCAGGTATCGACGAAGCCCGCCGTATAGGCCAGCAGCGCCGCGGTGACGGCCGGCCTGGCAACGGCGGGCGGAGGAGAGGCGGCGGCCGGTACGGCGGCGGCGCTGGAGACCATGCCTCGTTCTCTCCTCCGTTGCTCGCGTTCCGTTCTCTCTACACCGCCCAGCAGCCGCAGCCCAAGGCGCCCCAGAAGCTGCGCTCGTCGCTCACCGGAACCCGGCTCGCCCAGGCGCTCGCATGGTCGTGGCCATGCACGGCGCATTCATGGCCGCAGCCGCAGGCCGCGGCCAGGGTTTTCTGCTGCTGGCCCGTCTTGCGATCCTGATAGCCGCCGAAGAGGCGCACCGGCGACCAGTCGGGGGCGGCGGCCGGCAGGGCCGGGGCGAGCGTCGAGAAATCGTCGGCACCATGGACGACCTTGCCGCCCAGGAGCGTGAGCACCGAGGAGAGATGCGCGATCTCGTCCTCCGGCACCGACATATAGTCGCCCGAGAGCACCGCGAGATCGGCGAGCTGGCCCACCGCGATCCGGCCCTTCTTGCCCTGCTCGGTTGAGAACCAGGCATTGGCCTCGGTCCAGAGCCGCAGCGCCTGCTCGCGATCCATCCGGTTGCCGGGCGGATAGAGCCGGGTGCCGCCGACCGTCTTGCCGGTCACGAGCCAGGCGAGCGAGACCCAGGGATTGTAGCTCGAGACGCGGGTGGCATCGGTGCCGGCGCCGACGGGAACGCCTGCCGCCAGCATCCGCTTGATGGGCGGGGTGCCCTCGGCCGCCTCGGCGCCGTAGCGCTCGATGAAATATTCGCCCTGGAAGGCCATGCGGTTCTGGATGGCGATGCCGCCGCCCAGGGCCGCGATGCGGTCGATGTTGCGCGGCGTGATCGTCTCGGCATGGTCGAAGAACCAGTGCAGCCCCTGGAGCGGGATCTCCTTGTTCACCTTCTCGAACACGTCGAGCGCACGGCCGATGGTCTCGTCATAGGTGGCGTGGAGCCGCCAAGGCCAGCGGTTCTGGGCCAGGATGCGCACCACCTGCTCGAGCTCGCCCTCCATCTTCGCCGGCATGTCGGGGCGCGGCTGGCGGAAGTCCTCGAAATCGGCCGCGGAGAAGACCAGCATCTCGCCGCCGCCATTGACGCGATAGGTATCGTCGCCCTGGCCCGGCTTCACCATGCCGACCCAGCGGCTGAAATCGTCCACCTCGCCGCCCGGCTTCTGGGTGAAGAGGTTGTAGGCGATGCGGATCGTCAGCTCCCCGTCCTTATGGAGCTTCCCGATGACCTGATAATCCTCGGGATAGTTCTGGAAACCGCCGCCGGCATCGATGGCGCCGGTGACGCCCAGCCGGTTCAGCTCGCGCATGAAGTGGCGCGTGGAGTTGAGCTGGATCTCGGGCGGCAGCTTCGGGCCCTTGGCGAGCGTCGAGTAGAGAATGGTGGCGTTGGGTTTCGCCAGCAGGAGCCCGGTCGGCTCGCTCGCGGCGTCGCGGACGATCTCGCCGCCCGGCGGGTTGGGCGTGTCCTTGCCGTAGCCCGCGGCGCGCAGGCCCGCGCGGTTGATGAGCGCCCGGTCGTAGAGATGAAGGATGAAGACCGGCGTCTCCGGCGCCACCGCATTGATCTCGTCCAGCGTCGGCAGCCGCTTCTCGGCGAACTGATGCTCGGTGAAGCCGCCCACGACCCGCACCCATTGCGGCGGCGGCGTCACCGCCACCTGGCGCTTCAGCATCGCCATCGCGTCGGCGAGCGTCGGCACGCCGTCCCAGCGCAGCTCCATGTTGTAGTTGAGGCCGCCGCGGATCACATGGAGATGGCTGTCGACCAGCCCGGGGATCGCGCGCCGTCCGCCGAGATCGAGGATCTGCGTGCCGGCGCCCTTCGTCGCCAGGATGTCGCGCGCGTCGCCGACGGCGCTGAAGCGGCCTTGGGTGATGGCCACCGCCTCGGGATTGGGGTTGCCGCGGTCGAGCGTGGTGAAGCGGCCGTTGGTCAGGATCAGATCGGGTTGCATGGCGGCTCCTTGAACGGAATGGGGTCGGCTGGCGAGAGCCAGCGCGAGCGTGGCGGCGGAAGCGAGCAGATGGCGGCGCGAAGGACCCTTCACGGCGGGAATCCTATCCGGCGGCTGGCGGGGCGTCGTTGGAAGAGGAAAGTGGGGCGGCCGGCTCCGGCAGCAACGGGACGCGGGAACGGCTCAACGGCTCTCCGACCAGCGGAACGATAGAAGGTTTCATCACAAGCTCCTTTCGTCCGGTGCAGGGCCATCGCATGTGGCGAGGTGCTTAAATCCCCTCCCCCTCAAGGGGGGAGGTGAAGAAAGCACCTTATGCGATCGCCCTCCCCCGTTCCGGGGGAGGGGATAATGTATCGATGCCAGTGGAATTCCGGGTCAGGCGGCGTCCACCAGGACGAGCTCGGCATCCTCGAGCGCGGTCACGCGCAAGACCGATTCGTTCTGGATGGCGGCGCCGTCGCGGGCGTCGATCGTCACGCCATTGACCTCGACCTTGCCCTTGGCCGGCACGAGATAGCCGCGGCGGTTCTTGCCCAGCGTATATTCCGCCGTTTCGCCGGCCTTGAGCGTGGCGCCCAGCACGCGCGCATCGGTGCGGATCGGCAGCGCCTCGGTATCGGCCTCGTAGCCGCTGGCCAGCGTGACGAAGCGGCCCGAGCGCTCGCCCTTGGGGAAGGGCTTGGCGCCCCAGGAGGGAGTGCCGCCCCGCTTGTTGGGCAGGATCCAGATCTGGAAGATCCTCGTCTGGCCCTGCTCGAGGTTGTATTCCGAATGGCGGATGCCCGAACCCGCGCTCATGACCTGGACATCGCCGGCCTCGGTGCGGCCGCGGTTGCCCTGGCTGTCCTGATGCGTGATGGCGCCCTCGCGGACATAGGTGATGATCTCCATGTCGGCGTGGGGATGCGCCGGGAAGCCGGAGTTGGGCGCGATGGTATCGTCGTTCCAGACCCGCAGGCTGCCCCAGCCCATGCGCTGGGGGTCGTAATATTCCGCGAAGGAGAAGTGATGCTTGGCGTCGAGCCAGCCATGGTTGGCGCCGCCCAGCGATTCGAATGACCTGCGATCGATCATGATGTTCCGTCCTTTCCGACGCCGGCCGCCTCTCGGGAGGGCCGGCCCGTTTCCATGGCTTGACAATGGGGTGGGCCGGCGGTTACCGAAATAGAAAGCATAGAAAACTATTGTTTCCAGAAAATGGCCAAGCTGCCGGACTTCGAAGCCTGGGCGATCTTCGCCCGCGTTGCCTATCTCGGCTCCTTCTCGGGGGCCGCCGAGGAACTGAGCCTGTCGAAGGCGACCGTCTCGAAGGCGGTGAGCCGCCTCGAGCAGAACCTCGCCACGCCCCTGTTTCACCGCACCTCGCGACGGCTGTCGCTGACCGAGAGCGGCCGCGGCGCGCTCGAGCGCGCGGAACGGATCCTGGCGGAAGGCGAGGCGGTCGAGGCCGAGGTCAAGGCGCAGTCCGCGGCACCGCGCGGGCGCGTGCGCCTGGCAGCACCCATGTCCTTCGGCGTGGCGCATCTGTCGCCGATCCTGCCCGATTTCCTCAAGGCCTATCCGGAGGTCTCGATCGAGCTCAGCCTGAGCGACGAGCAGGTCGACCTCGTCAGCGAGAATTTCGACCTGGCCCTGCGCATCGCGACCCTGGTCGATTCCTCGTTGATCGCCCGGCGGCTCTGCGAGGTCCGCATCCTGCTGGTGGGGGCGCCCTCCTATTTCGCGGCGCATGGAAGGCCGAAGCATCCGAAGGACCTGGCCCAGCATCGCGGCCTCTTCTACACGCTGGGCCGGTCGCGGGATGCCTGGCGCTTCGTCCATAAGCGGCATGGCGAATACGCGATCGGGATCGAGAGCCCGCTGCGCGTCAACAATGCCGAGCTCCTGACGCCGACGCTGCTGGCGGGGCTGGGCCTGGCGCTCCAGCCCGAGTTCCTGGTCTGGCGCGAGCTTCGCGCCGGCACGCTCGAGACCGTCATGACCGATTGGACCGTGCCCCCGATCGCGCTCCATCTGGTCACCCCGCCGAGCGCGATCCGGCCGGCGCGCGTGCAGGTTCTGATGGATTTCCTGGTCAAGCGCTTCTCGGGCGGGACGGCACCCTGGGAGGCGCCGCCCCGGAAGCGCTAGGAACGGCCCTGCCGGCGGGCGGGGAGGTCAGACGGGAAGACCGTAATGGCGCCGGGCCGTGAGGCATTCGGGGTCGCCGGGCTGGCAGGCGCGGCAGACATCGGGGCGGACCTCGTAGATCGAGCAGGCGGTCGATCGGCCGATCTCGCCGGTGAGGGCGGCGCAGCGATCCCCCTCGCAGCGCATCTTGCCGCGGCCGGCATCGACCAGCGCCTCGGGAATCCGCGCCAGCGCCTCCTCGCTCTCGAGCGAGAAGCGCGGCCAGTCGGCCGAATAGGCGCAGCAGGCGCCGCAGCTCTGGCAGAGCATCGAGGCGGTCTCGGGCGAAAGTCCGGTTTCGATCACGGGCTCAAGATCCCTGCTCGTCGCCTTGGCGCCGAGCCTGGGGCCGATCATGCCGGCTGGCAACGAAAAAGCCGCCCCCAGGGCGGGGGCGGCTTTCACAGTCCAGGCTGGTGCGCTCTTAGAGGGCCTTGAGCGTGCCGACGGCGGTCTTGCCGGTGCGGCGGTCTTCCTGGGTGTCGAAGGAGACCTTCTGGCCTTCATTGAGGGTGCGGATGCCCGCCCTCTCCAGCGCGGTGGCATGGACGAACACGTCCTTGCCGCCGTCGTCCGGCTGAATGAAGCCATAGCCCTTCTGGGTGTTGTAGAACTTCACAGTACCCGTCTTCATAACTCTATCCTTTGTAGGTGACGTGGGTGCGTTGAGGGCCGAGCCCGCGCAAGATAACGCCATGCCCGCCCGAATCGTCGATGTTTGGTGGGGATCAGAACCAGCGCCCAGCGTCTGCAAAGGCGAAACGGCCCGGTAGTCCGGCCAAATGTCGATGGCAGCAAGATGGGGGCGGGCGCCCGGTTTTGCAAGCGGGTCCTTGCCGGGGGCGATCTCCCGGTCCGACCGGTTCCGCCCCGCCCCGCCGGCAATTGCCGGTTGCAAAAAGACCCTGGCCTCGTGATCCGGCGCTGCAGCGCCCGCGAGCCCGGCCGGAGCGCGGGCCGCCGCGGAAAATGCGACGCGCGGCTATGCATGCGCCGATGCTTTGCATTAACATTTGCCCGCGAATGTCGGCGCCAAGCGCTTCGGATGATTTCCGGGGCTCTTCGCCATCACCCTGCCGGCCATCCGGGGTGAGGCATTACGCAACTGCAGCAAGGCTCACTGTGCAGCTGCAGCATGGGCCATTGTGCAACCGCAGCATGAACTGTTCGATCTTGAATAGCCTTGACGGGTCAATGACTCGGTGCAAAGGTTCATTCCCCCGATAGCTGTTCAATAGAATGAACGAGCACCTCGGGCGGCCGGCGCCACCGCCAGCCGCCCCGCTGCAGCAAGAAGCCGCGACCAGCCGGCCACTGTCGGAAAACGCAGGGAGGAGTGACCATATGAAGCTGTTTCGAAGACTGACTTATCTGTTGGCTTTGATTCCCTTGCTGTTGTCCGGCGCGGCAATGGCCGAGGGCTTGGATGAATTGCCGGCCGACCTCGTGGCGAAGCTCTACAACAAGGACATGCTCGATCCGCAGCAGCCGATCGGGCCGAGCGCCTATCGCGACTGGAAGGCGAAGCGTTCGCCGCCCTGGACCATCGGCTATGCCAGCTCCTATGCCGGCAACACCTGGCGCGCCATGGCGATGGACCGCCTGCAGAACGAGATCATTCCGAAATGGAAGCAGCTCGGCCTGCTCAAGGACGTGATCATCACCCAGTCGAACCTGAAGGACGCGGTGCAGATCCAGCAGATCCGCCAGCTCGTCGATCAGGGCGTGGACGCGATCATCGTCTGCTGCTCGAACCCGACCGCGCTCAACGCCTCGGTCAAATACGCCTATGACAAGGGCGTGCCGGTCTTCTCCTTCACCGGCTACCTGACCTCGCCCTATGCGGTGAATTCCTCGAACAACTACCAGCTCGGCGGCTATCAGGTCGGCAAGGCGCTGGTCGATCAGCTCGGCGGCAAGGGCAACGTCCTGGTCGTCGAAGGCATCACCGGCACCTCCGGCTCCGATTCGCAGGACCGCGGCATGAAGGCGGGCCTGGCCTCCAGCAAGGACATCAAGATCGTCGGCGACGTGGCCGGCATGTGGACCGACCAGATCGGCCAGGCCGAGGTGCAGAAGTGGCTCGCGACCCATCCGGGCCAGCTCGACGGCATCATCGTCCAGTCGGCGGCGGAGCTGGGCGTGCTGCGCGCGCTCCAGCAGTCGGGCCGCAAGATGATCCCGATCACCTTCGGCGGCGAGACGGGCGCGCTCTGCTACTGGCGCAAGAACCCGGACTATCTCAAGGAGTCCTATCAGCTGTGGCCTCCCGGAGACGATATCGAGCTGATCTGGAACATCATGATGCGCACGCTCCAGGGCCAGGGCCCGAAGATCCAGTCGATCCTGGTGGACTCGGTCAAGTTCACCTATGACGACGTGAAGACCCGTCTGCCCGAGAACTGCGACGAGAATTCGGACAAGTGGGAGAATGTCGGCATCGAGAATTGGGGCGGGACCAGCTATCTCGACCAGTTCTTCCTGCATCCGGCCGATCCCGAGAAGTACAAGCCGTAAGACATCGCCCGATCCGGCCGCCGGCGCATGCGTCGCCGGCGGCCCTTTTCGGGATCGATCCCGCGAGATGGCTTCACCCGTTCAACAAGCATCGACACGCCAGCCCGGCGCCGCGGCCGGAAGCGCTCCGGCGGCGACCCTGGTCTCGCTCGGCGGCGACATCACCGTCACCGAGGTGCGCAAGACCTTCGGCGTGACGCGCGCGCTCGACGGCTGCAATTTCAGCGCCTCGCTCGGCGAGATCCACGCCATCGTCGGCGGCAATGGCTGCGGCAAGAGCACGCTCGCCAAGGTCATGTCCGGCGTCCTGCCGGTCGATTCCGGTAAGGTCTCGGTCGTCGGCCATACCCCCAGCTCGCCGCACGACGCCCGCCATGCCGGCATCGCCACCGTGTTCCAGGAGGTGCTCGTCGCCGACGAATGCTCGGTCGTCGACAACCTCTATCTCGGCGCCGACCATCTCTGGTCGAAGACGCTGCCGATGCGGGCGAAGATCCGCGACGCCGAGATCATGATGAAGGAGCTGGCCGCGGTCGACATCGACGTCGAGGGGCCGGTGGGTCTTCTTCCCCTTTCCATCAAGCAGTGGATCACCATCGGCCGCGCGCTGCTGCAGCGGCCCAAGGTGCTGATCCTCGACGAATCCTCGGCCGCCCTCGATCTCGATTCGACCGAGCGGCTCTTCGCCAAGATGCGCGAGCTGCGCGACCAGGGATCGGCGGTGCTGATCGTGACGCATCGCATCGCCGAGCTCATCCGCATCTCCGACCGCGCCACGGTCCTGCGCGACGGGCGCGACGTGGGCGTGCTGAGCAAGGGCGAGATCACCGAGAAGAACCTGCTGGGCCTCATGACCGGCCGCAGCGAATCGCCCCATATTACGACGGCGGTGGCGCAGGAGGTGCTGCACCACGACGTCGTCATGAAGACCGGCAAGCTCAAGGTCTGGCCGGAAAGCCAGCCGATCGATTTCGCGCTCCACAAGGGCGAGGTGCTCGGCATCGCGGGTCTCGACGGCCAGGGGCAGAGCGATTTCGTGACCGTGCTGGCGGGCGTGCGCAAGGCGGCCGAGGGCTTGCCCATGGTCCGCACCGCCGGCAACGGTTTCACGGAGATCCGGGATCTCCTGGACGCGACGCGCAACGGCGTCTCCTATGTCTCGGGCGACCGCAAGCGCGAAGGCATCTTCGCGAACATGAGCATCTACGAGAACCTGCTGATGCCGCTCTACCGGCGCCTGGCGCGGGGCGGGAAGGTGGCGGTCATCGACTGGAGCAGCCTCAGCGCGATCTTCGACTGGGAGGTCGAGCGGCTCGCCGTGCGCATGGGCGAGCGCAGCAACAAGATAACCTCGCTCAGCGGCGGCAACCAGCAGAAGGTCCTGATCGGGCGCGCCTTCGCGCTCAATCCGGACATCCTGGTCCTGAACGATCCCGCGCGCGGCGTCGATGTCGGCGCCAAGGCCGAGCTCTACAAGCATCTGACCGCCTTCGCCCAGCGCGGCAAGTCGGTCATCTATCTGTCGAGCGAGATCGAGGAGTTCGTCGGCTTCGCGACCCGCGTCGTGGTGTTCCGCAACGGCAGCATCTTCGACGAGTTCGCCGGCGATGCGATCGAGCCCGCGAACATCCTCGAGGCCATGTTCGGCCAGGCGCGCGGCAACCGGCGCCAGCGCGAGGACCGTGCCGCGACCCCGGGCGAGGCCCCGCCGGCCCGCCGCAAGGTCAACGGCCTCGTGCCGGGCAGCGCCGGCCTGCCGCCCTGGATGAGCCGGAACGGCCGCGACTGGCAAGGCACCCCGGGCGAATGATCCGCGCAGGCCTCATAGCGGCGCCGCGGCGTCGCGTTTTGTGTCGGGCAGGGGTGGAATCACGGCAGCGTCACCTTCACTTCCCCTCCCCCCTCGAGGGGGAGGGTCAGAGAGGGGGAAGACGCGATAGCGGATACAGCGCGAGGCCGCTTCGCTCCGGCTTCATCGACCGAGCGGCCCCCTCCCTCGCCCTCCCCCGGAGACGGGGGAGGGGACAAGAGCGAGCTCGCATCTGCAGCGCCATGCCGGGGAGGCGCTGATGGCGGCGACCCCCGCTCGTTCCTCCTCGGCCGCCGGCAGCGCCTATCTGCTGGTGCCGATGGTGCTGTTCTTCGCGCTGCTGATCGTGGCGGTGCTGCGCAGCCAGAGCCTCGTCACCATGGCCGGCCTCGGCAGCGCCATCATCGTCGCGGCGCCCTTGATCCTCGCGACCTATGCGCTGATGGCCACCGTCATCGCCGGGCGCGGCACCGTCGATCTCTCGATCGGGCCGCTGATCGGCTTCATCAACGTCACGCTGGTGCAGCTCTTCGGCCAGGACCTCATCTCCTCGCCGATCGCCTTCTTCCTCTACGCGCTGGCCGTGGGCGTCGCCTATCAGCTCCTGATGGGCCTCATCATCGTCTTCATCCGCGTGCAGCCGATCATCGTCTCGCTCAGCGGCTACCTGGCGCTCTCGGGCATCAATCTCGTGATCCTCGAGCGCCCGGGCGGCACCGCCCCCGACTGGATGATGAGCTGGGCCGAGGGCATCTCGATCTTCTCGCCGGTGACGGCGATCCTGATCGTCGCCACGGTGGCCTGGCTGCTCTTCACCCGCACCGCCTTCTACGGCCATCTGCGGCTGATGGGCTCGGACGAGCGCGCCGCCTTCACCAGCGGCGTGCGCATCAACCTGGTCCGGCTGGGTGCCCATGCGATCTCGGGCCTCTTCGCGGGCCTCGCGGCGCTCACCTACACCTCGCTGATCAGCTCGGGCGACCCGACCCAGGGCACCACCTATACCCTGATCGCGGTCACGGCGCTGGTGCTGGGCGGCGCCAGCCTCGCGGGCGGGCGCGGCGGCGCCATCGGCTCGCTGCTCGGCGCCGTCAACATCTATCTGATCACCTTCGTGCTCGCGACCTTCAATTTCGGCGCGGTGCAGAGCTTCGTGACCGATCTCGCCTACGGCACGATCCTGGTGCTGTCGCTCCTGCTGACGATCGTGCTGCCCTATATCCGCGACGTGGTGCGCAGCATCTCGCCGCTGCTCTTCTTCGTGATCCTCTCGATCATTGGGCTCGGCGTCATCATCCACGCCACCTACGACTATTCGGCGCCGCCACCGGCGGCGGCAGCGGCCGCCTCGACAGGCAGCGGCGAGGCGACGGCCGCCACCGGCACGGCCTCTGCTGCCTCGAGCGCCACGACCGCGCCGGCCGAGACCGCCGCCGGCACCGGCTTCATCTTCGAGCAGACCGGCGAGGCCGCGGCGCTCGCCGGCGGCTCGAGCCTGGCCGGACCGCTTGCCGTCGCCGCGCTGCTGATCCTCTCGGTGCTGGTCATCCTGCGCTCGATGGTGGCACAGGCCGGCCGGGTCCGGACGCTGTCGCCCCTGGTCTATGTCGTCGTCGCGGCCTTCGTCCTGCTGGGCGTCTATGTCGCCGCCAATCACGACGTCATCGCGGGCCTGCGCGCGCCGGCGGCCGAGAGCTCGCCGTGAGACGGGGGAGATCGGGATGAGCCAGTCGACCCTCGCCGCGCTCAAATGGACCGGCCTCGCCGTCGCCTTCATCGTGGCCGGCATCGGGCTCATCTTCGGCTTCTACCAGGGCCTGCCGGCGCAGCAGGTGATCCTCTATACCGCGGCCACCTTCGCGCTGGTCGCCTGGGCCTGGCGCGCCTTCGCCATGCGCTGGTCGGAGGGAACCAGGACCGCGGCGCCCGAGATCCGCGATGCCGACGGCAACCTGGTCGCCCCCTCGGGGCGCGCCGCCTGGCGCGGCTTCGTCCGCAAGAACCGCGCCGTCATCGCGGGATTGATCATCCTGCTGCTCGTGTTCGGCATCTGCTCGATCACGATCGAGGGCTTCTTCTCGGTCCTCAACATCATCTCGCTCCTGGTGCTGGTGGGCCTGCTCGTCTTCTCCGCCTTCATGAGCAAGTTCGTGGTCGAGAACCGCTCGGCCTTCATCGGGCTCACGGTGCTGGTCGGGCTCTTCGTGGTGGGCTCGCTCAAGATCGACGGCTTCATCTACCCGGCCAACATCAAGTCGATGCTGCTCTTCGCCTCGTTCCTGGGGCTGGCCTGCGTGGGCCAGACCATGGTGGCGCTTCTGGGCGGCCTCGATCTCTCGATCCCCTTCGTCATTGGCGCCGCCAATGTCGGGTTGCTCTACCTGATCGGGCTCGGCATGCCGGGCTGGATCGCGGTCATCATCATCACCCTGGTGGGGGTGCTGATCGGGCTGCTCAACGGATTCCTGAGTTTCAGGCTTCAGGGCCAAGCCCTGATTCTCACGCTCGGCATCGGCTTCGCCACCTCCGGCATCACCCAGATCCTGACCAGCCTGGGCTCGCGCTTCGCCGGCAACGTGTTCGGCGCGGTTCCCGAATGGCTCAGCAACCTCGCGGCCATGAACGGCACCACCTTCGGGCTCGATTTCCCGCCCGTGATCCTGGTCTGGCTGGTCGTGGCGGCGGCGCTCATCGTCGGCATGAAGAACACGGTCTATGGCCGCTATCTCTATGCGCTGGGCGGCAACCGCACCTCGGCCTCCCGGCTCTCGATCTCGGAGCGGCGCTACTGGGTCGCGGCCTATGCCATCAGCGGCGGCGTCTCGGCCCTCACCGGCTGCCTGCTCCTGGGCTGGAGCGGCGGCGGCTTCATCGGCGTCGGCCAGCCCTACCTCTTCATGACGCTGGCGGCCGTGGTGATCGGCGGCACCTCGCTCCTGGGCGGGGCCGGCGGCTACGGCTTCACCGTGATCGGCGTGCTCGTGCTGCAGGTGCTGACCTCGTTCCTGGTCGGCATCGGCCTGAACTACCAGTGGCAGCAGTTCATCTTCGGCCTGCTGATCCTGCCCATGGTGGCCCTCTATGCGAGGTCGCCGCATATCCGGACCCAGGTCTAGTTCCGTTTTGCTCGAACGATTGACAAGAAAGCGCGTTGCCTCGGGAGGCATCTGATGGAAGTGAAGCTGCTGCAGTCGACCGATGTTACCGGCGGGACATTCACCCTGCTCCTGATCGGCATGATCGGCACCGCGGTGCTGCTGTTTCTCGGGACCGGCTGGGTCTCGCGGAAATGGAAGCTCCCGGTGGCGCTGGCCGGCATCGTGGCGATGCTCGCGGCCGCCTATTACTGGCAGGCGCGCGAGGTCTGGCTGACGGCGGGCCAGATGCCCGTCATCTACCGCTATATCGACTGGCTGATCACCGTGCCGATCCAGGTGCTGGCGCTCTATTTCTTCATCGGCACCGTGGCGCGCCCGCCCACGGGCCTGTTCTGGCGGCTGCTCGTCGTCGCCATCGTCATGATCCTCGCGCGCTACATGGGCGAGGTCGGCTTCATGCACCCGACGCTCGGATTCCTGATCGGGATCGTCGGCTGGCTCTACATCCTGGGCGAGGTCTATTTCGGCAAGCTCGGCGAGATCAACACGAAGAGCGCCAGCGAGACGGTGCAGACCGGCTTCTTCTGGCTGCGGCTGGTGGTGACGATCGGCTGGGCGATCTATCCGCTCTGCTACTTCATCGGCAGCTTCGCCGGCGGGGTGGACGAGGGCACCCTCAGCATCGTCTACAACCTCGCCGACTTCATCAACCAGATCCTGTTCGGCCTGATCATCCTCTATGCGGCCGCGAAGGAATCGGCGACCGCGCGATGAAACGGACAGAGGTCATGAAGCGACAGCAACCACACCGGCAGCCGCCCGCGCGTCAGTTCGACGGGCCGGCCTCGGCACGGGACGCGGACCCCGCAGGCCGCCGTCCCGCGAACGATTAGGGAGGAACGACATATGAACGGCGCAAACATCATTGCCATCATCATTCTGGCGACGATCGTCATTGCGGTGGCCGTCTATCTGCTGCACTGGCTCTACCGGCGCTCCACGAAGGACATCTCCTTCGTCCGCACCGGCTTCGGCGGCGAGAAGGTGGTCATGGGCGGCGGCGCCCTGGTGCTGCCGATCGTCCATGACGTGACCGAGGTCAGCATGAACACGCTGCGCCTCGAGGTCCGCCGCGGCAAGGAGCAGTCGCTCATCACCAAGGACCGCATGCGCGTCGAGGTCACGGTCGAGTTCTTCGTCCGGGTCATGCCGCAGCCCGAGGCGGTCGCGACGGCCGCCCGCACGCTGGGACAGCGCACGATGAACCCCGAGAGCCTCAAGGACCTGGTGCAGGGCCGCTTCGTCGACGCGATGGGCATGGTCGCCGCCACCATGACCATGGAGGAGATGCACGAGCATCGCGGCCGCTACATCAAGGGCGTCAAGGAGCAGGTCGCGGGCTCGCTGACGCAGAACGGCCTGGAGCTGGAGACCGCCTCCCTCACCAGCCTCGACCAGACCGACATCAAGCTCTTCAACCCCTCCAACGCCTTCGATGCCGAGGGTCTGACCCGCCTGACCGAAGAGATCCAGACCCGCAAGAAGAAGCGCAACGACATCGAACAGGACACCGCCATCGCGGTCCGGAACAAGAATCTGGAATCGGAGAAGCTGGCGCTCGATATCGACAAGGAGAGCGAGTATTCGCGTCTCGAGCAGGAACGCGAGATCGCGCTGCGCCGCGCCCAGCAGAAGGCCGAGATCGCGATCGAGCGCACCGAGCGCGACCGCGAAATCGAGGAGGCCCAGATCCGGGCCTCCGAGGAGATCGAGCGGGCCCGCATCCGCCAGGAGCGGGTGCTCGAGGCCGAGCGCATCGAGCGCGAGCGGGAGACCGAGAAGCTCGAGGTGCAGCGTCGCCGCACCCTCGAGATCGAGGAGCAGGAGCGGGTCATCGCGGTGGCCGAGAAGTCGAAGTCGCAGTCCGAGGCCCAGGCCGCCGCCGAGAAGGCGCGCTCGCTGATGATCGAGGCCCAGGAGAAGGTCACGACCCTGCGCGAGAAGGAGATCGCCGACCGCCGCAAGCTGATCGAGCTTATCGACGCCGAGCAGCAGGCGGAGCGCGAGGCGATCAAGCTGACCACCATCGCCGAGGCCGAGAAGAAGGCCGCGATCGAGCGGGCGGCCGCGGACAAGGCGGCGTCGGACGCCGCCAAATACCGCTACGCGGTCGATGCCGAGGGCCAGCGCGCCCTCAACGAGGCGGAGAATCTCCGTTCCGATGCGAGCCGGCGCTCGGCCTTGCACCGCCGCCTGGTCGAGAACCTGCCGGAGATCATCCGCGAAAGCGTCAAGCCGATGGAGCGGATCGAATCGATCAAGATCCTCCAGGTCGACGGCCTGCCGGGCTTGAGCAGCGCCGGCGTCGATGGCGTCATCGCCGGCCCCGGCGGCGGCGACCAGGGCGGCGGCGACGGCGGTCCCAAGGGCCGCAGCCTGGCCGACAGCGCGGTCAACGCCGCGTTACGCTACCGGGCGCAGGCGCCCTTCGTCGACGACCTGCTGCACCAGATCGGCATCCAGGGCGGCGCCGTGGGCGGGCTCGGGAACCTGCTCAAGGGCCATGCCGCCACGCCGCCGGAACCCAGCCCGCGCGACAAGAGCTGAGGCGGGGCTGCGGCCTTAGCGGCGAGGAGAAACGATGCTCACCATCAGGCAGACGGAGCGGCGGCTGGCCGTGATCGCGAACTGGGGGCTGTTCGGCACCTTCGGGCTCGGCCTGATCCTGTCGGGCGTCAACGGCGGCACGATCGCGCTCGGCCTCCTGGGCTTCGCGCTGATCCTGGTGGGGTTCATCGCGCAGGTGATCATCAACCAGGTCTATGGCCGGGGCTTCACCCCCGGCGAGGTGGCGCTGGGCTTCATCGGCTTCGGCATCGCGGTCCTGGGCTTCGTGGCGAGCTGGATCTTCGATCCGACCTTCGGCACGACCGACATCGTGGTCGGGCTCTCGGGCTTCGCCGCGATCATCGTCGCCTTCCTCGTCTATCTGGTGACCCGATACGGACTGAAGGGCTCGTTCTCGATGTTCCACCACAGAGGCCGGCATTGATGCGGCGATCGGCACATCGTCGGCCGGCGTTCCCGCGCGGCGTAGCCGCCTCGGTCGGGGAGGGCCGCCTCCTTGTCTGAGAGCGTGATCTGGCTGCTGGCCTGCGTCGGCGCCTACTGGGCCTATTGCGTCTATTGGGGGGCCGCGAGCGCCAGGCTCGTCGGCACGGCCAACGACTATTTCCTGGCCGACCGCGGCATCTCGCCCTGGATCTTCGTGCTGGCCGCGACCGCGACCTCCTTCTCCGGCTGGATCTTCCTCGGCCATCCCGCCTTCATCTTCGAGGACGGCTTCTCCTTCGCCGAAAGCTCCTTCGCCGCGATCGTGATCCCGCTGACCGGCGTGCTCTTCCTCAAGCGCCAATGGCTGCTCGGCAAGCGCTTCGGCTATGTGACGCCGGGCGACATGTTCGCCGACTATTTCGGCAGCGAGGGGATGCGCCGCCTCACCATCCTGATCGCGCTGGTCTTCTCCGTGCCCTTCCTTGCCATGCAGCTCACGGCCTCGGGCTTCCTGATCCAGATCCTCTCCGAGGGCACGGTCGACCGTCATGTGGCGATGTGGGTCATGACCGCGGTGCTGTTCCTCTATGTCTGCGTCGGCGGCTTCCGCGCGGTCGCCTATGTCGGCACCTTCCAGGGGCTGCTCCTGGCGGCCGGCCTCGCCGCGATCGGGCTCGTCGCCTATGGCAAGCTGGGCGGCCTGGTGCCGTTCAACGCGGCGCTCGCCAAGCTCGGCGCCAGCGCGCTGGGCGATGGCGGCACCACGGCTGCGGGCTACAACGCCAACCTCGCGATCCCGGGCGTGGTCCAGTTCACGGCCGGTCTCGGGCAGGAGGCGCCGGTGGGCGGCCATTGGACCGCCTCGATGATCTTGAGCTACAGCTTCGCGCTGATGGGCATCCAGGCGGCGCCCGCCTTCACCATCTGGGCCTTCGCCTGCCGCAGCGCCAAGGGCTTCGGCATCCAGCAGGTCTGGGCCTCGGCCGCGGCGGTCGGCGTGATCCTCGTCTTCTTCGCCGTGCTGATCGGCATGGGCGCGCATTTCCTCGGCGCCTCGCCTTCCATGACCGAGGCCGGCATGGCCGTCTCGATCTGGCTGCCGTCGACCGCGGGCCAGGACCCGGCCAACCTCATCGCCTATTACATCCAGGCGATCGGGAAGAACGATCCCTGGTTCACGGGCCTTCTCGCCGTCTGCGCGCTGGCGGCGATCCAGGCGATGGTCGCCTTCTACGCCTCGACCGCCGGCACGATCCTGTCGCGCGACGTCTATAAGCGCTATCTCAACCCCGCCGCCGGCGACCGCGAGCTCAAGCTCTATGGCCGCATCAGCGTCGGGCTGGTGCTGCTGGCGGCGCTGCTGACGGCCTCCTACCTGCCGCGGACCGAAAGCGAGCTGGGCGCGCTGGCACTCTCCTTCGGCTTCCAGCTCTGGCCGGCCTTGGCCGCCGTCTGCTGGTTCCCCTGGCTCACCCGCCAGGGCGTGATCGTGGGGCTGGTGTTCGGCCTCGTCGCCGTCGTCTTCACCGAACCTTTCGGCCAGTCGATCTCCAGTTTCGTCGGGCTGCATCTGCCCTGGGGCCGCTGGCCCTGGACGATCCATTCCGCGGCCTGGGGCATGTTCTTCAACCTCGTCACCTGCCTGATCGTGTCGGCCCTGACCTATGGCGGGCCCGAGCGCGCCCATCGCGCCCGGTTCCACGCTTACCTCGCGGAGAAAGCCGGCGTTGCGCCGGAGCGCCGCCCCTTGCGCGCGGCCGCCTGGGCGATCGCGCTCGCCTGGATCTTCTTCGCGATCGGGCCGGGCGCGGTCTGGGGCAACGATCTCTTCGGCAAGCCCAATGGCGGCCCGGCCGATTGGGGCCTGAGCCTGCCTTCGATCTGGGCCTGGCAGATTCTCTGGTGGGCCTTGGGCGTGCTGATGATCTGGCTGCTCGCCTACCGGATGGGGCTCTCCACGGTGCCGCTCGGCAGCGTCGAGTTCCATGTCGAGCACAAGCCGGCGCCGCTCTCGAAGGCGGCGCTGGCGTCGGACTGGAAGAATTGGTTCTGGGGGCTCGTGATCGCCTTGGCGGCGCTGACGGCCGCACATTGGATCTTCGGGCAGTGACGGCAGGGGCCATGAGACCAGGAGGCAGAGGATGAAACCGTTCAACTTCAATACCGCGCCCCGGATCGTGTTCGGCGAGGGCTCGCTCGCCCGCATCGGCGAGATCACGGCCGCCCAGCTCGGCAAGCGCGTGCTGCTGGTGACCGATCCCGGCCTGATCAAGGTCGGGCTGATCGAGCCGGCGCTGATGTCGCTCGAGGCCGCGGGCGTGGCGGTGTCGCTCTTCTCGGATGTCGAGGCGGATCCGCCGGAGCATGTGGTGATGGCCTGCACCAAGGTCGCGCAGGACCTGAAGGCGGAGGGCGTGATCGGGCTCGGCGGCGGCTCCTCGATGGATGTCGCCAAGCTCGCGGCGCTGCTGGCGCCGGGCACGGAGAAGCTCGCCGATGCCTATGGCGTCGGCAACGCCAAGGGGCCGCGCCTGCCGCTCCTGCTGGCGCCGACCACGGCCGGCACCGGCTCCGAGGTGACGCCGGTCTCGATCGTCACCACCGGCGCCAGCGAGAAGAAGGGCGTGGTCAGCCCGGTGATCCTGCCCGACGTGGCGCTGCTCGATCCGGACCTGACGCTGGGCCTGCCGCCGGCGGTGACCGCCGCCACCGGCATCGATGCGATGGTCCATGCGATCGAGGCCTATGCCTCGGCCAGCCCCGCCAACAACCCCGTCTCCCGCGCGCTCGCGCGCGAAGCGCTGCGGCTCATGGGCGCGGCGCTGGAGCGCGCCGTCCATAACGGCAAGGACAAGGCCGCGCGCGGCGACATGCTCCTGGGCGCCATGCTGGCGGGCCAGGCTTTCGCCAACTCGCCGGTCGCGGCGGTCCATGCGCTGGCTTATCCGCTGGGCGGCCATTATCACATCCCGCACGGCCTCTCGAACGCGCTGATGCTGCCCCATGTGCTGCGCTTCAACGCCGAGACCTCGTCGGCCGCCTATGTCGAGATCGCGCCCGACGCCTTCCCGGAACTGGAGGAGGTGGGCAGCCAGGTGCGCGCGGCGGCCTTCGCCGACAAGCTCGCCGGCCTCTCGACCCGCTGCGGGCTGCAGCAGCGCCTGCGCGACGTCGGCATCCCGGCCGACGCGGTGCCGATGCTGGCGCGCGACGCGATGAAGCAGACCCGTCTCCTGGTCAACAATCCGCGGCCCGTGACCGAGGCGGACGCGCTGGCGATCTATCAACAGGCCTGGTGAGGAGCGAGACCGTCCCGATGCGTTCAGCCCGTCATCAGTTGCTGCAGCTTGGCCCGCATGGTCTCGTCGATCGCGACCGGGCGGTTGCGGGCACGCTCGACATAGACATGGATGAAATGGCCGGCCGCCGCGACCGTGGGCTCGTCGCTGCGGAAGAGTCCCACCTCGTAGCGCACGCTGCTGCGGCCGATATGGGCGACGCGGATCCCGGCATCGATCCGGTCCGGGAAGGCCAGCGGGCGGAAATAGCTGCAGGAGGTCTCGACCACCAGGCCGATGACCTCGCTCTTGAGGTAGTCGAGCAGCCCCTGCTCGATCAGCCACTGGTTCACGGCCGTGTCGAAGTAGCTGTAATAGACGACGTTGTTGACGTGGCCGTAGACGTCGTTGTCCATCCAGCGCGTCGGGATGGACAGGAAATGCCGATAGGCTTCGCGGGTCTCGTCACGGGAAGGCGGGGCGCTCACGGGCATACCTCGGATGAGGAAGGGAACCGGCCCGCGCCGCATCGTTGGGCGCCACGCGAGTCCGGAATGGCGCGCAGTCTATCGAAAAACCGTCTGTCGAAAAACCGCCGGCGCGCCGAAGGGCGGGCGCCGGCACGGCATCGCACCGGTGCGAGACCGGGCCCGCTGCGCGCGGGCGGCTCGCGCCGGCAGGAACGTTACTGAGGACCGAGAGGAAAGAGGCAAGCCATGGCAATGGACGTCAAGGGATGGGCGAGCAAATACAAGAGTCTCACGGACAACGACCCGACCATTCAGGCGATGGGCAAATACTATACCTGCACGTTCATGTACGACATGGGCGAGCGCAAGGTCATCGTCGAGATGCATGACGGCAAGGTGAAGAACATCAACACCAACCCGCAGCCGCTCGACGCCTACGATTTCGCGCTGCGCGCCAGCGCCCAGACCTGGCGCGAGTTCGGCCAGCCGATGCCCAAGCCGATGTTCCACGGCATCTGGTCCGCCAGCTTCCGCGAGGACCTCAAGCTCGAGGGCAACCTGCTGGTGCTGATGCAGAACCTGCGGAATTTCACCGTGCAGTTCGAGCTGCTGCGCAAGAGCGGCGTGCCCGTCTAGGGCGGCGCCCACGAAAACCGGATGCAGACGAAACCTCTGGCTTAAGGATCACGCAAGATGGCACGACACTCGCCAGTCACCGGCCGCTACGTCACGATCGATGTCGACGGCCTCGAGTACAAGGTCTTCTATCTCCATAACGGCCAGGGCCAGCCGCTGGTCTGCCAGCACACGGCCGGCTGCCACAATCATCAGTGGCGCGGCCTGCTCGAGGACGAGGAGATCACCAAGGACTACAACGTGATCGCCTACGACCTCGCGCGCCACGGCAAGTCCGACCCGCCGCACAATGTCGAATGGTGGAAGAGCGAGTACAAGCTCACCGCCGAGCACTATGTGAACTTCATCGTGAAGTTCTGCGACGCGCTGGAGCTGAAGAACCCGATCTTCATGGGTTCCTCGTTCGGCGGCAATGTCGCGCTGCAGCTGGCCCTTCGCCGGCCGGACCGCTTCAAGGCGGTGATCCCGGTCGAGGCGGCCGACTATGCACCGGGCTTCTTCCTCGACTGGTGGCGCCATCCCCATGCCAATGCGGCGCAGGTCTGCGCGTCCGGCGTGTGGGACCTGATGGCGCCGCAGTCGCCGGAGATGGATCGCTGGCTCACCTGGCACTACTACACGCAAGGCTCGGAGGCCTTCAAAGGCGACCTCTATTTCTATTCGGTCGATCACGACCTCCGGAAGCAACTGGCCGACATCGACGGCAAGCGTTGCCCGGTGGTGATGATGACCGGCACCTACGATTATCTGACGCCGCCCGAGGCGACCGAGAACACGGCCCGCCAGATCAAGAACGGCGTCTATATCGAGATGACCGATATCGGCCATTTCCCGATGAGCGAGAACTATCCGCTGTTCCGGGTCTATCTGAAGGAAGCCTTGCGGATCATCCGCGAGCGGACCGGCGGCTGAGACAGTGAAGAGTCGAGAGGAGGCGCCGCCCTTCGCCGGGCGGCACCTCCTCCGGGCGGAAATCTCGAAGACAGGATGAGGGTGGCATGAAGATCGTCGATTTCGCCAAGGACCAGGGCGGCAGCAAGAATGGCGGGAACGCCCGCCCCGATCGGATGAAGATCCTCGAGTTCGGCGACGGTGCGAACAAGGCGCGCATCGCCCCGGCGATCGAGGTCAGGCCCGCGGCCGCGCCGGCCCCGGAACCGCGCTGGGAGCCGGTATCGGCCCCGACGGCGAGCCTCGCGGCTGCGCCCAAGCCGAAGGCGCGCAGCCCCTTCGTCGGCACCCGGTCGCTCAAGATGCATGTGCTCGATCTGGGCAAGCTCCGGCTCGACAAGAACTTCATGGTGGCCAACTCGACCGTGGCCATGGCGAAGAATCCCAACCCGCCGGGCAAGCTGATCGATATCCCGGTCTCCGCCTTCTATATCGAGCATCCGGACGGCAACGTCCTGTTCGACACCGGCTGCCATCCCGACTGGGCCGGGCCGAACGGCCGCTGGCCGCAGAATCTCCAGGATGTCTTCCCGGTGATCGGCCCCGACGATTGCTACCTGCCGCACCGGCTCGAGGCGATGGGCATCGGTCCCAACCAGATCCGGCATGTGGTCCTGTCGCATCTCCATTGCGACCATGCGGGCTGCATCGAGTTCTTCCGCAAGTCGAACATCATCGTGCATGAGGACGAGTTCGCCGCGGCCGCGACCCACTATGCCAAGCGCGACCACAGCACGCCCTATGCGCTCCGCGATTTCGAGACCTGGACCCGGCTCGATCTCAACTGGCGCGAGGTCGGAAAGCTCGAGCCCGATCACAACATCGTCGACGGGGTGAAGCTCCTGAATTTCGGCCCCGGCCATTCCTACGGGATGCTGGGCCTGCTGGTCTCGCTGCGCGACAACCCCAACGTGATCCTGGCGGCCGATGCCTGCTACACGTCGGAGAATTACGGGCCACCGATGAAGCCGCCGGGCATCAGCTACGATTCCATCGGCTTCGCCCGCACCATCCAGCGGATCCGGGCGCTCGCCGAGCACAACAAGGCCGACGTCTGGTTCGGCCACGACATCCCGCAGTTCGAATCGCTGCGCAAGGCGTCGGAAGGCTGGTACGAGTAAGCGCCGCTTCGTTGGATGATCGACCAAGGATCCGGCGCGGCGGTGTCATCATGAGGAGCATCATCATCGTGCAGCGTCGAGAATTGGGATAGGCCGCGGGGTCTGCGGCTGGCGTGGAGCGAATCGCCCGGGGGCTTCCGCTTGCCCCGAAGAGAGCGGGCGATCTAGGATCATTTTCTAGCTGCGCGGGTATATCGTGCCGGAATTCGGATCGAAGAAGCAGCTCACCAAATTGCCGTTGGCCAGCGAAAAGGGCGTTCCCGCCCTGATCCGCGGCAGCCGGGTGCTCGATGCCGTGGTGGCGTCGGACCAGCCGCTGACCGTCTCGGATCTCGCGCGCCGGTTGAACCTGCCCAAGAGCACCGTCCACGGTCTCTGCGGCACGCTGGTCGATCTGGGGCTGCTCTCGCGGCGCAACGGGAATTTCCTGATCGGGCCGCATGTGATGCGCTGGGCCAACGCGTTCCTGGCCCAGACCGACCTGACGGCCGAGTTCGCGGCGCTGTGGGACAATCTCGCTGTCCTCTCCAACGAGACCATCACGCTCTCGGTGCTCGACGGGGCCGAGGTCGTCTATATCGCCTGCCGCAACAGCTCTTCCTCGCTGGGCATCACCTTCCGCATCGGCATGCGGCTGCCGGCGCCCTTCACCGCGACCGGCAAGTCGATCCTGAGCACGATGCCGGACGCGCAGGTGCGCAAGCTCCTGGCCGGCCATTGGCCCAAGCCATTGACGCGCCGCTCCGTGCAGAACATCGATGCGCTGATCGGCGAGCTCGACGAATGCCGGCGCCGCGGCTTCTCGATCGATGACGGCCAGACGCGCGAGGGCATGTATTGCTTCGGCACGCCGGTGCGCGATTCCTCGAACCAGGTGGTGGCGGGCGTGGCGGTGAGCCTGCTCGCGACCCGCGTCGACGAGCACACCACGGAGCTCGCGGCCGAAAGCATCCAGACCATCGCCCACCAGCTCTCGATGCGCCTCGGCGCCGACATGAAGAAGCTGCAGGCGTGATCGCTTGTCTTTCCTCTCCCCCTTGGGGAAGAGGGTAGAGTGAGGGGGCTCTTTCAGGAAAGAGCGCCGCGAGCGTCACCCCCTCGCCTTGATCCTCTCCCCCAAGGGGGAGAGGAATCTATTGATCACCGCCGCAGATTCGTCTCCGCCAGTTCGACCACCTGGTCGCCGCGGCCGTTGATGATGGCCTTCAGCATGAAGAGGCTGAAGCCGCGCGCCTGCTCGAGCTGGATCTTGGGCGGGATGACGAGCTCCTGCCGTGCGGTCGTGACATCGACCAGGGCGGGGCCGTCATGGGCGAAGGCCTTGCGCAGCGCGCCCTCGATCTGCTCCGGCCGTTCGACCCGGATCCCCAGAATGCCCATGGCTTCGGCCATGGCGGCGAAGTTCGGGTTCTTGAGGTCGGTGCCGGAATCGAGGAAGCCCGCCGTCTTCATCTCCATCTCGACGAAGCTGAGCGCGCCGTTGTCATAGAGGACGATCTTGACCGGCAGGCCGAGCTGGGTGAGCGAGAGGAAATCGCCCATCAGCATGGTGAAGCCACCGTCGCCCGAGAGCGAGATCACCTGCCGCTTCGGGAAGGCCGCCTGGGCGCCGATCGCCTGCGGCAGGGCGTTCGCCATCGAGCCATGGTTGAACGAGCCGAGCAGGCGGCGCTTGCCGTTCATGGCGAGATAGCGCGCGGCCCAGACGGTGGGCGTGCCGACATCCGCGGTGAAGATCGCATCCTCGGGCGCGAGCTCGCTCACGAGGCGGGTCAGATGCTGCGGATGGATGCGCTTGTCGCTGGCCGGCGGCCGGGCGAGATCGTCGAGCCCGGCGCGGGCGGCGGCGTAGTGCTTGCGCGCCGCGGTCAGGAAGCTGCCGTCCTTGCCGCGCTTGAGACGCGGAAGCAGCGCCTGGATCGTGCTCTTCACGTCGCCGACGAGGGCGAGGTCGAGCGGCGTGCGCCGCCCCAGCGCCTCCGACCTGATGTCGATCTGCGCCACCTTGGCCCGGGTGGGATAGAAGGGCCGATAGGGAAAATCGGTGCCCAGCATCAGGAGCGTGTCGCAGGAGAGCATCGCGTGATAGCCGGAGCTGAAGCCGATGAAGCCGGTCATGCCGACATCGAAGGGGTTCTCCCATTCGACATGCTCCTTGCCGCGCAGCGGATGCACCACGGGCGCCTGCAGCGCGTCGGCCAGCGCCACGACCTCGTCATGCGCCCCGGCGCAGCCGGCGCCGCAGAGCAGCGTCACCGCGTCGGAACCGTTCAGGAGCTGGGCCAGGCGATCGAGCTCGGCTTCGCTCGGCGTCACCTGCGGGGCGGCGGGCAACGCCCAGCTTGTCCCGGCCTCGGCCGGCGCCGGCTTCAGCGCGACGTCACCCGGCAGGACGATGACGGCCACGCCCCGCTTCTGCACGGCGGTACGGAGTGCCGTCTGCAGCACCCGCGGCATCTGCTCGGGGCTCGAGACCAACTCGACATAGTGGCTGCATTCCTTGAACAGCGCCTGCGGATGGGTCTCCTGGAAATAGTCGAGCCCGATCTCGGAGGAGGGGATGTGGGCCGCGATCGCCAGCACCGGCACCTGGTTGCGGTGGCAGTCATAGAGGCCGTTGATCAGATGGAGGTTGCCGGGCCCGCAGCTGCCGGCGCAGACGGCGAGCCGCCCCGTGACCGCGGCCTCGGCACCCGCGGCGAAGGCCGCCACCTCTTCGTGCCGCACATGCATCCATTCGATCTTGCCGAGCCGCCGCAGGCTGTCATTGAGCCCGTTCAGGCTGTCGCCCGTGACACCCCAGATGCGCGTGACGCCGGCATTGGCCAGCGTCGCAGCGAGGAGATCGGCGTTGGTCATCTTGGCCATGACAGGGATTCCTTCGAAGGAGATGCGAAGCGGTCCGGTGCGGAAAGAGAGCCGGGACCGGGCGCGGGGGCGATAGGAGGATCGGCGCGCATTCGGAACGAAGTGCCGGTCATCTCATCACAATGCCGGCCCCGACCGCGCCTGAATTGCGCGTCAGGTTGGGTCGGCCACAGATTTCGTTCGATTGGGCAGCCTTGCCTCGTTGCCCGGAAAGCAGGCAGGGCACCGACGGTTTTCTCCGTCATGCCGGCTCTATGCCGGCATCCATGAACGCTGCATCCCGCCCGAATAGGCTCGATGGGTGTTCATGGATCCCGCCTTCGCGGGGATGACGAGAGAGTGAATGCGTCCGTCCTGGAGGCGGGGCCAAGAAGAAGGCAGGTTCAGTCGTAACCGTCTTCGAGCGGATAATCCGAGAGCAGCAGCGGCCCCTCGGCGGTGATCCAGACCGGCTGCTCGAGCTTCACGCCCTCGGGGCCGCCGACGGCGCCGACATAGCTCTCGCAGCAGACCACCATGTTCTCCTCGAACAGCCCGTCATAGGCGCCCCATTCCTCGTCCTCGGGATACCAGATCAGCGGGTATTCGACATTGAGCCCGCAGCCATGGGCCACGTCGGCATAGCGGTTGGGGTGGTAGATCTCGGGCAATGCATAGGCCCGGGCCGAGAATTCGAGAAAGCGGATGCCGGGCTTCAGCAAGGCCATGTTGTGGTCGAGCTGGGCGCGCGCGGCCGCATAGAGCCTGCGCTGCGCGTCGCTGGGCTTGCCGCCATCGACGGTCCAGGCCCGCGAGATGTCGGTGTAGAAGCCCATCGGCCCGATCAGGTCGGTGTCGAAGGAGAGCATCTCGCCCCGGCGCATCGGCCGGTCCGAGGCCTCCTGGAACCAGGGATTGGTGCGCGGGCCCGCCGTCAAGAGCCGGGTCTCGGGATATTCCCCGCCGCGGGCCAGGATCGCCTTGAGCAGCAGCCCGAACGCCGCCTGCTCGGTCATGCCGGGTTCGATCCCGTCCCGCATTTCGGCGACCGCCGCGTCGCAGGCCTCGAAAGACCGCTTGAGGGCGCGGATCTCCTCGAGCGATTTCCGCGCCCGGGCCCGCTCCAGCATGATCTTGCCGTCGACCAGCGTCAGCCCCTGCGCCTGGAGGGCGAGCGCGGTCGGCACATCGAAGCGGTCGACGGCGAGCCGCCGGTTGGCGCCGCCATGGGCGCGAACGAGCTCCGCGATCTCGGCCGCCCATCTGCCGGCGATCTCGGGCGCGCGCTCGGCCACGATCACGTAGTCGGCCGACCAGGCGGGCCTGATCTCGTCGACGGTCTCGAGGCCCGCCGCCAGATGCTTGCTGGTCATGAGGTCGAACAGGATGCAGGGTCCGTTCGCCGCCACGAACCCGTAGCGGACGAAATTATGCATCGTCCAAACCTGCATATTCCGGCTGCCGGTGGCATAGCGCAGATTGATCGGATCGAAGATGAGGGCGGCCGCGACGTCATGCTCGGCGAGCTGGCGCCGCAGGCGCTCGAGGCGGCCATGCCGGATCGCCGCCTCGTCGATGGGCCGGCGGTCCGCGAGCAGCGCCTTCGCCTGAGGGAGCGTGCAGGAATTGGCCTTTGTCATCGGGACAACCGTACTAAGGTCAGGTGCGGCCGGGGTCACGGTCCGGGCTCCGGTTGTGGGCCGTCCGGGGGCCCGGCCCGCCGGGGCGGCATTCCGAGACCAGTCTGGAAGAGCCCGAGGCGAACGAGCAAGGCCTTCTCGATCTCCAGGACCGCCATCAGGAGAATGCCCGCCGCCATGACGATGGCGCCGTCGGCGACGGACAAGGGCCGGCTCGAGAACAGCCGCTGCATCGGCGGAAGATAGGTGAAGGCGGCCTGAGCCGCGATCACCGTCGCGAGCGAGATCAGCACCGGTCTGGTGCCGAGCACGCCGCGCCAGGTGATCGACGCGCCGGTCAGGTAGCGCACATTGAAAAGATAGAAGATCTCCAGCACCACGATGGTGTTCACCACCATGGTCCGCGCACCCTCGAGCCCGAGACCCCGCGCGATCGCCAGATCGAAGATCGAGAAGCTCGCGACCGTGAAAAGCAGCGAGACGAAGATCACCCGCCAGACCAGGAAGGGCGACAGCAGGGCGTTGTGCCGGCCGCGCGGCGGCCGCTGCATGATGTCGGGCTCCGCCGGCTCGAAGGCCAGCACGAGCCCCAGCGTCACCGCGGTCAGCATGTTGATCCAGAGGACTTGCGCCGGGGTCAGCGGCAGCGAGAAGCCGAGCAGGATCGCGCTCACGATGACCATGGCCTCGCCGCCGTTGGTCGGCAGGGTCCAGGCGATGACCTTGCGCAGATTGTCGTAGACCGTCCGCCCCTCGCGAACGGCGGCGACGATCGACGCGAAGTTGTCGTCGGCCAGCACCATTTCCGCCGCTTCCTTGGCCGCCTCCGTGCCCTTGCGGCCCATGGCGATGCCGATATCGGCCTGCTTGAGCGACGGGGCGTCGTTCACCCCGTCGCCCGTCATGGCCACCACGTCTCCCGCGGATTGCAGGGCCTGGACGATGCGCAGCTTGTGCTCCGGGCTGGTCCGCGCGAATACGGTGGCGCGGCGCGCCAGGGCCGGCAGCTCGCGGGGTCCGACCCGGTCGAGCTCGGCGCCGAGCAGCGCCTCGGGCTTGTCGGCGAGGCGCAGCTGGCCGGCGATCGCCAATGCCGTCGCCGCATGATCGCCCGTGATCATCTTGACGGCGATGCCGGCCGAGCGGCATTCGGCGACCGCGGCGATGGCCTCCTCGCGCGGCGGGTCGATGAAGCCCACGATGCCGAGAAAGAGAGCGCCCTCGACATGGCCGGGGGCGAGCCGTTGCGGGGCCGCCGCGAGCGGCTTTACGGCGAAGCCGAGCACGCGCTGGCCTTCGGCCGCGGCCTGCGCGATCGCCCGGGTCCAGCGCTCGTGGTCGAGCGCGGCCGTGCCCTCGGGACGGGCTTCGGCGGCGCACAGCGACAGGAGCTTCTCCGGCGCGCCTTTGACATGGATGACGCTCCGGCCGTCGCCGCCGCGGTTCAGCGTCGCCATGAACCGATGCTGCGAGTCGAAGGGAATCTCGTCGAGGCGCGTCCAGGCTTGCCGTGCCGCCTCGATATCGAGCCCCGATTTGATGGCGAGCGCGATCAGCGCTCCCTCCATCGGATCGCCGACGACCTGCCACCGGCCGTCATGCTCGGCCAGCCTCGCGTCGTTGCAGAGCAGGCCCGTCCGGATCAGATCGTTCGCCGGCATCGTCCGGTCGGCGGTGATCGTCTTTCCGTCCAGGGACAGCGTCCCGGCGGGGTCGTAACCGGACCCCGAAGCTTCGATCCGGCCGGCGGCGGTCACGAGCCGCGCCGCCATCATCTCGTTGCGGGTCAAGGTGCCGGTCTTGTCCGAGCAGATCACCGAGGTCGCGCCGAGCGTCTCGACCGCGGGCAACTGGCGGATGATGGCGTTTCGCCGCGCCATGCGCTGGACGCCGACGGCGAGCGTGATGGTCATCACCGCCGGCAGCCCCTCCGGGATCGCGGCGACGGCCATGCCGACGACCGACATCAGGGCGTCGGCCCATCCCATGTTGCGGATCAGGTGCGCGAACAGGAAGACCAGGACCGAGATGGCGACGATGATTCCGGTCAGCCAGTGGCCGAACCGGTTGATCTGGCGCAGCAACGGCGTGGTCAGCGGCTGGACCTCGTGCAGCAAGGTGCTGATCTTGCCGATCTCCGTGCCGGTGCCGGTGGCGACGACCACGCCGGTGCCCTGGCCGGTCGTGACCAGGGTGCCCGAAAAGCACATGCAGAAGCGGTCGCCCAGCGGCGCATCGCCGGAGACCGCGCCTTCATGCTTGTCGGCCGGCACCGATTCGCCTGTCAGCAGCGATTCGTCGATCGCGAGCCCGCGCGCCCGCACGAGCCTCAGATCCGCCGGAACGCGGTCGCCGGCCTCGAGGACGACCATGTCGCCGGCGACGATCCCGGCGGCATCGACACTGACGCGATGCCCGTCGCGCAGCAGGTTCGCCCTCGGCGCGATCAGGTTCCGGATGGCGCCGAGCGCCTCCTCGGCCTTGCCTTCCTGCACATAGCCGACGATGGCGTTGATGACGACGACGGCGACGATCACGCTCGCGTCGATGCCATGGCCGAGAAACCAGGCGGTCGCGGCCGAAACCAGCAGAAGCCAGATCAGCACATTGTTGATCTGGGCCAGAAGCCGCGCCAGGCGGCTCCGCGGCCTGACGGCCGGCAGTCGGTTCGGTCCCTGCCGGCGCAGCCTCTCGGCGGCGTCGCTGCCGGTCAGTCCGCGAGGCGAAGCATCGAGGGCCTTCAGCACCTGTTCGATCGGTTGCGCGTGCCAGCCGGGTGCCGCCGTCGCGTCCGAGGGGCGCCCGGCGGGGGCCGCCCTCGACGCGGCATTCTGCGAGGGATCTGTCATGCCTGGCCTCCTCGGCGGTGCGCAAAACCGGGCATGGCCCGCGGGCCCTCGCGCTCGTTCCCTGGCGTTCGGGAAGGCGGTCCGGCGGCGGTCAGGACCCGCCCACGGCGAAGAAGGGCACTCCCAGCGCGGTCTCCTCGACCTCGATGCCGAGGCCCTTGCCGCGGGGCGCCGTCATGGAGCCGCCGCGCGCGTCGAAGGCCTTGTCGGCAAAGCCCGGGCGGGTGTGGCGGCTCGTGACCCAGTTGTAGAAGTCGCAGGTATGCTGGCGCACGGACTCCGGTGTGGAGAGCATGAGGTGAGCGGTCACGGCCGTGTTGATCTCGGCCCCGCCGGTATCCTCGATGGTGACGCCGATGCCGAGGCCCGCCGCCGCGTCGCGGATCAGCTTGGCCTTGGTGATGCCGCCGACGCGCGTCACCTTGATGGTGATGCCGTCGATCAGCCGGTCGCTCCAGGCGCGCATGAAGCTCGAGAGCCCGTCGATGGTCTCGTCCAGAACCAGCGGCCGGTCGCAATGGGCGCGCACGGCCAGATTGGCCTCGTAGGAGGCGCAAGGCTGCTCCAGCACATAGTCGAGATCGCGCGTGGCGCGCAGGAACTCGAGCGCCTGCTGCTGGCGCCAGGCGGCGTTGGCATCGGCGAAGATCACGGTGCCGGTCGGCACCGCGTCCAGCACCGCTTCCATGCGCGCGATGTCGTCCTTCACCTCGAGCCCGACCTTGACCTGCAGCCGCCGATAGCCTTCGGCGATGTATTTCTTCGCACGCAGTGCCATGGCCTCGGGTGCGGCTTGGGGCACCGAGCGGTAGAGCGCCATGCGGTCGCCGAACCGTCCGCCCAGCGCCTCGGCGAGCGGGATGCCGGCCTGCTTCGCCTTGATGTCCCAGCAGGCCATGTCGAGCGCCGCCTTGGCGTAAGGATGGCCGTTCAGCAGCAGATCCATGCGCTGGTTGATCGCATCCACCTGGGCCGGGTCCTGCCCGATCAGCGCCGGTGCCAGCTCCGCGAGGCCGGCCCGCGCGCCGCCGACGAAGGCGGGATCGTAGAAGGAGCCTAAGGGCGCCATCTCGCCCCAGCCGGTGATGCCCGCATCGGTCTCGATCTTGGCGATGCTGGATTCGAAGCCCTCGGCCGAGCGCCCGCCCGAGCAGGTATAGGTGCCGTCGCGGAAGGGCTGGTCCTGAGCAAAGAGGCTGATCCGCGTGATCTTCAAGACCCTGCTCCCCGGGTTGGCGGCAATGCGGGCCCAGCCTGCCACAATGGACCGGGCATCACTACCGCAACTCCTGCCGCAGCCACTCGACGAAGGCCGATACCGTGCGCTGGCTGGCGCGCGAATGCGGATGAACCGCGCAATAGGCATAGCCCAGCGGCAGCGCCTTGCTGAAGGGTGTCACCAGCCTTCCATCCGCGAGCTCGTCGCGGGCGAGAAGCGTCTGGCCGAGGGCGACGCCGAAGCCGGCGGCGGCGAGGTCGATCGCGAGGCTCGACATCCGAACCATATGACCGAGGCCGATCTGCGGCGTCCGCGCGATCCCGTTCGCGTGGAACCATGCGGCCCAGGTCGGATAGGAGGCGAAGCTCGCCCCCCAATCGACATGGATCAGGTCCTGGTCCGCGATCGCCTCGGGGCCGTCATTGCCATGAGGCTGGCGCGCGAGAAATGCCGGCGAGCAGAGCGGCAGCACCTCATCCTGCAGCAAGGGCAGGGTCACCAGCTCCGGATAGAGATGCTGGCCATAGCAGATGCGCAGGTCGATATGGTGGCGCGCGAAATCCACGGGGTCGTCCTCGACGCGGATCTCGTAGCGCAGGTCGGGCTCGCGCGCGGCGAAAGCCTCAAGACGGCGGTTGAGCCAGCGCACCGCGACCGAGGGCAGCGTGCTGATGACGAAGCGGGAGGGCGGATTTCCCTCCAGCATCCGTTGCGTCATGGCCGCGAGCCGGTCGATGATCTCCGCGCTGTCTGCATAGAAGGCGAGGCCGGCATCGGTGAGCTGAAGCTGGTTGTTGCGCCGGACGAAGAGCTGCTTGGAGAAGAATTCTTCGAGGATCTTGACCTGCTGGCTGATCGCGCCCGGCGTCACGCCGAGCTCTCGGGCCGCGAGGCTGAAGCCGCCGCAGCGGGCGCTCGCTTCGAAGGCCTTCACGGCATTGAGGGGCGGTAATCGACGGCTCATGACGCTTCCGGCGGGTCACTCTTATAGAAATTCTATCGGTATATGATAATTTCTGCGGTGTTCAGAAAGTTTTACTAAGGATAGCGTGAGCGGCAGAAAGGGCAAGGGAGAGAAGCCCATGGGGGAGGCCGTCCTGCGGGAGCTCGGCGAAGCGCTCGAACGCTGCCAGGACCAGCGCTATGACCGCGCCTGGTCGATGCCGCGCGGCTTCTATATCGACCCTGCGGTGCTGGCGCTCGAACGCGAGCATCTGTTCCTGCGGGAATGGGTGTGCGTCGGTCGCGTCGAGGAGCTGGCGCGGCCCGGCGATTATCTGACCTTCCAGATCTGCAACGAGCCCGTACTCCTGGTCCGTGGCGAGGACGGCGCGATCCGCGCCTTCTCCAATGTCTGCCGGCATCGCGGCGCGCTCGTCGCCGGCGGCAAGGGCAACCGGCGGCGCTTGGTCTGCCCCTATCACCATTGGTCCTACGACACGCTCGGACGCCTCGTCGGCACGCCGGGGATCGGCGAACGCGAGGATTTCGACCGTCGCGACTGCAAGCTGCCCGAGTTCGCCTGCGAGAGCTGGCAGGGCTTCCTCTTCGTCTGCTGCGCCGACCGGCCGCCGCCGCTGGCGCCGCGCCTCGCCGCGCTCGAGGCCCGGATCGGGCATTACCATCTCGAGCAGATGGCGCTGCGCTACCTGGCCGACGAGGTCTGGGAGACGAACTGGAAATGCCTCGTTGAGAACTTCATGGAAGGCTATCACCTCACGCCGCTCCATCCCGAGACGCTGCATCCGGTCAACCCGACGCGGCTCTGCCGCCATTTCGAGCCCGGCGACGCCTATTTCGGCTATAACGCCGGCTTCTCGCCGACCTTGCCGCGATCGCAGAAGGGCCATCCCGACCTCACCGACGCGGAGGTCGACAATTGCGTGATGTTCGCGCTGCCGCCGGGCCTGGTGGTGGGCTGCGCCGGCGACTACAGCTCCTTCCTCTGCGTCCAGCCCGAAGCGACGGACCGCGTGCGCGTGAAGATGGGCCTCATCTTCTTCGGGGCCGACTGGCCGCAGGACAAGGTGGAGTGGGCGGTCGACCTGTTCCAGCGCACCATGGCGGAGGACAAGGCCGTGCTGCTGCAGCTCATGCGCGGCCTGAATTCCCGCCATCACGGCGCGGGTCCGCTGGCACCCGCCGACCTCGAAGGACCGGTCCTCGATTTCTACAAATATCTGGGCGCCCGGCTCGCGGCCCCGCTTCAGGAATGCCGATGACGCGGCCCCTGAATCATCTGCTCGATCTGGAGCGCTATCCGCTCGACCGGCCGGAGGCGCCGGAAACGAAGGCGCTGATCGCGCGCTGCCAGGCCGATCTCGAGGCCGAAGGCATGTTCGATCTCGAGGGGTTCGTCCGCCCGGCCGTCATCGCGGCCTGCGCCGAAGAGCTCCGGCCGCGGATGGCGACGGAATCCTTCACCCATCAGCGCTGGCACAATGTCTATTTCCGGCCGGAGGTGCCGGGTCTCGCGGCCGACCATCCCGCGCTGCACCCGGTGAAGACGGTTCACCACACTCTGTGCGCGGATCAGCTCGGGAACTCGGCGCTGAAGCCGATCTATGAATGGCCGGCGCTGGCGCGCTTCCTGGCGACGGTGCTGAGGCTTCCCGAGCTCCACACCATGGAAGACCCGCTCGCCAGCATCAATGTCATCACCTATCGCGCCGGCGAAACCCTGAACTGGCATTTCGACCGCTCGCAATTCACCACGACCTTGCTGATCCAGGCGCCCGAGGCCGGCGGCGAGTTCCAGTATCGCAGCGATCTGCGCTCGGAGAACGACCCGAACTATGACGGCGTCGTCCGCGTGCTGCGCGGCGAGGATCCCGCCGTTCGCACCCGTGGCGTGACCCCCGGAACGCTCAATGTCTTCAAGGGCCGCAACACGCTGCACCGGGTCACGCCGCCCGTTGGCCCGCGCGAAAGGCTGATCGCCATCTTTTCCTATTACGAGCGGTCCGGCGTCCGCTTCAGCGCGGAGGAACGTCTGGGCTTCTACGGGCGTGCGGATTAAGGACCGGTCATGAGCGGACGAGCGTTCGGACGCGGCGTCGCCGATTGCAAACCGCTCGCAAGGTAAGAACGCCCAAGACGGGCGATCCTGATTTCCCGGACAGGCTCCCGACGGGCTTGGTCGTCAAGAAGCGGGTCTTGGCGGCTCCGGCGCCGATATTTTCTTGTGGGCAGGGGGCCCGCGCCTCGCGCTAGGATGATCCTCGGGGAATTCGGGAGCATCGCCATCGATAAGGGCCCAAGGGCGGAAGCGGCTCGACCGATCTTCCGCGACCGGGCGGCCCTGTGATAACGTGTTGAAAACAAACACAGACTGGGAGACTTCACAATGGCCAAAGACCATCGCCTGCTCGACCTGCTCCGGCGCCGGCGCACGGAGCATGAGAACCACCTGATCGACATGCTGCTGAACGGTCAGGTCAACCGGCGCGAGTTCATGCGCCACGGCGCGGTGCTGGGCATGTCGATCCCGCTGCTCGGCGGCATCGCGGCCGCGGCCGGCGTCGGCACCTTCCCCAACCTCGCGCGCGCCGCGACCGGCGGCGGCACGGTCAAGATCGCCATGACGGTTCCGGCCGCCGCGATCGAGCCCGTCAGCGTCGCCGACAATGGCGGCCTCTGCATGCTGAGCCAGGTGGGCGAATATCTTTGCGTCGACGGCGCCGACCTCACCCTGCGCCCGGTGCTGGCCAACAGCTGGGCGCCCAACAAGGACGGCTCGGTCTGGACCTTCAAGCTCCGGCAGGGCGTGAAATTCCATGACGGCACGCCGATGACGGCGAACGACGTGGTCGCGACCATGGACCGGCTGGCGGACCCCGCCAACTCCTCGAACGCGCTCTCGGCCTTCACCGGCTATCTCTCCAAGGGCGGCACGAGGAAGGTCGATTCCTACACGGTTGAGTTCCATCTCGACGCGCCCAACGGCAACTTCCCCTACCTGGTCTCGTCGGACAACTACAACGCGATCATCATCCCGGCCGACTACAAGGGCGACTTCGAGGCGCATTTCAACGGCACCGGCCCCTTCAAGCTCGAGAAATACACGCCCAAGGTCGGCGCCTCCTTCGTGCGCAACGACGATTACTGGGGCCCGAAGGCGCTGCCCGACCGGCTCGAATTCACCTTCTACTCGGACATCCAGCCGCAGATCCTGGCGCTCCAGGGCGGCCAGGTGCATGTCGTGCAGCAGACGCCCGTGCTCGCGGCCGTGCCGATCATGAAGGACCCGAAGATCGAGATCATGAGCCTGCCCTCGATCGCGCATCAGCAGGTGCACATGCGCACCGACATGGAGCCCTTCAAGGACAAGCGCGTCCGCCAGGCGATCGCGCTCTGCCTCGACCGGCCGAAGCTGATCAAGGGCCTGATGCAGGGCCGCGCGCAGATCGGCAATGACAGCCCCTTCGCCGCCGCCTATCCCTCGACCGACAAGACCGTGCAGCAGCGCGAGAAGAACATCGCCGAAGCCAAGCAGCTCATGGAGGCGGCGGGGATGAAGAAGGGCTTCGAGGTCACGCTGACGACCGAGAAGTATCTCGAGATCCCGGAATATGCGCAGCTCATCCAGAGCGCCGTGAAGGAGATCAAGGGCAAGATCACGCTCAAGATCGAGGATCAGGGCGCCTATTACGGCGATGCCGTCTATGGCAAGTCGGATTGGCTCGATTCGACCATGGGCATCACCGACTACGGCCATCGGGGCGTGCCGAACGTCTATCTCTCCGCACCCTTGCGCAGCGACGGCACCTGGAACTCGGCGCATTTCAAGAACCCGCAGTACGACCAGATGGTCTCCAGCTACATCGCAGCGCTCGACCTTCAGGCGCAGCGCGACGTGGCCGGCAAGATCCAGCGCCTGCTGCTGGATGAGACGCCGGTGATCTTCGCCTACTTCTACGACTACCTGACCGCGATCCGGAAAGGTGTCATCGGCGTGCAGCCGACGGCGATGGGACATCTGTTCCTGAGCCAGACCACCGGCGTCTGAAGGGTTTGACGCAAGTCGATTGATCGTTTCCGCGGCCGGCCTGAAGGCCGGCCGCGGGACCTTGCGGCATCGGGAGAGCGAGCCATCGCCGGCTTCATCCTCAAACGCATCCTCCTGTCCCTGATCACGCTCTGGGTCCTCAGCGTGATCGTCTTCGCGGGCTCCCAGCTTCTGCCGGGCAATGTCGGGCGTGCCATGCTGGGGCCGCTGGCCGACCAGCGCGCCGTCGACAATCTCAATCACGAGCTGGGCGTCGACCGCCCGGTGCTGGTGCAATATACCGACTGGATCGTCCATTTCGCCGAGGGCGACATGGGCATGTCCTACACGCTGCGCCATCCGGTGACGGATTTCGTGGTCGCGGCGATGAAGAACTCGCTGAAGCTGGCGCTGGTCGCGTTCGTGCTGGTCGTGCCGCTCAGCATCTTCGGCGGCGTCTGGGCGGCCCTCCATGTGGGAAGGCCCATCGACCGCATCATCACCATCTTCGGTCTCTCCACCACGGTGCTGCCGGAATTCGTCTCCGGCATCGTGCTGATCCTGGTCTTCGCCGTCTGGCTGCAATGGCTGCCGATCTCGGCGAGCTGGCCCGAGGGGGCCGGCATCCTCACCCAGGTCTATTACCTGATCCTGCCTTCGATCCCGCTGGTGCTGGTGCTGTTCGGCTATATCGCGCGCATGGCGCGGGCGGGCACGGTCGAGGCGCTCGATTCCGACTACACTCGCACCGCGGTGCTGAAGGGCCTGCCCTTTCCGGTGGTGATCTGGCGCCACGTGCTGCGCAACGCGCTGCTGCCGACCATCACCGTCATCGCCACCCAGACCGGCTACCTGATCGGCGGCCTCGTGGTGGTGGAGACGCTGTTCCACTATCAGGGCATCGGCGGGCTGATCTACGCCGCCGCCAAGAGCAAGGACTTCCCCATGCTCCAGGCCGGCGTCCTCTCCGTGGGCATCGTCTATATGGTGGCGACGCTCACCGCCGACATTCTCTATTCGGTGTTCAATCCCCGCATCCGCTACGGAGCCCAGGGATGAGCGTCGGCACCACCACGCCCGCCGCCGCCTCCGCGCTCGGCGCCAGCCGCCTCAAGGAATGGGGCGAGATCGCGCGCCAGCTGCTGCGCTCGCCGACCTTCCTCGCGGGCGCGCTGATCCTGGGCTTCTGGATCTTCTGCGCCCTCTTCGGCGACCTGATCGTGCCCTACGACCCGCTGGAGACCGATCTCCTCGCCGTGCTGGAGCCGCCCTCGGCCGACCACTGGTTCGGCGCCGACCAGCTCGGCCGCGACGTGTTCTCGCGCGTCATCACCGGCTCGCGCGACATCCTGACGGTGGCGCCGCTGGCGACCCTCCTCAGCACCATCCTCGGCACGCTTCTGGGCCTGGTGACCGGCTATTTCCGCGGCGTCGTGGACGACGTGCTGAGCCGCATCATCGACGCGCTCCTGTCGCTGCCGACGGTCCTGATCGGCCTCGTGGCGCTCACCTCGCTCGGGACGTCGAACACCACGGTCATATTCGTCATCGCCTTCAGCTTCGCGCCCATCATCGCCCGCACCGTGCGCGCAAGCGTGCTCTCCGAGCGCGAGCTCGACTATGTTGCGGCCGCCCGGCTCCGGCGCGAGAGCAGCCTCTACATCATGCTGGCCGAGATCCTGCCCAACGTGCTGCCGCCGATCCTGGTAGAGTTCAATGTGCGGCTGGGCTACGCGATCTTCACGGTCGCGACCCTGAGCTTCATGGGTTTCGGCATCCAGCCGCCTTCGCCCGACTGGGGCCTCACCATCTCCGAGAATTACGGTCTCGTGGGTGGCGGCTACTGGTGGACGGTGATCTACGACGCGGTCGCCATCGCCTCGCTGGTGGTGGGCGTCAATCTCATCGCCGATTCCATCCAGGGGGTGCTGGATGGCTGAGACGGCCACCGCGCAATCCGTCAGCCTCGCGGCCGCGTCGGCCGATGCGCTCGAGGTCGAGAATCTCGACGTCGTCTACGAGGTCCGCGGCCGCGACCGGCAGGTGCTGAGCGGCCTGAGCTTCCGCATCGGCCGCGGCGAGGCCTATGGGCTGGTCGGCGAATCCGGCTGCGGCAAATCGACGGCGGCGCTGGCCGCCGTGCGCTACCTGCCGCGCAACGGCCGCGTCAGCGCCGGGAAGATCCGCGTCGACGGCCGCGACCTGCTGACGATGGGCCCGGCCGATCTGAGGGCTTTGCGCGCGAAATCGGTCTCGATGGTCTATCAGGACCCCGGCCGCGCGCTCAATCCCTCGATCAAGGTCGGCGAGCAGCTGGCCGAGGTGTTCGAGTTCGCCGGATTGCGCCGCAAGGAATCGCTCGACCGCTCGGTCGCCATGCTCGAGCGCGTGCGGATCGTCGATCCCCGGCGCGTCATGGAGCGCTATCCGCACCAGCTCTCGGGCGGCATGCAGCAGCGCGTCTCGATCGCCATGGCGCTCGCCACCAACCCGGCGCTCCTGATCCTGGACGAGCCCACCACCGGCCTCGACGTCACGGTCGAGGCCGAGGTGCTCGACCTGGTCGAGCAGCTGCGCGGCGAGTTCCGCACCTCGATCCTCTTCATCAGCCACAATCTCGCGGTGGTGTCGCGGGTCTGCGAGCGGGTCGGCGTGCTCTATGCCGGCAAGCTGGTGGAGGAGGGGCCGACCCAGGCGGTCTTCAACGACCCCCGCCATCCCTATTCGGTGGGACTCCTGCGCTGCCTGCCGCGGCGCGGCCGGCGCAAGGATCACGGCCGCCTCGACACCATCCCGGGCTTCCTGCCGCTGCCCGGCAGCCATGTGACGGGCTGCATCTTCGCCGAGCGCTGCGGGCTCGCCGACGATCATTGCCGCCAGGTCGAGCCCGCGCTCGCCGATCTCGGCGGCCGCGCCACCCGCTGCCACTATCCGGACCGCGCGCCCGCTCTGCCGCGCGTGCTGGCCTCCGACGCGCCGGTGGCGAAGCCGCAGGCCAATGCCAAGCCGATCCTCGCCATCCGCGACCTCTCCAAGACCTTCGAGAGCGGCGGCCACAAGGTGGCGGCGCTGCGCGACGTCAATCTCGACCTCAGGCCCGGCGAGACGCTGGGGCTGGTGGGCGAATCCGGCAGCGGCAAGACCACGCTGGCGCGGCTGATCCTGGGCCTGACCGCCCCCGACAAGGGCGGGAGCATCATGCTCGACGGTGCCATGCTGCCGGCGGCCCTGGTCGGCCGCTCGAGCCGGCAGGTCAAGCAGCTCCAGATCGTGTTCCAGAATCCGGATTCGGCCCTCAACCGTTCCCACACGGTGCGCGGCCTCATCGGGCGCGCGATCACCAAGCTCGCCGGCATCAAGGGCGGCGACGTGATGGCGCGGCTGCTCGAGCTCACCCGCGTGGTGCGGCTCGCCGACCGCTATCTCAACGCCAAGCCGCGCCAGCTCTCGGGCGGCTTGAAGCAGCGCGTCGCGATCGCGCGTGCCTTCGCGGGCGATCCGCGCGTGGTGGTCTGCGACGAGCCGACCTCGGCCCTCGACGTCTCGGTGCAGGCGGCGATCCTCAACCTGCTCGCCGACCTGCAGGCGATGCAGGGGGTGAGCTATGTCTTCATCTCGCACGACCTCGGCGTCGTCCGCTATCTGTCGGACCGGATCGCCGTGCTCTATCTCGGCCGCCTGATGCAGGTGGGCACGGCCGAGCAGGTCTTCGCCGGGCCCTATCACCCCTATACCGAGGCGCTGCTCTCGGCGATCCCCACCCTCGACGGCCGCCAGCCCGAACGCATCCGCCTGACGGGCGAGATCCCGAGCGCCATCAACCCGCCGAAGGGTTGCGTCTTCCACACCCGCTGCCCGCACAAGATCGGCGCCATCTGCGAAAGCCAGGAACCGCCCCTGACCGAGATCGCCGGCGGCGATTTCGTCCGCTGCCATATCCCCGTGGCCGAGCTGCCGAGGGCGCAGGTGGCGGGGTGAATCAGCTTGCTATCCCCTCCCCCCTCGCGGGGGAGGGTTAGGGAGGGGGAAGTCTCAGTAGGAGATAATCTATCGAGATTTGCGCGCGCCTGCTTCCTCGATCGAGCAGCCCCCTCCCCAACCCTCCCCCGCGAGGGGGGAGGGGATGCTTCCTTCACTTCTCGCCGCCCTTGCCATTTCCTCACCGTTTCTTGACCCTTGGGCGCGAGGATTCGCGGTTTCACGGGTCAGGGAGCGGGCCCACGCCATGCGTCTGGAGGCCATCGGGTTCGGCAGCGTGACCGACCTCGTCAGCGGCGTGACGCTGACGGGGGCGGCGCTGCGCGCCGAGGCGGTGCGCCGGGCGGCGATCCTGGCCGGCCACGGGCTGGGGCCGGGGCAGGCGGCCCTCATCACCCATGGCGGCACGCCCGGTTTCTTCTGCGACCTCTTCGCCGTCTGGCAGTGCGGCGCCATCGCGGCTTGCGCCAACCCGGGCCTGACCCGCGACGAGCTCGCGACCGTGGCGGGCTTCCTCTCGCCGAAGCTGCTCCTGGCGACGGACGGTTTCGCCCATGGCCAGGGCCTGTCCCTGCCGATCCTCGATCTCAAGCGCGAGCACGGGGCGGCCGAGGCCGCGGCCCCTGCGGGTCTTCTCGGCGGCGGCCTCGACGACACGGCGCTGCTGCTCTTCACCTCGGGCACGACGGGCGCGCCCAAGGGCGTCGCCCACAGCTATCGCTCGATCCTGGCGCGCCTGGCGCTGAACCGCGCCCATATCGGCCTGGCCGATCTCGCGCGCACGCTCTGCGTGCTGCCGACCCATTTCGGCCATGGCCTGATCGGCAACTGCCTGACGCCGCTCTTCGCCGGCGGCGATCTCTATCTCCATGGCGCGGGCGGCCTCGCCACGGCGGCCGCCCTGCCGCAGACGATCGACGATCACGCCATCACCTTCATGAGCTCGGTGCCGAGCTTCTGGAAGATCGCGCTCAAGGCGGGCAAGCCGCCCAAGGGCGGATCGCTGGCGCGCGTCCATATCGGCTCCGCACCCTTGGGCGCCGATCTCTGGCGCCAGGTGATGGGCTGGAGTGGCACCGACCGGGTGGTGAACATGTATGGCATCACCGAGACGGCGAACTGGGTCGCCGGCGCCTCGGCCGCGGAAGGCGGGCCCGAGGACGGGCTGATCGGCCGGCTCTGGGGCGGTCAGGCCGCGATCCTCACGGGCGAAGGCCGGCTCCTGGCCGAGGGCGAAGGCGAGATCCTGCTGCAGACCCCGAGCCTGATGCAGGGCTACTGGCGGCGCCCCGATCTGACCGCGCCCGTGCTCCAGGCCGGCTGGTTCCATACCGGCGATATCGGCCGGCTCGATGCGGCCGGCACGCTGCGCCTGGTCGGGCGCCAGAAGGACGAGATCAACCGCGCCGGCATGAAGATCAACCCGGCCGAGATCGATCTCTTCCTCGAGCGCCATCCGCAGGTGGCCGAGGCCTGCTGCTTCGCCATGGCCGACGCGGTCTCGGGCGAGATCCTGGCGGCGGCGATCCGCACCACGGACAATGCGAAGCTGGCGCCGGCCGATCTCCGGGCCTGGTGCCTGGAGCGGATCCGGCGCGAGCTGGTGCCGGAGCGCTGGTTCCTGCTGCCGGAGATTCCCAAGACCGATCGTGGCAAGATCAGCCGCGCCACGGTGCGCCAGCATTGCGAAGGACTGAAACGGTGAACGAGAAGACGCCATCGCCACGGGCCGCCGCGCCGGTTCCCGGCGCCGCCCAGCCGCCGCGCCTCCAGCCGAAAGCGGCCGCGCCGGCGGCGGCCGGGGCGGCAAAGCCGCATCCCGGCGTGCCGCTCGCCTCCTGGCGCCCCGGCCAGCCGCTGCGCCTCGAGACCGAGCATTATGTCGTGCGCTCGATGCAGCATGCCGATGTCTGCCCGGACTATCTCACCTGGACCCGGGACGAGGAGATCATGACCGGCGTCAACAGCGCCCCCAGCTCGATGACGATCGCGGACATCCACAAATATATCGACCGCTTCAACAACAAGACCTCGTTCCATTTCGGCGTCTTCCTCAAGGAGACGGGCCGGCTGATCGGCTTCTATTCCTGCTATTGGGACCGCCGGCACAATCTCGCCAGCACCAACGTGGTGATCGGCGACAAGGCCTGGTGGGGCAAGGGCGCGGTGCTCGAGACCCGCAACGCCATCATCGATTTCATGTTCGACAAGCTGAAGGTCGGCAAGATCTGGGGCAACCCGATGGCGCGCAACGTGCCTTCGGTCTTCAACTACCGCGCCCAGGGCTTCCGCTGCGAAGGGGTGCTGAAGCGCCACCGCATCAACCCCGCCGGCGAGCGCGTCGACCAGTTCATGTTCGGTCTCCTGCCCGAGGACTGGGCCGCGCACAAGGCCAAGCGCGCCGCCGCGAAGCCCGCGAAGAAGACGGGAGCCTGATCATGACGACCCGCGCCAAGGCCCTGCTCGCGACCGCGCTCGAGATCGACGCGGCGACGCTGCCCGACGACGCCTCGATCGCGACACTCGAAGCTTGGGACAGCCTCGCCCATCTGCGCCTCGTCCAGGCGCTCGAAGCGGCCCTCGGCCGCGAGCTTCCGGCCGAGCATATCTTCGCGATCGCAAGCCTTGCGGACGTGGCGGCGGTGCTGGAGGGAAGGCCACTCGCTGCCACGGCGTAGGCGAGAAGATATGGTGACGCGGACCTTGGGAAGGCTCGGTATCCTCGGAAGCGCCGTGATGCTGGCGTTGTCGGTCCTTCTTTGCGGCCCTGCGCGCGCAGATGATCAAGCACAGATCGCCGCCGCCTTTACGCGCTTCATCGAAGCGGCCAACGCCCATGACCTCGATGCTGTCGGCGCGATCATCCTGGAGTCACCCGAGGTCGTCTGGTACGTCAATCACACGGATGCGCAGGGTCATGAAGGCGTCATGCGCTACTTTGAGCGCGTATTCGATGGCCGATGGAGCGCCAAGCCCGACCTGTCGCGGGCCAAGTGGACCAGGATGGGACCCGGCAGCTGGAAGCTGGTGTTGCCGATCGTCATCGCGGAGGGGTCGTCCGACGGGCCCGCTCAACCCCTCGATTTTGAAGTTTCGCAAGCCTGGCTCTTAACGGCCGAGGGGTGGAAGCTTCTGGGCTTCGTCACCCGCTCCGAACCGGCGCCATAGCCTCTATCCCCCGGCCCGTGCGGGACTCGCTGCCGGCCGCTTCGCCGGTCGCAGCAGCACCAGCGCCAGCCCCGAGAGCACGCAGGCGAGCGCCACCACGATGTCGAGGCCGATGGTCTCGCCCGTGAGCAGGCTGCTGCTGACCACGCCGACGATGGGGATGGCGAGCGAGCTGATCGCCGCGAGCTGGGCGGGGAAGGTCGCGACCACCTTGAACCAGGCCCACTGGCAGAACAGCATCGCGACCAGGATCGTGTAGGCGAGGGCGATCCAGCCGCGCCCATCGACATTGTCGAAACCGTAACCCCAGTCGAAGATCGGCGCACCGATGATGACCGGGATGCCGCCCAGCAGGATCTGCCAGCCGGTGAGCACGGTGGTGGGCATCGTCCAGCGCCAATATTTGACCCCGACCGTGCCGGAGGCCCAGCCGATGGCGGCGCCGATCATCGCCAGCACGCCATAAGGGGCCGCCGCGATGCTCTCCCATTCGGGAACGATCAGGGCGGCGATGCCGGCCAGGCCCAGCCCCAGCCCGCCCAGGCTGCGAACCGTCGGCCGCTCGCCCAGCACCGGCCAGGCGATCAGCCCCGCCCAGAGCGGCATGGTGAAGGCGATGATCGAGGCCCGCCCCGCCGGCAGCAGCTGCAGCCCCGCCGCCGACAGCAGGTGCCAGGCGGTGATGTTGAAGAAGCTGCAGATCAGGAGCGGCCGCAGCTCGCGCCGCGGAATGCGCAGGGAGGCCCTGCCGGCGAGCGAGATCGCGAGCAGCCCGGCGCCGCCCAGCGCGAGGCAGAGCGCGCGGAAGGTCCAGACCGGGATTTCCGTGAGCGCGATCGACATCGCCGGCCAGTTGGCGCCCCAGCAGAGCGTCAGCGGCACCATGATCAGGATGCCGTCGCGCTTGGAGAGCGGCGCGCTCACTTCTGCTTCTCGTCCGGCTTCACCGCGGGTGCCGCGCCGGGATGAGAACCCGCCCCATGCGCGGCGGCGGGCGATTGCGAGGCGCGGCGCTGCTTCAATTCCTCCAGCAGCCGGTGCCGCTCGGCCGGCGGCATGATCATCCACTCGCGGATCTCGTCGATGTTGCGGAAGCAGCCGATACACCAGCCGCTGCGGTCGTCGATCCGGCAGACGCCGATGCAGGGGCTGGGCGGCCCCTCCGCCAGCGCCTTCAATCGCTCGGCACGCCGGCGCTCGCGCTCGAGAAGGCGGCGCGCCCGCTGATCATCCATGACGGGGCTTTCCGGTCACGCCGCCGCCCGGACCTCGGCGCCGCTGCGGCCCACCAGCCGCTCATAGAGCTCGGGATCGGTATCGCTCTCGCTGCCGATGACGAGGACGCGCGACAGCGGACCCAACGCCAGCTTCTGCGCCGATTGCGGATCGCCCATGACCGCGATCAGGCCCGCGAGCCCGCCCACGCCGGCCTCGCCGCCGACGATGGGCGTGTCGCCGCCCACACCCTCGGCGAGCGCCCGCATGGCCGAGATCGCGGCTTCGTCGGGCACGGTCACGAAACCGTTGGCGCCGCGATCGAGGATCTCCCAGGCGAGCAGGGAGACCTCGCCCGCGGCGAGACCCGCCATCAAGGTGTCGAGATTGCCTTCGACCTTGGTGGGCTTGCCGTGAAGGGCGCTCTGGAACAGGCAGTCGGCCGCATCGGGCTCGACCACGACGATCTGCGGCCGTTCGGGGCCCAGCTTCTGCCAGAGGAGCGCCGTCAGCGCGGCGGCGAGGCCGCCGACGCCGCCCTGGACGAAGAGATGCGTCGGCCGCTCGTCGACGGGAAGCTCGTCGAGCGTCTCCTGCGCGACGAGGCCATAGCCGGCCATCACCGCCTTCGGCACCTCCATATAGCCTTCATAGGACGTATCGGAGACGACGAGCCAGCCGTTCGCGGCGGCGTCGGCCGCCGCCTGATGCACCGAATCGTCGTAGTTGCCTTCGATCCGGCGCACCTCGGCGCCATACTGCGCGATGGCGTCGCGTCGTCCCTCGCTGACGCCGGCATGGATATAGACGATGCAGCGGCAGCCGAAGAGCTGCGCGCCCCAGGCGACCGAGCGGCCGTGATTGCCGTCGGTCGCGGTCGCGACGGTGATGCCGGCGGTGATGTCGCGGTGGGCGCCCGCCATCAGCTCGGCCGAGCTCGGCGCGTGGCCGGTGGCCGCCTTCACCCTTTCCGCCAGCAGACGATAGACCGCATAGGCGCCGCCCAGGGCCTTGAAGCTGCCGAGGCCGAAACGCGAGCCCTCGTCCTTGTACCAGATGCCGCCCAGCCCCAGCGACGCGGCCAGGCCGGCCAGGCTCACCAGATTGGTGGGGCGATAGCCGGGCCAGCCGCGGATCTCCTGCCCGGCCGCGGCGAAGCCCTCGGGACCGAGGATCGGCGACAAGCCGGGCGGGTAGGGCGCGTCGCTCGGGAGCGCGCGCGGGTTCACTTCGACGCGATGGGCGAAAGGGTCGGGTTTCCAGTGAGTCATGGCCGCGTCTAATATCACGTCGCGGGGACCGGGAAAACCGTGCCGGCCCCAGGGAGAGGCGATAGACCCATGCGGGCCAAGGTTATCGTGCGACGGGTGCGGCTCGTCACCGGCCTGACGCTCTTTGCCTATCTCCTGACCCACTATCTCAATCATGCGGCCGGATTGATCTCGCTCGATGCGATGGAAGAGGGCCGTGGGCTCTTCCTGCTGCTTTGGCGCAACGGGCCGATGACGGTGCTGCTCTATGCGGCGATCCTCGCGCATCTGGGCCTGGCCTACGGGTCGGTCTATCAGCGCCGCTCCCTGCGCATGGCGCCCTGGGAGGCGGCGCAGCTCCTGCTCGGGCTCGCGGTGCCGCCGCTCATCGTCACCCACGTGATCGGCACCCGGCTCAACGCGACGCTCTTCGGCACCAACGACAATTATGCCTATGAGCTTCTCGTCACCTGGCTGTGGAGCCCGAAGGACGGCCTGCTGCAGGCACTGGCGACGGGAATCGCCTGGATCCATGGCTGCATCGGCCTCTATTTCTGGCTGCGGCTGAAACGCTGGTTCCCGCGCTGGGCGCCCTATCTTTTCGCGCTGGCGCTGCTGCTGCCGGTGCTGGCGCTCCTGGGCTTCACCCAGGCTGGCCGCGAGGTGGCGCGGCTGGCCGAGGATCCGGACTGGCTTGAGGCGGCGAAGATCATCATCCGTTTCCCCAGCAACGACGAGGCGGCGCTGCTCTATCGCATCCGCGACGGGCTGCTCTGGCTCTTCGCCCTGCTCCTGATCGCCACCCTGCTCGCGCGGGGCCTGCGCGCCTGGATCACCCGCCACCGCGCGCTCTACGTGACCTATCCCGACGGGCGCAAGGTGATGATCCAGCCCGGCACGACGGTGCTCGAGGCGAGCCGGATCGGCGGCATCCCGCATGCCAGCGTCTGCGGCGGGCGCGGGCGCTGCTCGACCTGCCGGGTGCGGATCCTCGCCAGCGATGAAGCCCTGCCGGAGCCGGGACCCGAGGAGCGCCGCGTGCTCGATCGCGTGGCGGCCGAGCCCGGCGTGCGCCTCGCCTGCCAGCTCCGGCCGCGCGCCAACCTGACGGTGCTGCCGATGCTCCCGCCGACCGCGAGCCCGCGCGATTCCCATGCGCGGCCCGGCTATCTCCAGGGCCACGAGGAGGAGATCGCGATCCTGTTCGCGGATCTGCGCGCCTTCACCCGCTTCGCCGAGCGCAAGCTGCCCTATGACGTGGTGTTCCTGCTCAACCGCTATTTCCGCGCCATGGGCACGGCGGTGGAGCAGGCGGGCGGGCATCTCGACAAGTTCATCGGCGACGGGGTGATGGCGCTGTTCGGCGTCGGCGGCAGCCCGGAAGAAGGCTGCCGCCTGGCCCTCGAGGCGGCCCGGCGCATGGCGGTCAATCTCGACGAGGTCAATCGCGTGCTGGAGCATGATCTGCCGGAGCCGCTCCGGATCGGCATCGGCATCCATGTGGGGCCGGCGATCGTGGGCGAGATGGGCTATGGGCGCGCCACCTCGATGACGGCGATCGGCGATTCGGTGAACACGGCGAGCCGGCTCGAGGGCCTCACCAAGGAATTCGCCTGCCAGCTCGTCGTCTCGGCCTCGGTGGCGGAGCTGGCGGGGCTCGATCTCGCCGATGCCGCCCGCCACGAGATCGCGGTCCGCGGCCGCTCGCAGCCCCTGACCGTGCTGGCGCTTGCCGACGCGCGCACGCTGCCGCCCTTCACCGGCGGCGTCATGAGAAGATCGCGCCGCGCGAAGGCGACGGAGGAAAGTGCAGCGAGGCGCTGAAGAAAACTGTCCCCTCCCCCTGAAGGGGGGAGGGGACAAGAGAGCTGCAAGCGCTCAGCCCTGCTGCGCCTTATAGCTGTCGATCTTGGCCTTGAGCGAGTTGTATTCGGCACAATTGTTGCAGGTGTTCTGCAGCACGGTCAGCCGCTCCTCGGCGCCTTCGAGATTCTTCATCTCGAGGAAGAGTTCGCCCACATTCTCGTTCGCGCCGGGATGATCGGGCTTGGGGCCCAGCACTTTCTTGTAATAGCCCATCGCTTTTCCAGGCTGCCCCAGCTTCTGGTAGCAGTAGCCGAGCTGGTTGAGGGCGTCGTAGTCGATCGGATTCATCGCCACCAGCTTGTTGAGGGTGATGATCGCGTCGTCGTAGCGGCCGTCCTGCATGAGGCTCAGCGCCCTGGCGTAGTCTTCGTTGCGCGGCGTGATTTCTTCGTTGAGCCGCGACCCCGTGGAGCCGAGCGTGTTCGGTTTCGCGTAAGGGTTCTGCAGATTGAGGCCGCCATTGGGGTCCTGCGCATGGGCGGTCAGCGGCAGAAGCAGGGCGGCGGCGCCGAGCAGCAGGACGCCGCAAAGGGCGGCGCGAAGACAGGCAAGCATCAGGGCACGCTCGTCCAAAGTGGCTGGGGGCGCCACTCTGCGGCTTCGCCCTGCCCTCCGCAATCCCCTCTTTAAGGGTCTGATATCTATAGATATTATGGAAAATCGCCGGGCTGGCGAATCGGTGGCCCGCTCAGCTCTGCTGCTTCGCCTTGTAGTCCTCGATCTTCTCCTTGAGCTCGTTGTACTCCTCGCAGCTGGTGCAGGCCTTCTGCAGCACGGCGAGCCGTTCCTCGGCCTTGGGCAGGTCCTTCATCTCGAGATAGAGCTCGCCCAGATACTCGTTGGCGCCGAGATGGTTAGGCTCGGTGGCGAGCGCCTTGAGATAGTAGGTCAGGGCCTTGTTCTGGTGGCCGAGCTTGCGATGGCTGAAGCCCAGCTCGTTGAGGGCATCGGCATCCGCGGGGTTCTTCGCCACCAGCTGCTCGAGGATGGGAATCGCATCGCGATATTTCTCCTCATCGACCAGCTTCTTGGCCGTCGCGTAATCCGCGGTCGTGGCCGGGGAGTCGCTGGAGCTGTCGCTCGAGCTGCCCATCGACCAGGCCGACGGCGCCGGCAGGGCGAGCGCGAGGCCGGCGACGAGCCCGAAGGCGGGTCCGACAGCGAGGGCGAAACGGGTGAGTTTGGACATCGATCAATCTCCTTTGCGGTGCCAAGACCGGATGACAGGGTGCCCACCAGTATTATAGAGGCTGAAATGGGACGCGAACTTGCCGCAAGCCAGCACCCGTCGCGTTTTCACGGGCATTTGATGCCCGGTGAGGGGACGGAGAGAGCCGTTCAGACCAAAGGATCGTAAGGCTGGCCCGGTGACAATCGATGAAGCGCCGGACCGGAACCGTCCGGCCCCGGTAGCGACGTCAGCCGGTCGCCAGCAGGGCGGCCAGGGCGTCGGGCGAGGCGGCGCCCAGCACGGTTTGTGCGGTTCTGCGGTCGAACCCGGCGCGGGCGAAGGCCGCCCGCTCCTTGTCGGCCAGCGCCTGCAGGGCTCCGGGGCTGCGCGGTCTGGTCCGGCGATAGGGTCCCAGCCGTCGCCGCTTGGCGAAAGCGATGGCCGCTTCCAGCTCGCGATCGCCGTGGTTCCCGCCGAGCGCTTCCAGCGCCCCGCGGATCAGGTCGGGGGCGATGCCGTCGGCCGCCAGCCGTGCCTCGATCCAGCGCCGCGACCGTCCCTGACGCGACAGGCTTTCGGCCCTGGCCGCGGCGTAGCGGCCATCCTCGAGGAAACCTTGCGCGGTCAGTTTCGCGACGATGTCGCCGATGATGCCGCGTGCCGCCTCGAGACCGTCGCGGTCTGTCCGCCGGCGCCTCACCCGCCGCTCCAGCACGCGCCGCAGCCTCGCGCTCGACGCGGCATAGCGCGCCAGATAGTCGAGCGCCGCTTCGTGCAGGCTGGCGGCGAGATTCGGCGGCGACGCGGAAGGCGAGGACCGAGCCTCGGCCTCCTTCCGGGCCGCGGGGCCTGAGGAGGCGGAGGAATCGCCGGACGAGGATGAGGGCATTGCCAGGGAAAACCGTGAATTGAGAGCCCGAGAATGGTATGGCACCGGGGCGCGGGTCACATCATTCGAGCGGCGCCGACGGCGGGGTCCCTAACTCGTTCTGTTCCTTCCCCCGGAACGGGGGAAGGTTAGGAAGGGGGCTGCGCGGTATCGATATTGAGCCGCCCCCTTCCTTGCCCTCCCCCCGAAGCGGGGGCGGGGATGTAGAGAGCCGTCGCAGCCATGCGCCGGCCCGGCAGGGGGCCTGCGGATGGCGAGGGTTGCTCCGGCTGCGGTCCCGGGCCTAACGTCTCGGCCCGTTCTCGATATCGATCATGACCCTGCCCGCTTCGACCTCCATCCCCCGGCCTGCCGCACCCGCGACCCGCAGTTTCGGTCCCGTCAACTGGATCGGGCTCTGGACGCTCTATCTCAAGGAGATCCGGCGCTTCATCAAGGTCGCGACCCAGACCATCCTGGCGCCGCTGGTGACCACGCTGCTGTTCTACGCGATCTTCACGCTGGCGCTGGGCCGCGCGGTGCAGAATGTCGGCGGCGTCTCCTTCCCGGAATTCCTCGGGCCCGGCCTGATCATGATGGCGATGGTGCAGAACGCCTTCGCCAACACCTCCTCCTCGCTGGTGATCGCCAAGATCCAGGGCAACATCGTCGATCTGGTGATGCCGCCCTTGAGCCCCGGCGAGCTGACCTTCGCGCTGGCCGCGGGCGGCCTCACGCGCGGGCTTGCCGTCGGCATCACGGTCGGGGTCGTGATCGCGCTCCTGACGCCGGTGCATATCCACGATCTCTTCTTCGTGCTGTTCCATGCCGTGGCGGCGAGCCTGATGCTGTCGCTGCTCGGCATCCTGGGCGGGCTCTGGTCGGAGAAGTTCGACCATATCGCGGCCGTGACCAATTTCGTGATCACGCCGCTCTCCTTCCTGTCGGGCGCCTTCTATTCGGCGGAACGGCTGCCGGGCTTCTGGCACACGGTCGCGCATTTCAACCCGTTCTTCTACATGATCGACGGGTTCCGCTACGGCTTCATCGGCCATGCCGACGGCTCGCTCGCCGCGGGCCTCATCGTGCTCACGCTCGCCAATCTGGGGCTCTATGCGCTGATCCATCGCCTGTTCGCGATCGGCTACAAGCTCCGGCCCTAGAGCGACGCCGATACCGCCATGACCCGAGCGTTGCGATCATGACGGATTCGATCGGTCTGCCGGTCCCGGCGCCGCGCCTGCGGCGCTTCGGCCGCGTCAGCTGGCTCGGGCTCTGGTCGCTGCACCAGCGCGAGTTCGGCCGCTTCATCAAGGGCTATGTCGACAACCTGCTGGGGCCGGTCGTCACCAGCCTGCTGTTCTTCGCCGTGTTCCGGCTGGCGCTGGGCGGCCGGAGCTGGAGCGTGCCGGGCATCGCGCTCGCCGATTTCGTGGCGCCGGCGCTGGTCATGATGTCGATCGCCGAGCGCGCCCTCTCCTCGACCTCGGCCTCGATCCTCTATGATAAGCACACCGGGGCGCTGGCCGACGTGCTGATGGCGCCGCTCACGGCGTTCGAGCGCGTGCTGGGCTATGCGCTCTCCGCCACCAGCACCGGGCTCGTCATCGGCTTCGTGGTGGCGCTCTGCCTCTGGCCCTTCGCGCATTACGCGCTCGCCGACCTGCCGGCGATCCTGCTGTTCGCGGCCGGCGGCGGGCTGCTGTTCGGGTTCCTCGGAATCCTGGTGGGGATGTGGTCGACGCGCTGGGACCACTACACGGCGGCCCACACCTTCGTCTTCATCCCGACCTCGTTCTTCTCGGGCATGTTTCTGCCGGTGGCGGTGCTGCCCGAGATCGGCCAGAGGCTGGTCTCGTTCAACCCCTTCTTCTACGCGCTCGACGGCATGCGCGGCGGGCTCACCGGCTGGCGCGAGGCCGACCCGCTCCTGGGGGCGGCGGTGCTGCTCGGCTGCAACCTCGCGGCCGGCGCCCTCGTCTGGCGGCTGATGGCGCGGGGCTATCGCATCAAGCCGTGACGCCGGCGCGTCAGGGCTTCAGCGCCCGGCCGCCCCGCTTGGCCTTCTTCGCCATCTTGCGGATCGCCTTGGCGAGATCGGGATCGCAGGGCGGCGGCTTGAGGTCGATGCCGTCGCCCAGCCCCTTGGCGATGATCTCGAGGCCGCGGATCCGGGCCCACCATTTGAAATCGCTCGCGACGAGATTCCAGGGCGCGTGCGGGCTCGAGGTCTTCTGGAACATCTCCTCGGTCGCCTCGATATACTCGTCCCAAAGGCTGCGGTTGCGCAGATCGTCGGGCGTCAGCTTCCAGCGCTTGTAGGGCGTTTCCGCCCGCTCCTCGAAGCGGCGGAGCTGCTCCTCCGGCGAAATATGCAGGAAGATCTTGATCACCCGGATCTCGTCATCGACCAGCATGCGCTCGAACTCGACGATCTCCCGATAGGCGCGCTTCCAGACCGGCGGCTTGATCAGCTTCTCGACCCGTTCGACGCGCACGCGGCCGTACCAGGAACGGTCGAACACGGCGAGCTCGCCATGGTCGGGCATGCGCCGCCAGAAACGCTCGAGGTAATGCTCGCCCCGCTCGATCTCGTTGGGTGCTGCGATCGGCCAGATATAGCAGTAGCGGGGATCGAGCCTTGCGGAGAGGCGGCGGATCAGGCTGCCCTTGCCGGCGGCGTCGGGCCCTTCGAGCACCACGATCCCGCGCCGACCCTGCCGCAGATAGGCCTGCTGGATCTGGAGCAGGGCGATCTGGACCGCCTTGAGCCTGTCCTCGTAGGTCTCCTCGTCGGGCAGCTTGCGGCTGAGATCGGCCTTGGCGAGACGGGGGATCGGCATGGCAATGCCTCCAGGACGGGGTTCGGGTGGGCTTGGCGCGGGCCCCGGGGCCGGGCCTGGGCCAATCGGCTAGAAGGCTGAGCCACCAAGCGAATTTGTGCAAGACAGGGTTGCGGGCCGGGCCCCCTCCGCTTGGTTGACAGGCCGGCCTTCCGCACCCGATAGTCTCGGGCTCTTCCGCCCTTTCTGCCGGAAACGCCCGGAAAGCCTTGATGAGGCCGCCAGCCTTTCGAGGGTGTCCCCGTTTCGGCCGGGGCGGGAGCGGTCAGCCGGCCCCTTCGGGGGCCTTCGTTCTTATCCATCCCAGGGAGGCTACATCCAATGTCTGCGTCGTCCGCCTCTGCGTTGTTGCCGGTCTATGCGCGCGCCGATCTCGCTTTCGAGCGGGGCGAGGGCGCCTACCTGTTCGGCAATGACGGGCGACGTTACTTGGATTTTGCCTCCGGCATCGCCGTCACCGCGCTGGGTCATTCCCATCCGCATTTGGTGGCGGCGCTGAAGGACCAGGCCGAGAAGCTCTGGCACAGCTCGAACCTCTACCGCATTCCGGAGGGCGAGCGGCTCGCCGACCGGCTGGCCGCGGCCAGCTTCGCCGACCGCGTCTTCTTCACCAACTCGGGCGCCGAGGCGATCGAATGCGGCATCAAGATGTGCCGCAAATGGCAGGACGATTTCGGCGATCCCAAGCGCTACCGCATCATCGCGACCGAGGGCGCCTTCCATGGCCGCACGCTGGCGACCATCGCGGCCGGCGGCCAGGAGAAGCATCTCAAGGGCTTCGCGCCGACGGTCGAGGGCTTCGATCATGTCGCCTATGGCAACCTGAACGAGCTGCGCAACGCGATCGGGCCCGAAACGGCCGCCGTGCTGGTCGAGCCGGTGCAGGGCGAGGGCGGCATGCGCGCGGCCTCGGTCGAGTATCTCAAGGGCCTGCGCCAGGTCTGCGACGAGTTCGGCCTGCTGCTGTTCTTCGACGAGGTCCAGTGCGGCATGGGCCGTACCGGCAAGCTCTTCGCCCATGAATGGGCCGGCATCAAGCCGGACGTCGTGGCGACGGCGAAGGGCATCGGCGGCGGCTTCCCGATGGGCGCCTGCCTCGCGACCGAGAAGGCCGCGGCGGCGCTCACCCCCGGCAGCCACGGCTCGACCTTCGGCGGCAATCCGCTCGCCATGGCGGTCGGCAACGCGGTGCTCGACGTCATGCTGGCCGACGGCTTCCTGCCGCGCGTCGAGGCGATCGGCGGGATTCTGCACAAGCGTGTCGCGGCGCTGGTCGCGAAATATCCGAAGCTGTTCGAGGAGCTGCGCGGCAAGGGCCTGATGCTGGGCCTCAAATGCCGCGTGCCGAACACCGACATGCAGAACAAGCTGCGCGAGGCGGGGCTGCTGACGGTGGGAGCGGGCGACAATGTCGTCCGCCTGCTGCCGCCGCTCATCCTCGAGGAACGGCATATCGACGAGGGCGTCGCGATCCTCGACGGGGTCGCCAAGGCCTGGCCGGAGCACTGAATCATGTCGTCATCTTCGGCGGGCAAGACCCCGCGGCATTTCCTCGATCTCGACAAGCTCGACACCGCCACGCTCCGGCAGATCCTCGATGCCGGCCATGCCTGCAAGAAGGGCAAGGTCCCGGGCGGCAAGGACAAGCCTCTCGCCGGCAAGTCGCTGGCCCTGATCTTCGAGAAGCCTTCGACCCGCACCCGCGTCTCCTTCGAGCTCGGCATCAAGGAGCTGGGTGGCGAGGCGGTGGTGCTGGAGCGCGACGCCATGCAGCTCGGGCGCGGCGAGACCGTGGCCGACACGGCGCGCGTGCTCTCGCGCTATGTCGACTGCATCATGGTGCGCACCACCAAGGAGGAGAAGCTCCTGGAGCTGGCGGAGAACGCGACGGTGCCCGTCATCAACGGCCTCACCGACCGCACCCATCCCTGCCAGCTCATGGCCGACGTGATGACCTTCGAGGAGCATCGCGGCCCCATCGCCGGCAAGCGCATCGCCTGGATCGGCGACGGCAACAACATGGCGACCTCCTGGACCCATGCGGCCGTGCGCTTCGGCTTCGAGCTCCAGATCGCCTGCCCGCCGCAGCTCACCCCGCCCGGCCAGGTGCTGGGCTGGGCCAAGGCGGAGAAGGGGAAGGTCCATGTCACGGCCGACCCCAAGGAAGCGGTCAAGGGCGCCGATTGCGTCGTGACCGACGTCTGGGTCTCGATGGGCGATACCGACGCCATGGGGCGCCATGTGCTGCTGGCGCCCTATCAGGTGACCGAGGGGCTGATGGGCCAGGCCAAGCCCGGCGCCATCTTCATGCATTGCCTGCCCGCCCATCGCGGCGAGGAGGTGACGGCCGGGGTCATCGACGGCCCGCAATCGGTCGTCTGGGACGAGGCCGAGAACCGCCTTCATGCCCAGAAGGGCATCCTGCTCTGGGCCCTCGGGGCGATCTGACGGCGGGTTTACGGATGAGCGGGGCCGGGGCGGGTTCGGAAGGAAGCCGCCCGGGCCTTGTTTCCGAGCGTTTTCCCCTCACATGAGGGCGGTAAACTGCTCTGGAGCCGCTCGTTGGGATGCGTTTTCAGCGCGAAAGACCCTTCACCCGGCGCTGACGACGCCCTTTGGGAGCCCGAATTGAGCCTGGAAACCAGAGTCGAGACCGAGGGCGACGACCGCGTCCTCCCCTTCCAGATCGAGGCCAGCGCGCTGCGCGGCCGCGTGGTGCGGATGGGACCCCTGCTGGACGAGGTGCTGCGCCACCACGCCTATCCGAAACCGGTGGCCGAGCGGCTGGCCGAGATGCTGGCGCTGGCGGCGCTGCTCTCCGGTGCGCTCAAGTTCGAGGGCGTTTTCACCCTCCAGATCAAGGGCGACGGGCCGGTCAAGCTGATGGTGGCCGATGTCACCAGCGCCGGCCATATGCGCGGCTATGCGCAGTTCGACGCGGCGGCGGTGGCGGCCCTCGGCACGGGGCCTGCGCCCTCGGTGCCGCGGCTGTTCGGCGCGGGCTACCTGGCCCTGACGGTCGACCAGGGTGCCCATACCGAGCGCTATCAGGGCATCGTCGAGCTCACCGGCGCCACGCTCGCCGAATGCGTCCATGGCTATTTCCGCCAGTCCGAGCAGCTCGAGGCGGCCGTCATGGTGGCGGCGCGCGCACCCGCCGGCGGCGGCAACCGGGGCTGGCGCGCCGGCGCGCTGATGCTGCAACGCCTACCGACCGAGGGAACGGAGCTGGTGCGCGACGATGCCGACGAGGCCTGGCGGCACGCGCTCATCCTGATGTCGAGCTGCAGCCCCGCGGAGCTCACGTCCGCCGATCTGCCGGCCGAGGATCTGCTGTTCCGCCTGTTCCATGAGGACGGGGTGCGGGTCTTCCGCGACCATGCGCTCGAGGCGCGCTGCCGCTGCTCGCGCGAGCGCGTGGAGCGCGTGCTCGAGGCCCTGCCGCAGCAGGATCTCGAGGAGATGAAGGTCGAGGGCGAGGTGGTGGTAACTTGCGAGTTCTGCAGCCGGGTCTACCGCTTCGGCGACAGCGAGATCGCGGCGCTGGCCAAATCCTGAGGGCGAAGGTTCCCTCGGGCCCCGGCGCCGCTTCGACCGGGGCCGGCGCCTGTTGAGCTTCGGGGAGGAACCCATGGAGATCGACGCCTATGGAACCTGGGCCGCGGCCACGGGCGGGGTGCGCCCGCAAGGGGCCGCCGATCCGCGCGAGCTCTCCTATCTCGGGCTGGGTCTTGCCGGCGAAGCCGGAGAAGTGGCGGGCGAGATCAAGAAGCGGCTGCGCGACGGCAAACTCGATGCGGCGCGGCTGGCGGACGAGCTGGGGGATGTCGCCTATTACTGGACGCGCCTCTGTCTGGCGCTGGGGCTCCGTCCGAGCGAGATCCTCGATCAGAGCCGCGCCAAGATCGAGGCGCGGCTGGCGGAAAGCCCTCGCGCCAGGTAAGCGGTCGACGCCTGCCGGCTTGACCGGGCCTTCCCCCGGCGGCAGTTAGGGGCCGCGCCGACGATCCTGCCTTTCCCCCGAGTCGCGCCGGAGCCCTCATGATGAAGCGAATCCCTGCGTTCCTGCTGCTGGCCGCGGCCGGGCTTTCCCTCGCCGCCTGCGATACGCCGCCGCATCGCGAGCCCTTCCCACAGCTCACCTATCAGCATCTGGCGCCGATCCATCTCGACGTGGCGAAGATCGTGATCGTCGACGCCTATCAGCCGCCCATGACCGATCCGCATGTCGAGCAGGATTTCCCCACGCCGCCCGCCACCGCCGCGCGGCAATGGGCACAAGACCGGCTGAAGGCCGTGGGCAGCGACGGGGTCGCGACCTTCACCATCACCGACGGCTCCGCGATCGACGTGCCGCTGCCCCGCACCACCGGCCTCACCGGCGTCGTCACCGAGGACCAGTCGGACCGTTACGACGTGACCGTGACGGTGCGGCTCGAGGTCGAGAACCGGATGGGCAACCACCGGGGGGCCATCACCGCGACCGCCAAGCGCAGCGAAACCGCCGCCGAGGACATGACCCTGAACGAGCGCGAGAAGCTCTGGTTCGAGATGACCGACGCGCTGATGAAGTCGCTCAATGCCGAGCTGGAGCAGCGGATCGGGACGGGGCTGAAGGAGTTCGTGAGGTAATCGCTTCGCGACTTCGAAGTTTCGATCGCGATTACTCGTTCATCACCCCCGCGAAAGCGGGGGCCCATGGCCAGGTCGGAGCGCGAGACATCGTTGGGTTCCCGCTTTCGCGGGAATGACGGCAGAGCGGTGGCGATAACGAGCGTCGCGCTCACCCCCGCCAATAGGTCCGGCTCAGCAGCACCAGCACCGTGAGGAGCTCGAGGCGCCCCAGCATCATGGCGAGCGAGAGCAGCCATTTGGCGCCGTCGGGCAGATGGGCGAAGTTGCCGACCGGGCCGATCTCCGGCGCGAGGCCCGGGCCGACATTGCTGATCGCCTGCGCCACGCCGCTCATGGACGAGACCAGATCGAGGCCGAAGGCGCTGATCGCGATCGAGATCGCGGCGAAGACGGCGATATAGAACACGATGAAGCTCAGGACCGAGCGCACCACCTCGTCGCTCACGGGCTCGCCGTTATAGAAGGGCAGGGAGACCCGGTGCGGGTGGATCAGGTGGCGGATCTGCGAGCGCGCCACCGCACCCACGACGCAGATGCGGAAGAACTTGATGCCGCCCGAGGTCGAGCCGGTGCAGGCGCCCAGGAACAGCAGCACCATGAACATCACCATCGGCATGCTGCCCCATTGCAGATAGTCCTCCGAGGCGAAGCCGGTGGTGGTGATGACCGAGACCACGTTGAAGCTGGAGCTGCGCAGCGCCTCGCCGAAGGCCCGGCCGTTGGCGTCCCACTGCCAGAGCGTCATGCCGACGATGAAGACCAGGATGCAGGTCAGGTACCAGCGGGTCTGGTCGTCATGCCAGAGCCAGGTGAAGTCGCCGCGCGCCGCGCGGGCCAGCTGCACGAAGGCCATGCCACCGATCAGCATGAAGACGGTCAGGATCCATTCGATCGCCGGGTTGTGGAAATAGCCGATCGAGGCGTCGTGGGTCGAGAAGCCGCCGGTCGCCAGCGCCGCCATCGCGTGGCAGACCGCGTCGAAGGCCGGCATGCCGGCGACCACCAGCGCCACGGCGCAGAGCGTGGTCAGCGTCACATAGACCGAGATCAGCACGCCCGACACCTGGCTGACGCGCGGGCGGATCTTTTCGGAACGGTCGGAGGATTCCATGCGGAAGAGCTGCATGCCGCCGACGCGCAAGACCGGCAGCACCGTGACCGCGATCACGATGATTCCGATGCCGCCGATCCAGTGGAGGAGCGCGCGCCAGAGCAGCACGCCCATCGGTCTGCCGTCGAGATCGGGCATGACCGACGCGCCGGTCGTGGTCAGGCCGGACATGCTCTCGAAATAGGCGTCGGTGAAGTCGAGGCCGGCACGGGTGAGCATCAGCGGCAGCGTGGCGAAGCCCGCCATGATCGCCCAGCTCGCGGTGACCAGGAGAAAGCCCTCGCGGGCCCGGAGCTGCGGCGCCTCGGCCGGCCGGAAGCCCAGCACCAGGGCGCCGCCGGCAACACCCGTGATCACCGCCGAGGCGGCGAAAGCCCTCCAGTCGGGATCGGACGCCAGCGCGTCGATCGCCGCCGGCAGCAGCATCGCGACCGCCAGCGCCAGAAGCAGAAAGCCGATGATGAAGAAGACCGCACGGAAATCAGGCATGGGGCCTGGTTCGCCGCATCAGTGGGATGACCCCGGACGCCGTCCGCGGCACTCACACATTGACCATGGCCGCAGCCGCGGGCTGGCCGATGATGGCGAGGAATTCGCGCCGGGTGCGGGCATCGGTGCGGAACAGGCCCAGCATGCGGCTGGTCACCATGCTCATCCCGGGCTTATGCACGCCGCGCGTCGTCATGCATTGATGGGCGGCGTCGATCACCACTGCGACCCCCTGGGGCTGCAGCACCTCGTCGATCGTGTTGGCGATCTGGGCGGTGAGCTTCTCCTGGATCTGCAGCCGCTTGCTGTAGATGTCGAGCACCCGGGCGAGCTTGCTGATGCCGACCACGCGCTTGCTGGGAAGATAGGCGATATGGGCGCGCCCGATGATGGGGGCGAGGTGATGCTCGCAATGCGACTCGAAGCGCATGTCGCGCAGCACGACCATCTCGTCATAGCCGCCGGTCTCCTCGAAGGTGCGCTGCAGCACCTCGACCGGATCCTCCTCGTAGCCGCCGAAGAATTCCTCGAAGGCGCGCGCGACTCGGGAGGGCGTGCCGACCAGCCCTTCGCGGCTCGGATCGTCCCCGGCCCAGCGAATCAGGGTGCGGACGGCCTCCTCGGCCTCGTCGCGCGACGGCTTCGCCAGCAGCACGCCGCCATTCTTCTTCACCAGGCGCGGGCGCGGGCCGGCGGCGCGTTCGGGTTTGGCGGGGCGGGGCTGCTTCATCGCGTCATGTCCTTGTTCGGGGCGCCGGGCGGCCGCTGATCGCGGCTCCCGGAAACGTCGGGAACGCGCCGGAAACTTCAAGGGGGCCCGGCTCGTCCGTCGGCGGGCGGGTCTCGGTCAGTTCAGGCGTTTGGGCTGGTGCGGGCTGTCGAGCGAGAAGGCGGGAACCGCCACGTCGAACCGCTCGCCGGTTTCGTTCTCCATCTGGTAGGTGCCGACCATGAAGCCCGACGAGGTCGGGAGCGGCGTGCCGCTGGTATATTCGAACGACTCGCCTGGCTTGAGCACGGGCTGCTCGCCCACCACGCCCGCGCCGCGCACCTCCTGCACCTTGCCGCGCGCGTCGGTGATCCGCCAGTAGCGCGACCGCAGCTGCACCGTCTCCGCGCCCTGGTTCTCGATGCGCACATGGTAGGCCCAGACAAAGCGCTGCTCCTCGGGTGCCGACTGGTCGTCGAGATAGGTCGGCTCGACCGTGATGCGGATGGATCGCGTGCTCTGGCTGTACATGGGGCACCTTGGCGTGGGGGGGCACCTTATCGACGCGGACTGCCGTCGGCGACCGAAAACGGCAGCGTCCCGTGGCCCGTCGTTCGTGAAGGCATTCTAGGCGGCAGCAGGGCTATGTCCAGCCGCGCAGCCTCGCCTTATCCCCACGCTCGCTGGGGCGATCGATCGGTGAAGCGATCGCATCGAGCTTCGAGTCATCCCTCAAACGAGGGCGCTGGCGTTTCTTCCGGCGCTCGCTGGTCCGGCCGATCCCCGAAAGAAAAACGGCACCGGAATTTCTTCCGGCCCTGAGCCGGACCCTGTCGGTCCGACCGATCCCCAAAGGAAAAACGGCGCCGGAATTTCTTCCGGCCCTGAGCCGGACCCTGTCGGTCCGACCGATCCCCAAAGGAAAAACGGCGCCGGAATTTCTTCCGGCCCTGAGCCGGACCCTGTCGGTCCGACCGATCCCCAAAGGAAAAACGGCGCCGGAATTTCTTCCGGCGCCGTCTTCGGGTCGAAACCCTGTCGTCGAGATTACTGCTGGATGATGATCTCGACGCGGCGGTTGGCCTGCTCGCGCACGCCATCGGCCGTGGGCACTGCGGGCTCGTCTTCGCCGCGGCCGGCCGTCGTGATCTGGTCGGCGGCGATGCCACCGGAGATCAGGGCGTCACGGACCGCGTCGGCACGACGCAGCGACAGGGCCATGTTGTAGTCCTCCGGACCGGCGCGGTCGGCATGACCGGTCACCGAGATCGGCGGCGTGCCGATCTTGTTGGCGTCGGAGATGACCTGGTTCACCACCGTCTGGCCATCCGGGCGGATGTTCGACTTGTCGAAGTCGAAATAGACGATGTAGCTGGACGGCATCGCCGGCTCTGCAGCCGCTTGCTCGGCGGCCGGCTTCATCGCCGCTTCGAGCTCTTCGAGGGCGGCGTAGAAGGCGTTGCGGCAAGCCGCGATGTGGTCGGGCTGATGGTTCTCTTCGGCCTGCTCGATCCAGCAGTCGAAGCGACCCTGGGCGCGTGCCGCCAGGTCGGGGTGCGAATCACGGGCGCCGGATTCCAGCGCGACCATGAGACGGTTGCGGCCTTCGGCAAGATCGCCTGCCCATTCGGCGGGCAGATCCCAGTTGGCCAGCTCTTCCGGCTGCACCACCTCGCCGGCCGCGGCCTTCAGGCCCTTCTGGGCGAAGTAATCCGCATCCGGCCAGTCGTACATCTGGTCGGCTTCGAAGGTGACGATCTGCCGGTATTCCTCGGCGAGAGCCTTGGTGAAGGGCGAACCGGTCGCCTCCACCGATTTCATGGCTTGGATGTTGGTCGTGCACCCGGCCAGAAGGCCGACCAGGGCGACAACCCCCAAGGACTTCCAATTCAACATCTTTTTTATCTCCCCAAAACCCGCGGGCCACGTTGCCCGTGTGCCGCGGTATTGCACCAGCCCCATGCCCAACCAACCCCCTAGAGGGGCGCCGAACCAGGCTTTCCGGCGGTACCACCACTGGGCGGATAGTAGGGACGGTACGGTAAATTGTCAAAGCCAGCCGGTGAAATTGGCTGGCTTTCGAACCCCTTGTGACCAATTTACCACAGTCTGTGGTAAAAATGCAGCCGAACTTGGAGCGCTATCAGAAGGCGATTATCCCTAGCCTTTTGGCTGAGGCTGGCGCCCGCCCAAGAGCCGGCGGCCGAGGTTGTCAAACCTTCGCCGGGCGGACTCACCGGTGCCTTCCGCGATTCTTGTCGCCTCTCCGGGCATTGCCTATAACGTCCGGCAGGGATGCGGGTGTAGCTCAATGGTAGAGCAGAAGCTTCCCAAGCTTACGACGAGGGTTCGATTCCCTTCACCCGCTCCAGCTTTCGATTCCCCCCGCCCCGATATTCCTCGCCGCCTTCGCCCGGTGAATGAAGCCGATTCCCGGATGCCGAGCGCAGACGGAAGAACGCACGCATGTCCGCCGTGTTTCGGATCGAGCCCGAAGCGGCAGCATCGACGCCGACCGCCGAAAAATCACGCCGGATTCCCGCGCTTCACGTCCGACGGCCGTATCCCGAACTTGCGGCGGAACGTCGTGCTGAAGTGGGAGGAGCTGTTGAAGCCGACGCGGTAGGCGATCTCCGTCAGCGTCTGCGCCTCGTGGCCACTCTTGAGCAGCATGTCGTAGCTGCGCTCCAGCCTCCGGTTCCAGACCCAATGGGACACGGAGGTTCCTTCGAGGCGGAAAAGCGCGTGGAGATAGCGCAGCGAGATCCCGTTGCCCTTGGCGATGGCCTCGACCGTCAGGTCGGGCTCGCAGAGATGGTCTTCGATCCAGGCCTTGACGGAGCGCAGGCGCGCCTTCTGCACGGCCTGGTCCGACAGTGGCTCCTCGCCATGGGCCGAATCGAAGGCCAGCGCCAGGACGTCCATCAGCTCTTCGCCGAGACGGGCGCGAATGGGGGCCTCGAGCGGAGCGCCTTGCGTGGCCAGCATGGAGCAGAATTCGACGGCGATGCGGCCCAGCCCTTGGCCGGTGCTCAAGGTCGCGGAGAGCGGGGCGCGATCCTTCGCGAAGCGCGAGGCGAAAGCCTCGCGCGGGATCTCGAGATAGTAGGACCGGATCTTCCCCTGGCACTGCAGGTCGTAAGGCTCGGAGGCGCAGAAGAGCGCGCCCGTTCCGGCATTGGTCGACAGCGCGGCGCTGGACTGGAGAACATTGATGTTGCCGCTCTGGATGAATTGAACGTAGTAGCAATCCTTGTCGAGCTTCGCCAAATGCGAGCGCCGGCGCGAGATCTGCTGATGCGAGAGCAGGATGTCGGTCACCGTGACGGCGCCGAACTGCGCTTCGCGGATGAAGCCTTCGTAGTTGGACGGATCCTCCGCCTTGACATCGACATGGACATAGACGTCGCAGATCGCGTCGCGCCAGGCAGCATAGCGCTTCGCCTGCGCCAGGCTCTCCGTCGAGAAGACTAGGTCCACCGTTCCCTCCCTGGTCTGGCTCGAGGAACCTCATCGGCCCGTCCGGGGCGCGGCCTGTGGCCACGGCGCCGCCGAGTCGAAGGGCCCAGTTTTTTCTAGGTTTTTTATCCCTTTATTTCATTCTTCGCCTTTCGGGTTGCGGCAGCAATAAAAACTTCAAGTGCACGGGCAAGCAAAAATCCTGCACGCCCAGGCAAGAATCGCCTTTTCGGCCGGTGGTACTCCGCCACACACGGCAATTGGCCAAAAGACGCCAAAGACCCGTGAGCCCGACGGGATCGTCGGGGTGGAGGAATACCCATGTTCCGCGTCTTCAATCTGACGCAAGAACGCATCGTCTTTCTGTTCGCGCTGGCCCTTCTGGCGGCGTTTGCCGTCTTTCTCCCCGGCTTCTCCGCGCCGGACAACCTGCTGGCGCTGGTTCGCAGCGTCTCGGTGCTGGGGATCCTCGGCGTCGCGATGGCCCTTGTCGTAATTGGCAGAGGTATTGACCTATCTCTGGTCTCCCTCATGGCCATGTCGCTGGCCTGGTCCCTCCAGCTCGTGACCAACGGCATGTCGCTGGCCGGCGGGCTCGCCCTGGGACTGGTCATGTCCCTCGTCTTCGGGATCATCACCGGCTTCCTGATCGCCTATATCGAGATCCCCGCCATCTTCGCGACGCTGGCGATGGGGATCCTGATCTACGGCTTCGGCCGGCTCTTCCTCATCGATCTCGACGTCGTCTACCTGCCGGACGCGGCGCATCCGATCGTCTGGATCGGCGCCGGGAACCTCGAAGGCATTCCGGTCCCCGTCCTCGTCTTCGTCCTCGTCTGCGCGCTCGCCGCCCTGTTCCTCCGCTACGTCAAATCGGGCCGCTTCATCCGCGCGATCGGCGACAACCCGCTGACCTCGCGGATCACCGGCCTGCCGGTCCGTCCGGTCGTCGTGATGCAGTATGCGCTTTCCGCCATGGTGGGATTTCTCGCCGGGCTCGTCACGGTGACGTCGGTCAACAGCATGAACACGCGCATCGCGATCTCGACCTTCGTCTACGACATCATCCTCGTCGTGGTGCTGGGTGGGATCGGTCTCTCGGGCGGCCGCGGCGGCATCCGCAACGTCATCGTCGGCACGCTCCTCATCGGCATCCTGATCAACGGGATGACGATCATGAACATCCAATACACCGTCCAGAACGTCATCAAGAGCGTCATCCTGCTCGCCGCGATCGTCGCCGACACCATCATCAACCCGCGCGACGAGCAGACGGCTCAACAAGGCGACATCTGATCCATCCGTGAAACAACCAACAAACGGCTTACCAGGGAGAACACCATGAGAAGCGTGAAAGCATTGCTGCTGGCGGCAGCCATCGGGCTCATCGGCACGACGGCGATGGCCGACGGCATCGACGATCCGGCGCGGGCATCCTACTACGACGCCTTCAAGGGCAAGCGGGTCGCCTACGTCCCCGTCGCGATGGGCTTCGACCTGACCGAAGGCTGGGCCGCCGGCCTCCGCAAGTATCTCGAGCCTCTCGGGATCAAGTTCGAGGTCCGCGATCCGAACTGGAGCACCGACGCCGGCGCCCAGGCCATCACCTCGCTGATCGAGGAGAAGCCGGACGTCATCGTCGTCCATAACCCCGACGTCCAGTCCTACGCCAAGCTCCTGAAGAAGGCCGAGCAGGCGGGCATCTATGTCGTCCAGGTCAATATGCGCTCGAGCTACTCGACCGACGCCTTCATCGGCGCCGACTATGTCGGCATGGGCGAGTATCTGGGCAACCGCCTGGTGGAGAAATGCTCGCCGGCCAACGGCGGCAGCGGGAAGGTCTCGATCACGCAAGGCGTGCTGACGGCCGCGGCCAGCGCCTATCAGATGAAGGGGATCGAGAACGTCCTGTCCCAGCATCCCGAGATCAAGGTCGTGTCCAACCAGGCCGCCGACTGGGATGCCACCAAGGCCCGTACCATCATGGCGACCGCCCTGCAGCAGAACCCCGATCTGTGCGGGGCCGTGGGCTTCTGGGACGTGATGGATGTGGGCACGGCTTCCGCCATCAAGGAGGCCGGCAAGAACGTCTATCTGATCACGCAGGGCGGCGGCAACCAGGCGGCTTGCGACAATCTGGAGAAGGGTCTCTTCAGCGAGGTCGTCGTCTATCACGTGCCGAGCCAGGCCCGCGACATGGCCGACATGATCAAGAGCCTGCTGCAGAACAAGCCGAAGCCGGGCGAGACGCATACGACGCTGTTCACGCCTCTCACCATCCTGACCAAGGACACGATGAAGCCCGGCGACTGCTGGAGCCTCGACGCCAAGGGCTGACCGCCCGTTGCCGTCGCCGGCGGCGTTCCCCTCGAGGAACGCCGCCGGCGCTTCTCTCCTGGCCTGCACCGCTTGACGTCGAGTTCGAGATGTCCCTCGCTGAGACCGTCACCTATTGGCGTTACCGGCTGATCCCCGACCATATCGTTGGCGAGATTCTCGCCAAGCGGTGGATCGACAACGCCATCCCCTTCTTCATCCTGGTCGTCGTGGTCGCCGGCTTCAGCTATCTGATGCCGGGCTTCTTCAGCCTGGGCGGCCTTTCGACGCTGACGCGGCAGCTGGGCGAGTTCGGGCTCGTCGTCATCGCGATGACGATCGTGATGCTGGCGGGCGGCATCGATCTGAGCGTCGGCTCGAACTTCGCGCTGGCGAACATCACCACGCTGGCGCTCCTCAACGTCTATGAGCTCCCGCTGGGCGTGGTGTTCGTCCTGACGATCGCCGTCGGCGCCCTGGTCGGGCTGGTGAACGGCATCCTGGTCGGCTATCTGCGCCTGCGCGCCTTCCTGACGACGCTCGTCACGCTGATCATCGTCCGTGCGGTCGTGGATATGCTGCTGCTGCAGCTGGCGGTGCGGATTTCCGCGGGTTTCGTCGACAACGACCTGTGGGACTATCTCGGCGACGGCACGGTCCTCGACATCCCGTTCAGCTTCGCGCTCTTCATCGTGATCGCGATCCTCGCCCATATCGTGCTCAGCCGGACGAGGCCCGGCTGGCAGCTCATGGCCGTGGGCGGCATGCGCCGCTCCGCCTACAATGTCGGGATCCCGGTCCGGCGCACGATCTGCCTCGCCTATGTCGCCTCGGGCATGCTGGTGGCGCTCGCGGGCTTCCTGTTCGCAGCGAGGCTCGGCGGCGCCGGCTCCGACACCGGCCTCGGCATGGAGATCACGGCCCTGACCGCGGCGGTCCTGGGCGGCAACAGTCTCGGTGGCGGGCGCGGCTCCGTGGCCAAGGCCATGTTCGGCGCCATCATCGTCATGATCCTCATCAACGGGCTGGTGCGGCTGGGGATCCCCAGCGGCGCCAACTCGTTCATCCTGGGATTGATCCTGCTGATCGCGGTCGCGATCGACGTGCGCTGGCTCAAGAACCGCCACAAGGTGCTGGCCAAGGTCTATGTCTCCCCGACCTTCCAGAGCCTGCCCGAGACCTTCGGCACGGAGCGGAATTCCTCCTCGCCCTTCGCGCTGAACGACAAGCTGCGGGAGGTGTCGGCGATCGGCCTCGACGAGATCGACGGGCCGGAGGACGTCATCCTCGACGGGGAGGATCACCTCTATGCCGGAACCCGCACCGGCGACATCGTCCGGTTCCTGGCGCCCGACTATCGGCAACAGGAGGTGTTCGCCCATGTCGGCGGGCGGCCGCTCGGCATGGCCTTCGCCAAGGACGGCACGCTTCTGTGCTGCATCGGCGGCATGGGGCTCTACCGCATCGGCAAGGACCGCCAGGTCGCGAAGCTCACCGACGAGACCAACCGGACGCCCTTCTCGATCATCGACGATTCGCGCCTCAAGCTGGCCGACGATCTGGACATCGCGCCCGACGGCCGGGTGTTCTTCAGCGAGGCGACGATCCGCTACGAGATGCATGAATGGCCGGTGGATTGCCTGGAATCGCGGGGCAACGGCCGGATCGTCTGCTACGACCCCAACAGCAACTCGACGCGCACGGTGCTGCGGAACCTGATCTTCCCGAACGGGATCTGCATGACCCACGACGGCGTCTCGTTCCTGTTCGCCGAAACCTGGGGATGCCGGGTGAGCCGGTATTATTTCGACGGGCCCAAGGCCGGCACCGTCGAGCCGGTGATTCCCAATCTCCCCGGCTATCCGGACAACATCAACCGCGCCTCCGACGGCAGCTATTGGCTGGCGCTCGTGGGCATGCGCACGCCGTCCCTCGATCTCGCGCTGAAGATGCCGGGCTTCCGCCGGCGCATGGCCCGTCGCGTGGCCCCGGACGAGTGGCTCTATCCGAACATCAACACGGGATGCGTGCTGCGCTTCGACGAGGCGGGGCGGATCCTGGACGTGATGTGGGATCTGGGCGGCCAGAACCACCCGATGATCACCTCGATGCGCGAGCATAAGGGCCACCTTTATATCGGCGGCATCCTGAACAACCGTGTCGGCCGGCTGCCGCTCAAGGGCGCCGATCCGAACTGGTCGGGTCCGGAATCCTATTGGGGACGGGGATGAGCTTCATCCTCACCCGGTTCCTGGACGCGGTCCTGGGGCGTGGCGAGAGCGCCATCACCGTCCCCGCCCTGGATGGCGCCTTCAAGCCCAACCGCAAGCTGGACGAGGCGTCGCGCCGGTTCGCGATCGATCGTCCGAGCGGGATCGTCGCCGGCGAAGGCGGCGTGCTGGTCGCCAGCGGCGAGGAGATCAGACGGCTGGATGCCGGCGGTTCCTGGTCGCTCGTCCATCGGGCGGAGGCGACGATCGCCTGCCTGGGCGCGGCCTGGGACGGCATCGCCGTCGGGCTGGAGAACGGCATCGTCAAGATCGTGGGCGGCCGGTTCGACGGTGTGCGGTTCGAGCCCGTTCCCGACGCGCGGTGCCCGGTGGCGATCGCGGTCAGCGGAGACAGCCTCCATGTCTGCCACGGCTCGGCCTCGAACGGCCCGTCCGACTGGCAGCGCGATCTCATGGAGCGCAACAGGTCGGGTTCCGTCTGGGAGCTGGCACCTGTCTCGGGAAGCCGCCGCCGGATCGCCGGCGCGCTGGCGTTTCCTGCCGGCATCGTCGCGGACGGGGAGACGCTGATCGTCTCCGAGAGCTGGAACCACCGCCTCGTCCGCCTGGATCGGTCGTCGGGCGCGCTGCGCGACGTGCCGCTGGGGGACCTGCCGGGCTATCCCGGCCAGATCGTCCGCGACGGCAAGCAGGGCTATCTCCTCTGCGTCTTCGCGCCGCGCAGCCAGCTCGTCGAGTTCATCCTGCGCGAACCCGGCTATCGGCGGCATATGCTGGCCGAGATCGAGCCCCGGTACTGGGTGGCGCCGGCCTACCGGGCCGGCCAGTCCTTCTACGAGCCCCTGCAGGGCGGCGGCGTCAAGCATCTCGGGATCTTGAAGCCTTGGGCGCCGACGCGCTCCTTCGGCATGGTCGTCCGCCTGGACGAGAACGGCCTTCCCCTCGAAAGCTTCCAGAGCCGTGCCGACGGGACGACCCACGGCATCGTCGGCGCGGTCCGGCACGCCAACGGCCTCTATGTGGCATCGAGAGGGGATGGCGTCGTCGCCAGGCTGGAGACCGGGGCCGGCGGCGGGGCAGGCGCGCCATGACGGTCATTCTCGAGCTCAGGGACGCGACCAAGGAATATCGCGGCGTTCCGGCCCTCAAGAACGTCACCTTCACGCTCGAGCGCGGCGAGGTGCATGCGCTGCTCGGCGAGAACGGGGCCGGCAAGTCGACCTTGACCAAGATGCTGGCCGGCGTGGTGCCGCCGACCGCGGGGCAGATCCTGCTCGACGGCAGGCCGATCGAGCTGGCGAACCCCGCGGATGCCCTCAAGAAGGGCATCGCCATGGTCTATCAGGAGACGAGCCTGGTTCCCTCCCTGACCGTGGCCCAGAACCTCTATCTCGGGGATGCGCGCTGGTTCAACCGCCTGCGCGGGATCTATATCGCGGCCCAGCAGTTCCTGCAGTCCCTGAACTTCCCGGTCGATCCGACGGCGCTGGTCTCGAGCCTCGGCGCGGGCCAGAAGCAGATGGTCGAGATCGCCCGGGCCGTCCATCACAAGGCGCGGGTCATCGTTTTCGACGAGCCGACGGGCACGCTGACGCCCGAGGAGAAGCACCACTTCTTCGCCCTGGTCAAGCGTCTGCGCGAGCGCGACGTCTCGATCATCTTCATCTCGCACGCCATCGAGGAGGCGCTGCAGATCTCCGACCGCATCACGATCCTGCGCGACGGCGAGCATGTGGTCACGGATGCGACCGCCAATTTCGACCGGGCCCGGATCGTCAGATCGATGGTGGGCCGCACGCTCTCCGAGGAGCTCTATGGCAAGGCCGGCCAGCGCCGGTTGCGGCCCGCCGGCCGCAAGGTGCTCAGCGTCCAGAACCTCTCCATGGGCAACCTGGTGCGGAACAACACCTTCTCCGTCTTCGCCGGCCAGATCACGGGTGTCTTCGGGCTGATCGGTTCGGGCCGCACGGAGACCGCGAAGGTGGTTGCCGGCGTGATGAAACGCGATTTCTTCCATGGCGGCCAGGTGCGGCTCGAGGGCCGCCCCGTCCGCTACCGGGTGCCCCGGCCGGCCGTGCGCGACGGCATCCTCTATGTGACCGAGGACCGCAAGCTCGAGGGCTTCTTCGAGACCATGTCGGTCGCGGAGAACATCTATCTGGCCGCGGTCGCCGGCGGCCAGAGCCGCGCCCGGATCATCAGCTTTTCGGAGATGAGGGCGCTCGCCGAAGAGTGGACCAAGGCGCTCGCTATCAAGGTGATCAATGCCGATGCCCGCGTGATCGAGCTTTCCGGCGGCAACCAGCAGAAGGTCGTGGTCGCGAAGGCGCTGGTGCAGAAGCCCAGGCTGATCATCTTCGACGAGCCGACGCGCGGCGTCGATGTCGGCGCCATCGCCGAGATCCATCAACTGATCAACAGGCTCGCGGACCAGGACCTCGCGGTGATGGTCATTTCGTCCTATCTTCCGGAGATCCTCCATCTCTCCGACCGGATCCTGGTCTCGAGGCAGGGGCGCATCGTCGAGGAGTTCACGGGCGCGGAAGCCGACGAGGAGACGATCATGTATGCGGCGGTGCATTGATGTCGCCGGCAGCGAACTCGCTGAGGACGACAAGGGCGGCCCGCGATGTCCTGTCGATCGCGGATATCGAGGCGCTGGAAGCCTTGCCTTATGACGAGCTCGTCCCCGCCCGCACGCTGCTCGACCTGCTGCGCGCGACGGCGACGCTGCATCCCGATCGGCCGGCGGTCACCACCATTCCGGCCGGTGGGTTCACCGGTCGTTCCTTGACGCTCTCGCACCGGGAGCTCCATCGGCGCGTTGTCCAGGCGGCGAACCTCTTTCGCGGCCTGACGGGCCGCTCGGACGGCGGCACCGTCGCGTTCCTCGGTCCGGTCGTCGACGGCATGATGGAGGCGCTGCTCGGCGCCCAGGTCGCGGGCGTCGCCAGCACCATCAACTATCTGCTCAGCGCCGAGGTGATCGCCGATCTGCTGACCGCGGAGAACGCGACCGTCCTGGTCCTGACGCCGCCCGAGGCCGATGCGGCGATCTGGCAGAAGGCGCAGGCCGTCATCGAGCGGACCTCTTCGCTTCGCCATGTCGTGGTGCTGGGCCGCGCGGGCGCCGGCGTGCGGCCGATGCTCGAGTTCGCCGAGGCGGCGAACCGGCATCGGGAGGAGGCGCTGGAATTCGAGATGCAGGCCTCGCGCGAGACGGTCTGCGCGCTGTTCCATACCGGCGGCACGACGGGACGGCCCAAGCTCGTCCCGCTCACCCATGGCAATCAGATCCATGCGGCCTGGAGCTTCGCCCAGGTCCATGGCTTCGACGAGACCGATGTCGTCATCGACGGGTTTCCCCTCTTCCATGTGGGCGGCACCATCACCGCCGGCCTGTCGGTCCTGGCCGCCGGCGGCCATGTCATCGTTCCCTCTCCCTATGGCCTCAGGGACCGGGAGGCGGTACGGACCTACTGGAAGATCGCCGAGGCCTTCCGCGCCACGATCGTCGGCGGCGTGCCGACCTCGATCGCGACGCTCACGGACATCCCGATCGCGGGCGCCGATCTTTCCTCCGTGCGGATGGCGGTGACGGGCGGGGCGGTCTGCCCCAAGGCCGTGAGCGAACGCTTCTCGGAACAGACCGGAATCCGCCTGTTCGAGACCTACGGCATGACCGAGACGGCCGCGGCCATCGCCTTCAACCCGGGCCGCGGCACGCCGCTCCAGGGGAGCGTGGGCTTCCGGGCGCCCTTCGCCCAGACGCGGATCGCGAGCCTCGATCCCGCCCAGCGCGGCGCGAGCTGCCCGCCTCTGACGAGCGGTCTGGTCCTGGTCAAGGGACCGCAGGTCTTTCCCGGCTATGTCGATCCCAAGCATAACCAGGGCGCCTGGAGCCCGGATGGCTGGCTCATCACCGGCGATGTCGGCTACCTGACCGAGGACCAGCGGCTGGTCCTGACGGGCCGGGAGAAGGATCTCATCGTCCGCAGCGGCCACAACATCAACCCCGCCGACATCGAGGACGTGGCCAACGATTTCCCGGGCGTGCAAATCAGCGCCGCCGTCGGGATGCCGGACGCCTATGCGGGCGAGGTGCCGGTTCTCTTCGCCGTGCCGGCGCCGGGTGCCGAGCTCGATGCGGGCCGGCTGCAACGGCATATGGACGAGCATGTCGCCGAGCCGCCGGCGCGGCCCCGGCGGGTCTTCCTGATCGACGCCCTGCCGATGACGGCCGTCGGAAAGATCACCAAGGGCGATCTCAGGGACCGTGCCATCGTCGAGAAGGTCCGGATGGAATCGGAGCGGATTTTCGGTCCCGCCCTCGTCCCCACCGTCACCGTCGCCAGGGACGAGAAGCTGAACACGGTGGTGCAGGTCGAGATTCAGACGGGAGACGAAGCGGCCCTCCAGAAGTTGAAGGAAGCGCTGGAGCCGCTGCCGCAACGTTACACCGTGGTCACGAGAAGCAGAACATGACATCGGATCCGGTCGCCTTGAGCCGCTCCGGCGGCATCGCCCTCCTCACGCTCAACCGTCCGGCGGCTCTGAACGCCATGTCCGAGGAGATGGTCGCCGGCTTCGACCGGGTGCTGGACGAGCTCGCCGCCGACGGCACCCTGCGCGCGGCCATCGTGACCGGCGCCGGCAAGGCGTTCTCCGCCGGCGGGGATCTTCGCGAATTCGGCCGAAAGCTGGAGCAGGACCCGCAATCGCTCCTGGCCACGCTGGCCCACAATCAAGGGGTTCTCGGCAAGGTGGAGCGGCTGCCTTTTCCCGTCATTGCGGCGGTCAACGGCGTCGCGGTGGCCGGCGGGCTGGAGCTCATCTTGTGCTGCGATGTCGTGCTGGCTTCCGAGCAGGCGATGATCGGCGACGGCCACGCGAAATATGCGATCGTGCCGGCCGCCGGCTCCTCGGTGCGCCTCTTCACCAAGATGCCCGCCAACCGGGCCTTGCACATGCTCTACAGCGCGGAGCTGTTCCCGGCCGCCAGGCTGCAGGAGTGGGGATTGGTGAACGAGGTCGTCGCCGCCGACCGCCTGCTCGACCGGGCCCGGGAGATCGCGGAGCAATATTGCCAGCAGAGCCCCCAGGTTCTAAAGCACATGAAGGCCCTGGCGCGTGCCGGGGTCGAGGCCCGTATCGAGGCGGGGCTGCAAGCGGAGCTGCGCGCCTTCGAAATCCATCTGGGAAGCCGCGATCTGGCGGAGGGCCTCAAGGCCTTCCGGGAAAAACGGAAACCCACCTACTAGAAGAGCCTGTCGATGGACATACGTTTTGACGGCCGGGTCGCGATCGTCACGGGTGCGGGCCGGGGGCTGGGCCGCAGCCATGTGCTGGGCCTGGCCGCGCGTGGCGCGAAAGTGGCGATCGTCGATTTCGACCCCTCCACCGACGGCGCGCCGCCCGCCGCCTCGGCGGTCGCGGCGGAAATCGGCGCGCAAGGCGGCGAGGCCATCGCCATCGGCGCCAATGTCGCGGATGCGGCCTCTGTGCAGACCATGATCGAGCAGGTGCTCGCCCGGTGGGGACGGGTGGACATTCTCGTCAACAATGCGGGCATCCTGCGCGACAAGAGCTTCGCCAAGATGGAGCTGGCCGATTTCCGCCTCGTGCTCGAGGTGCATGTGATGGGCACCGTCAACTGCACCAAGGCCGTGTGGGAGCGGATGCGCGAGCAGAAATACGGGCGCATCGTCCTGACCGCGTCCTCCTCGGGCCTCTACGGCAATTTCGGGCAGTCCAACTACGGCACGGCCAAGGCCGCCATGGTCGGGCTGATGAACGTGCTGCATCTCGAGGGCGAGAAGTACGATATCCGCGTCAACGCCTTGCTGCCGACGGCGGCCACCCAGATGACAGAGGGCCTGTTCCCCGAGGCGGTCGCCCGGCTGGCGACGCCCGAATCGATCACGCCCGGGCTGCTGTTCCTCGTTTCGGAGAACGCCCCGTCGCGCGTGATGCTCTGCGCCGGTGCGGGCACCTTCGCGCGCACCCTGATCACGGAGACGGTGGGCGTCCATTTCCCGGAAGCGGATCGCACGCCCGAGGCCATCGCCGCCGCCTTCGACCGGATCTCAGATCCCACGGGCGCCACCGGCGTCGCGACCGCCTTCGCGCAGACCGAGAAGCTCGTGGCGCTCGCTCGCTCGTAGAAGGGCCGTCCCGTCGACAGGCTGTACCGCTCGGGCCCCGCACTCTTTCTATTGTTGCAGCGCCTCTACGACCTTCGGGTCGTTCAGCAGCGCCTCGAGCTTCGTCTGATAGGCCTTCGCGACGGCGATTCTGGCATCGCGAGGCAAAGCGGCAGGCCCGAGGTTGTCCTTGGCCGCGCCGATCTTGCTTTCGGCGAGGATGCCGCCACTCCTGTCTAATACCGTCAATGTGACGTCATAGAGCAGGCTGGTATTGAAGTAGGTATCGGACTTCCATTCCTTGATCACGAGCAGCAGCGCGCGATCCTTGGCTGCCGCCAGCAACGCCTGCTTTGCTTCCTGATCACTCGATGCCAGCGCTGTTTCGACAGGATCGGCGCTGAAGCCTTTGCTCTTGAGCGCTGCGACGATGGTATTCCTGAAATCCATGCTGAGCGGATTCTTCGACAATGTCGTGATGTCGAAGGGGTTGCCGAACCCGCCGCGATAAAGGCCGCAGAAATTTTCTTTCTTGTCGTGATCGAGAATGTAGGGCCGCTGGTCCTGCACGGCGACTACTACCGAGCTGCTGCCTTGGGCCGTCAGCTGCGGCATGGCGGTGGTGTAGTCATGCTGATTGCCGACCGCACAGGCGCTGAGCAACAGCGCCGCCAGACAGGCCAGAAGCCTGTGCATGGTCTGTTTCCCCCTGAGAACCAGTATTCGCTCCTGACGCCATTATGCGGGGACTTTGGCGCTCTCGCAACCTTCGCGGGAGAAATCCACTGCCTGACTTTCAACCGGAGAGCGGCGAGGTCCCATCACTGGTTGGAAAACAGAAGGGTGGGTATCCCTTCAGGGATGCTGGTCGCCGCTGGCCGGCGCCGGCCGGTCGGCGGACGGATAAGTCTCCGCCGGCTTGCGCCGCGAGAAGGTCTGGCGGATCACCACGAAGAACATCGGGATCAGGAAGATCGCGAGGAAGGTCGCGGTGACCATGCCGCCGATCACGCCGGTGCCGATCGCATGCTGGCCGGCCGATCCCGCGCCGTTGCTGACCGCGAGCGGCAGCACGCCGAGGATGAAGGCCATCGAGGTCATCAGGATCGGGCGCAGCCTGAGGCGCGCCGCTTCCAGGGCCGCTTCCACCGCCGTGCGCCCTTGCGTTTGCAGCTCGCGCGCGAACTCGACGATCAGGATGGCGTTCTTCGCCGACAGGCCGACCGTGGTCAGCAGCCCGACCTGGAAATAGACGTCGTTGGAGAGGCCGCGGCCGGTCGCGGCCAGCAGCGCGCCGACGATGCCGAGCGGCACCACCATGATGACCGAGAAGGGGATCGACCAGCTCTCATAGAGCGCCGCGAGGCTGAGGAACACCACCAGGATCGAGATGGCATAGAGCATCGGCGCCTGGGAGCCTGCCTGCCGCTCCTGGAACGAGATGCCGGTCCATTCGTAGCCGATGCCGTCGGGGAGCTGATGCGCCAGCCGCTCCATCGCGTCCATCGCCTCGCCGGTGCTGCGGCCGAGGGCGGCGCTGCCCTGGATCTCCACGGACGAAACGCCGTTATAGCGCTCGAGCTTGGGCGAGCCCGAGCTCCATTTGGCGCTGGCGAAGGAGGAGAAGGGCACCATCGTCCCGTTGATGTTGCGCACATACCAGCGGTTGATGTCCTCCGGATTCATCCGGAAGGGCGCGTCGGACTGGACATAGACCCGCTTGATGCGGTTGTCGATGTCGAGGAAGTTGTTCACGTAGGACGAGGCCCAGGCGATCGAGAAGGTCTGGTCGATCGCCGTCAGCGTGACGCCCAAGGCACTCGCCTTCTCGCGATCGATCTCGACGCTGAACTGGGGCTGGTCGTCGAGGCCGTTGGGACGGACCAGCGTCAGGACCGGGTCCTTGTTCGCCGCGGCCAGGAGCTGGTTGCGGGCGGCCATCAGCGCGTTGTGGCCGAGGCCCGCGATGTCCTCGAGCTCGAAGTCGAAGCCCGAGGCGGTGCCCAGCGCCGGGATCGGCGGCAGGTTGATCGGGATCACGACCGCGTATTTGTAGGCCGCGAAGGCCTTGGCGAGGCGCTGGATGATGGCCTGGACCTTCTGCTGGGTCTCCTGGCGGTCGCCCCAGTCCTTGAGCCGCGCGAAGACGAGGCCGGAATTCTGGCCGCGGCCGGCAAAGCTGAAGCCCACGATCTCGAAATCCGATTCGACGAGATCCTTCTCCTGCGTGAAGAGATAGTTGTGGACGTCGTCCAGCACCTTCTGCGTGCGCTGCAGCGTCGTTCCGGGCGGCGTCTGCACCTGGACCAGGAGCGAGCCCTGGTCCTCGTCCGGCAGGAACGAGGTCGGCATGCGCAGGAAGAGGAAGGCCACGCCCCCCAGCAGCAGCACATAGACGAAGAGCCAGCGCAAGGGGCGCCGGATCACGCGCCGCACCCCGCCATGGTAGCGCTCGCGCCCGCAATCGAAGGCGCGGTTGAACCAGCCGAAGGGCCCGCGCTTCTGGATATGGTGGCCCTTGGGGATGGGCTTGAGGATGGTGGCGCAGAGGGCGGGCGTCAGGATCAGGGCGACGAGCACCGACAGCACCATGGCGGCGACGATCGTCAGCGAGAACTGGCGGTAGATCGCGCCCACGGCGCCGCCGGAGAAGGCCATCGGCACGAACACCGCCGAGAGCACCAGCGCCACGCCGATGAGGGCCCCGGTGATCTGGCCCATCGCCTTGCGCGTCGCCTCGCGCGGCGACAGGCCCTCCTCGGCCATCACGCGCTCGACATTCTCCACCACCACGATCGCGTCGTCGACCAGAAGGCCGATGGCGAGCACGAGGCCGAACATCGAGAGCGTGTTGATGGTGAATCCGGCCGCCGCCATGATGCCGAAGGTGCCCAGCAGCACCACCGGGACCGCGATGGTCGGGATGAAGGTCGCGCGGAAGTTCTGCAGGAAGAGATACATCACGCAGAACACCAGCACGATGCCTTCGAGCAGCGTCGTGACCACCGCCTCGATGGAGATCCGCACGAAGGGCGTGGTGTCGTAGGGGTAGCGGGCCTCGAGCCCATGCGGGAAATAGGGGGCGAGCTGCGCCACCTTCGCCCGCACCGCGGCCGCGGTCTTGAGGGCGTTGGCGCCGGTCGCGAGCTGGATGCCGAGGCCGGCCGCGGGCTGGCCGCTGTATTTGGTGTCGACGTTGTAGTTTTCGCCGCCGAGATCGATCCGCGCCACATCCTTGAGGCGCACCTGCGATCCGTCGGGATTGACCTTGAGCAGCACGTTGCCGAACTGCTCGGGCGTGCGCAGCAGGGTCGCCTCGCTGATAGTGGCGGTCAGCATCTGGCCGGCGACCGCGGGCGTGCCGCCGAGCTGGCCGGCCGCGACCTGCACGTTCTGGCCTTCGAGCGCGGCGCTCACATCGACCGGCGTCAGGTTCACCCGCGTCAGCTTGTCGGGATCGAGCCAGATGCGGATGGCGTATTGCGTGCCGAAGACGGTGACGGTGCCGACGCCGTTGATCCGGCTCACCGGGTCTTGCACATGCGAGACCAGGTAGTTGGCCAGGTCGTAGCGGTTCATGGTGCCGTCGGTCGAGACGAAGGCGATCACCATCAGGAAGCTGCTGCTGGATTTCGTCACGCTGACGCCGGCCTGCTGCACCGCCTGCGGCAGGAGCGGGGTCGCGAGCTGCAGCTTGTTCTGCACCTGCACCTGGGCGATGTCGGGGTCGGTGCCGGGGGCGAAGGTGAGGGTGATCGTCGCCGCACCCGAATTGTCGCTGTTGGACGAGATGTAGAGCAGGTTGTCGAGGCCGTTCATCTGCTGCTCGATCACCTGGGTGATCGTGGCCTCGACGGTGGCGGCCGAGGCGCCGGCATAGTTCGCGCGGACCTGCACCGAGGGCGGGGCGATGGTCGGATACTGCTCCACCGGCAGGGTGAAGATCGCGAGCGCGCCCGCCAGCATGATGACGATCGCGATCACCCAGGCGAAGATCGGGCGATCGATGAAGAAATTGGCCATGACCGGTCTCGCCCCGACCTACTGCATCTTGGGGGCGCCGGCGGGCTGGGCGGGCGCGGCGTTGGCCGTGTCGGCCGGCTGCGCCGGCTCCTCGACCGGCTTCACCACGGCGCCGGGCTGCACCTTCTGCAGCCCGGCGACGATGACGCGGTCGCCGGGATTGAGGCCGCTCTCGACGATCCAGTTGGCGCCGTAGGTGCGGCTGGCCGCGATCGCCCGGACCACCACCTTGTTGTCGCCGTCGACGATCATCACGGTCGGGTTACCCTTGGCGTCGCGGCTGACGCCGGCCTGCGGCACGAGCAGCGCGCTGTCGTTGATGCCTTCCTGCACGCGCGCGCGCACGAACATGCCCGGCAGGAGGGTGCGGTCGGGATTGGGGAAGATGGCCCGGAGCTTCACGCTGCCGGTGGTCGGATCGACGGTGATGTCGGTGAAGGCGAGCTTGCCGTCGAGCGCATAGGCCGACCCATCGTCGAGGATGAGCTGCACCTTGGCCTCGTCCGGCCCCACGCCCTGCATCTTGCCGTTGGCGAGCTCCCGGCGCATGCGCAGGAGATCGACCGTCGACTGCGTGACGTCCACATAGACCGGATCGGTCTGCTGGACGGTCGCCATCAGGGTCGCATCCGTCGCCCGCACGAAGGCGCCCTGCGTGACCTCGGAAGCGCCGATGATGCCGGTGATCGGCGAGGTCACGTCGGTATAGCCGAGATTGATCTGCGCGCTCTGCACCGCGGCCTTGCCGGCCGCGACATCGGCGACGGCCTGCCCGTTGGCCGCCACCGCGTTGTCATAATCCTGCCGGCTGGCGAAGCTGTTGCCGAGCAGCGCCTTGAGGCGCTGCACCTGGGCCTGGGTCGCGACCACGTTGGCCTGGGCCCGCTGCAGGGTGGCGTTCGCGCTGTCGAGCGTCGCCTGATAGGGCGCGGGATCGATCTTGTAGAGCCGCTGGCCTTCCGTGACCCGCGCCCCTTCCTCGAAGTCGCGGCTCAAGACGATGCCGTCCACGCGGGCGCGCACCTGGGCCACGAGGAAGGCCGAGACGCGGCCCGGCAGCTCCGTCGTGACCGTCACGCTCTGCGGCTGCAGCGTGACGACGCCGACCTCGAAGGGCGGCGGGGCCGCCGGCGCCGAGGCCTGCTCCTTGCCGCATCCCGTCAGCATCAGGGCCGTGGCCGCAACGGCGCAGAAAGCAAGTCTCAGGCGAATCCGGCCAACGGCCATGACATATCCTTTGTCTCGGTCCCGGTCTTCATCGCGACCGCGCCCACCCTTCCGGGAGAGCGGCGCCGGGACGAATTCCGTTCCGTCGATCCTGCATCGGTCGCGGGTCCATCCGGCCGCCGCTTCGGAGGGCCTGACGTGACAATCTCGTTTCGCAGCGGCGTCTCGGTTCCCTGCCAGAGCGGCCCGCCCCGCCTGCGGGCCTGTTCGGGGCCGAAGACCCCATGTCCCGCAGAAGGTCGCGACCGTTCTATCCGGCCAGAGGAAACGTGGCATCGGATTTGCTGAACCGGCGCAACGCGGGGTTGGCGTGGGAGGAAACGGTACAGTATCGTATCATTATTTCGGTCGCAAGCTTGCGGGACGGTCATGCCGAGGGGCAAGCCTAAAAAATATGCAATGAAGCCACGCCGCGCCGGGCGGCCGAGAAATTCGGAGCTGGCGCAACGGGATCAGCACATCCTCCAGGTCGCCGGCGAAACCTTCCTGCATGCCGGCTTCGACGGGACGACGATGGACGCCGTTGCGGAAACGGCGCGGATCTCCAAGCGTACCCTCTATGCGCGCTACGAGGACAAGACGGCCCTGTTCAAGGCGGTGTTGAGCGACTTGATCGCACGCTGGCTCGTGCCCATCGACCGGTTTCAGTGCGGGTCGGCCGGACTTACGGAAACCTTGCTGGAGCTGGCACGCTATCTGACGACCTTTGCGCTGACGCCGCAGTCGATCGGCGTCACCCGCATCATCATCGCCGAGGCCGAGCGCCAGCCCGAGTTCGGGCGGCTGGCGCTCGAGACTGGCCGGAAGCCCGCCGTCCGCGTGATCGCCTCGATCCTGCGACGCCACCGCGAGGAGCTGCGGCCCCTCGATCTCAACCGGGCCGCCGAGCAGTTCATGAATCTCGCGATCGACGGCCATCTGCAGCTCGCCTGCCTCGGGGTGAGATCGAGCCGGCAGCAGATCGAACGGCAGGCGCAGGCCGCGGTGGCGCTGTTCCTGGCGGGGACGCGGCGGTGATCGGCGATTGTTGTCCCCTCTCCCGGAAGACGGGGGAGGGGATCGGTAACTAACAGCCTCACACCGTCTCGATCGCCAGCGCGATGCCCTGGCCGCCGCCGATGCAGAGCGTGACGATGCCGCGCTTCAGGCCGTCGCGGCGCATCGAATGGATGAGCCGCGTCGTCAGTACGGCACCGGTGGCGCCGATCGGATGGCCATGCGCGATGGCGCCGCCCTCGACATTGACGATCGCCTCCGGCAATCCCAGCTCGCGCGTCACGGCGATGGCGATCGCGGCGAAGGCCTCGTTGATCTCGACGCGCTCGAGATCGCCGATGCTCCAGCCGGCGCGGGCGAGCGCCTGCTTCACGGCGGGGATGGGCCCGAGCCCGAAATAGCCGGGCTCGACCGCGGCGATGCCATAGGCGACGAGACGCGCCACGGGCTCGAGATGCCGCGCTTCGGCCCAGGCCTCGCTGGCGAGCAGCGTGGCGGCGGCAGCGCTGTTCAACCCCGGCGCGTTGCCGGCGGTGATGGTGCCGCCCTCGCGGAAGGCGGGCTTCAGGGCGGCCAGCTTCTCGAGCGTGGTGTCGGGCCGGTTGGCCTCGTCGGTCTCGAACAGCCTGCGGCCCTTGCGGTCCTCGAGGGCCACGGGAACGATCTCCGGCTTGAAGCGGCCGGCCTTCTGCGCCTCGGCGAAACGCTGCTGCGAGCGCAGGGCCCAGCGATCCTGCGCCTCGCGGGAGATCTCGAACCTCTTCGCCAGATCCTCGGTGTGCCAGCCCGACGCCTGGTCCGAGAAGGCGTCGTAAAGTCCGTCATGCAACATGGAGTCGATGAGCTGGCCGTCGCCCA